>JBJMLA010000072.1:0-240573 GCA_045805505.1 Solirubrobacteraceae bacterium
CGGCCGCCCGGTCCGCCCGGCGCGGCAGGCGCGCCCGGCCCGCCCGCGGGCCCCGGCTTCCGGTCCGGCCGGCGGCCCGGACCGCCGCCGACGGTCGGTCGTCTCACAGCGGCGTCGGCGCGCGGCGCGTCCTGTCCACAATGTCGTACGTGCGGAACTTCGCCAACTTCTCCGATCACGATTTCGAGCGCTTCGTCGCCGACCTGCTCGGCGCCGAGGACGGCCGGCGCTACGAGACGTTCCTGCGCGGGGCCGACCAGGGCGTGGACCTGCGCTTTCTCGCCGACGGCCAGACGCCACCCGATGTCGTGCAGTGCAAGCACTACCTGCGCAGCAGCTTCCCGGTGCTGCTCACCGCCGCCCGCCGCGAGCGCGAGCGGCTCGGCCGGCTCGACCCCGCCCCGCGCAGCTACCGCTTCGTCACCTCCCAGCCGCTGAGCGCCCACCGCAAGCAGCAGCTCGCCGAGGCGCTCGGCCCCTGGATCGCTTCGCCTGCCGACATCCTGGGCGCCGAGGATCTCGACGGCCTGCTCGACCGTCACCCCGACGTCGAGCGCCGCCAGGTCAAGCTCTGGCTGACGGGCGGCACCCAGCTCGCCGCGCTGCTGCACTCCGGCACCATCCACCGCAGCCACGCCCTGATCGAGGAGATCGCCGAGGCCATGCCCCGCTACGTGCCGGGCACCGCGTTCCCCGAAGCTCGCGGCCGGCTGCGCGAGCAGCACGTGCTCGTCATCGCCGGCGGACCCGGCGTCGGCAAGACCACCCTGGCGCGCATCCTGCTGGCCGACGCCATCCTCGACGGCTATGAGCCCGTCGAGATCTCCAACGACATCGAGCAGGGCTGGGACCTGCTCGACGACGGCGCCAAGCAGATCTTCTACTACGACGACTTCCTCGGCCGCACCGCGCTCGCCGAGCGGTTCGCCAAGAACGAGGACCGTCGCCTGCTCGACTTCATGAGCCGCGCCGGCCGGCGAAACACCACCCTGTTGGTGCTGACCACGCGCGAGTACATCCTGCGTCAGGCCCGCCAGGTCTATGAGCGTCTCGAGCAATCCGGCATCCAGCAGCGACGGTTCTTGCTCGAGATGCCCCGCTACAGCCGGCTGGACCGTGCGCGCATCTTCGCCAACCACGCCTACCACTCACCGCTCGTCGGCCCGGCCGCCCGCCGCCAGCTGCTGGCCGGCGACGCCTACGAACGCATCATCGACCACCCCAACTACAAGCCGCGCATCATCGAGTGGATCACCGGCCTCGGCGGGCCGGCCCTCGACGCCGGGCACGCCGAGGACTATGTCGCCTTCGCCGCCGACGCGCTCGATCACCCCGACCGGATCTGGAAGCACGCCTTCGCCCAGGAGATCGACGACCACGGCCGGGCCCTGCTGCTCGTCGTCGCGACCCTGCCGCGCCGTCTGGGCCTCGAGCACGCCGAGAGCGCGTTTGAGTCGCTGTGCCGCACCCGCGGCCTGACGCTGACCGACGCAGCGTTTCGGCGTGCCCTCGCAGCACTCGACGACAGCCTGTTGAAGACCCGCCATGCGACCGACTGGTTTGACCCGCCCGGGATCCTCGTCGAACCCCACGACCCCTCGATCGTCGACTTCGTCGCCGACCTCCTGCGCGACAACCCGGCCGATCTGGCCGAGCTCGTCGCCGCCGCCGTGTTCTTCGAGCAGGTCGAATGGCTGATCCAGATCGCGTTCTCCGCCGGGCGCCCGCCCAGCAAGGGAATGCTCGCCGCCCTCGCCACCGCCCTGCGGCGCACCTACGAGGCTCCGGGACTGCAGCGCGTCGCGGTCCCGGCATCCTGGAGCGGGCTGAACTACCGGCCTGCCGGCACGATCGACTTCGACGCCCGGCTGCTGGTTGTCCTCGAGCTGATCGACCGCGCCGCCCACCCGGTCGAGCTTAAGAGCTGGTGGATCTCGGCCGTGGGGCGCCGGGCCGATGCCTGGGGCAGGGGAGAAGGGGTCGCGCCCTCGGCCCTCAAGCTGCTCGCCGCCGCCGACGGCAAGCCGGGCGTCGACATCGCCGCCGCCGTGCAGTCCGTCAAGGCCGTGCTGCGCACCGGCTTCTCGCTGACCCAGAGCACCGACTGGTTCTGGGACCTGCGCCAGCGGTTCCCGGCGGCCTTTGGCCCTGACGAATGGGACGAGGTCGTCGGCGACTTCGAGAGCTGGGCCAGGGGCCAGATCGGCGACGCCGGTGGCATGGACGACGAGGAGGATCTCGAGTTCATCGAGTTCGTCGCCGGAGCGCTCGGCGTCGTCCTCGACGAGGGCGATGTCGGCCTCGCACGCGAGACCATCCGCGACGCGGTCGCCCAGCGCGAGAAGGATGACGAGCCCGACCCGGTGCGCTGGGACCCCGATGCTGACCGCGGCGACGAGGACGCAACGGGGCGCGAGATCGCTGCGATCTTCGCGCGGCTCGCCGAGCAGGACTGAAACGACAACGAGCCGTCGGGCCTCCCGTGATGGTGGGGCCTCCCGTGATGGTGGTTGCTCTGCGTCACCGATCTTCGCGCGCAGGACTTCTCGCGGGACAGGCGCGTGAACTCTCCGCGCATCGCCTGCCACACGCTGCCACGCGGCCTCATCTGCGCTCGCCGAGGCGGTCACGCAGGACGCCGGCCCGCCCCGCCTTCTCCAGGATCGGCGTCGGGGCGACGAGGATCAGCCGGTTATACGCCAGCGAGAACGTCTCGAGGGCCTCCGATGCCGGACGGGCCAGGATATGACGGCTGAGCCGGCCCGCCTACCAGTCCAGGGTCGCCAGCCGCGCCGAGATGCCCAGCATCGAGCTCTCATAGCGGGGCGGCGACGCTGGCCGCTGGCTGATCTCGGCGGCCCCGCCGTCCGGCGCACAGCCGAATGCCGCGACCGCCGCCTGCCGCTCCTGGCGGGCGGGCCAGCCGTTCGGCGCGCGCCAGCCGCAGGGCTGATGACGTCGACGCCGCCGAAGCGCTCCTTGAAGCGCATCCGGTCAGGCCGGCTGCGCCGAGCGCGCTTGCCGGCGTGGCGATCGCGATCTCGATCCGCTGGCATCCGCGCCGTCACCGTGCCGGCGCGCCCGGGCATCAGCACCGCGTGGTCGCGCTTCGGTCCATCCGGACGCCCTCGTAGCCTTGCGAACATCTGTTCGAGATGAGTGATGCGGCCATGGTGTCGAGCGTCACGTCGAGCGGTGATAGCGGGAGGCATCCCGCGCTGCCGGCTCGGACCTGCCCGGGCCGGCGATGAACTCCTCACCACCACGGGGACCGCTAGGGCGCTACAGCAGGAGGTAGCGGCCAACCTGGCAACGGAAACCGATGGCTTCGAGGAACCCAGCACACTCACGCGCGGACAGGCCCGGCGACGCCAGCACCGCCGCCACGTCACGGCGCCTTGCCGCCCTGGCCATCACCGAGCGCCGCGTGCGGCTGGTGATGGCCGTCGCGCTCATGGTGGGCGCGATCGCCGTCGTGATCGTGGGCGCGGTCCTGGAATCGGAGTATGTGCTTGCCGCGGGTGGGGTGGCGCTTGCGGGCGCAGCGCGCCTGGGAGCGTCGCTTGGCCGATGACCGGCTCATGTGCCACACGCTCGCCACTCCGGTCCATGGTCGCCTCCCGGCGCCGCGAGGATGAGCGTCGAGCGCTGTTCGCACACGCCCGCCGGGCCCGACGTCGCCGTGTCGTTGGCCTCTCTACGCGGACTCAGACCGGCTCGCCGATCCGTTCGGCGAGGAGGCGCGGCAGCTCCGCCCAAGGCCACTGTTTCAGTGGGCGGCCGCGTCGCAGAATCTCGGCGGTGACGGTCGTGCAGCAACCGCGCGGAGCAAGCAAGCCGCACGAGCGGACACGCACGTATACCCGCGCACGCGGGACCCAGATGTGTCCAATGACGCAGGACGGGGGAGTGGCGAGGTGCCCGAACGCACCAAAAACCTCCCACTCCTCGGGGTTTTTTGGGGATCGCGCAAAATTAACCTTGACTTTCAGGTACGCCCGGTTCTACGGTCAGCGCCGAACTTAGGAACGGCCGTGTGTTCATAAGGAAGCACGGTGGTCGAAGAGAGATGTCGGGCGCGACCCCCGGCAACGGATTGCCCGAGAGCCGCACCCCCGGCTCGGAGGTCAAGGAGAGAGACCGCACCCATGCCGCGTCCCACGCCTGCCGCGCCCCTCGAGGGCTGCAGCCCGCAGCCCTCGCCGACCTCCACCGCGCGGCGGTACTCGCCGATCCGGTTCCTCCAGGCGCGCCTGGCGCCGGCTGCGGGTTTGGTCCGTAAGGGCACTTATGGACCACGAGCCGCCGTCAGTGCGCTCACGGGGGGGACGGTCTGATGGGCATTCTCTTCAAGCCGCTTCGCAGCGAGGGTCGTGGGGGGCGTCTTCGTCTGCGGGCGTCCGGCGTCTTCTTCTCGGTGGCCTTGGTGATGGCGGCGCTGTTTGCGTTGTCGGGGGTCGGCTCGGCCGAGCAGACGGTGCAGACGGCGACGTTGGGCACGCAGCGTCCGGGTAACGCGGCGCTGGGCGGCAGTTTTCTCGTTCCGGGCGCTTTGGCAGTCAACACCAGCGGCAACGGTGGGGTGCCGGCCGGCTCGACGTATCTGTTTGACAGCAATGCGCGGGTCCAGCAGTTCGACGCGGCGGGCGCGTTCGTGCGCACGTTCGGCCGTGACGTGGTGTGGGAGGGCCAGGACAACTCGGCCATCAATGAGCAGCAGACGGTGACGGTCAACGCGACGGGTGGCTTCTACACGCTGGCGGTGCAGACCGGGACAGGGGCGGCGACGGCCACCAGCGGTTCGAACACGGTGACGTTGAGCCCGGGCTTTGGCAGCTACCACGTCGGTGACACGTACTCGGGTGGCACGGGGCTGGCGAACTCGCGGGTCACAGCGGTCAACGGCAACCAGGTCACGCTGTCGGCGGCGGCGACGGGAACCATCGTCGCGACGTCGACGGCGACCGAGTTCGTCGGGGCAACGCTGACCGGTGATCTCAACGGCACGACGACGGTGTCAAACGTCGCGACCACGACGGGGTTCTTCTCTGTCGGCCAGGCGATCTCGGGGGCCAACATCCCGGCCAACACGACGATCGCCACGGTCGGGGCCGGGACGCTGACGCTCTCGAACGCCGCGACCGGCACGGCGACCGGTGTCACGTTGAGCACCGGCATTCCCTATAACGCCACCTTCTCGACGGTGCAGGGGTTCCTCAACGCCCTGCCCGGCGTGGGCGACGACGACATCGTCGTGACGGGTGGCCCTGGCGGCGCCGGCGGCACCAACCCGTACACGTTCACCTTCTCGGGTGGGATCTTTGACGGCAACGATGTCCTTCAGCTTGCCACCAGTGCCACCAACCTGACGGGATCACCCAGGACGGCGGTACCGGCGACCCCGGTCGTCGGCGGTGGCTATGAGATCTGCAAGGCCGTCTCGAGCCCGGCCGATCAGTGCAAGGCCGCGTCGACGACGCCGGCCACGGGGCCGGGATCGCTGAGCACGGCGGTCAGCAGCATCGCCATCGATCAGACCTCCGGGCGCGTCTATGTCTATGACCAGACGAACCGGCGCGTCAGCGTCTACACCGCGCAGGGCGACTTCGCCGGCGCGTTCGGCTGGGGTGTGCTCAACAACGCGGTCGCCTCGCTGCAGTTCTGCACCACCAGCTGCGTGGCTCCGGCGGCCTTCGGTGCGCAGGCCGGCAACTTCCCCAACAATACCCCGCTCGGGTTGGCCATCAACCCCGTCGACGGGCACGTCTACGTCGCGGCCGGTACCAACCGCCGCGTCGATGAGTTCAGCCTGACGTTCAACAGCGGCCTGGTCAGCGGTGTGACGTTCGAGCGCGGCATCGGCTGGGACGTCAACCCCGGCGGCACCCCCGCCCTGGAGACCTGCACCACGTCGTGTGCGGCGGGCACCGCGCCCGGCACCAACGCGCCGGCCGGCCAGTTCAGCCAGCCAACGTCGATCGTCCTCGACGCCGCCGGCAACATGTTCGTCGCCGATACCCCGAGCTGCTCGGCGACGGCGATCTGCCGGGTCCATCAGATCAATGCTGCGGCCACCAGTGCGTCAGAGTTCGCGGCCGGCCACCTGACCAAGACGTCGGGGACCAACAAGGCGACCCAGATCGCTCGCGACGCTACCGACGGCCACCTCTACGTCGCGCAGCTCACGGCAGACAGCAAGGTCCAGGTCAAGGAGTTCACCGCCGCCGGCGCCCTGCAGACCACCTCGCCGCCCGACAACGCCGAGCTGACCACTAACAACGCCGGCGCGACCGGCCTCGCGCTCGACCCGGCCAATCACCGCACCTACCTCTCGACCGGGGCTTCCGTCTCGACGGTCTTCGTTCTCGGCCCTGTCCCGGCGCCGACCGTCACCACGCCGGTCATCAGCAACGTCACCCAGACCACCGCGACGTTCACCGGGTCGGTGACGACCCCGTCCCCGGGCGGCCCCGGCTACAACACCAGCTACCGCTTTGAGTATTCCTCGAACGGCGTGACGTGGACCCGTGCCCCGCTGGCCGCCGACGGAACGCTCGGCACCACCGCCGGCGCGCATGCGGTCAGCCAGGACGTGACCGGCCTGACGCCCAACACCGACTATGCCGTCCGGCTGATCGCGGCGACCAGCACCTCGGCCACCTCGACCAGTGCGACGTTCACGACCACTGCTGCGGCGCCCGTGCTGTCGCAGGTCATCGCCGATCCCCTGACCGACCGCGTGACCCTCAGTGCGCTGATCAACCCGCAGCATCAGGCGACCAGCTACCGCTTCGAATGGGGCACCACCACCGCGTACGGCAACAGCATCCCGGTGTTGTTCCGGCCGATCGGCTCGGGTAGCGGCTACCTGGCTGTCCAGGAGATCCTCACCGGACTTCAGCCGAGCACCACCTATCACGCGCGGCTGGTCGCCAAGAACGCCACCGGAACCACCACCAGCACCGACCTGCCCTTCACCACCGCCAACACCGCAGGCGTCTTCGACACCCGCAAGCCCGAGCTCGTCTCCCCCGCCGACAAGGGCACTCCCGGCTACGTCGGGCGCTTTCAGCTCTTCGGCACGGGCGAACAGGTCTCTTACCAGACGGCGCCCGACGGCAACCGCATCTTCTACCCGATCTCCTACGGCACGCCGACCTCGACCGCCGGCGGCACTGTCTCGTACACCGCGACGCGCACCGGCTCCGGCTGGACCTCGGCCCAGACCTCGCCCCCCCAGCAGGAGCTGACTGGTCCGTCCAATGTCTCTGAGTATTCCGGCTGGATCCAGTACGTCTCGCCCGACGCGTCCTGCAGTGTGGTGGCCAGCCCGGAGACGCTTACGGCCGACACACCGACGGCGCCGCGTGACCACAGTGGAACCAACCTGTTCACACGGCATGCTGATGGCAGCTATGAGTTGCTGACGCCGGTCGTCCCGTCCAACGTGGCGAGCCTCCCTTTGCCGTTGCAAGGCGGCTACGGGGTGCAGGGGGCCTCCGAGGACTGCGAGACCGTGGTCTTCTGGCCCAACGACGGGGCCGGCTACCGGTATCCGGGGCTCAATAACTCCGGGTTGTATGTCTCCGATCACGGCACGTTGCGCGACGTCGGCGTGCTGCCCGACGGGACCACCGCACACGCGGCCGCTCCCGGCGGTGACGTGAGGGCAGGAGGATTCGGCGACGATTTCCCCTATTCGATGCCGTGGAGGGCGATCTCCTCGGACGGGTCGCGGGTCTTTTTCACCGCGACGAGCAACGATGGCAACGACGCCGGCAAGCAGGCGCTGTTCCTGCGCGAGGGCAACACCACGATCAAGGTATCGGGCAACAAGACGTCGGTGAACGGCACGGTGGCCGATCGTGATGCGTTTTATCAGGGCGCGTCGGTCGACGGTTCGAAGGTCGTGTTCATGGCCAACTATGGCCTCACCTCGGACCCTGGCTCACTGCCGATCGCCACCAAATGCGCTGGCAATCCGCCGGAAGGGGTGGTCTTCCCCTGCGCGCTCTACGTCTACGACGTCGCCACTGGTGGCCTGACCGACATCTCGGCCAGCTCGGTGGCCGGCAACACCAACGGAGCGACCGTCGCCGGCGTCGTCGCGGCATCGGAGGACCTCTCGCGCATCTACTTCGTCGCTCGCGGCCGGCTCGTGGCCGGCCAGGGCAAGACCTATGACCAGAACGTTGCCACCGACAGCTGGGGTCTGTATCTCTGGGATCAGGGCACCCTGAAATTCGTTGGCGGTGTCGGTTCGAACGACATCAAGGGTGCCGTTGACTACAGCGTTGGCCTGCTGGTCAGGGACTCGCGGTACACGAACCGCTGGAGCTCGCAGACCACTCCGGACGGTCGGCACCTCATCTTCCAGTCGCAGGCCAACGTCGTCGGCTATGACAGCGGCGGGGCCACCGAGGCCTACCGCTACGCCGCCGACACCGGCCAGACCCTGTGTTTGTCCTGCCGTCGCGACGGCGAACCGTCGGTCGGGGATTTCCGCACCAGCGTCCTGTCGGTGAGCGGCACTAAATACTCTCCCCCGCCCCCACGCGCGATTTCAGAGGATGGGACGCGGGTGTTCTTCTCCAGCCCGGACGCCTTGACCACCGGCGCCGTGGACGGCAAGACGAACATCTACGCATGGGAGCGCGGCACGACGCGTCTGCTCAACACCGGGCCTGCCGATATTGGTGCCGGGACACCGGACGCGAACGCTGCGACGGCTGGTGATGAGCGGCCGCGTATCGTCGGTGCGAGCGCGTCGGGTGATGACGTGTTCATCGCCACCATCTCGGGGATCGACCCCTCCGACACCGATGCGGTGTTCGATCTCTACGACTTCCGGATCGGTGGCGGCTTCCCGCTACCGCCCGCGGCGGCGGCGCCGTGCGATCCGGTTGCCGATGCTTGTCAGGGGTCGGGGGCGGGGTTGTTCGCGCCGCCGATTGGAACCGCGCTGCCCACACCGACAACGTCGCCCTCGTCGGGCCGCCCAGCGTTCGGGATGGCCAAGGTCTCCCGTCAGGCGCGTGCGGCGTTGGCGGCCGGCCGCAGCGTGAGCGTGGCGGTCAAGATTGATCGTCCGGGCCGGGTCTCGCTGCGTGGTGTGACCAGCTCGAAGGGTCGGCGCCTGACCGTCCTGTCGGCGGCGCGAGATGCGACGGCGGCCGGGACAGTGAGGCTGGCGGTTCGCCTGTCGTCGGCTGGGCGGCGTGCGCTGCGGCGGGCGGGCAAGCTGGCGGTCGTCCTGACCGCGCGGTTCGGTCCGGCGCTCGAGCCCGACAGCGCGACCGTCCGGCTGACCGTTCCGCGCGACAAGGCCGCGCGCCGACCTGCCACCGCCACTCGGATCGGGGGCCGGTCATGAGACCCGCCCCGTTCGTGTCTGTTCGTCGTCTGCTGAATCGAAAGGCTGCCATGCCCGCCATCGCTCCCCGACGCGCTCGGCACCGCCAGAACCTGATCGGTGCGCTGGCGGTAGCCACGGCGACGGCGCTAATGGCCGCCGGCCCGGCCCAGGCCGCATCGCCGGCGTGGGAGCTGCTCGCCGCGACCGCCCCGACCAACCTGGCGCCGAAGTCGTCGGAGATCCAGACCGTTGCGGTCAACGCGACCGGCGGCACCTACACCCTGACGTTCGCGGGCCAGACCACGATCCCGCTCGCGTTCGACGCCTCCATCGATGATGTCGGTGCGGCATTGGAGGCGCTGTCGTCGATCGGTGGCGCGGGCGGATCGGTGCAGGTCGCCGGCGGGCCCGGCGATGCCGGCGCGAACCGGCCGTATTCGATCAGGTTCGGCGGCTCGCTGACCGGCACCAACGTTGCGCAGATGACCGCCACATCCAGCCTGACCGGCGGCGCCGGCACCGCGACGGTCGCCACCCAGACCGCAGGCGGCACCGACGGGACGACGACACTGGTGATCTACCCGATCAACATCGGCAGCCTGCCCACCACCGGCCTATCCACCGTCCATGTGGACCTCCCCGCCGGAGTCACGACTGCCGCGACCGCGACGGGGGGCCGGGCCAATGCGAGCGCTTGGAGCTGCACGCCTGCGGGCGCAGGCCAGAGTTCCTTTGACTGCACCGCCACCCAGACCATCGAGCCCGGAGCCGGCGACGTCCCGCTGCTCGCACCGGTCAAGGCCCCGGCTGCGAGCGCTGGGACGCTCATGGCGTCGGTGCAGGTCTCCGGAGGCGGCACGAGCGCCCCGGGGAGCTTCCAGGCGCCGATCGTCATCAGCGAGGTGCCGGCACCCGTTGGGGTGCAGGCGTTCTTCGCCGGCGCCTACGACGAGAACGGTCTGGCCGAGACACGTGCCGGCGCCCATCCGGCGCTGGCCACCACGGGGTTTCTGTTCAACACGATCGTCTCACCAACCGGCAAGCCCGTGCCCGCGGGGACCGCCCACGACGTGGTGGCCGACCTTCCGGCTGGGTTCGTCGCCAATCCGATGCTGACCGTGCGGTGCCGCCGGTCAGATCCGTCGTGTGACAACGACGCGGCCGTCGGGACGACCGCGGGACTCGCCCAGGGCATCGGCGACGAAGCAACCGGAGTGGGGCTCTACAACGTGCTGCCCGCTGATGGGTCGGCGGCGCAGCTGACGTTTCAGTACATCTTTGCGTTGATCAGCACGGAGGCCCACCTGCGCCCCACCGATTTCGGGGTGCGGGGCCTCGCACCGAATCTTCCGAGCGATTACAAGCCCTTCGGGGCGATCGTGTCGCTGTGGGGCGAGCCGGGCGACCCGGTCCACGACCGCAGGCGCTGCGCCGCGCCCGGGGGCGCGGGGTGCGCGTTGCCGAATCCGGGGTCGGTGCAGGGTGCGTTTCTGACCAACCCGACTGACTGTCCGGGCCATCCGCTCGAGACGTTGCTGAGCGCGGACTTCTGGCAGGACATCGGCAACTTCACCGATCCGTTGAGTGCTTCGGCGCCGGCGATCACCGACTGTGCGGACGTGCCGTTCGAGCCGATCACCACGTCGGCGGCGACGACGACCAAAGCCGATGCTGCGTCGGGTTTGGATTTCGATGTGTCGATTCCGCAGGACGGCCTGTCCGATCCTGACGAGCTCGCCCAGTCGCATCTGCGTGACGTGGCGGTGGACCTTCCCGCCGGCCTGGCGGTCAACCCGTCGGGCGCGACCGGCCTGGCGGCGTGTTCGGATGCGCAGATGGCACCAGGCACGGACGATGTTCCGGCGTGTCCGGATGGTTCGAGGATCGGGTCGGTGTCGATCACCTCGCCGCTGGTGGATAGGGCTATTGCCGGGACCATGTATCTCGGCACACCCAAGTCGACCGATCCGGCGTCGGGCGACATGCTGCGCCTGTGGGTCGTCGCCCGTGACGACGATCTTGGGATCCTGATCAAGCTGCCGGGCAGCTCAACGGCCGACCCCAGCACGGGCAAGCTAGTCGCGACGTTCAAGAACAACCCGCGGCTGCCGTTCGACCACCTGACGGTCAAGCTCAAGGGCGGGTCGCGTGGTCTGCTGGCCACGCCGCAGACCTGTGCCACGCGTAGCATCAGCTCGACGCTCGCGCCGTGGTCGGGGACGGTTGCGGTGACGCAGAGCTCTGCGCTGAAGACCGATGCCGGCTGTGGTTTCGGGTTTGCGCCGAAGGTCAAGGCCGGCAACTCCAACGGCAAGGCGCGTGGGACTGGCGCCTTCTCGTTTACGTTCAGCCGTGAGGATGGCGAGCAGTGGGTCAACGGCCTGACGGTCGCGCTGCCGACCGGTCTGCTGGCGTCGGTGAAGGATGTGCCGTTGTGCACGTCGGGGCAGGCCGACGCCGGGGCGTGCCCGGCGGCCAGCAAGATCGGGACCGTGGATGGCGCCGCCGGGTCGGGGACGCCGTTCGTGCTCGAGCAGAAGGGCTCGGCGTTCTTGACGGAGGGGTACAAGGGCTGCGCCTACGGTCTCGACGTCACCGTGCCGGTCGTGGCCGGCCCGTTCGACGGCAAGACGCCGGCCACCGATCTGGGTAGCGTCAACGTCCGCCAGTCGGTCTGCGTCGACCCCGTGACCGCCCAGGTCACGGTCACGTCGGATCCGTTGCCGACGATCTGGCACGGCATCCCGCTCAGGGTCCGGTCGATCACCGTCTCGGTCGATCGCCAGGACTTCATGGTCAACCCCTCGAGCTGTGAGGCCAAGACCGTCGGCGCGGCGTTCCTCTCCCCCCAGGGCGGCAAGGCGCTGGCCTCCAGCCCGTTCGCCGTCACCGGCTGCAAGGAGCTGCCCTACGCGCCAAAGATCGACCTGGCGCTGACCGACAAGGGCGAGACCAAGGACGGCGGGCACCCGGGCGTGGTGGCGCTCGTCACCCAGCAGCCCGGCGAGGCTGGCATCAAGAAGGCACAGGTGACGCTGCCGCTGCAGCTCGCCCTGGATCCGGATAACGCCAACGGTCTGTGTGAGTACGCCGACAGCCTCAAGTACGACTGTCCCGAGTCCTCGATCATTGGCACGGCAACGGCGTGGTCGCCATTGCTGAACAAGCCGCTTACGGGTCCCGTGTACTTCAGCAAGAACGTGCGGTTCAACGCCAAGGGCGACCCAATCCGCACCCTGCCCACGCTGGCCGTCAAGTTGCGTGGGGAGATCGCGGTGAACCTGCGGGCCAACACCAACGTCGACAAGAAAAACCGGCTGGTCAACACGTTCGGCCTCACCGACGCGATCCCGGACGCGCCGATCAGCCAGTTCCTGCTGAACATCGACGGCGGCGACCACGGTGTCCTAGCCGTGACGCACGACCAGGATCTGTGCGAGAGGACGGGCCGTGCCGTTGCCGAGACGGACGGTCACAACGGCGCCCAGCACGACTTCTTCATCAACCTGGCCACGCCCTGCGAGCGGCTCGCGAGCCTCAAGAGCGTGCAGGCGAAGAAGCGCCTGGTCTACGCCCGCGCCTACGTCCCCGGTGCCGGCCGGATCACCGCCCGCGACATCAACGGCCACTTCAAGACCGCGGTCCGCGACGTCACCCAAGCCGGCACCTACCTGCTCGTCCTCAAGCCGTCGGCCAAGGGCCGCCGCGCCCTCGCCGCGGGCAAGACCCTGCACGCCGCCATCGGCCTGCGATTCAAGCCGGCCGGCGACACCAAAGCCGCACCCTTCGGCCTTCAAGACGTCACCGTCAAACCCGCCAAACGCAAGCGCCGCCGCTAACGACGGCATCACCGCTCCGCCCGCCGGTCTCTCTCGGCGGGCGGAACGCTCGGCGCGGATTGTCGGGCGCTGGTGGGCGACCTGACCATCGCCAAGGTGCGCCGGCACGCTGGGGCAGACCGCCAGAAATCCCCCTGTCCGATGTCTATCCTGAGGGGGTGAAGTTGCCCAAGCCTCACGAGGTCCTTCCGAAGGTCCGCAAGGAGCTCGGGCAGCGAGTCGGCGACGTCAAGGCGGCCGCGGCGCCCGTAGTCGAGAAGGCCCTCGAGGTGGTCGGCCGCGACGAGGCCGACCACGAGGGCCCCGAGCGTGGGTCAACGGCTCGCCCGACCCCGCAGGCGTCTGCTTCGCGCAAGCGCGCCGCATCCGCGCGCAAGGAGCGCGATGCCGCACGCGAGGCGAGCCGCCGCAAGGCGACGGCCGCCCGCACCGCCGCGGCCAAGAAGCGCAGCGCGGCCACCAAGACGGCCAAGAAGACGGGCGCCACGGCCAAGAAGTCCACCCGCGCGGCGAAGGCCGCCGCCGCAGCGACCAAGCCGGCCCGCCCGGGCACAACCGCCAAGACCGGCAAGCCGAGCCCGAAGACGACGAAGAGGACGGCCGCGGGCGCTCTGGCCCAGCAGACCCCCGCGCCCAGCGGCAGCTCGCGCTCGAACGCGTCCGGGGCGACCCGCGCGCGGTCTGGGACGGCCGGCCGCTACGTTCGCGCCGCCCAGCGCGCGGCCTCTCCGCGCACCGCATCGGGCTCCGCCGGCGTCGGTGCCTCCAAAGCGCCCGCGCCCGCGCGCGCTACGCGGGTGGTCAAGGCGAGCGGCTCGCTGACCTTGCGCGAGGTCGCGCGCTCGACCGAGCTCGACGTCGACGGCTCGCGCCTCGACGCGCTGCAGGCGTCAGTCGACGCTCGCCGCCGCTAGCCCGTCGTGGGGCTTCGGCTGGCGCGCGTCCCGCTGTTACAGCGCGTCGAGCCGCGCGATCTTCGCGAGCTGGCGACGTTTGCCTGCGGCGGGTTCAGCGTCTGGGAGACCGAGGTCGACGAGGTGGTCCGGGCGCTCGCCGCCACCCCGCGGCTGCCCGGCGGTGAGGGCCTGCTCGCCGCACGCGACGCCGACAGCGGCATGTTCGTCGGGCTCGTTCATTGGCGGCCGTACACGATCCGCAAGGGCTACCTGCGGGGTGTGCTGATCGTGGTCATCGCCCTGACCGCCGATGCCCGCGGTGCCCACGTGCGCACGGTCGAGGACCGCGTCGCCGACCGTCTGCTGACCGAGGCCGACGCACAGCTGGTCGCCGAGTGGCCCGGCGCGCGCGAACCGCACCGCTGGGCGACCGTCCACCGCGAGAACGAGCCGAGCCAGGCCCTGTTTGCCCGCGGCGGATATCACGAGGAGACGGCGCTCGGCGCCGACGACTACGCATGGCTGATGCGCGACGGAACCTGGGAGTGAGGTGACACGCCGACCTCCGGCCGTCGCTCGCTACGGCTCGAACACCGACGCCAGGTGATGGGTCGGGTGGCGTTCGAGCCGGCCGCGGTTGCGGTCATAGCCGCGGGTGGTGCGCGGGTCGGCGTGGCGCGCGGCGTCCTGGACGTCGCGCAGCGACGCGCCCTCGTCCAGCGCGATCGTCACGAAGGCGTGGCGCAGCTCGTGGGGATGCAGGTCGGGCAGCCCGATCCCCGTGCCGAGCGCCTTGATGATCTTGCCGGCGTGCTGGCGGGTCAGCCGCCGGCCGGTGCGGGTGACCAGCAGCGCGCCGCCATCGCGCCCGCCCGCCGCATCGGCGACCGCCGCGACCAGGGCGGGGTTGAGCGGCACGGGCGTGGCCTTGGTGGCCTGGCCCTTGCCGCGGATGGCCAGGACGCGGTGGCGGCCCTGCTCGCCGAGGTCCTCGATGTCGGCGCCGACCGCCTCGGAGACCCGCAGCCCGAGCTCGAGCAGCAGGAGCACCAGCAGGGTGGCACGCGGGCCGGCCTCCCGAGCCGCCCCGATCAGCGTCTGGGCCCGGCCGGCGCTGATCCCCAGCGTCGCGACGCGCTCGGGCACGTTCGGGCGTCGCGCCTGCACGACGGGGTTGCGATCGACGAGGTCGGCGTAGACGGCCCGCCGGTAGAAGTGCGAGATGCAGGCCAGCCGGCGGGCCACCGTCGCTGGCGCCGCAGGCCGCCCGTCGGCCAACGGAGCACAGGCGTACCGCTCGACGGTGTCCAAGGTCGCCGCGAACGCGTCGGTACCGGCGTCTGACAGCCAGACCAGCCAGTCGGCCAGGTCGCTGGCGTAGGCCTCCTGGGTGGCGCGCCGGCTGTCATAGCCGCGCAGGAACGCGGCGGCCAGATCGGCGGGGAGCGCGGCGTCCTGCAGCGACCGGTTGCTGCGGGCCAGCGCCAGCAGCGCATCGGCGAGCTCGCGGCGCGCGAGGCGCCGGTCGGGGCGGGCGTGCGGCGCGCTGACCGCACCCGGGTGCGGTGCGCCGCGGGCGCAGGGTTCGCGATGGCCGCCGAGCAGGAGGCGGCCAGGATCGTCCTGGGGTATGACCACGTCGGGCTTCTCCGCCGGCGCCGTTCCGTGCGCCGGATCCGCCGACGCTACGCCTCGCGGGGTAGACAGCGCCATTTACCTGGTAGACAGCGACGTCTACATGTTGGGGTCTTCGAGGGCGGGCGTCGGCGGGTCGCCGAAGGGGATCAGCCAGTGCTCGAAGCGGATCAAGCGCAGTTCGGGCCGAGCGAGGACCCCGGGTCGTGCGAGCAGGTCGGCGGCGTCGTCGACATCGAAGAGCAGGTCGGCGTCGGTGTCTTCGAGCACGATGTCCTCGAGCCCGTCGAGTTCGGCGATCAGCTGATAGAGGTCCGGTTCGTCGGCGGCTTGGGCGCGCGCCTGGGCCAGCAGCGCGCGGCCGGCGAGCTGCTCGGCCGTGGTGGCCAGGAACGGCAGGTCGCCGACGAGGCTGTTACGGGCCAGCTCGACGACGTTGTGAAACCAGGTCAGGAACAGCTGGTCATAGCGCGAGCGGTAACACGCGGGCAGCACACCCGCGATCACCAGGCCGTCGGCGACGGCCGCAGGATCGCGTCCATCGCCGCGGATGGCCGAGAGCAGCTGCTCGCCGGCGGCGACGATCAGCCGCCGGGCGTTCAGGCTCAGCAGCGGCCGGAGGGGATCCTCACCGGTCATCGGCCGATGACCGGGCCCCGCGGCCCGAGAGGTGTCGTTCGATGCGCTCGACGCGGTTGCGCAGCTCGTCGACGTCGTCCTGCAGGCCGTCGGCCGCCCGTTGCCCCTCAAGGTGTCCGAGGCGGTGCACGAGCGTCTCGCGGATGAACTGCGTCTTGCTGACGCCCGCGCGCATGGCCTCGGTCAAGAGGGCGTTACTGAGCTCGTCGGGAAGGCGGAGGGTGAGGCGATTCACGGGTATGCGCAGACCGCGACCGGCGGGTCGCGTTTAGGAACGCTGACGGTTCTAATGCATCTAGAAGGGCGGTGCAGCAGCAATTTCGCCCCGGTGTCTTCAACGGTGTCGATGGAGATGTCTAGACGTCAGATGGCCGGGTGCTGGCGGTGTTCTGCGCCCGAATCGCGTGGCGATGGGCGCGTGCATGCGCGCGAGCGGGCGTGACGTAGCGCCGTGCTTCTAGCGCGCACGCCGGGGGCCTGGCCAGCGGGGAGGCGGGCCGCAGCGATTGCCGCTGGTCAGCAGTCGGCCTCGGTTCTCCCGGGCGGGCGCGTCGGGGCGAGCTGGCGGGCCGACGCCCGGCCCGGGCGGGGCGTGTGTTCTGCGCGGGAGGCGGACAGGTGACACCCGCTGCCGGCGGCGCTGACCGTGCGCTCAGGCCGAAGGGAGGGTGAACTCGCCGACCTTCCAGGTACCGGCGGTCTTGGTGAGCTCGACGCGGCCGGTCTGGTGCTTGCCGAACTGCACGGTGACGGTCGCGATCCGGCCTTGGCGCATCGCGCCGGTCATCCGGACCGGGCGACTGGGTGCGGCGGTCTCGAGGTCGCTCATCTGCTTGGCGCAGCCCGTGCCGATCTTGCGCCGAGCGGTCGAAGTGAGCAGCTTGCAGAGTCGCTTGCCGTCGTGGTCGTCGATCGCGGCGTAGAGACGCCGGACGACCTGCTCGGCGGCGCGCTGATCGCGGCGGCGCAACGGCGCGCTCTCGGTCGGGTCACCCGCCGCCGCTGCGTCGTCGGTGGTCGAGGTCTGCCGGCCTGATCCACCGGCCCCTGACCCGTCGCTGTGCGCCTGACCGGCTGCGCCGGTCGTGCTGGTGGCCGAAGTGTGCTGGCCCCCAACGTTGCTGTCGCCGGATCCGCAGCCACCGGCGATCAGCAGGAGTGTGGCGGTCCCGGCCGCGAGCAGTGCGTGGCGCACGCGGCCGGGAACGATCACGGCTACCAGGCCGGGAGGCCGCGCGGGGCGGCCCGGTGGTTCTTGGTCCGGGTGGTCTTGGCCCGCTTGCCGGCCGACTTCTTGGCGGCCTTCTTGGCACATGACGTTCGGAGTTTGATCTGGAAATCGTGGGTCGTGTTGTTCTGGCCGTTGGTCTCGGCGAGGGCCTTGCCGAGGCGCTTGCAGGCGTTCTGGTTGTGGGTGACGACCAGGACGCCGTGCTTTCCGCCGTCGATGTTCAGCGCGAACGCGGAGATCGGTGCGTCGGGCACGTTTGAGAACGTGTTGACCAGCCGGTTTTTGCTGTCGACGTTGGTGTTGGCGCGCAGGTTGATCGCGATCTCTCCGTCGAGCTTGACGATCAGGGTCGGCAGCGTGCGGATCGGCTGGCCCTTGGCGTTAAACCGCACGTTCTTGACGAAGTAGACCGGCCCCGAGAGCGGCTTGTTCAGCAGCGGCGAGACGGCGACGGCGTTACCGATGATCGAGCTGTCAGGACAGTCGAACTTCAGGCCCGCCTCGTACTCACACAACCCCTGCGCATTGTCAGGGTCCAGGGCGAGCTGCAACGGCAGCGCGACCTTGACCTGCTTGATGCCGGCCTCACCGGGCTGCTGGGTAGCCAGCGCCGTCAGGCCCGGGTGGCCACCGTCGGCGAGCTGCTTCTTGGGGCCGGTCAGGCCGATCGACAGGCCCGGCGCGAACGCCAGATCCTTACAACCGGTCACCGCGAACGGTGCAGCGGCGAGCGCCTTGCCATCGTTGGCGCTAAACAGGGCGGCACCGACGGTCTTGGCCGCACAGCTCGACGGGTTGACCATGAACTGATCGCGATCAACTGCCACCGTGATGCTGCGGACCCGCAGCGGGATGCCGTGCCAGATCGTCGGCAACGGATCCGACGTCACCGTCACCTGCGCGGTGACCGGATCCACACAGACCGACTGGCGCACATTCACCGACCCGAGATCGGTCTCACGGGTCTTGCCGTCGAACGGACCGGCCACCACCGGCACGCTGACCTGCAGGCCGTACGCGCAGCCCTTGTAGCCCTCGGTCAAGAACGCCGAGCCCTTCTGCTCGAGCACAAACGGCGTCCCCGAACCCGCCGTCCCGTCCACCGTGCCGACCTTCGACGCCGCCGGACAGGCACCCGCATCGGCCTGGGCCGAGGTGCACAACGGCACATCCTTGACCGAGGCCAGCAACCCGGTCGGCAGGGCGACGGTCAGGCCGTTGACCCACTGCTCGCCATCCTCACGCGAGAACGTAAAGCTGAACGTCCCGGTCCCGCGCGCCTTGGCATTGGAGTTACCGGCCCGGACCTTCGGCGCGAACCCGAAGGCGCAGCCGGCATCGGTCTTCAGGGCCGAGCTCTGTGTCACGGCGACCGTCTGCGACCATGGCGAGAGCGTCGAGCTGATGCTGCGCGTGGCGCACGTCTGCGGGGTGGCCAACAGCCCCCGGTTACCGCCCTTGAGCTTGACGGCCAGGTGGTCGAACGGCAGCCGCGGGTTGTTCTTGAACGTCGCCGTCAGCTTGCCCGTCGCCGGATCGGCCGTCGAGGTGCCCGGCAGCTTGATGAGGATCCCCAGATCGTCATCACGCGCGACGACCCACAACCGCAGCATCTGCCCGCTCGTCGGATCGGTGCTCTTCGGCGTGCCCAGATACATCGTGCCCCCGATCGCATGACCGACCAGCGGCGACGTGATCGACACGGTCCCGATCTTCGAAGCGTCCGGACACGCTGGCACGTCATCGGTGCCCGGCGCCATCTGCGTATCGCTGCACGCTCCCAGGCCGGTAGCGCCCGACGGATTGACCGCCAGGCCAGCAGGAAGGTCGACGACCACATCGCGCAGATGGCTTGGCGCGATCGCATCCGGATCGAGCAACGCCTCCTGCGGAATCGACACGTCGAAGTCCAGCCCTGACGGGCTGTCGGCGCTCGACGACGTCGCCGAGGCGCCGACGATCGGCGCGAACGGCACGTCGCTACAGCCGGTGACGGCGGGAGAGATGTCGGTCACCGGGTCGGTCAACGTGAACGGGTCCTGCCAGAAGCTGGCAGCGCCGATCGTCGACAGCGTCTGGCCCGAGCATTCGGTCGGGTTGGTCAGGAAGGCGTCATCCTCAGCGCCCGGGTTCGGGAGCGGGCACTCGTTCGTCGGGGTGCTGCCGCAGCGCTTGATGTCGTGCGCGCCGGCGCCCGGCTCTCCCCACAGCGTCACGACGGCACCGAACGCCCGGAAGTCGTGCGGGATGTTCCTACCTACGGCGCGTACGCCGTAGTCGGTGGGCCGCAGCCCACCGTCGATCGAGGCCATCGTGGTGTTGTAGGGGAAGGTGAGCTGGGCGGCCGCGCCCTTTGTGGGGACGACATTGAACACGCCCTGGCCCTTGGCCGGATCGTGGCCGAAGTTGAGCAGCAACGGCGCGGCGGTCCCGACGATGGCGTCGCGTCCGCAGTCCGTGGCCGCCTGGCGCTCGGCACAGCGCAGGGTGGCCATCGGGTTAGCGACAAAGCCGGCCGGAGTGTCGACGACGACGTCGCGAACGGCGCCCGCCGGGGCGATGTGCCCGTAGAGCGACAGGATCGTGTTGACCATGAACCCCGAGGCGGCAAGGTAGGGATGGGCCCCGGCACGGGTTTCGGGCAGCCCGTTCTCATCGAAGGCCCCCGCCCAGAACGCTGCCAAGCCTGGGGCTGACGGCGTCTCGCTGACGATGAACGGCATCTGGTAGCTGGTTGCCGTCGTGGCGCCTCCGCCGGCGATGGTGATGGCGGCGGTCAGGTTCGCGGGCGCGGCCGAGTTGACGATGACCGGCAGAAGCAGTGCTGCGGTGCCGTCACCCGACCAGACGGTCGTCGATGCTGAGCAGGTCACCGAGGACTGCCCGGCGCCGGTGGGGGTGCAGTTCCACTCGGGGCCCTGCCAGCCGCCACCCGTGGCCGAGGTCGTGACTCCGGACGGCAGGTGGATCTGGATGGTGTAGGAGCCCGCGGTGGGAGCGCCGCCGCGGTTGTAAGCGTAGACCGCGACCGTGGCCGGACCTGGTGCGCCACCGGCCGTCTGCGTCGTGACCGTCGCGGTGGCGGCGCCACCGGTCAGGGCCGGGGTCGTCGTCAGCTGCCCGACGTTGGTCCCCGCGAGGCTGCCGCCGAAGCGGATGGTGTAGGGGTGGGTGGCGCCGGCGTCGCCGGGACCTCCGGCAACATCGACGGTTCCCCCGGCGCCGCCGATCGCCGGCAGCGCCTCCAGCGCGGTGTCGAGGGCCTCGGCAGAGGTATCGACGGCGAGCGGGCCGGTGGCCTGGCCCGCGAACGTGAGCGTGTAGGTCCCGCCGGTCGCGTCGACGGCGAGCCGCTGGATCTCCGACGTCTTGGGTGCCACGTGCGTGGGACCCGTCGCGGCCATCAGCTGCCATGCGGGGGTCGCCGCCTGGGCACCTGGGGCGGCCACCAGCAAGGCGGCCACGACCGCCCCGACCGCTGCTGACGCGCGCATGCCGAGTCCGGCGACAACGACGGTGCGGCGGGGAATGCGAGTGCGAGGCATGGTCGGCAGTCCTGACGGGTGAAGGGGAGAGGTCGGGCGGAGGCTCATGACGGGCCTCCGATCCGGGTGCGGGATCGCTTGGACTTGGCGCCCTTCAGGCGAAGGGTCGCGGTCCCGGGTTCGAGAACGCCGGGCATCCGGGCAGTCAGAGCGACGGACAGACGGCCGGTCCGCTGCAACTCCCTGCGACTGAACGCCGTGAGCCGCAGCGCGATGTTCACACGCCCGGCACCGGCCGCCCTTCCGGTCGCGGCGATCGCGGTCCACCGCTTGCCCGCACGGCGGGCGACGCCGCGAACGGTCACCCGTCCGGCGCGGCTGACGGTGACGCCGAGCCGCGCGACCCGGCCACGAGCCAGGGCGGCGAGCTGCGCCTTGGTCAGGGCGTGGACGGTCAGCGTGGGACGCGCCCCCGGCGGCGTGTCGTCGCCCGCACCGGTTGCGGTCTCCACGGCCGGGGAGTGCAGCGCAGTCGCGGCTCCCTGGCATGCCCCGGCGCCGATGTCACAGGCTGGAGCGGCAGCCGGCTCCGCGGGGATGCCCCCACCGACGCGTAAGTCATAGACGTCGAAGACACCGTCGCCATCGCGAGGGTCGAGGCCGGCCACCGTGGCGATGAAGACATCGTCGCCCGACGTGCTCGACCCGTACAGCCGCGGATTCTGCTGAGAGACGAACTCGCTGGCGTCGAACCTGCTCGGCCCGGTGGCCAGCAGCTGCGTCACACCCTCGTCCCAGACGTAGATGTTCTCGTTGCCATCGACTCCGCCGGGTGCGAGCGCATCCATGCTCTTGAAGAAGATGCGGTGACCGTCGTTGCTGACGATCCGCGGCCCGCGGCCGGCCGAGCCCTCGTCGGCTGAGGTCAGAACAGTACGCCGGCCGTCGGCCACGGAGGGCTCCCCATCGCGGCGGCAGGAGACACAGACCGTCTCTGCGCTGGCGACGGAGTACCGATAGGCCTCGATCGCTCCGCCGCTGTCATAGCCGACAATGTTCGCCCGCGACGAGAAGACGAGGTAGGCGCCGTCGGGAGTGACACGCGATTGCCATGTGTTCTGGGCAAGGCCAGAGCGGGCCAGAAGCCCAGGAGTGGTCTTTGACGTCGGATCGTCGTTGAACTCCCCGCCGACACCCGCCAGATCGCTGGTCCGAACCGTCGTGATGAAACGCAGCGTTCCGCTATCCCACAGGTACAGGCTGGTCGTGGCGTTCGCGATGTTCTGCGCGTAGCTGCTGCCCTGACCGGTGACTAGCCGTCCGCGGGCCGTGAAGTAGATCCGCGAGAGGTCATCAGACGCGTCGACGACGCCGTCGACCGTTGCCCCGTTGGTGTTGGCGGCGTCGGCGGTGGCGGAGATGTCGGTCAGCGCCCCGCTGCCCACGTCGTAGACATAGAGGCCACAAGCGACGGGCGCGAGCACCGAATATCCATCGACACTCGACGTCGCGCCGGCGCAGGTCGCGGCGCTGGGGCCGCTGCTGGAGGTCGCGGTAATCCCGTAGTTGGCCATGAACGCCACCTTCGAGCCATCTCGGGCGGCGGCCTGGAAGTCAGCGCTACGCGTGGGGGTGGAGGTCTTCGAAGTCGAGACCTTGACCGTTGAGCCACCGGCGCGAAGGAAGAGGGCCGGGTTGGTGCTGTCACCGTCGCTCGTGCTGTTGCTGCGCGCGGTGAAGAACACGTGCGAGGCGTCCCGCGACACGGCGTACTTCCCCACGCCGGCCACGCGCCCTGAGCCAACGACCGCACGCACCGAATTGGCGGAGAACTCGGACGGCAGCGTGGTGGCCGGGGCCGTGCCGTCGGGAAGAACTGCGACGTCCTTCAACGTCCCGCCCACCGACTGATAGATCCCGCCGTTGTTGTGGCCCGGGTACTCGTACGGGAGCGTCGTCGTGAACACGACGTTGTCGCAGTCCTGTGACGCCCCGGCGACGTCATAGCCGAGGTTGTACTGCTTGATCACCACGTTGATCGATCCATCGATCACGTTGGAGGGCACGACGGGGGTCAGGAGCTCGTACGAGCCATCCGCCGCTCTGCGGAAAAGGTTCGCGCCGTCGTTCTCGCCGAGTACCGTCGACGCGTCAGGAGTCAGGGCGAGCGGACTGGCGAGCACCGTGCATCGCAGATCGTCGGAGACGAACTCGAACGCTGCAGGCTTCTCATATCCCTGTCCGAGCTGCGACGGCTCCGTATGCGCCGGTGTCAACTGCTCCGACGACCAGCCGTTTGCCGAGCGGGTCGCAAGGTACTTGACCGAGCCCGGCGCTGTCGAGTCCTCGAGCCCGAAGGCAATCGGGTAGTGGACACCGGTCCCGTCATCGGAGATCCACCAGAGCCATGGCTCGTAGGTGATGTTGCCGACATACGCAGCGGTGCCCTTGTCGGCCGGGGAGACGAGTTCCGCCACACGCGGTGTCATCTCGCCGGAGCGGGTTGTGAACGTGCGCTCCGGACCCGCCGTGGTGCCTTGCGTGGCGCTGACGGCTACGACCCGGTAGTAGTAGGTCTTCGCGGGCTGAAGGCCAGAGATCTCCGCCGCGGCCAGGATCGCGTCCGGGCCGGCGCCAAGCTGACCGTTCGGGGTCGGCACACGATTGACCAAGGCGCCCGACGAGGTGCCGTATTCGAAGCGATACGAGGTCTGGGTGGAGTTGGGGTTGACGTAGGCCACCAGCCGCGCCGAATCCGACAGGACCGAGTCTGCGCTCGTGCTGACGATCGTGGGGGCCACGCCGTCGGTAAGGAACGTGGTCTCCGCCGAGGTGACGTCCGGATTGCCGAACGTGCGGTTGCCGATCACGCGCACCCGGTACACCGTGCTGGGCTGCAGGCCGGTCGCGGTTCCGCTGACCGCCTGAGTGACGTTTGCCGGCACGGTGCCGCTGGCTTGGGTCGTCCACACCACGCCGTTGGGCGAGGTCTGGAGCTGGTAGTTGGTGGGCAGACCGCCACTGGAGTTGATGGTGGCGTTGAGGGTCGCGGCTTGCGAGGTGACATCGGAGGTGCCGCCCAGCGTCACGTCCGCGGCGGTAGCGCCAGCGTTGAGGATGAGAACTTGGTGGCCGGACGCGTTCGAGTTGATGAACTCGGTGAGCTCACCGGGGAGAGGGCCGGCGACGGCACCTTGGGGCGCGACCGTCGAGAGGTGGCGTTCGAACAACGTTGGGGTGGCGGCTGGTGTGCTCAGCTCGGCGACGCCATAATCCACATCGTTTCGCGCTAGGAGGAGACGATTGGTCGAGGTGTCGTAATCCAGGCCCGTCGTGGCGGCCGTGGGAGTACTCACATCGCTCGTTAGGTCGGCCACGAGCAGCGTGGTCAAAAAGCTCGCCGCGCCGAGGTCATATCGCACGAGCTGCGGCACGACGGTGCCGCCGGTGGTCTGCGAGGACGCGTAGAGAACTCCGCCGCCGATGGCCAGGTCCTTCGGAAAGTTCGCGGCGAAGTTCGCCGACGATCCGATGCTCGACGGGCTCGAGCCATCGAGGTTGTAGACCTCCACCCGGCGCGGGCCACCGTTGGTCACGTAGACCTGGCCGGTCGCAGCGTTGCCGTCAGGCGGCGAGACGACGATGTCGGGCGCGCCGCCTACCTGCGCGTTGAGCTGGCCAGCCGGGGGGGTCCCGACGCCCACGACCCCGGCCTTGCAGACGTCGCTGTTGGCCTGGACACAGATCTCGTAGCCGGTCCCCGCGTTTCCGGGTCCGGACGCGACGACGTCGTATCCGAAGGACCGCAGGAACGCCCCGTCCGCGGTATAGGCACTGACGCGGTTGGCGTGGGCATCGACGACATAGACCTGCCCGGTGTCGCCGTCCACGGCGACACCGCCATGGCCGGCTGTGGCTATCGCGAGCGAGCCGTTCTTGTTGGCGTCCGCGGCGTTCGGTGCCGACGTGGCCGCACCGGCGCGGCAGGAAGCCGCGGTGGTGCAGATCTCGAAGGCGCCTGAGCCCTGGGTGGTGGTTCCGGTTGAGGCGGTGCCGGTCAGCGATCCTGTGTTGACCGTGATCTGGGAGACGTTGGTCGCTGAACCAGGCCCGGAGAAGGTGATGGTGTAGCTGCCCGAGCCGCCGCTGACGGTCAACAGGATGTTCGCGCGGCCCGCCGTCGCGAGGTTGCGCAGGGCCGTCTGCAGGTTGGCAGCCGTGACGTTGAAGGCCTGCGCCGCCGTAGTGACGCCGTCATAGGTCAGGGTGAACGTGCCGCCGGTGGCCGTCACGGTCAGCGTCTGCACCTCGTTGACAGGCGCGGTGACGACGTTCGCGCCCCATGCGCGCTGGAACGTCCCGTTGGCCGCGAAGCGCTGCACTCGCGCGTTGAGGCTGTCGAGGACATAGAACGTTCCCGCCGCCACGCCGCCGTTGCCGGTGGTGTTGACCGCAACCTCGCCCGGCCCGTTGAACAGGCCGCCCGTGGTGCCGCTGGCGGTAGTGCCGATGACGCGGTCGACGTACTTCGTCGCCTGAGCAGGGGCAGCTATGCCCAGCATCACTGCAACCACCGCCAGCACCGCGCCGATTGGTCCGTACGGCCGATCGCGGACCACCCCGGCCGCGCGGTGCGGCAAGCTCGTCTTTGGTCCGTAAGTGCCCTTACGGACCAAACCCGCAGCCGATGTCTCGGGCGATGGACGGAATTTGTAGAATGTCGCGTCTCTAAACCGCCCGCCCGTGTCCAGGCGGCAGTCCCCAGCGAGAAAGATGGCCAACCCGTATACCGCCGAGTTCCGCCGTGAGGCGGTCGACCTGGTCCGTGCCGGCGAGAGCACACTCCCCGAAATTGCCCGTGATCTGGGCGTGGCCGAGCAATCGCTGCGCAACTGGATGCGGGCAGCCGACGAGGAGGACGAGCTGCAGCGCACCGACCTGTCAGACGGGGATCGGGCCGAGCTGCGCGAGCTGCGTCGGCGGGTCCGGACCCTCGAGACCGAGCGGGACGTGCTCAAGCAGACCATCGCGCTGTTCGCCAAGGACGTCGAGCTGTCCTAGGCGCGCCAGGCGCTAGCCGGCGGCGATGCCCATCGTCCGCAGGGCGAAGACCTCGAGTTCGGGCTCGACCCATTGAACTTCGATGCCCTCGCGCATCGCTACGGCCATCATCTCGGCAGCGCCGAACAGTGCCGCTCGGCGCTGCAAGGCCGTCACGCCGTCGACCACGCGGCCGAGATAATCGACCGCTCCGCCGACGAAGCGCTCGCGCACGCCCCGCATCGCTTCGGGCTCGGCGTCGCCGATCCGAAAACACACCGTCGCCGCCTCCGGGCGGGTCGTGGCGAACCAGATGGCGGTGCGGACCGCCGCGCGCACCTGCCCGCCGCACGTCGCTTCGGCGTCGCAGGCCGTGACGAACGCCCGCCCGAGGTCGGCAAACGCCAAGCCGAGGGCGTGGGCGGAGACGTTCTCGCGCCCGCCGAACTGCTCATAGAGCGTCCGGCGCGAGACCTGTGCCCGGCGCGCGACGTTGTCGATGCGCATACCGACATAGCCGTGCTCGGACAGCTCGGCCAATGCCGCGTCGACGAGCCGAAGCCGCTGGTGCTCGGCGACGGTCTCGGGGTCCAGGTTGTGGCGCCCGCGGGGCAGGGCCCCGGGGGTCTCGGACGTCATCGCGCGGCGACCGGACGGCCGGGGGCCGGCCCGCTCTGCGCCGCCGTGTACAGGCGATGGCGATGCCCGGCGCGCATGCTCTGTGGCCGGTGCACAACTCCAACGCTAGTTGGAGACTAATTGGAGATCCAGGTACGGTCTCGTCTCTAGCTCGTTCGCGACGCGTTTCAAAACCTGGCGCGAGCGGCAACTTGACTTTCGGTACGTAACAGTTTCTAATGTTTCTCAGATCGGCACCCACCCGATCCGGAGAGGGCGCCACCAGCGCCACACACGACGGGAAGTCGCTGCCCAGATCGTCCCCAACGATCTCCACAGCACGGACCAGCTTCAGAGGAGAGAGACGCAGTGTTCATGACCCCCACGGACGGGCTCGCACCGACCTGCGTTCCCGCTGGCCCTCCAGCCCCGAGCACTGCGGCTCCCTCGACCCCCTTCTGCTCCCAGGCGGCGGACGGCCGCGGAGGTCTGCTGATGCGCCTTGACCGACCCGTTCGTGATGACCGCCGGCGGCGGCTCGCCACGCTGTTGAGCGCCTTGGCCGGCCTGGTCCGTAACGGCACTTATGGACCAAGGTCCTTCGGTCGCGCCCTGGCCCGGAGTGGGTCTTTTGGATCGAGCCGCGTGTCCGCGGCCTCCTGCCGTCACTCGTCTGATCCGTCGCAGAAGCCCGCCAGATTTCGGTCCGGTTCTGGCTCCGCTCACACCGATGTCGTCTCTGTCCCCGGGCCGGTCAGGAGAGATCGCCGCATGCTGCCCCATCCTCGTCCGACGGCAACGCCAACGCCGCTCTCCGCACTCATCCTCTCTTGGCGGCGCGCCGGGTCTGCCTCTTCTAATCAGCGCGCCGTCGGCCGCCAGTCGCAAGGAGCCGCTCTTATGTCCGCGTTCACCGGCGCGCGCGTGAAGTCCAACGGCACGGCCACGGTCCGCGCCGCGATGGGCGCCGCCCTGACGCTGTCGCTCGCTCTCGCCGGCAACGCCTCGGCCGCCACCTACAACGCCGGCACCCCGGCCAGCCTCTGCACCCCGGCAGCGACCTCCAGCCCCGCCGCCAGCAACTGCGCCATCTCGACGACCGGCCTCAAGGGCGTGGCGGTCGACAACTCGACCCACGATCTCTACATCGTCGATCCGATCTTCCAGCGTGTCTCGCAGTTCAATGAGGACGGCACCTTCCTCCGGGCGTTCGGAGCTGGCGTGGCGGACGGCACCACCACCGGTCCGCAGGTCTGCACCAGCCCCTGCTTCAAAGGTACCAGCACTGGCCTGGGCAACATCGGCGCTGGGGCGCGCGGCATCGCCATCGACCAGACCACCCACATCGTCTACGTGGCGGTCAACACCGGCCGGATCGTCTACTTCGACGGATCCACGGGGACCTTCCTCGGCGAGTTCACCAACGCGACGGCCAGCCCGGCCGCCCCTGCGTCGTTCACCCAGCTGACGGGTGTCGCCATCGACGAATCCGGGGTCCAGCACTACCTCTACCTCGCGATGGGGACGGGAGCCACAAGCGCGATCGACAAGTTCACCGTCCCGGTCGGCTCGACCACCGCCGCCGGCTACGTCTGCCAGCTCACCGCCAACGCCACACCATCCGCGACCGAGTGCACCACCACCAACAGCGTTTCCCACGTCACCCATGCGGTGTCGAACGCCGGTATCGACCAGGCTGCTCATAAGGGCCAGAATCTCGCGGTCGATGCGAGCGGCAACGTCTACTTGGCTGAGTCCGCGGCCCGAGGCATCGTCACCAAGTTCAAGGCCAACGGACAGTACGAGTCGTCGTCGGCCATCGCCGGGGTCAGCGCGCTGGCCATCGGCAAGAACGGCAACCTCTTCGTCGCCGGCGGAGGCCCGACGACCGGCGCCACCGGAGGCACCCACGTTCTCGAGTACAGCCCGTCGGACTTGACCACCCCGCTCTCCGATGTCGGCACCGGAACGGTCGGCAACAGCTGGGGCATCGCGATCGATCGCGGAACCGGTGCGACCGCCGGCGAGCTCTACATCAGCGACCTGGCCAACGCCAAGGTGTGG
Source organism: Solirubrobacteraceae bacterium (assembly GCA_045805505.1). Lineage (GTDB taxonomy): Bacteria > Actinomycetota > Thermoleophilia > Solirubrobacterales > Solirubrobacteraceae > BP-464. The sequence goes on from JBJMLA010000072.1 coordinate 28,803, forward strand.
AACTTCGCGTCGCCGCACACGCTCACAGTCAGCAAGACCGGCACCGGTGCCGGCACCGTCACCAGCAACCCTGCGGGCATCACCTGCGGTGCCACCTGCTTCGCTGACTTCGCGCACGGGAGCTCTGTCGACCTCACCGCGGTCGCCAGTTCCGGTTCGGCGTTCACCGGTTGGTCCGGTGGCGGCTGTTCCGGCACGGGCACCTGCACCGTGACCGTCGATGCGGCCAAGACCGTCACCGCCAACTTTGGTCCTGCGTTTGACCTCACGGTCACCCGGACGGGAAGCGGAACCGGGTCGGTCAGCAGTGCCCCCTCGGGCATCGCCTGTCCGGCGACGTGCGTCGCGTCGTTCGGTGGGGGCACCGAGGTCGTCCTCACCGCGAATGCGTCCTCGGACTCGGTCTTCACCGGGTGGTCAGGTACCGCCGGCTGTTCGGGCACCGGCACGTGCACGACGACGATGAGCGCAGCGAAGACCGCGACCGCCACCTTCACCGCTGCCCGGACCCTGACCGTGACCAAGACGGGCAGCGGCTCCGTCGTCAGCTCTCCGTCGGGCATCAACTGCGGCACCACCTGTAGCTTCGGCTACCTCGATGGCACCTCCGTCGGCCTGACCCCGACCCCTGCCAGCGGCTGGCGCTTTGACCACTGGACCGGCGGCTGCACCGGCTCCGGCTCGTGCAACGTCAGCCTCGATGCCGACAAGACGGTCGGCGCCGTCTTCATCCAGACGCGTGACCTGACCGTCACCAAGACTGGTTCGGGCTCTGGCTCGGTCGGCAACGCGCCGACCGGTACCGGCTGTGGGACGGGCTGCTCGACCTATGACGACGGCACCGCCGTCGTTCTTACAGCGACCGCCGATGCCGGCTCGCGCTTTACCGGTTGGTCCGGTGCGTGCACCAACGCCACCGGCCCCTGCAACACGACGATGAGCGCCGCGAAGACCGCGACCGCCAACTTCGTGCTGACCCGTGTCCTCACCGTCACCAAGACCGGTGCGGGCGCCGGCACGGTCACCAGCGACACCGGCGGCGTCTCCTGCGGCGGCGTCTGCAACGCCACCTACGACGACGGCACCGCTGTCGTGCTGACTGCGGTCGCGACGGCCGGGTCGCGCTTTACCGGCTGGTCAGGGGCCTGCACCAACGCCACGGGCACGTGCAACACGACGATGAGCGCCGCGAAGACGGCGACCGCCAACTTCGTGCTGACCCGCGTGCTGACCGTCACCAAGACGGGCTCTGGTGCCGGCACGGTCACCAGCGACACCGGCGGCGTCTCCTGCGGCGCCACCTGCAACGCCACCTATGACGACGGCACCGCCGTCGTGCTGACCGCCACACCGGCAGCCAACTCGACGTTCACCGGCTGGTCGGGGGCCTGCACCAACGCCACCGGCACCTGCAACACCACGATGGGGGCCGCCAAGACGGCGACCGCCAACTTCACCCAGGATGCCCCCGTCGCCGTCACGACCGCCGGCGCCAGCTCGATCGCTCAGACGACGGCAACCGTTGCCGGCACCGTCAACCCGCACGGCAGCGCCGTCACGGACTGCCACATCGAGTACGGCACCAGCACCAGCTACGGCTCCCAGGTCGCCTGCTCGCCCGCCAGCCCCGGAGCAGGGACCAGCGCCGTGGACGTCACCGGCGCGCTGACCGGCCTGGCCGCCGGCACGCTCTATCACTTCCGGGTGGTGGCCACGACCGCGGGCGGCACGGCCAACGGTGAGGATCAGACGTTCACCACTGCCCAGGTCCCGGCGCCGGATCCGACCTGTGAGACCGACGCGAGCAAGTGCCCGGCCCCGCCCCCGACGTGCGCGACCGACATCAAGCTGTGCCCGGTCCCGCCGACCTGTGCGACCGATCCGCTGCTCTGCCCGCCCGCACCGACCTGCGCCACGGATGTGACCTTGTGCCCGGCCGGCCAGCTCAGCCTTCCGTTGCAGCTGACGGTCACCGCCAACAAGGCCAAGGTCAAGCTCACCTGCACGGGTGAGACCGGATCTGCGTGTAAGGGCACGCTGATCATCACCGCCAAGGTCAAACAGGGTCGCAAGACCAAGACGATCAAGGTCGGTTCGTTCACGATCGCCATGACCGGCGGCCAGACCAAGACCGGCACGTTTACCGTCTCGGCCACGGCCCGCAAGCTGATCAAGAAGCACAGCCTCAAGGCCAAGATCGCCGGTGCCGGCCTGAGCAAGACGATCACGCTCAAGCAAGCGAAGAGGCGCTGATGGTGAACTCGAGGAGAGAGACCGTCGGTATGCCGCGCCCCGCGCCTGCCGCGCCCCTCGAGGGCTGCGGCCCGCAGCCATCGCCGACGCACGCGCGGCAGTTCTCGCCGATTCGGCTGCTCGCGGCGCTGCTGGCCGCGCTCGCCGGCGTGATCCGGAGCGGCGCGTACGGCTCGCCCGAGGCGCAGAGCGCGCCGCGTACCCCGGACGTCATCCCAGATCAATCTCGCCATCCCCGGTGCCTCATCGCGCGGCCCGTCTTAATCGTGTCAGTGATGGCGTTGCTCTTTCCGGTGGCGTCGGCCACCGCCAACCCGGGCCGGCACGCCACAGTCCTCGGCGCTGAAGTTCTCGTCGGTCGGCCCGCGCCGGTTCAGCTGCCACAGGAGAGAGAGACGTGAGCTTCACCACGGATGGCCAGTCGGCTGACGCGAGTTCTGACACGGTCGCACCGTCCTGCCGGCCGGGCGCTGGTCGTCGCAGTGCGGGAAGCGCTGCGTTCCTGCGCCGGCTTGCTGCTGCGGTCGCCACCGCCGGGTCACTCGCGGTGCTGGCGGCATCGCCCGGGCTTTCCGGTGCCGACGGCGTCCCAGCGCACCTGGCCGTCGTCGACGTCTTCGGCAACCTCTCGACGGACACGTCGATCAGCCAGTCGTTGTCTGTCAACGCACCAGGCCCACAGGGGATCGCCGTCAACAAGACCACGGGCGACGTCTACGTCAGCGACCGCGGGTTCAACCGCGTCACCCAGTTTCACGCCGATGGATCCTTCGTCCGCGCCTGGGGGTTTGACGTCGCGCTCCCCGCGGCGTCGCCGGCGTCCTCTGCGACGGCTGAGGTCTGCACTACGGTTGCCGGCTGCAAGCCGGGCGTGGCGACGGGAGTCTTGCCCACCAACGGGCTCGGCGGCCAGCTCAACGGCCCCGCCGGCGTGTCCATCAATCAGGACACCGGTGACGTCTACGTCAGCGACATTGGATTTAACCGTGTCCAGGAGTTCACCTCCTCCGGCGGCTTCGTCCGTGCCTTCGGCGTCGACGTGGTCTCCTCGGGGGTCGGCAACAATCCCGCCCAGGCCGCCAAGCAGACTCTCACCGTCTCGGCCACCGCCGGTTCCTATCGTCTGACCTTCCAGGGCCAGACCACCTCCGACCTGGCCTTCGACGCCACCGCTGCCACCATCGCCGCCGCGTTGCAGGGGCTCACGTCGGTTGGCTCGGGCAACGTCAGCGTCACCGGGACCGGGCCCTACACCATCACCTTCGCCGGTGCGCTGACGAACTCCCCCCAGCCGCTGATCGTCACCGCGGACGGCTCCACCCCCCTGTCCGGCGCCGGCGCATCGGCCACCATCGCCAGCAGCCAGACGGGATCGACGGGTTTTGAGATCTGCACGGTGGCCTCGAGCTGCAAAGCCGGCACCGCCAGCGCCCTCGGCGGCGGCTTTGCCGGCATGGGCTACCTCGCCGTCGCGCCGCACGGCGCCCCGAATGCCGGCAATGTGCTTGTCGCCGTCACCGGCACGGGCGGCACGCCCAGCTTGCGCGTCCAGGAGCACACCGCGACCGGGGAGTTCGTCCGGGCCTTTGGCAAGAACGTCGTCGCCGCCGGGCCCGACAACACCGGGACCGGGTTTGAGACCTGCGGTGCGGCGCAGTTCGACGTCTGCCGGGCCGGTGCCACAGGGTCCGGCGCGGGAGAGTTCAGCACCGACAGCCTGCGACGGGTCGTCGAGGACGCCGACGGTACGGCCTACACCCTCGAAGCTGCCCCCAACAGCTCGACCGGCAATTTCCGCGTCCAGCGCTTCACGTTGACGACCGGCGCCGTGGTGCCCCAGGGTGCCCTTGACCCTGCCGAGCTCTCCGGAACGACCAACGTGGGCAATAGCGCTCAAGATGCCTCGGTCGACATCGCCGTCGACGATGACGGCGACCTCTACGTCGCCAAGAACTTTGCGGCGGGCACCGGCACGCCGCCCACCGAGATCCCCCGCAGCTATCAGAACATCGGCATCCAAGCACAACCGCGCATCCTCAAGGTCGACCCGCAGGCCGGCGGCGGGGCGGGGGCCGTCACCGACGTCCTCTTCGCCAACCCCGGCGAGCAGATCGTCCCCCCCAGCACGATTGTTGCCACGCTCGGCAACGTCGCAGGATTGGCCATCCATCCTGACGGACGGCCGCTCTACGTCCTCGGCACCGCAGGGGCCCAGCTCTCGCAGGTGTTCAAGCTCGACGTCGTCGACGGCCTTGACGCAACGGCCTCCGTTTCAGACGTCCAGGCCGCCTCGGCGACGCTGCACGCCGAGATCACCCCGGCCCACACGCGCCCGCCCAGCAGCTATCACTTCGAATACTCCACCGGCGGCAGCGACTGGATCCGCCTCACCGAGAACGACATCACGATCGGCAACGGGTCGGGCAGTGGAGACCCCTCCCACTGCCCGACCGATGACCCGCCAACCTGCCAGCTCAGCGCTTCCCTCGACAATCTCTCGGTCGGCAAGAGCTATCAGTACCGTGTCGTCGCTTCCAGCGTCTATCACGGCAAGCTGGCCGTCACCGAGCCCCAGAGCTTTTCCACCCACGCTACGCCTCCGCTGGCCGAGACCGGTGTCGCGGTCTGGAGCGGACCGCCCGCCACGCAACCGCAACTCACCCTCCACGGGGCCATCAATCCCGAGGCCCTGCACACCACCTACCACTTCGACTACGTTCGCCAGGCCGACTACCTTGCGACGGGCTGGGCCAACGCTGACCGCGTGCCCCGCAGCGACGCTGACGCCGGCCACGGCGTGGCGACCGTCGACGTCGCGGCCACCGCCGCCGGACTCGATCCCGGCACGACCTGGCGCTACCGCCTCGTCGCCACCAACGCTGAGGGCACGCCCGCTCCGCAGGAGCAAACCGTCGCGCCGGCCGACCCCAGCGGGCGCTACTACGAGCTCGTCAGCAACGGAGACTCGCAGGGCACCGACCTTCCAGCCCTTCGACTGGACGTCTCTGACGACGGTGACCGCGCCGTCTTTACCGCCGCCGCGTTCGGTGACCAGCCGTCCGCCCCGTTCATCGACAATCCCAACGTCGCGGTGCGGGGCCCATCGGCCTGGCAGGCCCATTCGATGAATCCTGCACCGGACCAAGCCGTCGGGATCAGCGGATCGGGTGATGCCTCGCTGACCAAGCGGCTCTGGTCCGGCGCCTCCTCCGAGGACGGCCGCAGCGGCACGACCCAATGGGTCTTTCGCAGCCTCGACGGCTCGCTGACCAACGCGTCTCCGCCGATCCATCCGATCGACACCGTCGGGCCTCTCAACGGCTATGACGTGCTCGGTGGCTCCGCGGACCTCTCGACCTTCGTCTTTGCCGTCAACGCCGCGGCCGTCTACGGGTTCAACGCCGCTGCCGGAGCCCGCCTCGATGCCGACGAGCCCGTCATCGTTCCCGTCGTCAACGAGGGACTCAAGTACTCGAACCTGTATGCGGTCACCGGCGCGGGCACCGACGCCGCCACCGTCCACGTTGTCAACCGCGACGCCGCCAACGCGGTGATCGGCGGCACCTGTGGCGCCAGGCTGGGAGCCATTCAGGCCCAGGGCTTCCCCGGTACCACCGCCGACCAGCAGAAGACGCGGGCGGTCTCGGCCGACGGCCGCGTCGTCTACTTCAGCGTGCGCTCCGGGGCGTCCCCGGCCGGGACGTGTGACACCGCCAAGCGTGCCCGGATCTTCAAGCGCATCGATCAGACGACCACCGTCGCGATCTCCGCGTCCCAATGCCCGCTGACGTGCTCGAGCACCGACGGCGACGACTACTACTGGACAGCCTCCGCCGACGGGAGCAAGGCGTTCTTTACCACGACACGCCAGCTGAAGTCCGAAGACAGCGACGCCACCAACGACCTCTATCTCTATGACGCCACCCCGCCCGACGGCCAGCCGACGCTGGTCGACATCTCTGCCGGAGAGCTGGTTCCCGGCCCCGCCGTTGGTGACCCCCCTGCCCACGCCGTCGGCGCCGGCGCAGGAGTCCGCGGCGTCGTGGACGCCGCGGTGGATGGGTCCCGCGTCTATTTCGTCGCCACCGGACGGCTCACGTCCGAGGCGACACAGGGCGCCAACAACCTCTACGTCTACCAGCGCGACGCCGACCACCCGGCCGGCCGGCTCGCCTACGTCACCCAGCTCGCCGCCGGCGCGACCGACGCCAGCCGCGACTCGGACCTGTGGTACTCGGCTTCCAACGGCAACAGTACGCGCAGGCCCGTCTACGCGCTGCCCTTCTACGAGACCGCCGGCAACGGCCAGCGCATCGACGGCGACGGCCACGTCCTGCTGTTTAACTCAGAGCGTCCGTTGGTCTCCGAGGATCTCGACGCGGCCGACGACGTCTACCGCTATGACGACGACACCGCGACCATGCAGTGCCTCTCCTGTGTCGGTCAGCGCGACATCCCCGCCATGCTCTGGGGCAGCATTTCCAGTGCCGGCGCCGATGCCGTCCAAATGGTGCGGGTGGCCAGCGAGGATGCGCGCTCGGTCGTCTTTACTACCGATGAACCGCTGCTTGCCGAGGACACCAACACCGCCCATGACGTCTATCTCTGGCGTGACGGTCAGCTGACGCTGATCTCGGGGGCCAGCGGACGCGACGGGATCGTGCCCGCCTACGGCACCGGCTTCAGCGGTGCGGCGATCAGCCCCGACGGACGCAGTGTGTTCTTCGAGACGCGGGCCAGCATCACCGCCGACGACCGAGACAACGGTGGCATGGACTTCTATGTCTCCCGGACTGCCGGCGGAAGCCCGGCGCCGGCCACCGCGAGCCCCTGCGACGTGCTGGCCACCGGCGGATGTCAGGTCGGGCCGCCGATCGCGCCGCCGCCCCCCGTCGCCACGGCCGCCCCCCAGCCGGCTGTCCGTGCCGCCAGCCGGGGTCAGCTGACCGTCCGGCGCCCTACGCTCTCCCAGCGGCGCCTGCTCGCCGCCGGCCGGCGCGTCAGCCTCCGTGTCGACGTCAACCGCGACGGCCGTATCGGCGTGACCGGCACCGCCCCGATCGCCAAGCGCACCACCACCGTCTTTGCCGGGGCGCTGGCCGCCAAGGCCGCCGGTCGCTACCACATCGCCATCAGGCTCAACAGGGCCGGCCGGCGCCGGCTCCGTGCCGTCCGGCGGCTGATGGTCACGCTGACCGTCCGCTTCGGCCCGCTGCTCGAGCCCTACCGCTCTCGCATCGCCATCGAGGGCGCATCCCGGCAGCGATCGGTCATCGTCCAGCACGCCAGGAGGGCCACACGATGAGCGTCCGTATCGCCACCAAGCCGTACCCCAGCCCGGCGCGCCGCCTGCGCCGGCTGCTCGCTGCCTGCGTCCTCGTGGGCTGCGCGCTGTCGGCGACCGCGAGCGCCAGCCCGGTCCTGACCGTCCAGGCGACGCACGCTCCCAGCCCGCTGTATCGCGGCGACGCCTACGCCAGCTACACGGCGACCGTCACCAACGGCGGCGACCAGGCCACCACCGGCTCCACGACGCTGTCCGCCGAGCTCCCGGCCGGCATGACCCTCGACACCGTCGCCGGCCCTGGCTGGACTTGCTCCATCGCCACCCGGAGCTGCTCGACGACGACGTCGGCCGGTGCCGGTGGCGCCCTCGCACCGGTCAAGCTCGAGGTGACCATCGACCCGGCCGCGGTCGCGACCGACGCCCTCGCCACGTTTACCGCGGCGGGCGGCGGCTCGGGCGCGACCGCGAGCACCCAGGAGCTGATCAGCTTCGGGCCGCAGTTGGTCTTCGGCCTCACCAGCTTCAGCGCCACCGCCAACGACGACACCGGGGCTGACTACACCCAGGCCGGTGGCCACCCGTTCAGCGCCAACACGTCGTTTGGGATCGTTCAGAAGTCCATGGCGCCGGCCACGCAGGCGCAGAACACGTGGGTGTCAAGGCCCTTTGAGGACCTTCGCGACGCCGCCGTCAACCTCCCACCGGGGTTTGTCGCCAACCCGACGGTCATGACCGGCGGCTGCACATTCGAGCAGGTCCGGAAGTTCGAGTGCCCGGAGCGCTTCGCCATTGGCCGCACGTTCGCCGATCTCGGACCGCTGACCAGTGCTGATCAGCAGTCCGTCGTCTACAAGATGATCTCCGAGAAGGGCTACCCCGCCGAGTTCGGCTTCCGTGCCGTCTCGCTCTCCGACGTCACGATCATCCTGCGTCCCAAGCTCCGGCCGGGAGACTTCGGCATCACGGCGCTGGCCCCGATGCCGCCGCAGAGTCCCGAGCTCGACGCGATCAGGTACTTCACCTTCTGCACCTACGGCGCCAACGTGTTCAACAACGCCGGCAACCCCGGATCCGACGCCTGCCGCGCGGCCGACGACCCCAAGGCGCTGGACCGGCCGTTTCTGACCAATCCGACGCAGTGCGATGAGCAGCCGCCGGTGACGACGATCAACGTGTCCTCCTACCAGCACCCCGGCCGCAAGCTTGGCGACAACCTGCCCGACCTCAGCGACGCCGACTGGAAGACCTTCAGCGCCACGGCACCGAAGGTCACCGGCTGTGATGCCGTGCCGTTCGCGCCGTCGGTCACCGTCAAGCCGACCAGCACGACGCCTGACGCGGCCTCCGGCCTGGACTTCGGCCTCGACATGCCCCAGGACGGCCTGGTCACCCACGGGGCCATCGCCTCAGCGCACCTCAAGACGACGGTCCTGCGCCTGCCGCCCGGATACACCGTCAATCCCTCGGCGGCCACCGGCCTCGCCGCGTGTACCGACGAGCAGCTCAAGGCCGGCACCAACGATGAGCCCCAGTGCCCGGACGCGGCAAAGCTCGGAGCCGTCCAGGTGACCTCGCCGCTGATCGACCAGACGCTCGCCGGCGACCTCTACCTCGCCCGTCCCAAGTCGACCGATCCGGCGTCGGGCGACATGCTGCGCTTGTTCTTGGTGGTCCGCAACGACGACATCGGGGTGCTGGTCAAGCTCAAGGGCAGCACGGTCGCCGATCCGCAAACCGGGCAGCTGACCGCGACGTTCGACGAGAACCCGAAGCTGCCCTTCGACCATCTGTCGGTCAGGCTGCGCGGCGGCGACCGCGGGGTCCTGGCCGGCCCGCAACGCTGCGGCCCGGTGAGCGCCTCGACGACCCTGACGGCCTGGAACACCCTCAAGACGCCTGTCGTCGACAGCGACCCGGTCACGATCGCCGGCGACTGCGGCTTCGGGTTCACTCCCGTGCTCACCGCCGGCAACGCCAACAACACCGCCCGCGGCAGCGGCACCTTCAGCTTCCGTTTCACGCGCCGCGACGGCGAGCAATGGGTCAATGGCCTGACGGCGATCCTGCCGACGGGTCTGCTGGCCTCGGTCAAGGACCTGCCGTTGTGCTCCGACGGCCAGGCCGCGGCCGGCGCCTGCCCCGCCGCCTCGCGCGTCGGGACCGTCGATGCGACGGCCGGCACCGGCGATCCGTTCGTCCTCGAGCACAAGGGCACCGCCTATCTGACCGAGGGCTACAAGGGCTGCGCCTACGGCCTGCAGGTCTCGGTGCCGGTCATTGCCGGACCGTTTGACGGCAAGACTCCTGAGACCGATCTCGGGACGATCAACGTGCGCCAGTCGGTCTGCGTCGACCCGATCGACGCGCACGTGACCGTCACCAGCGATCCGTTGCCGACCATCTGGCATGGCATTCCGCTACGTGTCCGGTCGGTCACCGTCAGCGTCGACCGGGCCGGCTTCATGCTCAACCCGTCAGCGTGCGGCCCCAAGGCCACCGGGGCCGCGTTTGTCTCGCCCGATGCCGGCAAGGCCCTGGCCAGCTCACCGTTTCAGGTCACCGGCTGCGACAAGCTGGCCTACCGGCCCAAGCTGGCGATCGGCCTGACCGGCGCCAAGGAGACCAGGGACGGCGGCCATCCCGGCGTCGTGGCCGTCGCCACCCAGCAGCCGGGGGAGGCCGGCATCAAGAAGGTCGAGGTGGCCCTGCCGCTGGCCCTGGCCCTCGATCCCGACAACGCCCAGGAGCTGTGTGAGTACGAGGCCGGCCTGAAGTACGACTGCCCGGCCACGTCGATCGTCGGGCAGGCCACCGCGGTCTCGCCGCTGCTCAACAAGCCGCTGACCGGCCCGGTGTACTTCGTCAAGAACGTCCGCTTCAACGCCCAGGGCCAGCCGATCCGCACGCTGCCGACGCTGCTGGTCAAGCTGGCCGGCGAGATCGCCGTCAACCTGCGCGCCAACACCAACGTCGACAGCCGCAACCGCCTGGTCAACACCTTCGGGCTGACCGACGCGATCCCCGACGCCCCGATCTCGAGTTTCACGCTGGCCATCGACGGCGGCCGGCACGGCATCGTCGCGGTCACCCACGACCAGGACGTCTGTCGCAGCATCGGCAGCGCCGTGGCCCGGACCGACGGCCACAACGACACCCAGCACGACTTCTTCATCCGCATGGGCACCCCCTGTGACCTGCAGGTCAGCCGCCGCACCATCACCAAGACCAGGATGAAGGTCACCGTCGGCGGCCTGACCCACCGCTCCGGCAAGGTCACCATCTCCGGCAAGGCGATCCGCAAGACCAGCCGCAAGGTCAAGAACGCCCAGAGCGCCGTGCTGACCGCCCGGCTGACCGGCTACGGCCGCCGCCTGCAGCGCCGCCACAAGAAGCTGCCGGTCACCGTCACGTTCGCTCCCACCGGCGCCAAGCGCGAATCGCTGACCTACCCGGCACGGAAGAAGAAGCGCTAGCCACCACCGCTTCGCGGCACCCGCCGCACCACGCTCACGCCACGGTCGGGGGATCGACGGCGCGAGGAAGGACCGGATCGCCAGACGCGGCACGCACCTCCTCCGCACGCCGCCCCGCCGATCCATCGGAGACGGCCGCCACTGCCGGCAGCGGGAACGGCCGACACCCGAGCACAGCGGGTCGTGCGCCCACCGCGGGCGCACGACCCGCTGGCACGCCATCGACCGGTCGATGGCACCGACATCCTGCGGCCGGGGGCCGTCAGCCGGCGAGACGACCAGGTCCCGGTGACGATTCGGCGCTCGTTGCGGCCTCAAGGTCGACGGGCTCGGCTGCACCTGGCAGAATGGGCGCATGAGCGAGCCAGGCCGCCACGCTCCCGCTACACTCGCCTGGCAGCCGGCTCCGTGAGCCGGCGCGGCTCACGGAGGTTCCGTCCGACCCTCCCACGAGTCTGTTCAGTGCTTGCCCGGGCCGTGTCCGAAGAGGCCGCGCCGGGCGCACCGGCCCCTACCGCCGAAAGGCCCAGCTGATGGCAGCACGCGTCGCATATCGCCGAGCAGGAGTGGACTACGAGACACTCGACGCCGGCAAGCGAGCCGCGCTCGGTGCCGCCCTGTCCACCTCGCGGTTCCTGCTGGCCAGCGGCGGACAGGCCCACGACGGCTCCCGCGGTGAGCCGGCCTTCGTCTTTACCATCGGCGAGACCACCCTCGCGCTCGTGATGGAGGGACTGGGCACCAAGTCGATCGTCGCCCGCGAGGTCCAGGAACGCCATCGCGAAGACCACTTCCGCGCCGTCGCCTACGACGCCGTCGCCGCCATCCTCAACGACCTCATCTGCGTCGGCGCGCTGCCCCTCGTCGTCAACGCCTACTTCGCCACCGGCAGCAGCCGCTGGTACGAGCACGACAACCGCTATCAGTCGCTGCTTGACGGATGGCAGGAGGCCTGCGAGGACGCCGAATGCGTGTGGGGCGGGGGAGAGTCACCCAGCCTTCCCAGTCTTGTCGGCGCCGACGACATCGAGCTGGCCGGCGCCGCCGTCGGCACCGTCCCCGCCGACATCGCACCCGTCCTCGGGCAGGACCTGGCGCCCGGCGACGAGATCGTCCTGATCGCCAGCTCCGGCATGCACGCCAACGGCGCGTCGCTGGCCCGCGCGGTTGCCGCGCGCTCCCCGCGAGGCTGGGCGACCCCGCTCAGCGACGGGCGCCATCTCGGCGCCGCCGTCATGACCCCCTCGATCCTCTACGTCGCCCTCATCCGGCGCCTGATCGACCGCGGCGTCGGCCTGCACTACCTCAGCCACATCACCGGACACGGCCTGCAGAAGCTGATGCGCCCCCAGCGCGACCTCAGCTACCGCATCGCCCGCCTGCCCGACGTTCCCGCCGAGCTCAGCTACATCGCCGAGGCCAGCGACATGTCGGCACGCGAGGCCTACAGCACCCTGAACATGGGCTGCGGATTCGCCGTCTACACCGCCCCCGGAGACGGGGCCAAGGTCGTGCGCCACGCCGACGAGCTGGGCCTCAGGGCCACCGTCGCCGGGACCGTCGAGGAAGGACCGCGCCAAGTCGTCCTCGAACCCCTCGACGTGGTCTTCTCCGAGGACGAGCTCTCCCTGACCGCATCATGAGCGCCGCGGCCGTTGCCGATACCGAGATCGTGTATCCGTCGCTGACCGACCGGCTGCCCCGCCCGACCGCGGGCGACCTCAAGCTCGTCGAGCATCTCGGCCGCCTCGGCGTCCGCCAGTTCGGCGACCCCGTCCTCCTGCGTCCCGCCACGCGCTACGTCCTGCCCCGCGAGGCCGACCAAGCCCGCCGCGCCTGGAAGCACCTGGTCGGCACCGCCGCGCGCATCCGGCGCCTGCACGACTTCTCCAACGGCATGGGCCTGGCCGCGCCGCAGCTCGGCATCGCCCGCCAGCTCGTTCTCGTCGCGCCCGCCGGCAGCCGCGCCTTCCCGCTGCTCAACCCGCAAATCATCGACTCCGCCGACGAAAGCCAGCTGGACTTCGAGGGCTGCCTGAGCTTCTTTCACGTCCGCGCCCGCGTGCCGCGGCCCGCGTGGGTCATCGTCCGCTCCCAGCGATTTAGCGGCGAAGCGATGACCGCCCGGTTCGACGGCGACATCGCCCGCCTCGTCTGTCACGAGATCGACCACCTCGAAGGCCGCCTCTACCTCGACCGGCTGCAGCCCGACGCCGAGCTGGTCGCCCTGCCCGCCTACCGCCGGCGCCAGCAGCGCCGCCGGCGACGGCACGCCGCACGCGCCGTCGCCTGACCCGACGCCATGACCGCGGCCACGCTCACGTGGCTCCAGCTGTCGGACATGCACGTCCGGCTGGACCACAAGACCGACCATGAGCGCAGCTTCGCGGCGCTCGCCCAGGACGTCGCGCGCCTCGCCGAAGAACGCGTCTGCCCCGACGTGGTGTTCCTCGTCGGCGACATCGCCCACGCCGGAAAACCCGAGGAGTACGACCTCGCCCTCGAGCTGCTGACCCCCGTCCTGGAGGCCGCCGGCGTCAGCGTCGACCGGGTCTATGCCGTCGCCGGCAACCACGACGTCGACCGCGACGCCACCGACAGCGCCATCGAGACGCCGCTGATGGGACTCTGGCAGGCGCCCGCCCTGCACGCCGCCTGCGACGCCATCTTCGACGGGCCGCACGCCGCCACCCTCGACGCCAAGTTCGCCGCCTACCGCGACTTTCGACGGCAGCTGGCGGCCGTCGAGGACTGCACCCTGCAAAGCTGGACCCAGACGCTGGCCGTCGGAGATCACACCGTCGCCCTGTTCGGCGTGAACTCCTCCTGGATGTGCGGCAGCGACGCACTCGACGCCGCCACGGTGCCGATCATCGGACGCCGCCAGCGAGAGCTGCTCAGCGCCCAGATGGCCGCCGACGCCGACGCCACCCTCGTCCTGCAGCACCATCCCGCCGAATCGATACGGCACGCCGACATGAGTGAGCACGTCGTCTGGCTGGCCGAAAAGCAATGCGTCTGCCTCTGCGGCCACGTCCACGAGTCCTCCAACGTCCAGGTCACCAGCCCCGACGGCGGCTATCTGATCTCCACCGGCGGCGCACTGTATGAAGGCTACGCCTATCCCAAGCGCTACCTGTGGGGCCAACTCGACATCGCCGCCAACACCACCCTGTTCGGGCTGCGCCGCTCGGCCGAGACCGGCAGCTTCTACGTTCCCGACGCCGATCGCCACCGCAACGCGCCCGGCGGCCTGCTGCAGTTCACCGGGCCGGCCCCCCGCGGCGCCGAGGAGGACCGCCGCACCGAGATGCGCATCGTCCTCGACGCCGTCGACCTGCAGTACCTGCCCGACCCCGACAGCTACCAGATCCGCTTTACCAAGCACCTTGCCAACGACACCAACGACGCCCAGGAGGGCCTCTACGCCCGCATCGCCGTCAATGCCTTTCCCGACGATGCCGAGCGCTCGCGCTCTCACTACCGCGAGCATCCCCTCGAGCTGGAGGCCGTCGGCTTTACGGCGGCCTGCGACACGCGCGACGTCCGCTGCGAACTGCTGCACGACGCCGACGCCAACAAAGAGCTGATGCTGATGTTCGAAGGCGGCGGGGCCCCGGCCCCGCTCGAGCCCGGGGAGGAGGCCGTCGTGACCTACTCCATCACCATCCCCCGATCGCAATGGGGCCCCTTCCTAGAACGCAACGTGCGCGTCCTGACCGACCGCCTGCAGTGCCGCCTGACCTTTCCCGTCGACACCGTCGCCCAGGTCGTCAGCGTCGATAACCCGCACCTGCAGCGCAAGGAGGCCAGCCAGGAGGCCGGCGTCGTCGTCGAGCAGCGCGACGGCCTCGAGATCTATGAATGGGAGCGGATCGCCCCGGCCCGCAACGCCCGCCACCGGCTGGTCTGGACGTTCGCCGCCGAGGGCGATGCCCCCGGCCCCTGACGCCGGCCCGGCGTGGCAGGCCACCGTCGAGGTTCGGCTGGGACCCGGCCAGACAGCGGCGCTCCGCGCGCGCCACGACGCCGTCCTGGCCGCCCTGGCCGCCGCGCGCGACCCGCGCGTCCTTGCCGCCGCCCCCGCCCTGGCGGCGGGCCCGCCCGGAACCGCCGAGCTGACCTGGATCCTGCACGCCGCCGACGCGGCAGCCGCCGAAGCCGGCGCCCGCCAGGCCTACCGCGCCATCCGCGGCCCGCTCGGCCTCGACGCCGACGCCGCCGCGGTCACGATCCTGGTCCGCCAGGCCCCTAAGGGACCATGAACCCCAGTCCTGCCGCGCCCGTGCGCATCGCCCTGCCCGTCGGCCGGCTGCTCTGCCACACCCTGCGGCTGCTCGAGACCCTCCACATCGCGGCGCCCGTCGCGCCGCTGCGCCGCACCAGTTGCCCGCAGCGAACATGGACGATCCACCTGCTCAAGGTCCAAGACATCCCCAGCCTCGTCGCCGACGGTGCCATCGATGTCGCCGTCGCCGCCGACGAATGGATCCTCGAGACCGGCGCCACCGTCGACATCACCGCCACCCTCGGCTGGCTACCGGGACGCATCTGCCTGCTCGCCCAGGCCGCCGCGCGCCCCGCCGACGAGCCGCGGGTCGCCACCCCCTATCCGCAGATCGCCCGGCGCGCCCTGGCCGCCACCCATCCCCACCTGCACATCCGGGCCATTCACGGCAGCGCCGAGGCCTACCCGCCCGACCTCGCCGACCTCGTCGTCGACTACGTCGAGACCGGCGCCGCGGCCGCCACCCACCACCTCCAGACCATCCAGACGCTGCACACCTGCGGCGTCTCGGTCATCACCTCCCCCGGGGCCGCCCCGCACGTCACCGAGGCCGCCCGGCAGCTTCACACCGCGGCATGACCGGCGTCTGCGTCCGTGACCTGCCGCCCGACCTGCGCGGCCTGGTGATCGCCACCGCCCGCAGCGCCCCCGGCCCGCTGGAGGCCGCAGGCCTGCGGCTCGAGCTCGACCGCCCCCCGTCGGCCACCGGCTCGGCCGCCTATCTCGCGCTTGCCGACCGCGACCTCGCCATCCGCACCAGCCCCGTCCGCAATGCCGCCGACCTGGCCGAGACGCTCGCCGCACCTGCCGCGCTCGCCGCCCTGTGGACGTGCTGTGGCGACATCGCGACGCTCGTCTGCGTCCTGGACGCCTGGGACCGCGCGTTCGCCGATACCGGGCTGTGGCCCGCCCACGTCTACCTGGCCGGCGACGCGGCGACCGCCGAGCTCGTGCGCATCGCCGGCGCCGAGCTTGACCCCGCCGCCGTCACCGTCGCCCTCGGTGACCTGCACGCCGCCGAGCTGCTCTACCGCTTCCCGGTCGCGCGGCGGTTTCGGCCCGCGTTCGGCCCCGACGAGCAATGCCGCCTCAACGGCTGGGGACGCTCGCTGGCGGCACGGCTG
This sequence comes from Solirubrobacteraceae bacterium, assembly GCA_045805505.1. Taxonomy (GTDB): domain Bacteria; phylum Actinomycetota; class Thermoleophilia; order Solirubrobacterales; family Solirubrobacteraceae; genus BP-464. The sequence continues at coordinate 45,228 of JBJMLA010000072.1, forward strand.
GCCGCCGACCCCCACGCCCGCCCGCCCGCCGCATGGGCCCCGGCGATCGACGCTCACGTCGCCGTCTACCACGACGCCTACGCCGGCCACCTCGCCGGCCTGGCCGACCGCAGCGCTGCGAGCCCGTGGGCCGCCGCGCTGGCCTTGCCGATCCCCGTCGTGATCTGACATGGCCCCGGCTACCCGCACGCTGGCCGCCGGCCTTCAGGTCTCGCCGATCGGCTACGGCGGCTGGCAGGCCGGGGGCGGCGCGACCTGGGGAGCCAACCAGTCTGCCCGTGACGTCATCGCCGCCATCCATGCCGGCCTCGACGCCGGCATGACGTGGATCGACACCGCCGAGGTCTACGGTGGCGGAGGGGGCTCGGAAACGATCATCGGCCGCGCCGTCGCCCGCCGGCCCGACACCCTGGTCTGCACCAAGGTCGCGCCCCGTCCCGACGGCAGCGGGCTGCGGCCCGCCGACATCGCCGCCGCCGCGCGCGCCAGCCTGCGCCGGCTGCGTCGCGACACCATCGACCTCTACTACGTCCACTGGCCCGACCCCGACATCGACCTCGCCGAGACGTGGGGGGCCATGGCCGAGCTCGTCTACGACGGGATCGCCAGGCACATCGGCCTGTCGACCGTCCATGCCCAAGACGTCGAGCGCTGCCATCACGCACATCCCGTCGCCTGCGTCCAGCTGCAGGGCTCGGCGCTCTACCTCGACGAGCTCGACGGACTGGGCCGCTGGTGTGCCGCACACCACATCGGGGTCGTCGCCTACGGCCCGCTGGCGTTCGGCCTGCTCGCCGACCCGGCGCTGGCACCCCGACCGCACGACGACTGGCGCGGCGGAGTGATCGGCCAGGACGACATCTTCGTGCGCGACAACCACGCCCGCTTCTTCACGCCCGACGCGCGCGTCCGCCACCAGCCGGTCATCGCCGCCGTCGCGCGCCTCGCCGCCGACGCCGGGCTCACGCTGCCCGCCCTCATGATCGCCTGGCTTCTGCGCCACGACAGCGGCCCCGCCCTCCTGTGCGGCACCCGCGATCGCGGCCATGCCGTCGCCAACGCCCGGTCGGCCGGCATCGTCCTTGACGGCGCGCTCGCCGACGCCGTCACCGCCGCCGTACGCCGACAACCCTGAGCCACCGCGCCGCCACGACCGCGCGATGCGAAAACACGCCAGTCCCGCGCGCGTCAACCAAGGGGCGTCGGTCGTCAGGCGCCGGGCGCGCCGGCGAGGCCGCGCATCGTCTGCTGGGCCTGGCCGCTGGCGATGCCCTCCCAGAAGGAGGCAAACGCCGTCGCGCACCGCCGGGCCTGGTCGTCGGCGCAGGCCAGCAGCCGGGCCGCATCGCGCTGCCGGCGGGCCGGCAGCAGCTCGTCGCGCATCGCGTCATCGCGCAGGATCTGGGCCACCACCGGCCGGTGCGGCTGTGCGCCGAACACCGCAAACGACGGCGAGATCTCCATCGGGCCGCCGCGGCGGTCAGACTGATCGAGCTCGATGACGTTGGCCAGCAGGTCAAAGATCAGCACGCTGTCGAGCACCTGATGCTCGTCGGCGCCGTCGGGGCGCAGGGCCGGCAGGCGCAGCGCGGTCTCACAGGCGTTGCGGACCGGTTCGCGCAGATGCTCGGCGTTGATCGGGCGCCCCAGCGCCCGCGCCTCCTGGACCTCCACATAGGTCAGCCAACCCGGGTAGATGTCGGGGTGCTCGCCGACCTCATGAGCGACCAGCGTCCGCACCGACGACCACAGCCCCAGCCGCACCAGCAGGCCGCCCAGCGCCCGCGTGTTGCGCAGGAGCCCCCGGAACAGCTCGAGGTCGGGCCGGCCGCCCGGAACGATGGCAAACGCGGTGCCGGCCTCGAACACCCGGTGATGGGCCTGCAGCGCCAGGCGCGCGACCTCCGAGGCGGGGTCGGCCTGCGCCAAGGTCCCGGCGATCGCCGAAAGCCGGTCAAGCTGGCCGTCCAGGGCCGCGCGCGTCTCGAACTGCGCGGCCCGGGCGATGCGGCTCTGCAACCCGACCACCGAGGAGCGCAGCTGTGCCTCGCGGCCGGCGGCGACCAGCGCCAGCGCGCCGTCGCCGACATCGTCGGGGCTCGCGTCGAGGTCAAGTGCCGCCGCCGGGCCCGCACCGCTGCGCGACCGCACGTGCCGGGTCAGCTCGCCGCCGTCGGCCAGCGGCTGGTTGCTGCCGTGCTCGCGCCGCAGGACCCGCCCGTCGGAAGTGACCACCAGATGCTGGGGATGACGCTCGACCATCACGACGACCACCCGCCGCTCATCGTCGAGCTCGAAGACCTTGATCTGGCGTGGGGGAGCGGGCCGCACATGCTCGCGGATGACCTGGCCCACCCACTGGCCGGGCTCGGACGAAAAGCGGCAGCCCTCGACCGACCAGCGGCGATCGGCTCCGCGCGAGGCCCCCAGGATCAGCAGCCCGCCGCGATGGTTGGCCAGCGCCGCCACCGCCGAGGACACATGCTCAGACCGCACGTTGCCGCCCTTGGCCTCCCAGCGATCATCCTCGTCGCCGGCGCCCGCAAACGCCTCCCGCAGCGCCTCGAGCGTCAGCTCGTCGATCGGTGTGGCCAGCAGCCCCAGCACGCCTCCCACCATAGGCGCCGCTCCCGCCCGCCGGCGCCGCCGGGAGGAGACACCGGCGTTTCTGGACGCATGTATGATTGCCGAATACTAAAGGATCGCAATATGGTCGCCCGCAGTCACGTCGCCGACATCGGCCTGCGCGGCGCCCGCCCTCATCACACCAAGGACGTTCGATGCCCAAGACGCCTGCCTTTCATTCCATCAAGGCCTCGGTGCACCACGACAACACCGCGTGCAACACCGGCAACAACATCGAGCAGGAGAACTGGCGCAGCGGCACCGGTGGTCTGCCGCAGTGCGGCGAGTGCGCCCAGCTCGCCGCGCAGGGCCGCTAGCCCCGCCTGATGCTCGCCCTCTGCCCGGCATCGGCCGCGTGACCACGGCCCCGGACGGGCGCGCTGGGCGCGTCCGATGACCGCCGCCACGCGCCACTGCGGCTTCGCCGCCATGCCGATCCCCACGACCGGCGCCTGGGTCCTGGTTGTGCTCTGCGGCGCCACCGCCGGGAAGCGGCCCTGCGGCGTCATCGGCACCCCGGTCTGTTGTCGGCTGCGAGCACAGACCTGACATGAGCGAACACCAAGAACCCTCGCGCGGGATACACCGTGCGGCGTCAGGCGCTGGGCGCGACGCGGAGCGTCCCGCGATCGCCTTTACCGGCCATCGCACCGACAAGCGCTACGTCAAGGGTCCCGACCGCTGGGCCCAGGAGCGCTTTGACCGCGTACTCGCCGAGCTCGTCGCCAGCGTGTCGGAGACCATGATCCTCGACGTCGGCTGCGGCGAGGGCTGGGCTCTGGACAAGCTCGCACGGGCGCTGCCCGATCGCCGCTTCGTCGGCGTCGACGGCGCCGATGACAAGCTGCGCTCACACTGGGGCCAGCCGCACAGCGACCGCATCCGCTACGTCGAGGGCCTGGCCCAGCAGCTGCCCTTCGAGGCCGGCGAGTTCGGGCTGATCACCGCGACCCAGGTGCTCGAGCACCTGCCCGATCCGCACCGCGCGCTGATGGAGATGCGCCGCGTGGCGCCCGGCGGCCGGCTGATCGCCACCGTCCCGTTCGAGCTGATGTGGCGGCCCGGCAACATCCTGCGCGGCCGCAACCTGCGCCGCGGCGGCAACACCCCCGACCATCTCCAGCACTGGTGGACCCGCGCGAGCTTTCGCCGCTACCTGGGCCGTCACGGGACGGTCGAGACGACGCGCATCAGCCCGCCGTACACCCTCGCCGTTGTGCACCTCGCCCCGCTGCCCGACCATGGCCGGCTCGGCGGGGAGAAGGGCAGCCCGCCCGTCCCCGGCTTGGGCCGCGGCGGGCACCCCAGCAATCCAGGAGCCACATGAACGCCCTCATTCCGCACTTCACCGAGTTCGGCGAGCACGAGCGCGAGCAGGGCTGGGTCATCCTCAACCTCGCCGGCCGCTGGGATGAATGGATCCTGCGTCGCGTCGAGCAGGTCTGGCTGATCAACGATGCCGCTGTGCGCCGCCAGATCACCATCGACTTCCGCCAGCGCGAGAAGCTCTTCGGCGAGGCCCCGATGCTCATCGGCAAACACCACCAGGTCCACTTCGTCCCGCTCACCCAGCTCGACAAGGGACAGTTCACCAACTTCGACCTCCGCGACGAGGACGGCAGGGCCGTGCCGCTGCTGACCCGGCGCAAGACGGCGTCACTGCGCGCCGCCGCACTCGTCCGGCTCGCCCAGCTCGGGCTGCTGCACACCCTGCTCAACGACCTGCGCACCCCGCCCGCCGACAAGCGCGACATGATGGCCGCGTTTCACACCTATCCCGACCCGCGCGCCATCCGCATCCCCGCCGCCATCGAGCAGGAGCTCTGGCGGATCTGCTACCTGCCGTGGCTCCGCGAACCGGGCGGACCCGAGGAGTGCGCGCGCGATTTGCGTCGCGCCTTCCTGGCCACCGAGCCCACCCAGCTGACGCCGGTCAGCGAATGGGACTGGCACGTCGAGGATGAGCAGTGGACCAGCGACGTCGACGAGTCGCTGTGGCGCTGGGCGCTGGCCTCCGACACCCGGTTTCGGGAGGCTCTCTTTGACGCCGCCCGGCTGCGGCTCGTCTGCGCCCCGATCGAGTATGAGTCCGAGCGCCGCCGAATCATCAAGATGTCCTATGACGAGCCCGCCACCGAACCGGGCTTGCAGCTGTGGCGGCGCTTCAAGCGGACCCCGGGCTGGCTCGGGCCGCGCTGGCGCCGCGCAGAGGATCGTCTCGAGGGCCTCAGACGCGATGACGCCGAGGACGAGTGGGCCCAGCCCCACACCTCCACCAACCGGCGCCTGCGCGGGCTGAGCATCCTCGAGATGCTCTCGCGCGGCGTCGGTTGGAGCGGCAAGGTCGCCACGTTCGAGCTCCCCGCCGTCGGTGCCGGAGGCACGTTTCACTTCGAGTTCTCAAGCCCCGAAGGCACCCAGATCCGCCGTGCTCGCCTCAAGGCGGTACGCCGTGGCACCGACCGCGACTGGCGCGTGGCCCAGCGCTATGCGCGCAACGTCCAGCGCACGCAACTGTGCCTTCCCGGTCTGCGGCAGGGCGCCACCGGCACCGCGCTGGTGGCGATCAAGCCGCGCAGCTCGACGATCATCCGGGGCGCCTGCGTCGGTGCGGCTCTGCTGGCCAGCGCGCTGCTGGCCCTCGTTACGACCACACCCGACCTCGGCAACAACACCGAGGCGGCGGTCGCGATCTTGCTGCTTGGACCTGCGCTCTTGGCCGGCGCGACGACCCGCAGCCCCGAGCACACCGCGACCACCGGAATCGTCTACGGCATCCGACTACTCGGCCTGCTGATCGCCCTGACGTCGGGCATCGCCGCAGCGCTGCTCGTCGCCGGCCGAACCCCTCCCGCTTCCGGATGGTTGTGGTGGACCCTGACCGCCATCGCCATCGTCCTCGCCATCGTGCTGGGCATCGCCTGGCGACTGGCCGGCCGCGGCTGGCCGACCATTGCGCAGCTCGAGCCCGAGCCGCACCCCGATAGCGAAGAACACCAGTGATGAGCGCACTTGACCGCTTTGCGGTCTATCTGGTCTCCTACCATCTACAGGCGGAGCCCGTCCAGGCGACCCGCACCGTTACGGAGACACCATGAAGCCCATGGCGCCACAACCCGACGAACAGCTACCGCCGGTCGACGAGACGCCCATCACCGCGTCGGATTTCGACCGTCTGCGCGATGAGTGGAACGGGCTGGAAGCCGAGGTCGACGAGATCGAAGCATCGCTGTACGGCAAGCAGACCCCGTCGATCCATGTTGCTTCCCGCGAAGGCATCGCGATCTTCGGCGGTCTGGCCCAAGGCAGCGCTAACGGCCAGCCCCCCGAGGCTGATGACCCCGCTCGCACCAACGGCACGAACGGCGCCAACGGCCGCGGTGACGGAAACGGCAACGGCCCCTACCCGGCGGTCACGCTCATCGAACTGATGGACACCGTCATCCGGTTCATGCCGACGCCGCAGCCCGCACCGCAGAAGGCCATCGCCGAGCTACGCCAGCGTCTCGGCGAAGCGCAACAGCTCGAGACGTCGCCGGACTGGACCGCGTCTTCGCCGGCCGCACCGCAGGACACGGCGCTGTACGCGTGGGCGCTGGCAACGTGGCAGCTGCTCGACGAGCACTTCACCGAGTACGCCCGCGCGTTCTACGGCGAGCATCATCAGGTCGGGGCGGGCTCCTTCGCGGAGGCTTTCGCCGAGGAGACACGGGCCGGATGCGGGCAGTATCTGGCCCGGCGCATCGCCATCCTGGACGGCATCCTTCGCGACCGGATCACACCCGCCTAAGGCACGAACGACCGCCCCCTGCTCGGCCTTCGTCGATGAGGTGTTTGAGCCCCGGACGTCAGCGTTGTCGGCAGCTGTCACCGGCGTCAATCTCCTGTTGGACAAGGACCCAGAGCAGTTCTCGAGGACGTCTGCGGGCTGCCCGAGGTCCTGGTCTGTACCGTCGGCTGACAGGCATGTACGTCTCCTCTGAGCTCACGCATTTCGTTGGACGCTCCGCCAAGGACGACGAGGAGGCCTACGGACGGCTGCTGTCGATCATCGGCGACGGCTGGCTGCTGCCGCACAGCGCACGGCTGCGCAACCAGCGCGCCGAGAACATGTTCGCCCTGCGCATGCAGCCCGCGGTCCCACTGAGCACCAACGAGCGGTTCCTTCCGGAGATGGTCTGCTTTGCCGACATCCCCGACACCGACCTGGAGATCCACACGGGCAAGTACGGCCGATTCGGTCTCGCGTTCTCCAAGTCCTTCCTCGCTCCCAAGGGCGCGCGGCCCGTGCTCTACGTGCCCCACCAGGCCACGACCCAGCCGCTCGCCCGCCACAACGACATCCGCCGCGAATGGGATGAGCTCGCGCAACTCTTCCCGGATGAGGTCGACCCCAAATTCGGCGGCCGGACACGCTCAGAGCACATCGCTCGGCACCCGCTGGAGGGCGAGGGTCCCGCGGAGCGCATCGCCGACTGGGTCAGCCACGACCTGCTGGCCTACGTCAAGTTCTTTGACGCCGCACTTCCCGCCGACCACGAGGAGAACTTCTACATGGAGCGCGAGTGGCGCACCGTGCGCAGCGTCCGCTTCCTGGCCGCAGACGTCACGCGCGTCTACGTGGCATCGGGCTATGAGCAACGGCTGGGCTCCGACGTTCCCGGACTGGCCGGCCGGGTTCGCGGCATCTGAGGTCGAAGTCCGGCAAACCGCCGTCCGGCCCCGACGGCGATCGAGTCCTGTCGGGCCGTCAGCGGCGCAGCACGACGGTGCGGCGCGTCGCCAGGCGGCCTCGGGCGTCGCCGACGATCACCGCGACGTTGGCTTTGACCCAACCGTGGCGGCGGAGGGCGCGCCGGACTCGGCGGGCCTGGCGTGGCGACAGCACGAACGTCAGCCGGGCGGTGTGCTGGCCGCGGGAGATGCGCGCCGTGTCGCGCAGCACGATCGGCTTGGCGCCCGCCGCGATCCGGGCGCTGCCGCGGCAGCGGACGCGGGGCCGGGAGATGCAGGTCACCGAGAATCGCCGGCCGCTGAGGTGCAGCTTCCTGCGGCCGCCGATGCGCAGCGTCAGCGGCAGGCGCGGTTTGGGTGTCCTGGCCACCGGCGCCGGCGCGGTGACCGGCGGCCCGGCGGCGGCCGGGACCTCGACGGTGGCCGCGGGACGCCTCGCACCGGGGCGTTGCGCGAAGATCTCGATGGGGTAGCTGCCGTACTGGTTCAGGCCGTCTCGCGCGGTTCCGGTCAGCGCGATGTCGTGCAGCCCCGGCTCGACGCCCGCCGGCAGTTGGAGGTCGGTCTCAAAGCGGCCGTCGTCGTCGGTGGTGATCTCGCCCAGGTCGATCGGATCGGAGTGCAGCACGACGTGCAGCACCGAGTTGGGGCCATAGCCTGCGCCTTGCAGATGTATCGAGCAGGCCTGCACGCAGGCCGCCGGTTGCAGGCAGTCGGTGCCGCACGACTCGACCGCCCCGCCGTCGACCGTGCCCAGATGGATCTCGGATCCGGTCGGGGGCCGCAGCGGCTCGGACGGCTCCGGGTTGGAGAACAGCAGCCGGCCGTCGTCGGTGAAGTGGTCGGCGAAGTAGCGGCTGATCGCGTCGTGCCCGCGCTGGTTGGGGTGAAACGACTCGGTGGCGATCGGGCTCCAGTCGTCGGCCAGCCCGCCCCGCACCCCGTTGATGTAGGGGTCCTCGGTGCACAGTTCGTGCCCGCCGGTCGCGTCGGTGATGTCGATGAACGTCACGCCGGCTTCGGCCGCGGCGTCGGCGATCGCCGCGTTCAGCGCGGCGAAGACATCCTCCTTCAGCCACCGCCGCTCGGACTCCTCCATCTTCCACAGCAGCAGGTTGACGCCCGCGCAGCTGTCGGCCGGGTCGCCGATGACCGCCGGGTAGCCGAATGCCGCGATGGTGGCGGCCGGGAAATCGTTGCGCAGCCGCGTCAGCGTGTCGCGCACGTTGCGGAAGACCATGCCGTTGATGGTGGCGATGACACCGTCGCTGAAGCTGTCGTCCTCCAGGCAGGCCGACGTCATGTAGGTGTAGCCGATGGTCGCAAACCCGGCGTCGTTTCCGCCGATACCGACCGTGATGAGGTCGGGCGCTCCGCCGGCTGCGGCGAAGTCCTCGACGGTCTGCAGCTGGGGGTGGCCGCCGGCGACGTTGACCGGTGACAGCGGGTACTGGGCGTTGCGCAGGATGTCGGCGGTGGTGGCACCGCTGCAGGCCACGAACAGAAAGCCGCTGCCCGCCACCCCGAGCTGCTGGCGGATCTGATTCGGGTAGGCGCGGCCCATGCGGTGGCACTTGTTCTGCTGGCGGACCGATGGCCGCCCGGCCAGATCGGCCGGCCGCTCGGTCGACCCGGTGCGGGCGTCGCAGTCATAGCCGCGCACCCAGCCCCAGCCTGCGGGCATCGTCGTGTCCTGGGCGTAGGTGCCCAGCAGCAGGTCGGTCGCGCAGTCGTAGTGCAGATCGCCCTCGGGCAGCAGCCCCTCGCCGGATGCGTAGGAGTCGCCGATCGATGCGACGCGCCCGGGACGGATGCCTGCCGCGTCGCGCTCGATGGTCAGGTCGTCGATCTCAAAGCCTGCCGGCTCGTCGGAGACGCGTTGCACCGAGAACGATGCGATGCCGCGGAAGTGCAGCGCGACGCGGTTGAAGCCCAGCGACTGCGCGCGCGCCGAGACCACCTGGTCGCCTTCGAGGTCATAGCCGGCGACTTCGACCGAGTCGCGGCTGTCGATGTAGCCGACCGTCATCGACACGCCGTTGACCGTGGCGGGGCTGTCGGTGCCCGGCGCGGTGAAGCGGCCGCGGATCGGGCCCTGGAACGTCGGGCTGCCCGACAGCGTCGGGTTGGTCTCTGCCGCCCCGTCGTTGACGGTGAACACGTCGGAGGTCATCACCAGGCCCAGGTCGCGGTACTCGTCGCTGACCCAGGTGCCCAGCGGCACCTCGTCGAAGGCGATCGTGGCGTCAGAGCCCGCCAGAGACAGCGGCGCCAGCGGCGCGATCGCCACCTCACGCATGGCCCCGCGACCAGTCGTCGTGCTCGAGCGCACTGCTGTTTCTGCGCTGGCCGAGCCACCGAGCGCGACGACCAGGCTGAGGAGCAGCGCCGTCGTGCGCGCAGGGGAGAGCATCCGGCGACCGTAGAGGCCGGGAGAATTCAGCGCCAACTGACCATTCGTCCAGAAACGCCGGTGTTTCGTCACCGGCGTGGCGGCGGCGGGGGCGACATCCCGCGTCGGCGCTGGTGGCCCGGCCCCTTGAGTGCGCCAGTGCCGCGCCGGAGGCGGGATCCCGCCCGCGAGTTGACGTCTGAAAACGCCGATGTGTATAAATCGGCGCGGATCCCTTGGTGGGGAACCGGTCCGGGCGCGCGATGCGGCCGGGGAAGCGCTCCGGGCCGCGCGTTCAGCCAGGACGCGCGGCCCGAACGTTCTGCCATGACACTCACTCGGATGTTGACCCTCGTCGCCGCGACGCTGGCCGTCGCCCTGCAGATCGCGTGGGTCTGGCTGCTCGTCTCGACCGCGGTGGGCATCGTCTCGTGAGCGATCACCGAAACCGGGCCGACGGGGCGCCCGAGCGGCCCGCTGCCCAGCAGCCTCGCCCGAGCGAGATCGTCGAGGCCGCCCGCACCCGCGCGCGCTTCATGGGGCTCAGCCACTTCCAGGCGGCACAGATGATCGGCGAGCTGCTCGACGGCTTCCAGGACAGGATCGAGGCCCTCGAGCGCCAGGCCGGGTCCGATGCGCCCCAGGACCGACAGGACTAGCCCGTCGGCCGCAGCGTTCCCCGCCGGGGCGCTCACTCAGGATCGGCGCCGAGCGCCCGCAGCACATCGGCTGGCGCCACGGACCGGGCCGCAGCCGCGGTGACCGTCTGACCACCCATGGTCATCGCGCAGGCGTCCCGTGCGCAGCGCGCGGACGCGACGACCGTCTCCCTGGCTGTCTCGACGAACCAGAACTCGCCCGGACGGACAGGGTCTGATCCGGCCGCAAGGGCTGGCCGTCGCTGGCGGCCAGCCATGCTCCGACCAGCGTCGGCGGCAGCGCGGCGTAGGGGACGCCGATCGTGGTCGGTCGCCCGCAGTCCGTGCTCGTGGGCTCGCCGGTCTGACCGCCACCTGACCGGTCGCGGTAGAGCACGTAGCTTCCGGCGGCCGCCTCGACGACGTAGCCGCCGCCGCCGCCGCCGACGGTCGTGCGTGAGTAGCCGCCGCGCAGCAGGCCGTGATAGGCAAGGCATAGATGCCCCAGCGCACCGGCAGCGCAGCCGCCGTCGCTGCGGCCATCGCCACCCGCAGCCAGTACAGCGGCCGGCTCGTCGCGTGCACCGCGGCGCCGGTCACGCCCGCCAGCGCGCCCGTCGGCAGCACGACGAACGCCCAGCGCGGACGCCAGACCACCGAGACCTCGGCGTCGCGGCGCTCCGAAGCGTCCGCTCGAGGCGGTCCGGTCGGGGGAGGAAGTTCGTGTCGGTGCATCGGCGAGCGACCGTCGAGGTCGCGTCGCCATCCGTGATGCGAACCTGGGCGGGAGGGACATAAGAAGCCCCAGCCACCCATTCGCTGCCTACGCCGTGTCCCCTGCGATCCCTGCATTGGCGGGCACGCTCATCGCGCATGCCCACTCGTCGAAGCTACCGCGCCGGATTCCGCCGAACGGTCTCGGATCGCGCACTAGCTCCCGTTCTCGAGCAGGCAAGGACCCCCCGGCTGATGGGAACGCGCACGTTCCTAAACGGATGTTCGATTGGGCATCGCTGACCGAACGGTTAGCGTGCCCGGATGGTCAGCTGGACGTGACCGGCAAGCCAGCCGGTCCAAGCTCCGCACAGTCGGTCCTCTAGAGGACGCCCTCGCGGCTCGCTGGCGACTGATCGGCCAGCCATCAACAGGGGATCTCATGCGCATGCGCAGACCACATCCGGCAACGCTCCTTGCCGGAATCTCGCTCTTCGTCGCTATCGGAGGAACGAGCTACGCCGTGCTCGGCGCCGGTCCCACCGACCAGATCCATGCCTGCGCCAACGACAAGACGGGCGCGGTGCGTCTGGTTGCCCAGAACGCGAAATGTTCGAAGGCGCCCGGCGGTCGCGTACGGGAAACCAAGATCACATGGGCCCAAGCGGGGCGGGTCGGCCCTGTCGGCGCGGCTGGACTATCCGGAGTCCCCGGGCCCCAAGGGCCCCAGGGCCCGGCAGGCGCCCAGGGCCCGCCGGGACCCGCGGGCGCCGACGGCCATGGCGTCGGCGTCGTCCTCCGCGCGCGTAGCGCGAGCCCGGTCGACCTCAGCAACACGTCACAGACGCTGGCCCTCGATGCGGCCACTTGGACCCAGGAGCCTGACCACGTCGCGCAGCTTCTCGGACGGGCCCAGTATGACGCTCCCACTCCGGCCCAATGCGGAGCTGGGCTGGGCGTCGCCGAGCTCACCGTCACCATCAACGGAGTGCAGGTCGGCAAGGGTGTCGCCTTCGCCATGCAGTCTGGCGCCAGTGACGAGCCGCTCCAGATCACCTTCGATCGACTACTGGAACCTGCCCAGACCGACCTGGAGCGCGATCTCGAGGTTGCGGTCTCCGACAACTGCACTGGCGCCCAGCACTTCCATCTCGACCACGTGAGCATCGATGTCCTCGCTTTGGGCTAGGCAACTGCGGCTACCCCTTGCCATCGGTGCCCTGATCGTCAGCGTCGCCGGCAGTGCCTACGCCGTGTCCGCCGGTCCGACGACGCCCATCGCCGGATGCGCGCGCAAAGAGGGTGGCGCTCTCCGCGTCCTGATTGACCACGGCCGCTGTCACGCCCGCGTCGAGAGGCCCGTGCGATGGAACGTGCCAGGTCGCGCCGGTCCGGCCGGACCTCGCGGGGTGCCGGGGCCCCAGGGCGCATCCGGGGCGCCGGGACCTGATGGCTCCGCCGGCGTTCGCGGTCCAGAGGCCGCCCGAGGTTGGTTCGTACCGGTCAACGTCGAGCGCGTGGAGCCCTTCTCGGCCAACGCCGAAGTCCGCACAGTGCCGATTGGTGAGGCCAACTGGACCCAGCAGCAGGACGAGGTTGACACGGTCTTGGTCAGTGTGCGGTACAGCTCGCCGACCGCGGACGAGTGCCATGGTGAAGGGGTGTTCGGAAACGTGTCCTTCCTCGGCATGGAAGGCGCTGGTGCCATCCTCAATCCCGGAGTGCAGAACGGTCATGTCGGGCTCGAGGACACCCGCTTCGAGCCCGAGAGCGACCAGGCCCGCACCATCGCCCTGACGATCAGCGACGGGTGCACGGGAGCCCAGCACTTCACCATCACGCACGTGCGCACTGTCGTCAAAGCCGCCCGGTAGCCGCTTCGCGACCCGGGGCACCGCGTCGCCGCATGGGGTCGTCAGCGGTGCTCCACGGGCAGGTTTGTAGACATACACGTTTCTAAACGGATGTTCGATTGCTGTAACCACGAGTCGTTGCATACCGTCGGCATCGATCAGGCGCTCCTGAGCTATGCGCGTATAGCGCAACCCAGGGCGCCAACCGGCACCGGTCACGGCTGCTGTCGGATCCCGACGGAGGAACGACATGCGGCAGTGCACGTGGGTCATGGCAGTGATGGTGCTCGCCCTCGGCGGCGCCAATACCGCGCCCGCCGCCGGGCTGGATCTGCTCGCGCCGGACGTCTCGTGGACCGAGCCCATCGCGACGCTGCCGCGGCCGGTCGACGCCGGCGACATGGTCCAGCTGCGCCGCGAGTGGCTGGCCGATCGACACGAACGTCAGGCCACCCCAGAGGCCATCGCCGAGAAGGAACGCTCACAGGCCGCGTTTAGGAACCTGACCGACCGCGAGGCGGCGTCGACCGCTGCGGAGACATTTAACCTCGATGTGCCGGTGTGGACACCGCCCGCCCTGCGCCTCGGTGATCGCATCACCGGCTACTCCGGGGACAACGCGATGACGATCCGTCGCGCCGATGGCAAGGGCGGCCTGATCGAGTCCTCGCTGCCGCTCTGGGCCGAGGACGACGATGGCACCAATCAACGGGTGTCCATCGAGCTGGTCCGAGAGGGCGACGACCTCGTTACCGACAACGCGATCGTCGACAGCGCGATCTCGACCGATGTCGCCGACGGCGTGACGCTGCCTTCGCTGGAGCTCACGATGAGGCCCGACGGCCTCGACCGCGGAGCGACCGCCGAGATCCTTGGCGGCAAGGCCTTCTTTGCCAATGCCGCGACCGACACCGACTGGATGCTCGCGCCCGAGCCCACCGGCGTCGAAGGCCTCTGGCAGCTGCGCTCGCCCGAGGCGCCGTCGGCCCTTGAGCTCGCCTTCGATCTACCTGCCGGCGCCGAACTCGTGGCCGACCCCGACATCGACGGTGGGCTGCTGGTGCGCAGCGGCGAGCACACGATCGCCGCGATCGCCCCAGTCAGCGCTGTCGACGCGCAGGGACGCCAGGTTCCGGCCCGATACGACGTCGACGGCACCCACGTCACCGTGCACGTCGATCACGCCGAGGGCGACTACGCCTACCCGATCCTCGTCGACCCCACGGTCGTCGACACGACAAACCTGTGGACTGTCAACGGGTGGTATCCGTACACGCCGCCATCGGGTATGACGTTCGGCGCCGATTCACCGACCTCGGGCTTGCGCATGTGGTTCTCGGGCAACGCGCCGGCCGGCACCCTCGGCACCTGGGCCTATCACGCACCCGGCGACTCCTTCATCTACGGCCTGTATCTCGGTGGCAGCGTCAACGTGCCTACCAATGTTTGTGCTGTCGGGGGGCTCGGGACGACCTCGTCACAGACGAGCTGGGTCTCAGGCTGGAACAGCACCTCTGGGACTGCCGGCCCGGCCGCGATTTGCAACAGCACCGGAAGCTTTGGAATGTCGGCATGCGCCGATCCCACCATTGCGTGCAGCCCGTCCTATACGTCAGGCAAGTATGCCTTCTATGACCTGTTGACGTTCATCAACAACCCCGCCTACGGGTCGGTCGGCGCGCCCAACATCCAGGTGTTCCTCGGCGACAACAACGCGCCGTCGCTCAGCTACAGCACGCTGCCGCCACAGGACGGCTGGACATCGGGCGCCACCATGAGCTCGAGCTTCACCGCCACCGACGGCGGCCTCGGCGTCGGGAGCATGCAGGTCGACCTCTACAAGGCGTCGGGGGCGTTCCTGGGGACCGTCGGGGCCAACCAGGTTCCGGGCTGCAACGGTCGTGCCGTGACACGCTGCGCGTCGTCGCGCACCAACACGTGGGCGGCTTCCGGTCTCCCCGACGGCAAGTACAACCTGAAGTTCATCAGCCTCGACGCCGTCGGCAACTCAACCGGCTGGATCAACAAGCAGTGGTGGGTCGACGCACAGCCCCCGGCGCTGACGCTCGACGGACCGCTCAAGCAGCGCGAGAACCGCACCATCGGCCGGCCGACCAACCTCGTCTACACGGCCGATGACAGCGCCGGTACCGGTGTCGAGCGCGTCATCCTGTCCGCCAAGCGCGACGGCGACTCCACCTGGAGCACGCTGGACACGTGCATCCTCAACAGCGGCTGCCCGGTCGTCAACGGCGCGGTCACGCGACGCTACACCTTCGATCCCAGCACCCTGACGCCCGGCAACTGGACGATCCGTGCCGAGACGCGTGACGTCTACGGGCACTGGGCCACACCGCAGGAGTTCCGCGTCACCATCGGCACCGGCGAGATCCCGACCCTCGACGAAGCGATGCGCACCTCCCGCTGGGTCAAGCTCCAGGCCTTCGGCCGCGCCGCCGGCATCGGCAACGTCACCTTCCAGTGGCGCGCCGCCAGCACCGACGGCTGGCATCCGATCCCGGCCAGCGACCTGCTCATGCCCAGCGATGAGGCCGCGCCAGCCGACGGCAGCGCCAACAATCTCCTGCCGCTGACCGCGGCGCCCACCACCGCGCAGCCGCTGCGCAAGAAGAGTGAGCTGGCCACCTGGGACGTCGCCGCCACGACGAGCGCCGCCGGCGACTTCAAGTCCGGCGACGTGCAGGTCCGCGGCCTGTTTCCCAATCCGGCCGGCGGCGACTACGGCACCACCGAGGACATCGTCTTCGAGCTCGACCTCACCGGCATCAAGTCCAACAACGCCAAGGCGGCGGTCGGGCCGGCCAGCGTCGACCTGATGACCGGCAACGCAGCGCTCGGCGCGACCGACGTGTCGATCCCCGGCGGCGGGTCCACCGTCGAGGTCAGCCGCACCTACAACTCCCGCGCCACCGACCCCGAACCCGGCCCGCTCGGTGCCGGCTGGACCCTGGGCGTCGACGTCCCGGAGGGGTCTGCCGACTACCTGTCCCTGCGCGAGTACCGCGTGACCGAGACCTACGCCGACGAGGACGAGGACTGGGAGGAGGAATGGGTCACCGGCTATGTCGCCGTCAAGCTGACCGACGGCTCCGAGCTGCTCTTCGAGGCCGTGACCGACCTCGACGGACACGAGCAATGGGAGCCGCTCGACGCGTTCACCGACCTGACCCTCAAGCGCGTCGCGACCGGCTTTCAGCTCACCGACTCCGCCGGTAGCATCAGCCTCTTCGGCGACGCGCAAGCCGAACAAGACCCCGACCCCGGCGACGGCATCTCGCCCAACACCAACTACGTCCTGACGTCGGTATCGCCGGCCACCAGCGGCGATCAGGTCAAGATCATCTGGGAGCCGGCCGGGCAAGGGCGGCGCATCAAATGGATCTTCGCGCCGCGGGGACCCGGCACCTGCGAGGAAAGCTCGCGCACCGCAGAATGCCGCGGCCTGAAGTTCACCTACAACGGCGCCAACCGCCTGACCCGCGTGGAGTTCGTCAGCTACGTCGGCGGCAGCGAAGCCGCGCCCGTCAGCGTCGCTGAGTACTCCTACGACTCGAGCAACCGGCTCATCGAGCAGTGGGATCCGCGGATCAGCCCCGCCCTGAAGACGACCTACAGCTACACCGATGGGCTGCTGACTCAGGTCACGCCGCCCGGCGAGCTGCCCTGGACGCTCAGCTACGTCACGCCACCCAGCGACGGCGACACCGGCACGGGCCGGCTTGCGTCCGTGCGCCGCCCCACCGTCGACGCCGGCGGGACCGTCGGCGCCGACGCTGTCACCACCCTCGCTTATGACCTCCCGCGCACCGGGTCGGGCGCTCCGTACAACCTCGCGCCAGGCCAAGCCGCCACGTGGTGTCAGACCGACCTGCCGCGCACCGCGACCGCCGTCAAGCCGCCCAACAACACCAGCGGCACCTACGACCACGCCACCATCAGCTATCTCGGCGCACTCGGCCTGGCCGTCAACGTCGCCCAGCCCGGCGGCCACATCTCTACCGCCGAGCGCGACACGCACGGCAACGTTATCCGCCAGCTGACCCCCGCCAACCGCACCAAAGCGCTGGCGATGACCGCCACGACCTGCGACCTCGACGAGGTTCTCGACACCCCGGCCCCCTCACAACTGCTCGATACGCGCCGCGAATACACCAACGACGGCGCCGACCTCAAGACCGAGCTCGGACCCCAGCACGAGATCCGCCGCGACAACGGGACGCTAGCCCAGGCCCGCCCGCACACCGTCATCACCTACGACGAGGCCAAGCCCAACGGCGATCAGTACCTCGACATCCACCTGCCGACCACCGTGACCAGTAGCGCACAGCTGACCAGCACCGGCAGCGACGTCGACACCCGCACCACCAAGAACACCTACGACGGCCAGTCCAACCTCGGCTGGACGCTGCGCAAGCCGACAGCCGTTGCCGTCGACCCTGATGGACTCAACCTGATCACGAGAACCCAGTACAACACCCGCGGCGACATCACCGAGACGCGACTCCCGCGCGACCCCGGCGGCACGACGGCATCGACGACCCGCTACGTCTACTACCGCGACGCCGGGGCCACCGCGCCCTGCGACGGCCATCCCGAATGGCTCGGCATGCTCTGCCAGACACGCCCGGCCTCGACCACCCCGGCACTGCCAACCACCACCTACACCTACACCCAGCTCGGCGACGTCGCCACCGCCACCGCCACCGACAGCGTCAGCGGCGGCCCCAGCCGGACGACGACCTACACCTACGCCTCCGGCCGGCTGACCGGCGAGAGCATCACCGCAACCGGCACGAACCCCGGCACGGCCCTGCCCAACGTCACCTACGGCTACAGCACCACCACTGGCCGGCAGACCACCGTCAGCGCCGGCGGCAAGACCACCACCCGTGTCTATGACCAGCTCGGGCGCCTGAAGTCCTACACCGACGCCGACGGTCAGCAGAGCGCCACGACCTACGACGCCCTCGACCGGCCGGTGACGCTCAACGACGGCAAGGCCATTCAGGAGATGAGCTACGACGCCCGCAGCCTCCTCACGTCCCTCGACGACAGCCAGCTCGGCGAGATCACCGGCACCTATGACGCCGACGGCCAGCTGGCCTCCGAGACCCTGCCGGGCGGCCTGACGCTGCGGCTCGAACGCGACGCCGGCGGATCCGTGACCCGGCGTTGCTACACGAAGCTCGCCAGCTGCACCGCCGGGGCCTGGATCGACATGACGGCAACCCGCTCGGCCCACGGCCAGGTCCGCACCGAGCACGTCAGCGACGCCGGCGACCGCACCTACGCCTACGACGCCAGCGGGCGCCTGACCCGGACCGAGGACACCCCGGGCGACGCGGGCTGCACCGTGCGTGAGTACGCCTTCGACGCCGACAGCAACCGCACCAGTCAGCACACGTGGACGTCCGCGGCCGGCGGCGCCTGCGCCTCAGGCTCCACCGGCGGCAAGCAGGTCACCCACTCCTACGACGGGGCAGACCGCCTCACCGACACCGGCGTCACCTACGACGGCTTCGGCCGCACTCTCCAGCTTCCGGCCGGCGCCTCCGGCGGCGCCCCGCTGACGAGCACCTATTACGTCAACGACCTGGTGCGCACCATGCAGCAGGCCGGGCAGACGACGACGCTCTCGCTGGACCCGGGACGCCGGCCGCGGCTGCGCGAGGTCACCGGCCAGCCCGCCGAGACGCTGCACTACAGCGACGACTCCGACGCGACCAGCTACACCCAGACCGGTCACCGCTATCAGCGCCAGATCACCGGCCTTGACGGCGACGTCGTTGCCACCTACGACAGCGACCACGGCGACAAGACGCTGCTGCTGACCGACCTGCACGGCGACGCGATCGCCGAAGCTCCCGCCACCAGCACGGCGAGCGCGCCCGCCGCCCGCTATGACGCCGACGAGTTCGGCGTCCCGGCCAGCCGCTACGCAGATGCCGTCCTGCGCACCGATGGCCTCGTCGGCTACTGGCGGCTGGGGGAGACGACCGGCGATTTCGCCAACGAGCTCGGCACCGGCGGTGCGCTGCAGGCATTCCATTCGAACCTGACACGGGGCGCGAGCGGTGCCCTGGCCGGCGACTCCGACGGGGCGGTGGACTTCGACTATCCGGGGACCGGCGGCACCTACGGATGTGAGAACTACGACGACCACGACCGCTGCGCCGGCCTGCGCAGCGCCGCCGAGCCCGGGCCGCTGGACCTCGACACGGGTGCCGCGACGTTGGAGCTGTGGATTCGCGAGAACACGACGGGCGAGCACAAGGGCTCCGTCATCTACAAGAAGTCGCGCGACGGCCGCTTCCTGGTGGGCATACAGGGGGACGGCCCGGGCCGCTACTGCGTGTATGCCTACTCCAGCGGCCAGTACTTCCACAGCTGTGTCTCGACCGACGCCGACGACGGCGCTTGGCATCACCTCGCGCTGACGCTCGACACTGCGACTGCGTCGCTGCGCCTCTACCTCGATGGTGAGCAGGTGGCGCAGACCACCGGGCCGTCGGCCAGCAGCGGCCTGGTCCTCGATGGCGAGCTGGTGGTCGGCAAGCCGCAGGCCTACTACCTCGGCGAGCAGAGCATCAGCGTCGACGAGCTCGCCATCTATGACCGCGCGCTGACCAACGAGGAGCTGACCGCGCACATCCACAGCGACGACGTGCTGGCCAACGGCTACCGCGACCTGGTCGCCGAAACCGACGACGTGGTCGGCTACTGGCGGCTCGGGGAGACCTCGGGCGATTTCGTCAACGAACTCGGGACCGGCGGTGCGCTGCAGGCGTTTCATTCGAACCTGACGCGTGGCGCGAGCGGGGCGCTGACCGGCGATTCGGACGGGGCGGTCGACTTCGACTACCCGGGCACGGGCGGCACGTATGGCTGTGAGAACTACGACGACCACGACCGCTGCGCGGGGCTGCGCAGCGATGCCGAGCCTGGGCCGCTGGACCTCGAGTCAGGTGCCGCGACGCTCGAGCTGTGGGTCAAGGAGCATCCGGCCGGCGAGCACAAGGGGTCGGTGATCTTTAAGAAGTCGCGCGACGGGCGCTTCCTGGTCGGCGTCCAGGGCGACGGTCCGGGCCGCTACTGCGTCTATGCCTACTCGGGCGCCCAGTACTTCCACAGCTGTGTCTCGACCGATGCCGACGACGGCAGCTGGCATCACCTCGCGCTCACATTGGACACGGCAACGGCATCGCTTCGCCTCTACGTCGATGGCGAGCAGGTGGCCCAGACCACCGGGCCGCCGGCCAGCAGCGGCCTGGTCCTCGACGGTGAGCTTGTCATCGGCAAGCCGCAGGCCTACTACCTCGGCGAGCAGTCCATCGTCGTCGACGAGCTGGCCATCTATGACCGTGCGCTCAGTCAATCCGAGCTCGCCGAGCACGCGGCCGCGGCGCTCGGCACCGGCAACGCATCGCGCAACGGCCGCTTCCGCTGGCTGGGTGCCAAGCAGCGCACCACGGAACTGGCGTCTGGCGTTGTCACGATGGGTGCGCGCGTCTACGTCCCCCAGCTCGGCCGGTTCCTGCAGACCGACCCCGTACACGGGGGCAGCGCCAACGCCTACGACTACGCCAACCAGGACCCCATCAACCAATTTGACCTACTCGGTCTGGCCGCGTGCAGGTTGCGGTACGGAGGAGACAGCGCTCAATACGTCGGGAGTTCGCTCGGTGGCGATCTCATCATGAGCGCGTCGGCGTCGTTGTCGTGCGGTCGACACAGCGGTGCCAGCAGCTTGAAAATCTCGCTGCTGTTCCTGGGAGGATCGGCCGGCATGAGCGGGATCCCGAAAGCCACTGGCGGCGACAAGTCATGCCCTCGCTCACCGTGCGGCCTGTCCGGAGCCTATTCCGCTTCGGTGAATGCCCCTCCATTCTGCGGAACGTCAGAGCCCATCCAATGGGGCTACCAATTCCGAGCCTCCTACGAGACACCAAACGGGAAGACCCATCACATCACCGGACGTGGCCGATGGAGAGGTCAACTCGAGAAATACTGCAAGCCATGAGGCGAGACCGATTGAATGTCGTTGTGGTGGGCCTGTCTCTCGTGACCAGCGCTGCGCTCGTGTTCACTGGCTGGGCTCAGAGCTCGGGCGACTCGCCACCCTTGACGGAAGGCGACACGAGCCGGGTGGTCCTTTCGCGCCTCGACGAGCAAAATTCACGACAAGTCGCGGAGTGGGCAAAGTCCTACTGTCGGACTACTCCACGAGCTCTGATCGAGGAGAGCTACGGATCAGCTGATTCGATAAGGCAACTGTCGGCTCAGGTAGCCGAGACGTTCGGCGCCGATCTGGTCCCCATCGCCGACGCCGCGTGTCTCGCAGGCCTTGACACCGCAACGAGTGCACGGAAGGTGGGCCGTTCTTTCGCGACAGGCATCCACCCGTGAGCACGGATCCCCGCGTCGAGGCATTCCTGACAGCCGCCAGCGCCGTATTGAGCGGTCGCAGTGGCGGACGTCATCGCGACACCCAGCTCCCCGCATGGTTTGACGGGGCGCTCACGGCACTGGTACACGCTGGCTTGCTCACCAGATCGGATCGGCGGACCTGGCGCGACCGCGCCGTCCAAGCATGCTCGGTGCCGATCGAAGCACACACGCCCAGCGACGATCTGCGAGCGTGTGCCGCACAGTATCTCGACGGAGCGGCCGACAACGCTGAGGAGCGCGAAACTCGGGAACGGGCGCTATTTGGCCTGGGATTGATTACCGAGGTTCGTGGCCGACAGCGCGAACCGGTCGGCTTCGATCCTCCGCCGGTCTTCGTCGAGCCAGAGGCTCCGCATTTCGCACCGCGGCTCGCGCGCGTCGTTGTGCCCGACCCGGCTGAGGGGCCTGTACAGCTGCTGTCCGTCAGCCTCTACGAAGGAGGCGTGATTCTCACCTGGTGCGGGCACGGATGCCCCACCTTTCCCGCCATGTCCGACGATCGCGGCACCCGCTACATCCCTCACTCAGGAGGCGGTGGGGGCGGTTCGCCGGGGACGCTCTCGGGATCGATGACCTTCCTCACTCCTGGTGTCCCCTCGGACGCCACGCGGCTGACCATTGCCGGCGGCGGGCGAGTGCGTTTCGAGGTCGCCTTGTGAACGTCGATGCGGGTATGCAGACTGACTTCGAGCGTCATCTAGCCGAACACTTGGCCGTGACGTACGCCTATGACGCCGACGAGGTCGCCGAGTACCTGCTGGCTGGGATCGGCGCGAAGGTGGCAGCGGGTCAAGCATTGGGACTCGTCGATGAACGTTTGGCCGACTCCTGGAGGTCTCTCGTGAGCCGGCTTCCCATCACATTCGGACGAGATCGCGAGTTGACGGCGGCCCGTGCCCAGGCCCGTGCTCACCTCGGGAATCTCACGGAACACGTGGCAGAGATGGTCGACGGGCCGCGGAGCACGCAACGACGGGCGAGGTTCCTCGGCGCGGTGCTTGCGTACCGCGCGACCGGCATGTTCCCTGTCTCAGAGGCGCTGCGATGGGAAAACGTGCTCAACGTCGCGCGGAGGACCGTCGCGCCGACGAACCGAAGCGAGCCGCCCCCTGCCGTGGGCCGGGGCGTGCCGCGCCTCGTTGCTGGCCCTAACCGGATGGTCAACGGGCTGCGGGTTTGCGCCCTCGCCATCTATGAGGACGCCGTTGCTGTGAGCTGGCACTACGACCCGGCGCTCGCGAGACGGCAGAGGCCCGACGAAGGTCTGGACGCTTTTGATTTCTGGGCTTACAACCCAATGTCCGACGTCGAGCTGTTCGACGAAGACCGCGTCGCGATGACTTTGCGCAGCGGCTCGCATCAGCGCTTGGCCAACACGCGGGGCGCTGGTGTCGGCGTAGCTACGTTCTCGGGAGCCTGCGCGCCAGCTTTGCGCGGGCTGTCTCTGACCTTCGGCGGTCGGACGTTGAGAATTCCCGTGGCGAGGTGATTCGCCCTTTGAGTGGTCGCCTCGGGACGTCGTCGTCCGCCGACGGGGAGCTGCCGCTTGAGCCGAGCGTCGCTTCCGCTGGCTGGGCGCCAAGCAGCGCACCACCGAGCTTGCCTCCGGCGTGATCACGATGGGCGCCCGCGTCTACGTCCCCCAGCTCGGCCGGTTCCTGCAGACCGACCCCGTGCACGGTGGCTCATGCAACGCCTATGACTACGCGTGCGGAGATCCGATCAATAATTACGACCTGGACGGCCGGTGCTTCCTGGGAATCTCCTGCAAGGTCTACGACAGGATCGCGCGCATTGCTAAGGGCGGAACCGTCGTGGTCGCTGGCGTTGGGGCGGCGGCGCTCGGCACATGGACATCGGCCGGTGCGTCATCGAAGGCGCTATGGACGCAGGTGGCGAATGTTTTGCTAAGACGGGCGCGTTCGTGCTTGGTGGTGTCGCTGTCGCAGGATTCGGTATCAAGTACGCAGTTGGTAGCGAGAGTCAGGCAAAGAAAATCACGCGCATCTTCCGTCGGGAGGCCCGCCGACTTCAGGGCTATCCCGATAGTCACGGGGGCCACAGATGATCACCGGGCTTGCGGTAATCGTGCTTGTTATCGGAGCGGGGTGCCTCGCGTGGGCGCCCGTGTACGCGATCCGCAAGGATTGGCCGGCCTTCAAGCAAGCGTGGTCGGATCACCCGGAGCGGCGGTGGCCAGCGGTGGTGGCAATGGGGGCTGCCGTCACGTTGGGAATCGTCGTGGCCATTGTGGTGGTCCTGTAGCCGGTGGTGTCTGTGGGCACCAGGCAGCGCACCACCGAGCTTGCCTCCAACGTCAACACCATGGGCGCCCGCGTCTACGTCCCCCAGCTCGGCCGGTTCCTGCAAGTGGATCCCGTGCGCGGGGGCTCGTGCAACCCGTATGACTATGCGTGCCAGGATCCGATCAACAAGTTCGACCTCGACGGGCGCAAATGCTCGGTGTACGGGCCGGCCGTCCCATACATCGATCCATATGAGTCGGCGGGCCGATACATCAACCTCGACTATCACGTAGGAGTCGGCTGCAACTTCTCGTCGTTCAAACCAAGGCTGCTTAGCGTGTCGGTATCAATCGAAACGAACTGGGGAACGTTTGAAGGCGGAGCATTCTCCTGCGCGTTCACGCTCGACTGCTCCGATTCTCTAGGGAGGACCATCACACTGCCGTCCTGCAAGCGGCCGAGGAAGCTAAAGATCACGATCGAGGTGAGCGGCTGGTACACGACAAAGAACGGTCGGTTGAGGCAACTCAAGTCATGGACTTCTGCGACGCGAACGGGGTACTGTGGATCGTTGTAGAAGCCGGACACGCGAGGGCAGTTGGCTAACGCTTCTGTTGTGCGGGTTCGTGTTGTCATTTGGTACTGGGTGTGCCAGCGATTCGCCAGCCAGTGAACGGGTGCGGTCAAGTAGCGTGGAGAACGGTCGTCGCGATATTGCCGGGCTGCACCGCGCGCTACTGGCATACGACGGGAAGCGCGTGCAGGTTGGAGTGAGCGATGGGACCTTCGGGGGTCTAGTCATCACCGGTGTTCTGCAAGTCGAGCGCACGCTCAAGCTCGACACTGTTCACGCGCGGGTAGAGGCGGTCCGCGACGGCAGTATTGCCCTGTCGTTCCCGGCGATGGGACTCAACGACTGGCAAACGACCGCTCGGATGAGCGCGAAGGCGACCTACCGTGGGATCGCGATTCAAATCGGACAGCTACACATCAGGATTGAGCAGTCAGCGGCGCTCTGACCGAAGGTCACCCTCGGACCTCCCAGCCGAATCGCACGGTTGTGTGCGCCGTTTCCGTTGGCTGGGCGCCAAGCAGCGCACCACCGAGCTTGCCTCCAACGTCATCACCATGGGCGCCCGCGTCTACGTCCCCCAGCTCGGTCGGTTCCTGCAAGTGGATCCCGTGCTCGGGGGCAGCGCAACGCCTACTACTACGCCAATCAGAACCGGATTAACGCTTTCGATCTGGATGGGCGGGAGTCGCCGTACCGGACTGCGGCTCCTCCGCAGTAAACGCCGCACTTTCAGCGGTCCGGGGCAATCGCTCTTTGAGTCCGCGGCGCCGGTCAGTACGGGCCGGCGGGACGTCAAGCAGGCTGCGCGCCTTGTCGCAGACGAGGCGCGGAAGCCGGGCCAAGCCTGGCGCGACCTGCCAAGGTGCAGGCCCGTGCCGTGCCGTCCGGTCCGCTGGCGCACAATGCGCCGCGGTGCGCCACTACGACAACTTCTCCGATCACGACTTCGAGCTATTCGTCGCCGACCTGCTGGGGGCCGAGGACGGGCGCCGCTACGAGACATTCCCCCGCGGCCGCGACCAGGGTGTCGACTTGCGCTGGAAGCGCCGTCGAGCCAGACGGCCGCACGTCGTGCAGTGCAAGCACTTCGTGCGCAGCAGCTATGCCGTGCTGCGGCGCGCCGCCAGGAAGGAAGCACGGCGCCTGACCGACCTGGAGGCGGACTTCGCCAGCTACCGGTTTGTCACCTCACAACCACTCACCGCACGCCAGAAGACGCAGCTGGCCGCCGACCTCGCGCCCTCGATCGCCTGCGATGCCGACGTCCTCGGCGCCCATGACCTCGAGGGCCTCCTCGACCGCCATCCCGACGTCGAGCGCCGCCAGGCCAAGCTGTGGCTGACGGGCGGCACCCAGCTCGGGGCGCTGTTGCACGCCGGCACGCTTCAGCGCAGCCAGTCGCTGATCGCCGACATTGAGCGCTCGTTGCCGCGCTACGTGCAAGGCGACGCGTTCACCGACGCCCGCAAGCAGCTGCGCGACCGCCGGGTCCTGGCCGTCGCCGGCGTCCCAGGCATCGGTAAGACGACGCTCGCCCGCATCCTGCTCGCCGACGCCGTCCTTGACGGCTATGAACCCATCGAGATCTCCTACCACGTCGAGGAGGGCTGGGAGCTGCTCGACGACTCGGTCAAGCAGATCTTCCTCTACGACGACTTCCTCGGCCGCACCGCCCTGGCCGAACGCTTCGCCAAGAACGAGGACCGCCGGCTCCTGGACTTCATGGACCGCGCCGCACGCCACAAGACCACGCTGTTCGTCCTGACTACGCGCGAGTACATCCTGCGCCAGGCCGGCAACCTCTACGAACGTCTCGACCAGGCCGGTGTCGGGCAACGCCGATATCTGCTCGAGCTGCCCAGCTACTCGCGGGTCGACCGTGCCCGCATCTTCGCCAACCACGCCTACCACTCACCGACCCTCAGCGCTCGGGCCAAACGGTCCCTGCTCAACGCCGACGCCTATGAGCTGATCATCGACCACGCCAACTACAACCCGCGGATCATCGAGTGGATCACCGGCCTGGGCGGCCGCGAGCTCACCACCGCAGACCAAGCCGACTACGCCGCGTTTGCCATTGACGCCCTCGATCACCCCGAGGTCATCTGGCGACACGCCTTCGAGCAGGAGATCGATGATTACGCCCGCACGCTCGTCCTGGTGCTGGCGTCAATGGGGCGTGCGACCCCGATCGAGCGAGTCGAGGCCGCCTTTGACGCGCTCTGCGAGCAGCGCGGCCTGGCGACCACCGGCCGCGCGTTTCAGCGCACGCTCGCCGCACTCGACGACAGCCTGGTCAGCACGCGCCACGCCAGCGGCGACTGGATCGACCTTGCCGGCCTCTTGGTCGGAACCCATGATCCGTCCGTCGCGGACTTCGCCGGCGACTACCTGCGCGCCAGCCCCGCCGATGCCCAGCAGCTCGCGCACGGCGCTCAGCACTTCGAGCAGGCGACCTGGCTGTGGGCGCTGCACGACGACCATCCGCCCGCCCGGCTGATCGCCCCGCTCACCGACGCGCTGATGCGCACCTACGACGCGCCCGCCATCCGGCCGGTCGTCGTCTCGCTGTCACACCACAGCTGGTCACACCGGCCCGACGGGACCATCGATCGCGAAGCGCGCCTGCTGGACATCCACCGCCTCGCACGCAACGCGGGCGGTGAGCGCGAACGGCTGATGGCCTGGTTGACCGAAGCTGTCACGGGGCGCTATGAGGCCTGGCGAGCGGGGGAGGGCGAGCCCGAGTCGCTGCTCAAACTGCTCGAGGTGCTGCGCGACACCCCGGCCGTCGACGCCGACGAGGCCGCGAGAGCTCCCGTGGCCGTGATGCGGTCAGGGTGGGCCTACGTCCAGAACGTCAGCTGGCAGGCTGACCTGCGCACCACGTTTCCCGGCGCCTACACCCGTGAGCAGTGGACCGCCGTTGTCGACGAGTACGCCGCCTTTATGACCGGCAGCGGCCTGGAGACGCTCGCCGACGAGCTCACCGACATAGGCGACCTACGCGAAGCCGAAGCGCTCGCCGGACGCCTCGGCATCACCCTCGGCGAAGATGAGCTCGCCCCCCTCGAAGAACGCGTACGCGAACGCAGCGACGAGCGCGAACGCGCGGCCGAAGAGGATGAGGAATGGGAGCCCGAACGGTCAAGCCCCAGCTCCGCGCAGCGCCAAGCACGCGAGGTCGAAGCGATCTTCGAGCGCCTCGCCGACAACGCACGCTGAGCCTCGCGACATCGACCGCGCGCCGGTCGGCAAGTCGTCCGCAGGCTCGATGCCCACCGCCCTGACCCCGCCCCCGCAGGCGCACCGGCGGTATGTGTTAGCCACATCTCACAAGGCGCCTCCCTCAGCGGGTTACGGTCTCGCCATGCCCGATCCTCCGTCGCCGCCGGCACCGAGCTACCACTCGCTCGAGGACTTCCTGACCGCCAACGTCCTGACCGTCGACGCCATCGTGCCCGACGGCTGGTCTGAACGCTTCCCAGTCAAAGGCCGCGAGATCGACGCGACCGTGCTGTTTGCCGACATCACCGGCTTTACCGCCCGAACGGCGGATCTCGATCCGACCGAGACCCTGTCGTTCGTCAACCACTTCTTCACCTGGATCGCCGCCGAGGCGCTGCGCAATCGGCCGGGCATCGTCGATAAGTACATCGGCGACGAGATCATGGTCGTCTTCTCCAAGGAGTTCGGCTCCGCCAGCCCGTTTCTCGACGCCGTCCACACCGCCCGATGGATGGGACAGAACGATGTCCTTGCCTTCACGCCACACATCGGGATCGCGTCAGGCAGAGTCATCGTCGGCTATGCCGGCACACCACTGAAATACAGCTGCTCGGTCTTCGGGCGGCCCGTCGCTCTGGCGGCGCGCTGCGCGGCGACTAAACCCGACGACCCCGGCCCCTACTCCACCTACGCCACGTTCCCCGCCGCCGAAGCCGACCCCTACTCACTCGACCAGCTGGTACCGACCGTGCGCGCCCACGACGCCGACGGCTCCGCCCACGACAGACCGAACGACTGGCAGCTGACCGACACCCGGGAGGTCGAGATGCGCGGCCTCGGCGACGTTGCGGTCCGCCACCTGGGACATCGCGGCATGTGGTTTCCCACCCAGACCGCTGAGCAGTACGCCAAGAACGCTGTCGCTGCCATCGCCGACGCGGGACGGCGATGGCATTCCGACGTCCCAGCCGAGATCGGCGTCTCCCGGCCGGGGACGAGAACCGACCCTGACGCCTTTGCGTAGTTCTAGGGCTTCGGCAATGCATACCCATGCGGTCGACGCCAGAAGCTCGCTCGACGTAACGGGGCCGGTTTAGAAACCGCTATGTTTCCAATAGTGGCTACCGATGCTTCCCACCGCCGGCATGACCGCGAATGACCGACGCATCGTCCTCGCTGGCCCAGCTCGCTACAGCGCCGCAGGTCGTCCGCTTCCAGGCTCGCTTTCCGGCGATCGCGATGGGCGTCGCGGCGATCCGCGGGGAGATGACCGCGGTGGCCTACGGCTGTGGCTTCTCCCCCCGCCGGGTCGCCGACGTCCAGCTCGCGGTCTCCGAAGCCGCCACCAATGCGGTGATCCACGCCTTCCCTGGCGAGGAGGAGGGTCCCATCGAGGTGACCGCGCGGCTGCACGACCAGTGGCTGCAGATCACCATCGCCGACTTCGGCGCCGGCACCGAGCGTCCCACCGCCCGCCGGCTCGGGCTGGAGGTCATCAAGCGCCTCTGCGACGACTTCGAGCTCGTCGGTGACCGCCACGGCACCGCCGTGCACATGTACTTCGCGCGCGCCTAGGCTTGCCGGACGAGCGCCCGCCGGCCGGCGCGCCGGCGTACGCGGCCCAGGACCGCCGCGACGTAGCGGTCAGCTGCGCGCCTCAAGCCATCCTCATCGCGTCTCGGACCCCAGCAGCAGCGTCTCGACACCGGTGATCTCCATGGCCCGGCGGACGGGCGCGCTGCACTGCCGGCCGATCACCAGCGGCCATCCGGTGGCGGCCGCCTCGGTACGCACGGCCAGTAGCAGCGCCAGGCCACTGCTGTCGATAAACGCCAGTTCGCCGAGGTCAAGAAGGACAGGCTGACGGTCGGCGGCCAGCGCGTCGAGCTCGGCGCGCAGCTCATCGACGGTCGCGAGGTCCAGCTCGCCGCTGACCGCCACGCGCACCCTTCCCGCCTCCTCATGTCGCTCGATCCGCAAGGGATCCGGAAGTTCCGACATCACGCCTCCCCGGCACAGACTAGACCCGGCGGTCCCCTCCGGACCGGTCGGTCGCCTCTGCGCTCTCGGCCGTCCAGTGTGCGCCAGCAGCGCTCGGCCGCTGTCGGTCAGCTCGACACGGGCATCCTCGGCGGCCGGCGTTCTGCGCGTGTCGGCCGACGCGTGGTCGCTGCCGAACCCGCTGGGTGTGATCGCTCATGGCCGTCAAGGACCGCGTGGGGGGAATCTGTGACAGCCGCCTGCCGGTCATTAGAGTCCGTCGCATGGCCCGCCCCGCTGCCTCTGATGCCGATGTTCTCAAGGCGCTCAACCATCCGGTTCGCCGGCAGGTCATGAGCATGCTCGACGAGGATGTGGCCAGCGCCAAGGAGCTGGCCGGCCGGCTCGGCCTGTCGATTCCCAGCGTCAGCTATCACTTCGGGATCCTGCGCGATCTCGGCCTGATCAAGGTCGTGCGCGAGACGCCGCGCCGAGGCGCCGTCGAACGCCACTACAAGGCGGTGCAGCGGTCGCTCTCGGTCCGCCAGGTGCTCGATTGGGTGCTCGCCTCCGATCAGGACACCCCGCGCGGCTGGAGCGCCAAGCTCGCCGAACTCGACGGCGACGGACGGTCCGCGGTCCGGGCGTCGGTCGACCGTCTGTGGAGGGACGTCGAGCGCGCCGAGCAGCAGTCGCAGCGGCGCAGCGCGAAGGGCGGCAAGCCGGCCACCCGGCACGCCGTCGGCGCGTTTACCACCGAGCTGTCCTCCTCCTAGCCGTCGGCGTTCCAGCACAGCGGCCTCGCCGGCAGCGTGCGTCGCGCCGCTCCGAGAAGCGCTGCGCACAGGGTTGTGCACGGCCTGTCTCGCGGGGCGGCGGCCGCCAGCCAGTGCATCAAGACCGGCGAGCATGGGATCTGCTGATCCTGCCGGGCTCGTCGCGCCGCGCCGTGGGCGGGCCGCGGCGCTCGAGCAGGCACCGGGCTCTAGGGCGCGCGGCGCGGCTCCGGCGAGCCGGGCGCCGCCTGGCCGTCAGGCGCTGACGAGGGTGGTGTGGAGCGGCGTGACGGGGCGCCCTCGTATTGCATGGCGACGATCCGTGTGCGGATGTCGTTGGCCGAGCCCGACGCGGCGCGCGCGGCGCTCTGGGCCTCGAGCTCGAAGACGCGCTCGAGCAGGCCGTGGGCCAGCGCGCTGAGCTCGGCCCATCCGCGCTCATCGAGGTTGACGTCGGTCACCGTCAGGAAGGCGTCGTCGCGCCCGTTGAACGTTCCTTGGGCGACCGACTCATAGGCGTGGCCCAGGACGTTGTCGAGGATCGCCCGGCTGACGCCGTTGCGTTCCTGCAACGTCAGCCGCGCCCAGGCGTCGTCGTCGAGCTCGGCGCGGGCCATCGCCCGGAAGCGCCGGTCGAGTTCAGGGCGCCCCACGTCGTCGTCGGCGGGCTCGATCGAGCGGGTCTTCAGCAGCATGTTGAGGTGATAGCTGGCTTCGACCGCGGCGATCTGCAACCGATCAGCGAGCTCGGCGGCGCTGAGCGCCTCCTCGTTGAGGGCGTGAAGCATCCGCAGCCGCAGCGGGTCCTTGATCGCGTCGACGATGTCGTGGTGGGGGCCGGGGTTGGCGGGCACCCGGGCAGTCTCCCACGCTCGCCTCGCCCGGCCGCAGTTCGACCGGGACAGGCAATGCCGCTGCGGTCAGGTAGCGGTCGCTCAGCCCGCGTCCGAGCCGGGCCCTGCAGGATCCGATGACGTTCGGCGGCGTTGCGCCGGGCATCTGAGGGATCGATCGGGCCGTGCGCGGCCGACCACGCCGTGCCCGGACGGTCGAGCAGCAGCCGCCCCCGCGGCAGGAACGCCGACAGCTCGACGCCCTGCCAGGCGGGCAGGACGGCGTCAAAGAGCGCGTACTCCAACAGGACGTCGGCGCGGATCCTGCGGGCATGGGTCACCGGGCTGAACCGTCGCAGCGCCGCGGCCGATGCGCCGAACGCCTCGCGGGCCCGGGCGGTCGCGGCCAGGTCCGGCGCGATCTGCTGCAGGCCGAGCAGGTCGCTGGGGGCGGCGACGGCGATCACGCACGACACCGAGCGGCGCTGCGCGGCGACCAGCAGCGCCAGCGTGCCTCCGGCCGACTCGCCATACAGGCAGACCCGCCCGGGCCGGTCGGCGACCGCGGCGTCATAGGCCTCGCGGACATCCGCAAGGCCGGCGCGGCCGGGGCGATACTCCACGACGCCGGTCCGGTAGCCCCAGCCCCGCAGCTCTTGCCGGGTGTGCTCGAGCACCGGCAGCCACGCCTCCTTGGACACGTCGGCCCAACCGCCGCCGTGAAGCAGCAGAACCGTCACCGGCGCCTGCCCAGGACCGGTCCAGGCGACCCGTACCGCCGCCCCCGCGCCCGGCGGCCCCAGGACCTGGCACGCCCAGCACGCCACCAGCAGGGCCCGCATGACGACCGCCCTTGGGGCCGGGCGGGCCGCCCAGGCTCGTGCCGTCCGATCCGTCACGGAACCTACATATACACATTGACGTTTCTAAATGGTCGGGGGCAACGTGATCTCAATCGTTACAACGAGCACCCTGTAGCACTCAGGACACGCAGACCACGCATTGCCAGGACCCACGATGCATGGCCGCGCGGCTCGGTCTGTCACAGATCTGGCCCTCCGGCCACTGAAAAGGCGGGGGAGCCGGCGAAGTGCGCCCAGGCGCTGCGCAACACATCCTGTCCTCGACCCGTTCGACACCGACCACGCCCAGCAGATGCGCGGCTACCCATCTTCTCCCCCCGCGACGTGAAGCCGACATCGACACCCAGAGCCCCTGGTGGGCCGTGGCTGGCATCCGCATGAGCTCCGACGACCCAGAGGCCGGCGCGGGCCCGGTGGATCGCCGCCTCGTCGCCGGGGTGCGCGCCGGATCGCCGTTTTCCTTTGACCGGATCGTCGCGCGCTATGAGCGCCCACTGGCCGCGTTCGTGCGCGGACGCCTGCCTCGCGCGACCAGCGTGCATACCGACGACATCCTCCAGGACGTGTTCCTGGCCACCTATGTGCGGCTCCGCGACACCGATGCGCCGATGCACCTTCGCGCCTGGCTGTATCGCTGTGCCGCCAACGCCTGCATGGACGAACATCGTCGCGGGAGCTACGCAGGGAGTGGGCCCCCGCAGGAGGCCAGGAGCGAGCACCCCGCGGAGGGTCGCGCCCACCTGCGTCTGGTGCTCGGAGCGGTCTCGCGACTTCCGGCCCGCCAGTCCGATGCCCTGTTGGCAAGCGCCGTCCACGGCTGGTCATATCGCGAGATCGCCGCCCATCTCGACCTCAGCGAAGCAGCGGTCAAATCCCTGATTCATCGCGGCCGCCGGCAGCTGCGCGGGGACGCCGAGCTCGCCGATGCCGCCTAGCGGGTCAAACAGGCGCTCGCTGCGTCCCTGAACCCCCGTCGGACGTCTCGCGCGTGGTCCGCTGCGAGCGGTGTGCCACCGCGATGACCGCCTCAGGAAAGGGTGCCGGCGCCGGTGCTGTCGTGGTCGTCTCGGAGCCCATGCAGATCCTGTCATGGCCGGCGCGCGACGCTGGCGATCCGCGCGCCGTCCGCCGCGATAGGAACTCGGCAGTCCCGCGCGCGGGCGCGCGTCAAACCTCAATGTGACGTTCCGGCTGAGCTCCGACGGGGCTGCCCCTCTGGCCGGAGCTGTCGCCCGCGCTCGGTCGATGTCGGCGCTGCCGCCGTTGTCCTCTGATGGACGCCCGTGCGGCCCCGCGCCTGCTCAGCCCAGTCGCGACGTGCGTTTGACCCCGGCGACGGTCAAGGTGATCGTCGCGCTGCGCAGCGCCTCCGGGCCGGACTCGACGAGCAGGAAGCCTCCGTCGTCGGCCACGGGCACGGGCCGCGAGCGGCCCGGACGCGGATGGATGATCACCGAGGACACCGACCGGTCCACGACGCCGTAGATGACCGTCCGTCCCGGGGCGGGCGTCGCGGTTCGGCGCACAGAGAACGCCGCGTGGTCCGCCTGGCTGGTGGCACACAGCCCCGGCGCGTCCGGGGGATAGGCCAGCAGGCGGCCGTTGTCCTCGCTGCCCAGGCGCCGGTCCTTGACCCGGCCGACCATCACACACGGCAGGCCGAGCTTGCTGGTGTAGATCCGCAGCCCCCACGCCAGCCCCCCGGACGGATCGGGCCTGCGGACCTCGGAGAGCTTGGCGTCGGCCGGCGCCGGGGCGTCGCGGTCACCGACCGACCGGTGGTCGCCCGAGGTCTGTCCATCCAACAGCTGGCTTCCGGCTACCGCGACGGCGCCGGCTCCGAGCCCGATGGCCAGCGTCGCCAGCAGCGCGCGCGAACGACGGTGCGCCCGTGCCAACGGCGCCGGCGTTGCGTGCCCGTGCTCCCGTCCGAGCCGGTCGAACTCGTCGCGCAGGGCGCGAGCGGCCTCGTGATCGTCGGGGATGGGCGTCACGATGCCTCCTCTGCGCGCAGCTGCACCGGTTCGTCGATGAGGTGCGCGAGCCGACGCAGACCACGGGAGACCCGGGCGCGCACGGCGACCTCGGAGAGCCCTGTCTGCTCGGCGATCTCGCCGTAGGACCGGTCCTCGATCACGCGCAGCCGCACCGCCTCACGCTGCTCGGCGGGCAGCGCGGCAAACGACGAGGCGATCTCCTCGCGAATCAGGTCGAAATCGGCGAGCTCCTCGGCGCGGTCGTACTCCGCCGGGCTCAGCGGGGGCAGTTCGATGCCGAGCCGGCGGATGGCCTGGCGGTCGGCGCTTCCCCGTTCGCGCCACTGATAGAGCCGGTTTCGGGCGATCGCCCACAACCAGCCGTGCGCCTCGAGCTCGGTCTCGCCGCGGAACTTCGGCAGCGCCTCGAAGGCCTGGGCGAACGTCTCGGCCATCAGATCGAACGCCGCCTCGGGATCGAGGACCCGGCGCGCGAAGAACTTCAGCACCGGCTCATACCGGTCGGCATAGAACTCGCCGAACAGGGCCGGGTTGGCCCGGGCGCGGACCAGTAATGGCCGATCGTCGCGGGTCGGCCGTGTCGCAGCATTCAGCCATCGCGGCACGTGCGCCGACCGCCTTGTCACAGCTTTCACCGTTACCGACCTATGGACGCATGTCAACTCCACGCCAGCGCCATCAGACCCTCACGGGCTTCGCCGTGACCACCGACGACGAACACCCGGGTCGCGCGCAGCTTGTGGTGTCGCTTGGTAGCGGCGACCGGCTCCGCTTCCCTCTTGGCGACTGACTTGGCGGGAGCGGCCGCACACCATCGGGCTTACCGAGACACGGTCTTGGCCCTTTTGCTCACGCACGTCGATCACGTGCTGATCGTCGCCGACCTTCACGCGGAGACCTTCGCTCGGTTGCTGTGCGCCGAATCTCCGACGCTGCGTTGTGAGGCTCCGCGCTTTCTGGCCCTGAAGGCGGCGGTCGCGACACTCGACGCGTCTCGGGAGCAGGGCCGCGTCCCCGATGGCGCCCGCCGGCACCTGGCCATGGACCCCCAGGCCCTCGATCCGGCAAGCGCCGCGTGGATTCAGGCCCTTCAGCGGGTAGCCCGCCGACATGTCGAGGAGGCCACGCGAGACATGAGTGCCGCCGAGCGCCAAGGTCTGCTGCCGCGCGGGACGCCTCGGACCTTCGTTGGGGCCTCGGGTCGGGTCGTTCCGCTCGTCGGCGGCGGGTCCCGCTCGGCGTGGGGACACACGCGCCCGCTGCACTTTTTCGCCGGCCTCGAATCGCGGCTGGGCCGCGCAGAGGCCCGCCGAAACGGCAGATAGCACCATGCCGGGCCGGCGGCGGCGCAGGCCGCCGTCCGCCAATCTCCCGGCACCCCACGGCATCTGCGGTTCTGACGAGGAGTGCTGTCGGTCGCCGTCATCCTCGGCTTCGGGCGGCCGGTGGGTCGTCGTCGAGATCGAGCAGGGCAAGCACAGCGCGGCCCTGCTCGGTCAGACCCACCAGCGAGTCGGGAGGGATCTCTGTCTCGTCAAGGTCGAGTCGGTCGCTCGCTCGAATGAAGCGCTGCGTGTGATCGGGCATCACCTCCTGGGACGGCCGCGGCCAAAGTTTGTGACAGCGGCGCGTCGCGTGTCCCCGACGGCGCGCGCCGCACGTCCGATGCGGACGTCCGCAAGGCGCCCAACAATCGAGGTGCTGCCTGTCGCGGAACCTCTAGCCGGACCGCCCGCGGGACAGGCCGTCTCGCCTGGCCATCGCGGCCCAGTGGTGAACGGCGAGGGCGGCGCCTTTAGAAGCCGCCGCCCTCATGCCGCTCAGTTTGCGTCGTCCAGCGTGGGCGGCGGGTCCGAGGCGACACCGATCCGGGTGATCGCGCCGCGGCCGGCACTTTGCGAGGACCGAGACGTCGTTGCGTCCAGGACCTCGCCGTCGGGGATCACGAACGCGTCGATGGCCCGTGATTCGGCCTGGTCTCCGACAAGCCGGACCCACAGCCCCCTCGAGATGGCGTCCTCAGTGGAGGCGCAGCTCTCCCCGTAACCGTCTACTGGGTCAGGGATGGCGATGCACATGTAACCGTTGGCCGGAATCACGTATCCCGGTCCGCTGGGCGTCCGAATCTCGCGCGCCAGGTCGGAGTTGCGGCCGTACCGGCCCGGCGAGCCCACCGCGACGGCCGCATCAGCCGGCATCGCACTTGCCGGCTGATCGCGGAAGATGGCGAAGTGTTCCTTGATGGCCGGCTGGACCTCGGTGACCGCGGTCGTCGTGCTGAACGGGGCGGGGTCATTCGATGACGTCGACTCCTGGCCTGCCGCACCGACCGCGGCTATGGCGAATCCGCCGAGCATGACGGCAGCCGAGAGTGTCTTGGAGCGCCTCATGGGCAGTAGGTCCCGTTGATCCCGGCGGTTGCCACGTCGATGTACTGCGAAACGTAGGGTGCCTCGATCATGGCTCCGATGTTGGGAGTCCCGTAGTTGTGGCACGCGATCTGATAGCCCTCGGCCCAGCTCGCGTACAGCGTCGTGCCACCGGCGTAGTGGGCACCGGCCCAGATACGACACGTCGAGCAGTAGCTTGCGACATAGCTCGCGTTGAGGTTGTCTCGAGATCCGTCGGCCTGCCGGTTGGCAACACCGGTACCGATCAGTCCTGAGAAGTAGTTCGACCATCCGGCGGTGGCCGCGGTCGGAGTGATGGCTCCAGCCAACATCGCGATTGCGATGAGCCGGCTACACCAGCTCCATCTGGACCTCTGCGCAATTGACGCGTGCAACACAGACGCTCCTTGTCGTGTGGTGGTGTCCTCACAAGACGCGAGGTCGCGCGAACCTACGGACCTCCACGCGACGGGCGGAGCGAATAAGCGAAAACGATTGCGAATCCGCGAATACTCGAACTGAATTGGCTTTTCCGAGGCGGACTTGGCCTTCTCCGCGTGTTCCAGCGGCAGCAGGCGTCCGGCATAAGGAGCAACGAGGCCTAGACGGGTGGAGGTCTCACTCCGCTGTGGCGGACACCTGAACATCGCGAGTGCGCCGTCCAGGCGGAGGTTGCGACACCAGCCCCGTTTGAATCCCGCTGCTGGCAACGAGGTTGATCTGGGCGATGTGCTTCGCAGCAGTCAGGATGTCGCTCGGCAGTAGATCGGTGCGCTGGGTGTTGCGCGCGGCCAGCGAAGGGTCGAAGCGCAGGATTGGAGTGCCGCGAGCTGCGCGGTTTGCGTGATAGCGCCACCGAGCGGCGTCATCGCCGGAGCCCACGACCACGATCACCGTCGGGCGCAGACTGATCATCGCCTCGGGAAGATGCTTCGGGGCCAGCGCTGAGATCCTGACGGCGCCCACCCCTGAGCGCCGACAGAGGACCGTGAGGGCATGGGCCGAAATCCGCAGCGGGTCCAGTGGAGACGATGATGAATCCGCGATGAGCGCCGACCGCTCCGCAACCGATGGGCCGGCGAGGCGCTGGACGCGAAGCAGCCACTCCACGGCCCATGAAGCGGCGAAGGCCCAGAGCGCGCTTTCTTGGCCCACGCGGTCCAAGAGCGTCGCCAGGGACGGCAGCAACAGCACATCGACGGTCTCTTCGAGAGATCGGAGGGCCAGCGCGTTGCTGATGATGCGATCTGGCACGTCGTGCTGGAACGTGGCGAGCGCGGTGATCAGGGCCTCCGCATCTGGCGGGCCGTCGTCCTGTGCGACATCGACTGCGGTCGATATGGCCAGTCCTTGGCCCAGCGCCTGACGCAGCGCCTCGATCTGGGCATGGGGATAGCGGCGACGGTTGCTCGACGATCGCTCAGACTGCGGAAACCCGAACTTTCGCTCCCAGACCCTCAGGGTGTTTGGCGTCACACTGAGGATCTCGGCGGCCTCGCTGGTCTTGAGCGTTCGAGGACTCACGCTACGCCCGCCGTCGCGGGGGTTGTCGGAATGACCTCAGGTGCGCCCAGGCTCCGCTCACCGAATTGAGGGCTGGAGCGCGGAGGGTCGGCCGTCGCCCCCGAGCCATCGGACAACCTCGACTTGGCGCGGCGTACCCCGGCGCGACCCTGCTCCCGCGTCCTCGACGAAGTTGTCGATGACCTTGACGGTGTGGGTTCCGCGCTCGTCATGCAAGACCACGGCGGCGACCCCGTCGGGCACGAGCGCGTAGAAGACGCTTCCGAGCGCTCCGCTGGCCGCGCCGCTCGCGATTTGGGCGGCCGAGTAGCAGCCGCTGGCTCCGCCATCCCCACTCGCTTCGGCAACGAAGAGACACACCGTGTTGGCGAGTTCCGGTCCTGTCGGCTGCACGGCCGAGCTCACCGGGATCAGCGTGGCCTTAAACCCTCCATCTCCCACGGGAAGCTGGCGGATGTAGTCGGTGTAGATGCCCTGTCTGGACGTCCCGATGTAGCGCAGGGCCTCTCGTGTGTCGAGTCCTCGGTCCGCGCCGGACTGCGGGCGCCGAAGCACCCCGAGAAGGCTCATCAGCTCCTCGGACGGCGCTGCCTGAGCAATGCTCGGCTGGGGCGCCTCCGGGCCGCTGCCGAACCACGGCTTCCAAGCCGACGATGCACCGATCGCGGTTGCGGTTGCGGCCAGCCCGGCGACGCCGATGCCAACCGTACGGGCTGAGAGGCGCCGCCACTTGGGCCGAGGCGCGCGCTGGAGGCTCAATCGTTCCGTGGCCGCTTCGAGCTCGAGCCGCAGGTTGTCGGAGTAGCTCACTGTCCCGCCTCCAGGTGACTGCGAAGGGTCTTGAGGCCGCGGCTGACTCGCTGCCTGACCACGAAGTCAGAGCAATGCAGATCGCCAGCGATGTCCGCGTACTCCCGTTCATCGATGATGCGAGCCTTCAAGGCTTCGCGCTGGGCTACTGGGAGTTGCTCCAGAAGCCCGACTACTCGGTCGAGGTCTTCGGTGAGCGCATCCAGCCGGTCAAGGTCATCGTCGGTGACCGAAAGCTGCTCCATGTGCAGCGAGCGCCGGGCAGCCGCTTCGACGGTGCCGCGCCGTACGCTGTCAATAAGGACGTTGCGGGTGACCGTCAGAAGCCATGGGGCTGCGGGTTCCTCCTTGGGTCCTTTGTCTCGATGTACCGCGAGGAGCGCACGGGCAAAGACCTCGCCGGCCAGATCCGCCGCGGTCTCGCGATGTCGCGTCCGGCGTTGCAGATACGCCAACACCACGGCGTGGTATCGCTCGTAGAACTGCCCGTAGGCAGAGCCCCGGCCCGAACGGGTCGCGGCCAGAAGTTCGAGATCCGTGGGAGCTCTTGGGTCCATCTCGTTACTCGACGAGCGAATCGTCGTTCTGTGACGGATTCACCAGAGTTGTCAGACGCGGCGCATGACAGCGCAGGATTCGGTCGGCTCTTCTTCGTCTCCGTCCGACTACCTGGGAGGCCGCAGTGGAGGAGTCACGCCCTGGAGGGATTGCTGCGTGCGCAAGAGCGAGTGCAGTTGCCACACCGCATCGGCCTACCCAACCTGCTGTAACGACTGCATCCATGGCGATGCGCGGGCTCGTAACGCCAGGGGCTCGTGCGCGGGCGGTCTTGCCGCGGCCACGCAGCTGTCAGCGCTTGCGTGATCCGAACCGATGGCCGGGAGGCACGCGGATCCGACCGGTCCGGTCGTCGTCGCGCCGAAAGTCGACGAGGAGGACGGCGGCAACGACGGCCAGCCCTGCTACCGCTGTGACCCAGTCGGGGGCGTCGACCGCCCGCAGGACCAGCAAGACGACGACAAGACCGACTACGGCGGCTCCATAGAGCGGCAGATCCTCGCGCTCGGGCATCGGGACGAAGAATGGCACCAGCGCAATGCCCGCGACGATGGCTAACCAGCCCCCGGCCCTGATCCCGGCCCCGTCGAGGAGCAGACCGCCGACGAGACCGAGCAGGCACAGCAGCACATAGCCAACGACGAAGCGCACGCGCCAACCCTATGCCCTGAGGCTCTGCTTCCGACGGGCTGCCGGCACAGGAGCGGCAATCGCATCCTCTCGAGCGGATGCGTCATTCCGGTCGGCCCGTTAGGTTCGCGTCATGCGTGGCCGTGCCAGGCGCGGCGCCCTTCGTGTGCGGGACGGGCGCGTGCTGCGAAAGAACAATTGGAAGCCCGACCACCGGGACTACTACGCGCTGCCGCAGGCGGACATTCAGATCGAGCGCGCGCACCCTGGGCCCGGCTATCGGCACGTCGTGACCGTCCCGCAGGTCAGGGATTTCCTTGGGCTACTCCCTGACTGGGATGAGCTGGCAGTCGGGCTTCGCGCGATTTCGCTGTGGGAGGGATCCGTCGACCGGCTCGGGCTCTGGAACCCGGGCGTTGTCGTCCTCAACGCCTGGGATCAGGACCTCTGGTGGGACAACACGCACGTCGACTGGGTCGACAAGAACCAGCAAATGCTCGAGCTTCTGAACGTCGAGATCGTTCAGCACGGCGAGCAAAGAATCTGGCTTGAGCTGCGTTGGACGGAGGCTCAGGCGCGAGCCTTCAGCCTGCTCGACGTGCTCGTCCACGAGCTCGGCCACCACCACGATTGGATGACCAACGCCGGCGAGGATGCTTCTCGCGGGGAGCCGTATGCCGAGGCGTACGTCCGACGCGTGCAGCAGACGATCTGGCCGGCCTACGCCGCTCGTTTCGACGTGTAGCGGCGCCGCCTAGGCCGTCGCTGACTCAGTCAGCCGAGGCCGTCAGGCGCGCGAGTCGGTGCGCGTCGTCAGCGGCGAGGTCGACTGTATTACCGTCGGCTGGCCACTCACGGCGATCGTGCGCCGCGATGGGACTTGCGTCGAGTCTGCGCAGCGGTTCGACAGTGAGCCTTACTCCCTTGCCGAGCCGATCCCAGGCGGCCGTGAGTTGATCTTGGTCGGAGGTGAGGTTCAGAGGAACGGGCGGCGCCGGAGCGTTGAGATAGCGGCCCAGTTGCTCGGCCGCCTTGGTATCGAGCAGGATGGAGCCGTAGCACCGCCAGTCGCTGCTGGACTTGATCCGCAGGCGCCTGCCGCTTTGTGACCAACCGGCCTCGAGCCCTCTGGCAACAAGGGAGTCCTTGCTCTTCGGCACGCCGCCAATGTACTTGGAGGCCGGGAGGCAGCGGCATCGACGAAAGGTCTGGACGACGACGGGCTGGTCGCGTCCCGTGCGCCAGGTACGTACCGCGTGCTCGCGGAGCACCAGCCTCACTTTGCCCCGAGACCAGCATCGGACCCCGTGAGGAGGCCTTCCGGCCCGGGCATAATAATCCCGTTGATAGATCTCGACGTGCAGCCACAGGAGGAGCATCGCGAGGGAGTCATCCGTTCCACCCTCGCCTTTTTCGGCGGCTTCGGGCTGTTCTTCCTGACCTTGGACTTCAGCGACAAGGACGAATCGAGTAAGTGGCAACGGCGGGGCGAGTTCGCAGCGGTCGCGTTGGTCGTCGCCGTGTGCCTCGCCACCGTAACGCTGCTGCTGCTCTGACGGCGCTACTGCCTTGTGTCAGCAGCGGCAGTCGCGCTTTGCCCCGAAAGCGATAGTGGCAGCCCGCTAGTGCAACTACGGTGTTCCTCACTAGGGCCCGCTGAAACCCTCAAGCTCCAATACGGCGACTGCAAGGGTCGCCGCTCGCCTTCCGAGCGGGGTGACCCTGATCGCGAGTGTAGGCGGTCTCCAGGTGATCTTCCATCCAGGCTCGATGAACCCGCGGTCCTCTAGCCGACGTGCGCGATGACGGAACGAGAAGCGAAGCATGAAACTCACCCGCATGCCCGCCCACGCGCGACGCAGCCCGCGGGAATTTGCCCTCCCGGGGTTTCGCTGTGCGACGGCAAGCAGCAGCGCGTCGCGCCGTCTTAGCCCCTCGATGTTCGGCGAGTCAGTCGACACTCCGGGCGAAACCTACCCCCAACCGAACGGCGCTGATTGGGCGTCCATGCCTGGAAGATGCGCGGGGCCCACTGCTGGTGAAGAAGCAGCACTGACGCTTTGCCCCGAAAGTGATCTAGGTCAATCGGCGTCCTGCGACGTCCGGCGAACCCAAACAACTCCCATGCGAGCTGCCAGCAGAAGGCGCCGATGATCGCTTGAAATGAGCAGAGGGGGGAATCCGCCGTCTCGCGCGACTTCTGTAGCAGAGGCGCCACGCCTCGCTACGGGTCCGATTCCCCGCCCAGGTTGGCACGCCGTCCATGGCGTGCGTCCGGGCGGTGATCGGCCCGCAGCGGGCGGGCCACAAGCCACAGAAGGAGAACGCGAATGACCACCGATCCGAACCCCGTGTGCGTGCTGGCGATGACGGCGAGCCGCCTGGCGGAGGGCCTGCAGGGCGAGCTGGCCGTCGACGGCTACGACGTGCGTCGCGCCGAGTCGATCGCCGAGGTCGAGGCGCGAGCGGCGTCGCGCCTGCCCGACGTGCTGATCGTCGGCACGCTCGATGACCCGGGCGCACCGTGCGCCCTCTTGCGCGGGCTGCGCGAAGGCCGGCTGGCCGCCGGCCGCGTCGAACCTGCGACCGCTGCGGTGGCGATCGTCCCCGACGGGGACCTGACCTCGCTGCTGCGCGCCTTTGATTGCGGCGCCGATGACGTTGTCGCCCAGCCCGTCCGTTACGCGGAGCTGCGCGCGCGGCTCGCCGCGCTGATGACACGGGCCCAGGGCCAGCGCGTCGCGCCGATCCAGCGGATCGGCGACCTCGAGCTCGACATGCCCGGCCGCACGGCCATCGTCGACGGCGAGGCCCTCGAGCTCAGCGCCAAGGAGTGGGACCTCCTGGCCTGCCTGGCCGCCGAGCCGACACGGGTCTTCACCAAGCAGGAGCTGCTGCGCAGCGTCTGGCACACCGACCTGGTC
Organism: Solirubrobacteraceae bacterium; assembly: GCA_045805505.1. GTDB lineage: Bacteria > Actinomycetota > Thermoleophilia > Solirubrobacterales > Solirubrobacteraceae > BP-464. The sequence goes on from JBJMLA010000072.1 coordinate 87,986, forward strand.
GGCACCAGCCGCACCCTCGACAGCCACGCCTGCCGCCTGCGGGCCAAGCTGCGCGCCGCCGGCTCGTCGTGCATCGAGAACGTGTGGGGCGTCGGCTACCGCCTGACCGGCGCCAAGGCCGCCTGAACGAATCGGCGGGCCGGCATGCGCCGGCCCGCTTTGTCGTTGCTACCCCGAATGGGTTTTCAGCTCCGCGCCGCTGAAACCGCAATTCCGAGCGGCGTCGAGCAGGTACTCGTGGTCGGTGTTGCGCAATGGATCGAATGTCGCGCCCGGCGCGTGCGCGCGACGCCAGTGCATGCCGGCATGTCGGCAAAGGTCTGGGTGACGAACCTGCGCCGCGAGTCGGTAGAGGGCCTCGTTGAGTGCGGGGCCTTCGCATCCTTCATTCAGGAGCTCGAGCATGGGCCGGACCGCGCGATCATCACCTCGTGCCGCGAGGCCGCAGATCGCCTCCTCTCTCGTGTCCTCATCCTCGTCGGAGAGTCGCGCCGCGAGCGCCGCCCTGACTGCTGGTGTGTCGCGTTCGATCTGCGAGCCCAGGCCGAACGTCGCCCAGTCCCGGACGTGGGAGTCTGGATCACGGGAGAGCTCGATCAGCGCAGAGACGGCCGAATCGACGTCATGCATGAGTAGCCCGTACACGACGGCGTAGCGAACGTTCTCGTCCGGGTGACGTCGCTGGGCCACCAGCGCGTCGACGGGTCTCGGGTCGTCGAGGTGCCCAAAGGCGAACCCGAGGGCTTCGAGTACCCGGGGGACAGTCTCCGATCTCATGACCTTCAGGAGAAGCTCGATGATCGAGTCGGTGAGGTCAGAAGATCTGCGCGCGAGGTTGATGCGGTCTTCGGACGTTCGCTCGAGGCCAACGCTTCCGAGAATGTCGACGCCCACCTCGCGTTGATCCGGGTCCGGACTCAGGACGAGCTCGCGCGCCCCAGCGAAGACCTCGTCATGAGCACGATGAAAATGCAGCGCTCTGATGTAAACGGCGCGCTCGTCGCTGTCCGGAGCCGCGACTAGGGCCGCGGCGATGAGGTCCGGGACACGATCCTGCCGCGACGAGTCCTCCTCGGTCGGCACCTCTGTCATGGGCGGAGTGTGCCTGGACTCGAGCGAGCCAACAACGAGACAGGAACGTCTACCTAACCCTGGTTGGGCTGACGGACACGCCCGGGCGCGGCCGACCCCACCCACTGTGGCACGCCGTCCGGGCGTGCGGTCGGGCGGGGATCGGCCCGCACCGGGCGGGCCGCCCGACCAAGGAGGCAGACGATGCCCAGGACCAAGACCACGCCCAGCGAAGAGGAGCGCGCGCGGCGCCGCGAGGCTGACCGCCAGCAGTCGATCGAGGCCGTCGAGGCGCTGCGCACCAGCGCGGGCTGGCAGGCGTGGCTGGCTTCGCGCCGGCACTTTCATCGCTACTCGCTGGCGAACCAGCTGCTGATCGCCATGCAGTGCCCGCACGCCACGCGGGTCGCCGGCTTTCGCGCCTGGCTGAAGGTTGGCTACTGCGTCCGCAGAGGCGAGAAGGCGATCCGCATCTGGGTGCCGATCGCGCCGAGCAAGGCCAAGCTCGAGGCGTGGCGCCGGGCCGGCGCCGATCCCGCCGCGAAGCCCAGGACGTTCTTCAAGCTCGGCCCGGTCTTCGATCGCTCGCAGGTCGACGAGCTGCCGCCGCCGGCGATTCCGGTCACGCTGGACTGCCCGATCGCCGACGTCGTCGGCTGCGAGCTCGAGTACTGCCTCGAGCCCCTCGTCGCCCTGGCCGAGACGATCGGTTCGGCGGTGACGTTCGAGCCGATGTGCACCGAGCGCGGCGGCTGCTACGACACCGCGACCCGGGCCATTGCCATCAATGACGCCCGCGAGATCAACGCGCAGGTCAAGACGCTGATCCACGAGCTCTCCCACGCGCTGCTGCGCGCCGAGCCCGGCGCCGACGACCCCGAGTTGTCCTACGCGGAGGAAGAGCTCGTCGTCGAGTCGATTGCCTACACGGTCTGCGGCTCGGCCGGCCTCGACGTGTCGGGCTACGTGATTCCGTACCTCGCCAGTTGGAGTCAGGACGCGCCGCTCGACACCGTGCAGTCGTGCGCCGGCATGATCGATCGCTACGCCCGGCGGCTCGAGGACGTCCTGCACGCCGGCCTCGCCGAAGTGGCCGAGGAAAGAAGGGCCGCCTGATGTGCGCACCTCGCTGCCGCTGCTGCGACGAGCCCAGCGGCCCGGGCACCACCGTGCCGTGGAGCGATAGGCCGGGCCTCTGCGCGAGCTGCGCGGAAGCGCTCGAACGGCGCGATGCCGCGGCCGGGCCGGTCGACGCCCAGGGGGGCGAGGTTCCGGGACCCCGGAACTAGGACGTCATACCGGCTAGACAACCTGCTCAGCCGGGCGGCCCCGGCCGGATGCGCCCGACAGCGATGATCGGATCCCGCTCCCCGGCCGGCGCCGCGAACACCTCGCATCGCAGCCGAGCCTGGTGTTCAGGCGACGTCAACGACGCCCACGAGCTCGATCTCGCCGACCAGGCCGCCCGGCGCGAGCGACCATCGCTCCCACCACGTGGTGTCCAGCGGACGTCCGTGGCGCCGGCGCGACACCTGCCGCATTTTCAGGTAGAGCACCGAGTCGGTCCTCGGTTGAGCTCGGCAGTCCAAGAGTGTGATCGTGGTTCGGTGGTAGGCGCGGGATGACATCTTGAGGCCGCGGACGTACTGCTTGGCGTCGCCGCTGCCCATGGTGCTGGTCCACCGGAAGTTGTCGCTCGTCAGGGCCGCGACGGCCGGCCAATCCTCGCGCGACATCGCCGCGCACCACTCCAGGGCCATCGGACAGGTCACGGCGGTGGCGTCAGCCGGCGGCTTCTGCTCGAGCTGGACCAGCGCCTCGAGCAGTGTGCGGCACCGCGACCGGTAGCGGTTGAAGGCGACGGCCCTTGCCGATCCGAGCGCCACGAAGGGCCAGAGGGCCAGGATCGCGATCACGGCAGGGCCATGGAGCTCGCTGGCGACGGCCCCTCCAACGGCACCGACCAGCAAGGCGACCGACAAGAGGCGCCACCGCCGCGGGGCGGGAAGGGCGTCGGTGGAGTCGGGCTGGCGCGTGCTCATCCCGGGGTGGCATCTGCCGCGCGACAGGCCGGAAACAGCAGCACGGTCGCCTCGCCCTGAGGCGGCGCAGCTGCCGCTAGCCGCGCGAGCTCGTCGTCGATCATCCGGATCGCTTCGCGCCAGCCGTCGGCCCGTTCACGTGCAGCGGGACCGTCGCCGGCTTCGGCGACCATGGCCTCAAGCTGCCGGCGGATACCGTCGAGGCCGCGGGCGCGCGTCGTGCTGTCGGGAAAGAGCCCGAAGCCGGTTGGTGCTGAGTCGGTCACCAGCTGCGTTCCGACAGCCGCGACCTCACGGCCTCAGCCGTCAGTCTTTGGCTGCTCGATGTCTCGCGGAGGGCGGCCGTCGCCGGCGATGTCGGCTAGCACGGCGCGAAGGATGTCGGGGGCGAAGATCACGCCCGAGCCGCCGTCGCCGACGTGCGCGAGATCGCGGGCCGAGGAGACCCGGACGCAGCCGGAGTCGGCTGCCTGCACCGCGTCAGGGTCCACATCGGCCATCGGCGAGACGGTACGGACCGGGCCAGGCCACGTCAATAGAGAACGACACGTTTCTATAGGCGCGTCGAGGGTGGGCGGCCCGGGGTCAGCCCCGCGTTCTACCCCAATGCCCGGAAGCGCCGCTCGCGTTCCTGCGGGCCCAGCTCGGCGTCCAGCGCGTCGGTGATCCTGCTGACAAGGATCGGCCGCCAGGTCGCGGCGGTGAAGCGCACGGCGGCCGGCCGCCGTTCGATCGTCACCCTCGGCGCGGATTCGCGGTCGAGCCGGGCACCAAGTCGCACGAGCAGCTCCCCGAGGCCTTCGGCGTCGACGATGTTGAGGGTGAAAGCGGCGGGATCGATCCGTCGAATCTAGGGGGCGAGAACGACGGCGTGATCGCCTCGTTGCAGTGACCGGCTAGTTCTGCGCCGGGGTGGGCGCGGGGCCGCGGCGGCGGCCCCGCCCTCGCCGCACAGTTCGCGAGCGGGAGAGGGGAAAGGCGGGCACGGTCGGCAGCTGCCCCTGCCGGGGGTCGGGGCGCGAACACGCCCGCAGGCTCTCCCGCCGGGCCGCAATCCGCCGCTCCAGGTTCGCGCTGCGCGTCGCCTGCGGCGAGTCCTGCGGACCGAACCTGGCGCGTGCGTTCGCGGCGCCGGCGGGCGGACGCCCGGGTGTGTTCGACCCCAACCACCCGGAGGAGCCCATGAGGCCCACGCCCAAGCAGCTCGCCTTCCTGCGCACGCTCGCAGCACGCACCGGCGAGACGTTCACCTACCCGCAGACGGCCGCGCAGGCCAGCGCCGAGATCGACCGCCTCAAGCAGCGCCGGCCCTCAAGCCGGATCGAGCAGCGCCTCGACCGCGACGCCATCTCCACCGCCCTCGCCGACCGGCCCCACGACGCCACCCGCATCCGCGAGGACGAGACGACCGGCCACGGCTCGACCGCCGCCTGGACCGACAAGCCCTGGGAGCACGACGACTACCAGGTCGGCAAGCGCACCGAGCTCGGCCGCTACCGCATCAGCATCGGCGAGCGCATCGTCTTCGGCCAGCGCGTCGACGGCGTCGTGCGGGTCACCGACCGGCCGGCCACCGGCGCCGGGCGCAGCTACCTCGTCGACCGCGGCCTGACCTCCAAGGCCGAGCTCGACGCCCTCGTTGCCGACTACATCGAGGTCAGCGTCCGCCGGGACAAGCCCGGCGTCTTGGTCGACCTCGCCGCCGCGGCGGTCGCCCCGCCCCCGGAGATCCCGATCTCGGCGCGGGAGACGGCGCATGTCTAGCCGCCGCGACCAGATCGCCGAGTTCTACGCGCTGAAGGCCGCCGAGCACCAGCGGGCGATCCGGCGGGCCATCACCGGCCCGGAGGCCCTGATAGAGGATGCCTGCTCCTACGCCTGGACCCAGCTGCTGACCCATCCCGAGGTCGCCCTGGACGACAGCGGCTTTCGGTGGCTCTACGTCGTGGCCTGGAACGAGGGCGTCAAGCTCAGCACCCGCGCGCGGCGCGAGACGCCGACCGGCGCGGACGAGCTTCCGCAGCGCATGCTGATCTCCGAGGATGCCGCGGTCGCCGCCGAGCGTCATGACGAGGCCCACACCCGGCTCGCGCAGCTCGCCGATCTGCCGGCGCGTCAGGCGACGATGGTCTTCCTCCACGCCTCGGGGCTGACCTACTCGGAGATCGCCAGGGTCTGCGGCGTCACGCTGCGTACCGTCGAGCGCCAGCTGCTGCGCGGCAAGCGGACGTTGCGGCGCCGTGATCGCGAGCGCGTCGGATGACCTGCCTGTACTTCGTTCGCCCGTGCTGCCGGCAGAACCGCATGACTCACGAGATCTGCTGCGTCAACCATCGCCTGATCACGGCACAGGACGACGACGGGTCAGACGATCCGTAGCGCGGCGCGGCCGTTGCGGTACTCGAAGCGCGAGCGTTCGATCGTGTCGAGCGCTCCGCGGATCGCGACCTCGAGACCGCGCCGCAACCGCGCCGGAGGCGGCTGACCGTCCTCGGACAGATGGCGGCGCACGGCGCCGTGCGGGATGTCGATGACCGCCATCGCCAGACTGTCGACCACCGCCCTCCCCGGCGTGCCCGTCAGCCGCTCAGCCAGCTCGCGCAGGCCGGCGATGACCGGCTCGTTGAGCTGCTCGAGCTCGATGCGCAGGTCCGGCGTGGACGGGACGCCGAAAAGATCCGCACGCCCGATTGACACGAGCAGCCGCGCGTCCTCAGGGTTGGTCAGGACGAAGTCGAACACCGCCAGGCCGGCGGCGACGGCGGCTTCGCGCGGGTCGGGGTTCGACCGCATCGCCGCGAGGACAGCGGCCTGTGACCGCTGCGCCGCCCGGATCCACAGCCGTGCCAAAAGGTCCTCGCGCGACCCGAACTGGTGGGCCAGCGTCGCCACGGGCGCGCCGCTGGCCAGTGCGATCGCCGGCACGGTCGCCGCGGACGCGCCGCCCTGCATCACGAGCCCACGCGCAGCGTCGAGGATCCCGTCAGACGTTTGCTCCGTCGGCGACGCCATACCGAGACTCTTATACCGGCCCACGCCCTCAGGGACCAGCTAACCAGCAAACGCCCGGACCACAGCACCAGCCGTGGCCACCGCTTCCAGCGGCCCCTTCATCGCCAGGTCACAGCACGCCGGACCGCCACCCAGCCCTGCCCCGCAGCACCCGAAGCTTCAGACGCCAGGACCAGACACACACTGGCACCCCCAGGGGGGTGCACCCTGAGTCGCGCGACGTAAGAGGTAGTGCTGACCATCGGCAGACTCAGCGGACCCGACTCCGAGCGCTACTACCTCGACAAGGTCGCGACAGGCCGCGAGGACTACTACTCAGGCCGAGGGGAGGCGCCCGGACGCTGGGCCGGGTCGGCCGTCGACCTGCTCATGGAGACCGACGGCGAGGTCAGTGGGGAGCAGTTCACTGCCCTGCTGGCTGGCAAGTCGCCGGCCGGCGGCGAGGATCTCGGCCCCGCACCGGAGCGCACGGTCCACGGGTTCGACCTGACCTTCAGCGCACCCAAGACGGTGAGCCTCCTCTACGGCGTTGGTGACGAGTCCGTCGCTTCGGCTACACGCGGGGCCCACGACGCCGCGGTCTCGGAGGCACTGGGATACCTCGAACGCGAGGCATGCTGGACGCGGCGCGGCAAAGGCGGCCGTGAGTGCGTCCGCGGCCGTGGCTTCCTGGGTGCTGCGTTTCGGCACCGCACCTCCCGCGCCGGTGACCCCGCCCTCCACACCCATCTGGTCGTTGCCAACGTCACGCAGCGCGACGATGGACGCTGGTCAGCACTCGACAGCCGCCAGCTCTACAGGCACGCTAAGACCGCGGGCTACCTCTACCAGGTCGCGCTGCGGGCCCACATGACCCAGGCCTTGGGGGTTGACTGGGAGCTCGTCCGGCACGGTGCCGCCGACATCAGCGGCATCCCCCGCCGCGTCGTCGAGCACTTCTCGACGCGCCGCGCCGAGGTCCTCGAATTGATGGCCGAACGAGGTGAGCACACCGCGCGCGCCGCTCAGATCGCCACCCTGCACACCCGCCAGCCCAAGACCGATTCGCAACCCTTCGACCGGCTGCGCGCCGACTGGCGGGCCCGCGCCGCCGAGCACGGCTTCGGTCCCGAGGAACTCGAAGGGGTGCTCGATCGACTCGAACGTTTTCCGCAGGACGCGATCGATCTCGCGCGCATGGCGGCCGATGCCCCGCTACCCCAGCTGACGGCAGAGTCGAGCACCTTCGACCGTCGCGACGTCGTCCAGGCCTGGGCAGAACTGCACCGCGGCGGTGCGGCCGTGACCAAGGTCGAGCAGGCCGCCGACACATGGCTGGCCAGCCCACGCGCCGTCGCGCTCGAGGATGAATCCAAGCCACACATTCCCCGCCGCTGCTCGACCCCCGAGATGCTGCAGCTCGAGACCGAGCTGATCGACCAGAGCCGTGGACGCCAGCGCTGCGGCGCCGGTGCACTTCAGCCCGAGATCGTTGACGCGGTACTCGCCGAGCGCCCCGAGCTCGGCGACGAGCAGGTCGCCATGGTTCGTGCCCTCACGACCTGCGGCGACGGGGTGCAGGTCGTTCGCGCAGCAGCCGGAACCGGTAAGACCTACGCACTCGACGCCGCCCGGGAGGCGTGGCAACAAGGAGGCCTACAGGTCTACGGCTGTGCGTTGTCGGCCCGTGCGGCGGTCGAGCTGCACGACCAGACCGCCATCCCCACGACCACGCTCGCTCGGCTACAACACGACCTTCGGCGTGGGCATGAGCTTGGTCCCGGATCGGTGCTCGTCGTCGACGAGGCAGGAATGGCCGGCACCCGGGCGATCGCCGAGCTCGCCGAGCATGCGGCCCAGGTTGGAGCCAAGCTCGTGCTCTGCGGCGACGATCGGCAACTCCCCGAGATCGAGGCGGGCGGGACGCTGCGCGGTCTCGCCAAGCGGCTGGGGGCGATCGAGATGCGCGAGGTGCGTCGCCAGCGCCATGAGTGGGACAGGGAGGCGCTAGGAGCTCTACGTGAAGGCCGGATCGAGCAGTGGGCCGACGCCTACCGCGAACACGACCGGATCGTCGCCGGCACCGACGCGTCGAGCACCCGCGCGCAGCTCGTCGCCGACTGGCATGCGGCGTCGGTCGGACACCCCGATGAGGACGTCGTGATGCTCGCTCACCGGCGCGCCGATGTCGCCGAGCTCAATCAGCGCGCCCGCGCACGGCTGCGAGCTCAGGGCCGGCTCGGTGACATCGAGTTCGAGACGGACGGTCGTGCATTCGCCGAAGGAGATCGTGTGGTGGCCTGCCGCAACGACCGCCGTAACGGCATCACCAACGGACATCGCGGGACCATCACCGCGCTCGATCCCGAACGGATGGCGCTGACCGTTGCATTCGACAACGGCCGCGAGACGACACTTCCCTCCGGCTACGCCGAGGAGGGCAACCTCGACCACGCCTATGCCATGACCGCCCACCGAGCGCAGGGCGCGACGGTCGACCGCGCCTTCGTCCTGGGCTCCGACGACCTCTACCGCGAATGGGGTTACACCGCGTTGTCTCGTCATCGGGAGGAGGCACGGTTCTACGTCAACCTCGGCCGCGATGCCCAGCTCACCCTTCCTGGACTCGAGATGCCACTCGATCGTCCCGAAGATCCCGTCACTGGCCCGCTACGCCGGCAGCGCGCCAAGCAACTTGCGATTGACACACTCGCTCCGAGCGGACTGCAGCTCCAGGCGCCCTCGCCCGAAGCCGCGATGCGCGCGATCGTCGCGAACGCCGACGCTCACCTTGGCGACGGCACGGATGATGTCGCGCCTCGCCCGGACATCGGGCGCGGGATGGACATGGGGATGTGAATGGCTCGCGTAGGACTGCCGCTTTGCATGGAAAGCGGGAGTCGAGCCCACTTCTGATCCGCACGGGGGGCGCCACCCCTCGCTGGGTGATCAGCTCAGCAGACCGCGGACCTGAGGGCGCGATCTCGCCCGTTTGTGAATTCTGCCGCAGTACGGATCCGCTGACGGACGAAGTAGGGCACGTCGTAAGGCGTTGTGGGCAGTGTGTCGGGTGGGCCTGAACCCACGAAGGAACACCGATGCGGAGCCAATCCTTGATCTTGAAAGTCCACGGACCAGGCCCGGTAGGTAAGGGTCACGGGGCATGCGTTGCACACTTGATCGGTGCTGTAACCCGCGAGGATCTTGCCGCGAGTGAGAGCGATCGTCTCCGCTCCCCGAAGATCCCGCAGCTTGCTGCCGTCTGACATCCGGACGGTGAGCGGCTCGTAAAGCGACTGCGCGTGCCGGGCCCACCAGCCATGAACCCGACGCAGCCGCGGAGCGCCAGCAATCAGAGGGCGCGTGCGGTACTCGCGTCGCTGCGGGTCCCAATAAATCGCGAACGGGAAAGGCGGGCCCCTATCCGCGAAATTGGGCGTCAACACAACGACGATCTGTTTCCGTGCCGATTGGTCCCAGCGACCTATTCCGTAGATGCTGATTCGCCACGGGAGTTTGGATCGAAGATTCGTGACCGGATCGATATTGAGCCTGAGCCGGAGGTGCCCGTGTTCGACGTCGTAGAGCCGAAGTTGGTCCGACTTGCCGAACTCGACGTTGGCCTTCGGGGTAAGGAGAAGTAGGCGCGACTTCTGGCCTGTGCCATGCAGATCTACTAGCCGGTCAGTTGCGATGATCAGCCCATCGTGGGCTGCATCTGCGATCTCTTGGTCTAGCTGCTCATGGGACGTTGGGGGTGCCCCGTGGAGGAACCCAAGTGCCCAGGTCAAGCCGAGCGTCGCAACCGAACCAAGGAGAGCCGCGGCTAACTCTTTAAGACCCCACTGACTAATTCGCTTGAGTGGACCAGCCGCCTTCACAGTCGGATAGTCCCATCGCCCGCGGCAGAATCTCAGCGCGGGCCGCCGTCGGCATGCGCCTGACCCGAAGACGGGCCCATCCCAAACTCGTGGTCGACGTCGCGCTGCTTTGCGTCACAAGCAGAGTGTCGCTCGCTTCCGCTTTGGACGAGAACCGGAAGTTGGTCAAGAAGTCTGAACCTTGCCACGACCCATGGGCTATGGAAGCATCGCAGCAGTGCTAGCTATGACCGACGCTCCTATCGCGCTCGTCACGGGAGTGATGTTCGCGCTGTTCTTGGGATTCTTCTTCCTCGTCCCGACGCGCCGATGGCCATTGGGCAAGAGCAACGATCGGGACGCGGAACTGTTCTTCGACCCGCGTAGCCGACGATGGACGAGGAAGATGCCCAGCGGCGATGTCCCGTCGACCGTACGGTCTGTGCCCGGCGGCCAATCTGTGCTTCGCCAAGGATTTCAGCAGCTCCAAGCGGAAGGATTCCGACGAGCTGAGCGGACTCTTGCGATGGCTTGGACCCTGGCTGGCGCGGTGCTGCCAGCGTGCGGAATCGTTTTCTTGACGGCTGGCGAGGCCAGACGCATCGTCGGCCTAGTCAGTCTCGTCGGCGGGCTCATCGTGGGCGCCGTCCCGATGGGCCATGTCCTTCGAGCCCGAGTTCGACGACGGGAGAAGCTCGACGCCTAGCCCGGAGCCAGTGTTTGCCGTTGGCCGCACCGCCGCGGCGCTCCCGCTTTGAACGAGGAGCGGGTCTCTGGCTTTGCCCCGAAAGCAGCCTCGGGCCCCGTGAGGAGGCTCTTTCGGCCCGGGCATAATCCCGTTGATGGATCTCGACGTGCAGCCACAGGAGGAGCATCGCGAGGGAGTCATCCGTTCCACCCTCGCCTTTATCAGCGGCTTCGGGCTGTTCTTCCTGATCATGGACTTCAGCGACAAGGACGAATCCAGTAGGTGGCAACGGCGGGGCGAGTTCGCAGCGGTCGCCTTGATCGTCGCCGTGTGCCTCGGCACCGTAACGCTGCTGCTGCTCTGACGGCGCTACTGCTTTTGTGTCAGAAGCAGGAGCCGTCCACGGACTTCCGCTTTGGACGACAAGCGTCAGCCCAGGTCACCCTGACTGGTTGGCGCTCAGCCCTCAGGCCCGGGGGACGCAACGAGCGCCATGATCGCACGCCGGAGGGAGTGCGCGGCCTCGATCGACTCGCGTGCCCGTAGAGCCTGGTCGTCCGTATCCGCGAATTCGATTGCGAGTTCGAAGTCGTAGACGACTTCGTCAAGGATCGCCAGTTCGATGTCGTACTCGTCCTCCGGATGAGCCTGCTCACGAAGTACTCGGTACATCCCAAGGGCCAGTTCCACGTGGCCCGGAGTCTTCCTGGGGAGTGGTCTATCGCTCATCGGGCAGGACCCCGCTGCGCCGGACGCGCCCGCCCCCGGCGTCTGAGCCACCGCTCCTCCCACCACGGCGTGGTCTGTATGACCGCCGGTGTGCTGCGCCCCTCGACCAGCAGCGCCTGATCTTGCGCCAGCTGCTGCAACGCGCCGGCGCTGGCCTTGGGACGCCACGTGCGGCTGGTCGTCTGGGATCGTCGCTGCCGATCGGCGCTGATGCTCGCGGTGTCGATCGGCTCCTCGCCGAGGAGCTCGGTGATGTGCCGTCGCGTGGTGGAGTCGGTCACCGGGCCGAGGTAGAGCTTGGCGGTGCTGTTGGCGAGGATTTCGTCGGCACCGGCCCCGTAGCGCTGTTGTGCCTGCGCCAGCGACTGCCAGATCGTCGCGATCCGGATCCCGTGCCCCGCTGCCTGAGAGAGATGGCCGGGGAGATCGCGGATCGGCGCGATGTTGGCGGTCTCGTCGAGCAGGACGCGCAGCGTCGGCCGCAACGGATGTGAGCGCGTCGCGTGTTCCGCTGCGGCGTGCATCAGGCCGGAGAGGATCGCCACGACGAGGGGTGCGAGGAGCCGCTGTCGGCGGCTGGGCGAGATGATGTACAGCGTGTTGGCTGTCCCGTCGAGGAAGCTCTCCGGGGTCAGGCCATCTACCGCCGTGGCCTGGACCGAGGGCAGCCGGTAGGCGGCCAGTAGCGAGCCGGCCGACATGAACGCGCTGCCGCGGTTCCGGTCGTCGAGCTTGTCGATGCCTTTGATCTGGCGGATCGGGTCGGTGGCCTCCTTGACCCTCAGGACGTCGATCGGCGTCTTGGTCTCCTGGACGTCGATCCACTCGAGGACTTTGGCGATGCTGACGCCGGAGAGCGCGGCGGCATGGAGCATCGGGGCGAGTAGGCGCGCCGCCTCGCCGCGCCAGTAGGTGGCGATCTCCGAGTCGCCTTGCTGGGTGGCGTCGGCCAGCCATTGGGCCTGGGACAGCGCGAACTGCCAGTCCTCGCATCCGGTCAGCGGCGACCAGCTGGCCGATGCAGGGCCGAAGGGGTCCCATACCGTCACGGCGCCGAGTCGCTCGCGCCAGTTGCGGGTGGCCTGCAGGACGTCGGTCTTCGTCGACGTCACGATCGCCGGGCCGTCGTGCTCAAGGAGCCACGGAATGACGTAGCGGGTCGTCTTGCCCGACCGCGTCGGGGCGATCACCGCGACGTGCGCCTCGGGGTCCGCGGCCAGCCGCCGGCCTGCGAGCTCGCCCAGAGTGAAGCGCTCGCCAGATCGCTTCCGTACTGCGATGGCGTCGACATCGCGTCGCCGCGCCCACGCGCGCGGCCGGGCGCCGCGGATGCTGCCCGGCCGCCGCCCGAGGATTGCGCCGGTGGCCAGCGCGTCGAGCCGGCGCCAGGCGCCGATGCCCAGGGCCAGCAGCGTGATCGCCGCCCATCCTGCCCCGGCCCACCAGATCGCACCGCGCGGCATGTGGTGCCGAGCACTAGCGGGATACGAGCCCGCCGGGTCGGCCCATGCTTGGTCGCCGATGAGGTGGGCGGTCCCACGCAGCGCTGGTCCGAGACCGATCACGTGGCCATCGTGCAGCCATGCGGCGGCGGCCGGGAGCGCCCACGCGGCGAGGAGCACCACGGCGAGGGCGCCGGCCCCCCAGGCGAGTTCAGGTGTGGTCGGGGGCGTGGCGTGACTGGGGCGCTCGGTCATGCACGGGTTCCTTGGGGCTTCGGTGGCGCGATCAGGCCGCCGGTCGGTGATGCCGCGATCAGGCCAAGCCCGATCGCGATGCAGGCCATGAGCGCCACGCGGCGCCCGGAGGCCAGCGTGATCGCAACATGGCTGACGAACGCGGCGGCGGCCTCGCGAGGCTGGTGCATCGCCGCCAAGCCGGCGCACACGGCGGCGGCAGTGAGGTGGGCCGGGCGAGGCGAAGGCCAACTCACTGTTCTTCGCCCATGGTGCCGAACACGTCGACGGACGCCGCGGGCGGACGCCGGCTCGGCGTGGGGGAGTGGTTCCAGGAGAGGTGGAGGTGGTTGCCGCGGCCGTGGTTGGCGTCACCGTCATAGCCCACCCAGCGAAACGGCGGCCGCGGCGCGTTCTGGACGGGTTCGGCCCAGCGGGCCAGCCGGTCGACGTCATCCCAGGTGCCCCCGGGTCCAGGAACGATGTCGAGCGCAAGCCCGAGCGGGTGCTCGCCGTCGGCGGCATGGCCGGTGGCGGCATAGCCGGCCGTGATCGTCAGGTGGTAGGTGTCGATCAGGGAGATGACGTCGGGCAGGATCCGCGCGTCGATCGTCTGGCCGTTCTGGCCCGGGATCGGCACGAGACCCGCCGGACCGGTGACGGTGTGGACAGCCCCCGTGCCGGGTCCGGCTGCCGACGCGCACGACTCCGCCGCGGCAGGCTGGTCGCCGAGTGCGTCGGCGACGACGCGGGCCCGTTGGCCGTAAGCGCCGTGAATGCCGTCGGCGAGCTCGAAGCGCTGTGATGCCTCGTGCCAGCGGATCAGGCGGACGTTCGGACGCGCGTGCGCATAGGCCGCCAGCGAATCGTTCTTTGCGCGCTCGTCATAGGGGCTGTTGACGGTGGCGACATAGACCCGGCGGTCGCCGGCCAGCTCGGCCAGGCCTGACAGCGAGCGCCGGAACTGCGCGACGTCGCCGTCGTTGGTGCCGAGGTCAAAGAGGATCGCGTCGTAGTCGCCGGTGCGGAGCATCCGGCGCAACACGGCGATGCCGGTTGTCGAGGACCGGCCAGATTCGAAGTCTCCGGTCAGCCGGTGTGCCACCAGTCTCCGCAGCTCGGGGTAGGTGCCGACCTCGAGGCTGTCGCCGATGACCAGCACGGACCCGGGACCCCCGTCTCCGATCGCGTCAAGACCCGACAGCCGCTTGGCGTGCTCGAGGACCTCGCGGACGTACCAGTCGGCATGGTTGTAGGCAAACAGGGCGCGGTACCAATCGCGCGGCGCGCCGCTGGCTCGGAGATACCGGGCGGCGGCAAAGATCGCGTCCTCGGCGGTGTAGGGATCGCGCCTTCCGTCGTGGTTGGCGTCGACGCCGTAGCTCTCCCAGGTGGCCGGCATGAACTGCGTCCAGCCGATGGCCCCGGCGCTCGACGGCCCCATGTTCCTGCCGAAGCCGGACTCGACCTCGGTGAGTCCGGCGAGGATCGCCGGGCCATCGCGCCCCAGCCGGTAACGGCGAGCGGCCGCCTCGAAGATCGGCTGCAGCTCGGGCGGCGCCCCGGCGCCCGGCACTGGTACGGCGCCGGGAACGCAGCCGCCCTGGGCGGCCGCTCCGCCGACGAGCGCCGACAGCCCGAGCATCGTCGCGATCAACAGGACCACGACGCAGGCGGCAGCGATCGCCGGTGCAAGGACGAGCAGCGAGCCCCGACGTTCTCGGCCCCCGTGATCGCTCATGGCCCCACGCTGGAGACCACCCAGCCTTGGTCACGGTGGCGCAGCACGAGCGCGAGCCCCGCGACGCGAGTTGCCTGCCCGACATTCGCCACGACTGTTGCTGCCAAGCCGCCTGCTGTTCCGGCGGTGACGCCTGAGAGCTCCGACGAGGTCTGCCGCGGGTGGGGGTCTGGCTGGCCGCGTCCACTCCGAAGCAGGCGCCACAGGCGCTCGTCGCTGGTGTCCCTCAGCGCTTCGCGGACCTCGCCGCCGCGATCGCCGTCCTGCCAGCGCAGGTAGGCGGTGACGAACCTGGCGGCGGCCGCGGTGGCGGCGTGCGGCGCCGGACGGACCTCGGGCTGAGCGGCATCCTCGGGTGGGCTGTCTGGCTCCCGGCGACGGTCGTCGCTGTGAGCCGGCGCCGAGCCCAGCACGACCGGCGGGGGCCGGTGACTCCCCACCGACGGAGTCGTCGACGGCGCGGGCCGGTGCAGCAGCTGCCCACCGGCGACCAGCGCACCGGCTCCGGCGAGGACCGCGAGTCCAGTGCGCATCATGTCCGGCTCCGGCGATCCGGTGCGCTCGACGTCGCGGCCAGGCGTGCGCGGCGTCCGGCGACTCGCGCGCGGAGCGTTCCTGGATCGATCCGCAGCTCGCGCGGCTGAGGCGCGTCGTCGTCGGGGATCGCGGCCAGCAGTTCGCGCTCGCGGTCGAGGTGGCGCGCGACCTGGTCGAGCATCGCCGCGCGGTCGGTGGGCTCGGCGGCGGCCAGCGCGGCCGGGTCGAGACCGGCCGCCCGGACGTGGCGCTCGTGGTCGACCGGCAGGTCCGCAGCGAGATCCTGGGCGCGACGGCGGCGGTAGGCGGCCAGGTCACGGCCGGTGACCGCTGAGCCGGTCTGCGCCTGGTTGCGGGCCGCGTGGGCGACGAGCTGCTCGGCGCCCCGAAGTTCCGGTGCGGCGAGGCGGTCCAGGAGCTCGCGCCGCTTGCGGACGAGCGCCGCCTGATCGCCGTTGGGCAAAGGAGCCGGCCGGCCTGCGGCGCGTGCGGCGGCATGGTGCTCGTCAAAGCCGGTCAGCCGCCGGTCCACGACGCGCAGCTCGCGTTCGGCCTGGCGGCGCTGGGCGAGTGCCGCGCCGGCGCGTTCCTGCTCGCCTTCGAGATAGCGGCGGCCGTCGCTGTCGAACTCGGCGATGGCGGCCTCCGCGCTGCGCTGCGCCTTGACGGCCCGTACGCCGCGTCCGCGGTCGGCCAGCGCCTGTCCGGCCCGGCCTGGTGCCCCGAACACCCGCTGCGTGGCGGCCTTGGCGGTCCGGCCCATCTGCAGCGCGTAGTAGCCCTGCGCGAACGACGACATCATCCCGCGGGCGTTGTCGGGCCGGGGCTTGACCGAGACGAAGCCGATCAGCTCATGACGCTTGATCAGCACGCCCCACCAGAAGGCGATCTGCAGCAGCCAGGTCCCGAACCAGCCGATCTCCAGGCGGCGCAGCACCGCCGCGCCGGCCAGCACCACCGCGAGAAACAGGGCGTAGACGAGCTTTGCCGCGAGGGCCCCGACCAGGCGTTTGCCCCAGGCGATGAACGTCGCGCGGCCCGATTCGCCGAAGGCTGGCGCGAGCAGCATCGCCGGGGCGAAGAGCAACAGCAAGAGCGCCAGGACCGAGGCGAGCAGCAGCTTGATGCCCAGGTAGGCCAGCAGCGCGCAAGCCCCCAGCAGGCCGATGGCGATCAGGCCGAGGATCGCCAGCCGCGAGAACGTCCCGCCGGCCTCCTGCATCCGGATACGGCCGGGGTCCGCCATGTCGCCCTTGGCGTAGAAGCTGTCGCCCTTGAGCAGCTCATAGAGCAGGTCGCGATTCTTCTCCCCGGGCGCCGACGCCAGCCAGAGGTCGGCGACGCTCGGCGCATCCTCGACGACCTTCAACAGATCCTTGGGCGCCTCGGGCCGCTGGTCGCAGTAGTCGACCGACCCGAATTGCAACGCGCACCAGGGGTCGCGAACCAGCGAGTCGAAGACGCCCTGGGAGGCCTCCGACAGCGAGCGGGCCGGATGATCGAGGGGCTGCGCGGTGGAGGCGGCAAGCAGGCCCAGCGAGGCGTCGTTGGCCAGCCGCGAGGCGTAGCCGACGGTGTCGTCGGGCTGGGCGAGGATGACCAGCGCGCAGACCATCAGCCCGACCGTCGCCAGCAGGCCGACGATCGTTTGCGTGGCCTGACGCTGCACCAGCCCGCGCCACATGCCCCACAACGCGGTCACCGACAAGGCGGCCAAGAACCAGCTCTGGCCGATCACGCTGGTGTGCAGCGTGCTGAGCGTCTGGCGGACGCCGCTCATCGCCGTGCCCAGCAGGTCTATCGAGAAGCCCCATTCGAGTAGCAGCAGCACGCCGTTGAGTGCGTAGACCAGCGCCATCCAGACCAGGCCGCCGACGCTCTGCAGCGCGCCGAGGAACGCGTCTCCGAGATGGGTGACGCCGACATCGACGTGCACGTCGAGGCCGTAGTTGCCGACCGGGTACTGATGCGCGATCGAGCCCGTGGCCGAGCAGTTGCGCCGGCCAGCGCTGCCGACGTCCTGGTCACAGGACGGGGAGCGGCCTCCGAGCTCGGCGAATGGGTCGGTCGATCGAGCCGAGGTCGTGGCAGCCACTGCGGCGGATGGGGCCGAGACGGCGAGCGCCGTGGCGGCGGCCAGCACCATCAGCAGGATCGAGAGCAGCCGGCTAGGCGGCGACATGGATTCCTCCGCGCGGTGTGGTGTCGAGGGTGGTCAGGAGCTGCTCGTCGACGAGATCGATCTGCACCGGGGCGACCCGGCCTGTGTAGTCGCGCATCAGGCAGCGGCCCTGGCGGAAGGACTGCAGCTGGGTGCGTAGCCGGCGGTCGTCGGCGTCGAGGCCCAGCAGATTCAGGACGCGGGCCGCTTCGGCCTCGGTCTCGACGCCGAAGCACAGGCAGGCGCCGATGAGGTTCTCGAGCTCGGAGACGTCGGCCAGGCTCTGGGTGGCCAGGATCGGCGTGGCGTTCTGGCTGCGGCACAGCCGGTTGATGCGGTCGACCAGCGACCGGCCCGCCGCGTCGCCCAGCAGCATCCATGCCTCGTCGAAGAGCAGGACCTTGTGGCGCGACCAGTCGTCCCCCATGAGGTGCAGCGCATAGGCGGCCAGCAGCCGCAGCAGCGCCTGACCGGCACGCTCGTCGCTGGTCAGCTCGCTGCGGCTCGTGCCGGGGAGGGGCAGGGTGAGGTTGGCGATCCGCAGCGAGCTGAGCTGGCGGGCGCCGGCCTCGTCGTTGACGCTGCCAGACTCGGCGAACCCGAGCTGCAGCAGGCCCGAGCGAGTGTGGACGGCCAGCGCCTTGCCGGCCGCCTTGGCGTGCGCGTCGCCGGCACGCAGCTCGGCGACGACCTCGCCACAGCAACGTGCGCCGCGCTCGCTGCAGGCGTCGACGGCCTCGCGAATCGCCGTCTGCCAGTCCGGCGGCACGGGGGCGGGCAGCAGATCGGTCAGGAACGAGTAGGCGAGGTCGGCCCGCGTCTGGGGCGGGGCGATCCGCAGCGGATCGAGCCGGCCGCGGTCGCGCTCACCGGCCTGCAGCTCGATGATCTCGACGCGCTCGGCGCCGACGAGCTCGTGGAGGCGGTGATCGCCCTTGGGGTCGATCGCGACGACCCGGGAGCCCTGCAGGAACGCCTGGTAGGCCAGCAGCTCGGCGGTCAGCGTCTTGCCCGAGCCCAGGGTCCCGGAGCACAGGACGGCGGCCGGCCGCGAGGTTCGCGAGGCCTCGGTGAGGTCAAACAGCACCGGCTGCCCGGACCCCGAGAGGGTGTAGCCGACGTACATGCCTCGGTCTGAGCCCACGGCGTGCGTCGCGGTCGGGACCATGGCCCCGAGCTGCTCGCAGAGCAGGACGTCGTCGTAGTCGCGGACCCTCCGTGCCTGTGCGGGCAGGTGTGAGACGAACAGATCGACCTGAGAGCCGAGGGGCCGGTGCAGCAGGACGGGCGCATATTCGCGGCGGAGGCGCTCGACCCGTTCGTCGAGCAGCTCCGCCGAGGGCGCGGCGACGCATAGGCCGATGCTGGCCCGCAGCAGCGGCGGGCGTTCGGGCGAGGTCAGGTACTCCTCGAGCTCGCGCGCGATGCCGGGCCGTACGGCAGACGACGAGGTCGGGCCGTGGTCGCCGTAGGTCTCCTCGGTAAAGACGTTGTCGGCGTCGACGAGCTTGCGCCGCGCGAGCGCGACGGCCTGGTCGTTGGGCACCCAGCGCGCACTGACCGCTGCGTCGACCTCGAACGGGACCGCCTCGAGCGGCGCGAACAGCAGCTCGGCCTGAGGGCCGGGGAACGCTGCGATCTCCGGCAGCGCGCCGAGCATCAGGAACGCCTGATGGCTTTCGCCGGGCTCGCCGCTGATGCGCAGCGCCCGTGCGTCGACGTGCATCGGCGCGTCGCACAGTCGCATCACGTCGGTGCGCAGCGGCACGTAGCGGGCGCAGCCGTCCTCCTCGGGGGCGTCGACGACGAGCGCATTGGGAGCCCACTGCTCCTCAACGACCGGCTCGGCAACGCCGCGGCAGAACGCGCGGCGCACCAGCCACTGCAGATCGGCGGTCGACGCGCGCGTGCAGTCGAGATAGTCGCCGGCGCATGAGAAGACCCGCTGCTCGGCAGCCCGCGCCTCGTCTAGCTGCCGGCGGCTGATTCCTCGCGGGTCAGCCAGACCCAGCCGCCGGCCCCCGAGGGCGAACCAGCCGCGTGCGGTAGGACCGCCGACGGCGGGCAGTCGCACGGCGACATAGACCTCGGGCCGGGCGACGCGACGGTCGCCGAGGTGGCGATGGTGCAGGTCGAGATAGCGCCCCAGCGCGGCGGGGTGCGCCCAACGGCGGTCGGCTTGGTTCTCGACCTGCTCGCGATAGCCGGCCACCGACCAGGGTCGCGACACCCGCAGCAGCTGAAAGTCGGTCCCGACGGCAAAGGCGAACCCGGCCACGGCGGTCAACAGGTCGCGCTTGGCAGCCGACGAGAGCCCGGCGTAGGACTGTGTCTCGACGCGATAGAGCGCCCATGCGTCATCGAGGCTCGTTCCCCAGACGAGGTTGCCCCAGGCAAACGACAGAGGCTGTCTCACCACATCACCAGCTGCTCGCCGGGCACCAGCGCGAGCTGCTCGCCGATCGGAGACGGTGCCTGACGGGACGCGTCCGTAGTCGGTGATCGTCGCGGTTGGTGCAGCCGCCGCCTGCGCGGAGGCGGCCCTTCGACGACCACCGCGAGGTCGCCGAGGGCGACGGTCTCTTCCTGGCGGAGGGGCGCAAAGGCGCGCAGCCGTCGCGGGCCACGGACGAACGCCAGCCAGGCCATCCCGGCGGCGTGCGCGCTGCGGCCGTCGAGCTTGACGCTGGTCAGCGCGTAGCTGACGGCGGCGGGAAGCAGCACGAAGCGAGCGGGCGCCGGCAGCAACCCGATCACCGGCCCGGTGACGGGCAGCCCGGCCAGCAGCAGGACGGCGAGCAGTCCGGCCATCGCGTAACCGGCGCTCCGCAGCGGCAGTCCGTAAGGCAGCGGGACGCGGAAGCGGTCGATGCGGTGGATGCGCCGCTCGAGGTCAAAGACCACGCGGAACGAGCGGATCTGCAGGCCGTCGTCCATGGCTAGCCGCCGATCGACTGCCACAGCGACTCGATCGCGTGCTTGACGCTCTCCGGAGCGAACGCGAAGCCGCCGACGAGCACGACAAGCAGAGCGAGAACGACCCCGCCGTTGACATCGCGCTTGGCGAGCACCGGGATGGCGACGAGCCCCGCGACG
Source organism: Solirubrobacteraceae bacterium (assembly GCA_045805505.1). Taxonomy (GTDB): domain Bacteria; phylum Actinomycetota; class Thermoleophilia; order Solirubrobacterales; family Solirubrobacteraceae; genus BP-464. The sequence goes on from JBJMLA010000072.1 coordinate 108,578, forward strand.
CCGAGCAGCAGCATGGTGGCCCAGCTCTTGACCTCGGCGCCGACGCGCTTGCCGATGTCGCTGGTTGCCGCCATCGCGGCGTGGGCGTCGCCGAACGCGGCGAACGCTCCGAACACGGTCAGTACGGCCAGGCCCAGGACGATCCTTCTCATGACGTTCTCCCGTCTTGTGTTTGGTCAGTTCCGATCCACCGGACGAACCAACGCCCGGCCTCGCGGGCCACGCCGAGCTCATAGCCCAGGCGCAGCTCTCCTCCGTCCGAAAGCCGGGCGCGCACCACGACCGCGACGCCCCGACGACGTGACGTCCAGGACAGGTCCTCGACGGCGACCATGCGCAGCGTCTGGTCGGGCAGCGCGATCACCGCGCCCGGAAGCAGGTCGGCAGCAAGGGCGTCGCGACGGCCGGCCAGGAAGTTGCGCAGCGCCCGCGACACCGTCGCGTCGAGCTCGTCGTTATCGACCGCGTCAGGGGGCGGCGCGTCCGGAGCGGTTGCGGTCGCGGGCCATCCGACGAGCGCCGGGAACTCGCGTACGGCGAGCGATCCGCGGTCGTCCTGCGCGACCGTGACGACCAGCGCGACCCTTCCGTTGGTCGTGTCCGCGAGCACGGTGATCCGATGCCCACCGCGGACAGGCCGGTCCGACGCGACGGCCGACCACGCCACCTGTTGTTCGGTTCGCGGCGGCCCGGGCGCTCCGCTGTCGGCGAGCGCTGGGGCGAACTGCTCCAGAGCAAGGTCGCGCTGCTCGGGCTTGCGGGGATCCCAGGTCAGGTAGGCGCGGGCGAAGGACTCGGCGAAGGCTGCCGGCGCCAGCATGAGCGCGGACGACTGCGTACGAGTCGCGATCGTCACCGGACGCTGCGGCAGCAGAACGGTGCGCAGCCCGGCGGCGCACAGGACCACGCAGGTGGCGATGAGCGCCAGACGGGGGGCGCGTGCTGCCCAACGCATCTGGCGCAGCGACCGCGGGGAGGTCGAGATGTCCATCGCCTCTTACGTCGCGCGATGCCGACATCACCCCCCTCTAAATCTGGGAGGGCGAATCAGGGGGAGCTGGCGCTACTGGCTAGGTGATCCGTGTCAACTACCGCGGCCGCCTCGTCGCCACGGTCGAGGGTGACGAGGTGACGGTCGCGCCGCGTATCGCCGAGCTCGATCGCGGCCATCCGGTTCGGAGGTGGGTGGTGTGCCTGGCGATGTTCGCCGGCTACGTCCTGGACGGCCGCGTGGTCGGGCCGTTCAATGAACGACGGGCCGCCCACTTTGCGCGGACCGCGCTGCTACCCGACAACGAGTTCGAACCTGTCGAAGAGCTCGCGGACGAGGTCCTGGCGGCCTACTTCAACGTTCCGGTCGAGCAGATCCCCGAGAAGCGCGAAGACCTCAGGGCCCGTCGCCTGCTCGACGATCTTGGACCATGACCCGGTAGCTCTGCTAGCAGACGACGATCAGGTGAAACGGGAGATTGGCGGGGGAGCCATCTGCGGCGTAGGTCTGGACGCCAGCCTTACCATCCACGAGGTTCACCGTTATCCGCCCAGCGACGGCTGTCGATGCGTCGGATGTTCCGAGACTGCCAGCCACGGCGCATCCGGTGAGGGAGCGGCTAAATCCGATCTGGTAGGTGCCAGTTCCCGTCAAGCCGCCCTGGGTTGCGTTTCCGCTTGTCGGATTTCCGCCCCCGTCAACTACGGCGAACAGAGACGTGCCAGGCGGACCGCCGGGCCCCGCAGGCCCGGCCGGCCCCGTCGCTCCCCGCAGACTGCGCTGCGCTGAGCGGCTGAGCTCCTTGACGCCCAGCGCTCCGTCCCGGATTTCGGCGCCCCGGACGGCGCCGGTCTGGATCTGACGGTGCCCAACACTGTTCCGCGGCAGCGTGAACGCCGCATATGAGGTCCCGCCTAGCGCGACGCAGACCGCGATCGTGGCCATGACGTTTGCGTAGGTCATCTGCTTCCGCAGTCTCGTCAGCATTCGTGGTCCCCCGGAGTCTCGCTCTTTCATGATGGTCACAGTGATTCGCGCCCCGTTGTTCTCCCCCTACAACCCGCGCACGTGAAGAGCGATGCTCCTCGAGCGGCCAATCGCGTAAGGGAACGTGGACTCCTGCGGAAGCCGCACACGCATCCGATAGATCTGATTGCCACGGGTGCCGTCGAAGCGATACTCGTGGCGCCAGCGGCCGCCCGGTCGCGACCGGGTGGTGGCAAAGGTTCGCCAGTGGCCGCGCAGGAAGACCTGGACCTCGACGAGCTTGCCGCCCGCGGGGATTACCCCCCCGAGCACGCGTCCTCGCAGGTGGACGTACTCGCCGTTGAGGAGATGGGTGTGGTCAGCGTGAATCGTGCTGCGGGCCGGCACGAGGATCCGAATGGCGCGAATCGATGGACGGATCGTCGCGGTGCCGCTGAACCGGAATCGGATGGTCCGGCTGACGCCCTTCGCGGCGCGATAGGCGAAATAGCCGCGCGGCGAGGTCTTGAGCGAAGCGACTGCCGTCCACGGAGCCCCGGGACGCTGGTCGCGCGAGAACACGAGGACCTCGCTGCCCGCGATCGGGTTGCCGTCGGCGGTCCGCAGTTGTCCGCCGAGCCGAACGGGGTGACCGAACTTGGTGCGAATCGTTGCGCCGTGTTTACGCAATGCCCGCGAGGCCGCGCCCGCCTTGATTCGCGTGAGGACGCGAACCGGGAGCCTCAGGTGGGCTGCGCCGCCGTCAGCCAACTCCGTGCTCGTGCGTTCGTTGCCGGCCGCGTCCTTCGCCCAGGCCTGTAGGTCGTAGCGGCCTGCGGCGAGGTGCTCATCGTCGATCCGCGCCGTTACGCGTCCGCCTTCAAGCGTGCTCGGAAGGGTCTGCCAGACGTTGCTGCCGTGTCGGCGTACCTCGATGCGGGCGTCGGCGATCGAGCTCTCCCCATCCACAGCGCTCGCGGCCACAAGCGTCGGATCGGAAGGGTTGGGGGGCTCGAAGCCCACGGTCGGTGCCGTCGGATCGAATCGCAGTTGCGCTGTCGCGTTCGCGTTCGGATCAGCATTGCCGGCCGCGTCGCGAAGCCAGACCGTCATCGTCCACTCGCCCGATGCAGGAAGCTGGAGGTCGTCGACACGCGTGAGCGTGTCTCCGCTTCGCGTCCCGGTGAGGCAGCTCCCTCCGGTGGCTGGGCAGAGTCGATACTCCGCTCCCGCGATTGGCGCCACGCCATCGGTTACCGGGTTGGTCCACATCACGCCAAAGCCGTTGGCCGACCGCCAGCCATCGCCTCCGACTACCGCTAGCCCCGTCGGAGCGGCGGGAGCCGTGTTGTCGATCTTGATGGTCCGCGAGACCTCGGTGGGGTTGCCCGCGGCGTCGACGGTTTCGAGCGTGAGAGTGTGCGAACCGTCTGTTCCCAGCTTCGATGTATCGATCGGAATGGAGTAGCCCAGATTGGGGCACGGAGTCGCTCGCGTGTCGTCACAAGCGTTGCTGTAGTTAGCCACGGTCTGTTCGTCAACCTGTACCGCGTTGCGCCGGATCCCCGCGCCATCGCTTGCATCGAACGCGACCTGGCGGGTGCCGTTGAGCCAGCCGTCGCTTGTCCACAGCTCGCCGCGTGGGGACGTCAGGGCGGGCGGGGTCGGGTCGTTGATCGTGATGCGTACGTTTCTGATGGCCGCCCGTGTCTCGCCGCTGCGGTCGCAGGTGGCGGCGCCGCAGATCGCCATGAGTGCCACGCGCTTGTCGTTGATCGGCCAATCCCAGTAAGTCCAGGTGATGCCATTCGTACCGCAGTAGCCGGGCTCTAGTGCGTAGACCCAGCGGCCGCCGAGGTCGCCGCTGGTCGCCTTGATGCCGGCGCCCCAGTTGCATCCGTATCGCGACAGGTAGAAGTAGCCGTGGATGCTCTCGATCGTCGTGCCCGCCGGGGCGTCGAACGTCGCGAACGCGCCCTGGAAGCCGGTGGCGGTCGCGCCGCCGCTCGCCACGCTGCGGGTCACCGTCCCCTCGGTGTTGCCATCGGCGCACGCGCTGTAGGCCGCGAACCCAGCGTCCTGAGTGCCGGCCCAGCTTGGGGTGGCGCCGCCGGCATGGTTGGGATCGCAGGAGTACACCTCGTAGGTGCCTGCGATCGCGGTGTCGTGAAGCATGAAGAGGCCGAGAATGAACGCCCCCATCACGGCGAGGGCGAACGGGCGGGCGCGGAGGGGCTGGACCATGTGTGACGTCTCCTGTCTGGTGCTGCTCATGGCTGGAACTCGTCGCTGCCGCTGACTGGGGCGGCGGCCGGTGTCGTTGGTGCTGACGTCGACCCGGTCGTCCCGGGCCCGAACTCGGTGCTCCCTGTTGGCGTGGGGGAGGGCGGAGGGGCGGCCGCCGCCGGAACCACCTGGGCCTGCTGCTCGGTGCTGTGTCGGGGTTGGGGAACCGGCCGCGGCTTGGTGACGGTGGCTACCGGCACCGAGACGCGCGTGAGCCGTGACTTGGCCTTTGCCCGGTGCGGAGCGGGGGCGGCCGACTTCGGCGGCTTGGGACCGTCGCGAAGGCCAACGGTCAGGCAGACCACCGTGCCCCCGGTCAGGGCGAAGCAGGCCAGCGCCGCTTTCACGACGGCGCCCCCGCCCAGCGAGATGGCTCCCCCGACGCCGGCCTGCTCGACCGCGGCGCCGTGGCCGGAGAGTCGCGCGACCACATCGGCGAGCTGGTCGCGCACTGCAGCGAACCGCTCGGCGATGCCCAGTCGGAGCTGCGCGAGCCGGCTGTGCTGTGCGCGCTCGACGAGCAGCGGCAGCGGAATGATTGCGGCGACCTGCTCGAGTGCCGAACGGATCTCGGCCAGCATCGCGCGGCAGGCGGGATCGTCCTTGAGCATCTGGCGCGCCTGACGGCGCTGGCGCGACGAGGCGAGGCCGGTTTCGCAGGCGAGCAGAAGGCTGCGCTGCCGTCGACGCCACTGAGCCAGGCCGGTCGACGATCCGTCGAGCGCGCGTTCGACGCAGGCGTAGGCCTCGGTGACGATCTTCTCCAGGCGCTTGGGCGAAACGCCCAGCTCGGCCTGGATCTCCTTGGAATCCAGGTGGCGGTCAAAGCGCAACTTGATCGCCGCTGCTTGTCGCGGCTCAAGCGACTCGACGACCTGGCGGATCAAGGCCGCGTCAAGGCGGATCTCGATGTTCTCCTCGGGCAGCGCGGCCGGATCAAGCTGCTGCAGCAGCACCTGACTTGCCGGGTCGATCGCTTCGGGAGCGTTCTTGCGCAACCGGTCGCGAGCTCGTCGCCAGGCGATTGTCCGCAGCAGGCCGCCGAGGTTGGCGATCTCCTGACCCCGAGCCTGCAGCTCAAGCGCCTCGGCCCACGCCTCCTGATAGAGCTCCTCGTGATCCCGGATGCCGCGGAACTCGGCGTGCAGCATCGCCAGCACGGAGGAGCGATGAGCGAGGTACTCGCGCTCCATCGTCTCTGCTGCCGTCGCTGTCGGTGGTGCCATCGGTATCCCTTGCCGAGCGGTTCCTGATGGACCCGCTCAATACCTATGTCGCGCAGGTGTGGAACAACCCACCCCCGTGTTTCTGTTCGCTCCCGAGAACAGTCAGGCGTATATAAACGCATGTGGTGGCTAAATGCGTCGATCCGGCTGGCCGCGGCTGGCCGCCAGTACCGGTTTCTAACCCCGCGTTCGCCGGAGCCCGCGATCGTGACCGTGCTGCGCGGCGGCTGCACCTAACTGGTTCCCGCTCCTCGTCAAAGCGGAAGCGGCGCCGCGCCCGAACCACGCTGATGCCGACGAGCGACGCCAAGATATCCGTCCTCCGACGATGCTGGCCGAGTCAAGGGCAGGGCATTTTGATTGGACTAAGGCTCCTGACTGCCCGTCCTTAGCCTGGGTAGAAGCCTTGCCGGCCCTCACCGCCGGGGCCGCTGAAAACGTGAACTTTCGCGATGCCGACGATCGCGTCCGGCGCGTCGATGTTCTCGATAACCACAGTCTGGCCGGCGTCGGTCGTGGTCGCGAGGTTGTAAAGCGAGGCCGTATGTACGTCGCGGGTCAGCTCTGGATCGGGCTCGCTGTCGGTGACGCCCTTGAAGTTATTGAGCGGTGTGTCGATGACCACGAAGCCGGGGTGCGGCCGGTCCTCGTCTAGGCAGTACCGCATGAGGCCGACGCTGAAGGCCGCGTGAGTGACCGCGCGAACGCCAGCGCCGTGTCCAGCGCGGGGCTGCCCGCCGACGATCAGGTCGTCGATATCCAAGCTGTAGGTCACGTCGGTGTAGAAGGGGAACTTCCACGCGTCGAGCAGCTGACCGACCTGCTCTGACAACTTTGACAACGCCGCCGCTTGATGCTCAGGCCGGTATTTCGCCAACGGAGCCTTCTTGGCGGCTTCGGCCTCGGTTCGCAACCGGTTGAACTGATCCAGCTGCTCGAAGCGCAGCAGGTCCTTGCTCAGCTTGGCCCGGCGCGTAGTCAGAGTCTTGACCCGGTTTCGCGCACTGTGAGCGGTGGGGTTTTCCACCTGCCTGATCTCCGCGTCGAAATCCTTGGCGAGGTCCGTCTGGCGCCGCCATTCCTCGGCGGCACGTGTTGAGTCTTGCTCGGCATCCTTGACTGCTTGCTCCAAGTCATCCAGGCGAGGACGCAGCTTGCGGAGCTCCGCGGTGGCGGCATCGCGGATCTGCTGGAACCGGCCACTGTCTGGATGGCATTCCTCGCCACGCTCTGGCAGGGGCTGCTCACAGACAGGGCAGTGTGTGGGAGCCAGTTGCGCAAAGAAATGCCCGGCTTCTACCGCGAACTCCAGCCGAGCCAAGTCGGACTCGTAGTGAGTGCCCAGGAGGCCGAAACGTTCGCGGATCTCACGGGCTTCCTGATAGCGGCTGCGGGCGTAGTTCGCTTCACTCAGGGCCTTGTTGCGACGCGCCATCAACCCTCGGACGCGTGCTCCGCTACTAGCTGCCAGCTCAGACACCTCTGACAGTTCTGCGTCGATCTCATCAATGGCCTGCTGCAGGTCGCCGCGAACTAGTTGCTGCTCGTTAATCTCGAGCCGCAGTCGCTCGATCAGCTTGTCGAGCACGACTAGTTCTTGAGCTGCCTTTTCGCGCATCTGCGCCGCATCGTTGAGCGCTTTCAGCTGGTCGGCGTCAGGCCCTTGTCCTGTGAGGAACAGATGAAAGAGCGAACGAGCGGCTGTCTGTTCGGTGTAGTTGGCTGGAACCACCGGCGACTGCTGGGTGATCGATTCCTCTTCGTCGATCAGTACGAACGGTGCGACGGCGCGGAAGCTCAACACTTGGGTGCCGCCCCGCTCGTTCTTGACTACCTGCCACGTCGGGTCGAAGCCGGCCAGCTCGACCAATACCCCTGACAGGGTTTCCCGTGGCTTATTGGGATCGGCCTTCGCCTTGAGGGGGCGACCGGCTTGCTGGTCCCAGCCGTCTAGGGCGCCTTCAAAGAAGAGCACGTCCCCGGTGGTGTCCGCGAAGCGCCTAGAGATGACGTAGCGCTTTCCGGCCCGCTCAAGTTCGAGGTGCACTTCGTCATAGCCGCTCATCTCCGGGATGGGCTGCGGCGCTCGCCCAGCACCCAAGGCGTAGTCGATGCATTCGAGGATGTGGGACTTGCCGGTGTCTGAATGACCGGTGATCAGCGTGAGGGTGGGGCCGAACTCAACCTCGGCTACTGGGCGCCCCGGCCCGACCACGCGCAGCTTGATCAGGCGTGGCCTATCCATCCCCGAGAGCCGTCCAGTCTGGACGCGTTTCCGTGATGAGCTCGTCGTCGCCGAATTGACGGTACGGGCGAAGTTCCTCGGCTAGTCGCTTGTCTTTCATCTGGCCGTATTGCGCGATCACCCATTTGGCCCGCTCACGCAAACCAACCGCGTATGCAGAGTCGAATTGATCGGCCACAAATCGGCCTGCTGCCGTTGCTGAGTGGACGATTCCGGACTTCAGGAATCGTTGGGCAATCAAGTCGCGGCTGCGCATGAGATCCAGGCCCTCACCGACCAACTGCCGACGCACCAGCAACTCGCCTCGGCGGGTCGGCGACTCTGGGTGCAGGCTGGCGGGCCCGCCTACGTCCGTGCTGTGCACCAGCATGTAGTCGAGGTACACGAGCGACTGGGTGTCGTACCCACGGGTGCCCGCCGCTGCCAGGAGGAACAGCGAACGCAGTCCTGACTCCAGCGGCGTGTTGAAAACAGCACCGCTCACTGCTTCCAACGCACGGTGCCGTCGTTTGCCAGCTGGTGGCAGATGCCTTTGCGGTCCGCCACCTTCAACACCGGGGTAAGCGGATGGTCGTCGAGCTGCACCGCCGCAGCTTGTGCTGTGACGGCAAGCACTCGTGCGTAGCCGGACTTGAACTCGCTCCGCACCACCGGATCAATGCCGTCGTGAACCTGCTGCTGCAAGTCGCCGTACTGTTTGTGCTCGGCCACCAGGACGTCCTTACTGAACTCGCGCAGCGACTCCGCACAGTAGAACTCGCGCCGGCTGCTGCGGAGATGTGATCCGTAAGTCTCGTCGGCCTCGATCGCGGCAAGATCGCCGACCGCGCCGGACGAGTCCTCGTCGTAGGCCTCAACCAAGCATTCGACGTATCCAAGCTCGTGGTCGGCAACCGTCGCTGGCGGTTTCATGTCTTCTGGGCGCGGCTTACTGAGTCCTCCGCCGAAGAAAATGGGGTAGATCTGCTTCCCCTGCAGCGAGAGGATGATCTCCTCGCCCTTGACGACATCAAGCGCTGGGAATTGGAAGGTGTCTAGGTGAGCCTGAACGTCAGCAAGGGGGCAAAGCTGCTCGCCGAAGTTCGTCCAATCCTTTGCGATCCGAGCCCGCAGCTTCGTTACGTTGGCCAACAACTTGCGGGTTTGCTCGGAGACGCCCTTGGGCGCCACGAAGTAGTACCTACGAGGAACCGAGTAAGCGCCTTGATGCGTGTAGAAGATGAGCTTGATCAGTTCCTTGACCGCGTCCTGTGGACTGAGCGCTTTGGCGTAACGCTTGCACTGAAAGTTGTCCCAGTCTGCGTTGGGGCCGTCGTCGATATACGCGATGACATCTCGACCCTGGTCGCCGGTTCCGCCAACGGTCATGAGGCGCTTGTACCTGTCCCGCTGCGTCTCGTGCAGCCAGTGGAGGACTAGCTCCTCAACCTGTGTCGGCTCCATGTTCGACAGCCGTCGCATCGGCGACTGCGCCGCGCCTGCAAGCAACTCGCCGCTAGTCAAGCGCGGCGGCGGCGGGGGTTCGGGTAGCGGCTCTTCCTGGGCGGTAGACATTGAGGCGGCTTTTGCGAAGCGTCGCCAGACTAATGGTGGGTCCTGACGCGAGGCGAAAACTTCTGTCCGGATACCGATCTGCGGTGGTGGACGACCGGAGTCGGCGTCGACTCATGAATCCCGTCTCCCCGCTTTCCATGCAGAGCAGGAGAGTCGTCCTGCTCTGAGGGTGCATATGGCCCAGAAGTCAGGACCGCTCTCGCTTTCCATGCGAAGCAGCAGCGACGTGTTGGGTGCACATGGTCCCGCGCACTGGCCCAACTACTGGCCCAAAGAGCGACTCATCAGCTAGAATCCCAACAAGCGCGGGACGTTTGGCCGCTGTAGTTGACTCTCGAAAACCGTTGTGCCGGTAACCCCGGTACCGTGGGTTCGAATCCCACCCCCTCCGCTGCAGGACCGCGAAGACGCCCGAGTTCCGGGCGTCTTTTCGCTATCTGGGCTGATGCGCGCGGCGGAGATCTGCCGACCGATGTCATGAGATGGGAATCGGCGCCGATCGCGACCGATGAGGAAGTCTTCCTCGCCGCGCTCGGCGACTGGGCGGCGGGGTTCCGAGGAGTATCGACTCGGCGGACGATGGTCTTGTCTCTCGCACGCAGTGTGCGGCGACCGTGATCAGATCGACCGAGCGATGCGCTGCTGCGAGTTGCCGGCACGCGGGTGCTCTCGAGCCGCCCCGGATGTTGCCCTGCGCAGGCCGCCGCTATCTGCTTGTATACAAGTGTGTCAGTTCCTTTGCCCCGCATTCGGCGCGCCATCGAAGGCGCTCGAGGTCCGGTGTACGCCGCACTGCGCGACGCCGTCGTTCGCGGGGACTTCGAGCCGGGCCGTCAGCTGTCGGAGAACGAGCTTGCCGAGCAGCTCGGGGTGAGTCGCACACCGATTCGGGAGGCCTTGGTGCGCCTACGAGATGACCGGCTCGTGGAGATCTTTCCCCAGCGTGGCACGTACGTTTCACGGATCAGCGAGGCCGCGGTCTCCGACGCCCAGTTCATCCGTGAGGCGCTCGAGTGCGCCGCGGTGCGCCTCGCCGCGGTGCGCGCGTCGCCGCAGGACATCGCCGCGCTCGACGGCTTGATCGCTCGCCAGAAGGAGGTGCGCGACTCGGGCGACTTCGATCGCTTCTACGTCCTTGACGATGAGTTGCACGGGGCGCTGGTCGAGCTCAGCGGGCACGGCGTTGCCTGGTCGGTGGCGCAGCGCGCCAACGGCCATCTCAACCGCGTCCGGCGGCTGAGCCTGCCTCAGCCGCGCTATCTGGCCGAGATGGTGGCTGAGCACGAGCTGATCGTGGAGGGTCTGCGGCGCGCCGATCCCGACGCGGCCGAGATCGGCATGCGCCACCACCTGCGGATGGTCCTCTCGGCGCTGTCGGCCATCCGCGACGAGCACCCGGATTACTTCGACGAGGGCGGGTGACCATGGCGGTCGAGGATGTAGATCCGCAGGAGACCGGCGAGTGGCTCGAGGCGCTCGAGGGCGTGATCGCCGCGGAGGGCCCGGCGCGGGCGCAGGACCTGCTGCAGCGCGTCATCAGCGGCGCGGCCCGGCGCGGCGTGCCGATGACCGCCGCGTTGTCGACGCCATATCTCAACACGCTGCCGCCGGCTGCCGACGCCGGCGTGATCGAGCAGGCCGACGTGGAGATGGAGCGGCGGATCCGTGCGTACGTGCGCTGGAACGCGATCGCCATGATCCTGCAGGCCAACGCGGAGTCCTCGGAACTGGGCGGGCACATCGCGTCATTTCAGTCGGCGGCGACGCTGTACGAGGTCGGCTTCAACCACTTCTGGCGCGCGCCCGAGGACCTCGTCTACATCCAGGGCCACTCGTCGCCGGGCATCTACGCGCGCGCGTTCCTGGAGGGCAGACTGACCGAGGAGCAGTTGCGCGGCTATCGCCAGGAGATCAGCGGGGGCGGTCTGTCGTCGTATCCGCATCCCTGGCTGATGCCGGACTTCTGGCAGTTCCCGACCGTGTCGATGGGCTTGGGGCCGCTGATGGCGATCTACCAGGCGCACTTCATGAAGTACCTGGCGGGACGCGGGATCGCCGACACGGCCGACCGCAAGGTGTGGGCGTTTCTCGGCGACGGCGAGATGGACGAGCCCGAGTCGATGGGCGCGATCGGCCTGGCGGGGCGCGAGCGGCTCGACAACCTGATCTTCGTCATCAACTGCAACCTGCAGCGCCTCGACGGACCGGTGCGCGGCAACGGCAAGATCATCCAGGAGCTCGAGTCGAGCTTCCGCGGCGCCGGCTGGAACGTCATCAAGGTCGTCTGGGGCTCGCGCTGGGATCCGCTGATCGAGGCCGATCGCGACGGCGTCCTGCTGAGACGGATGGAAGAGGCGCTCGACGGCGACTACCAGACCTACAAGTCCCGCGACGGCGCCTACGTGCGCGAGCACTTCTTCGGCACGTCACCCGAGCTGGCCGCGATGGTCGCCGACTGGTCCGACGACGAGATCTGGCAGCTCAACCGCGGCGGCCACGACCCGGTCAAGGTCCACGCGGCCTACGCCGCCGCGGCAGCCCACGCGGGTCAGCCGACGGTGATCCTCGCCAAGACCATCAAGGGCTACGGGATGGGGGAGTCCGGCGAGGGCCAGAACATCACCCACCAGCAGAAGAAGATGAACGAAGGCGCTCTGCGAGCCTTCCGCGACCGGTTCGGCCTCGAGATCTCCGACGAGCAGGTGGCAGCCAAGGCGTTCGTGTCGTTGCCCGCGCCGGAGCAGGCCTACCTCGACGCGCGTCGCGCCGAACTCGGCGGCTCGCTGCCGGCGCGCAACCCCTCGCCGACGTCGCTGGAGGTCCCGGCGCTCGACAAGTTCGCCACGGTGCTGGAGGGCACCGAGCGCGAGATCTCGACGACCATGGCCTTCGTGCGCGTGCTCGGCGCGCTGCTCAAGGACAAGACCGTCGGGCCCCGCGTCGTGCCGATCGTCGCCGACGAGTCGCGCACGTTCGGCATGGAGGGCATGTTCCGCCAGCTGGGGATCTTCAGCCAGGTCGGCCAGCTCTACACGCCCGAGGACGCCGCTCAGCTGATGTTCTACAAGGAGGATCAGCGCGGTCAGATCCTCCAGGAGGGCATCAACGAGGCGGGCGCGATGAGCTCGTGGATCGCCGCCGCGACCTCCTACGCCAACCACGGCGAGCCGATGCTGCCCGTCTACGTCTACTACTCGATGTTCGGCTTTCAGCGCATCGGCGACCTCGCGTGGGCGGCCGGTGACTCACGGGCCCGCGGCTTCCTCATCGGCGGCACCGCGGGGCGCACGACGCTCAACGGCGAGGGCCTCCAGCACGAGGACGGCCACAGCCATCTGCTCGCGGCGACGATCCCCAACTGCGTCGCCTACGATCCGGCCTACGGCTACGAGGTCGCGGTCATCGCCCAGGACGGCGCGCGGCGGATGCTCACCGAGCGCGAGGACGTCTTCTTCTACCTGACGGTGATGAACGAGAACTACGTGCAGCCCGCGTTGCCGGAGGGCAGCGAGGAGGGGATCTTGCGCGGGATGCACCGCGTGCGCGAAGGTGCCGACCTGCAGCTGCTCGGGTCGGGCACGATCCTGCGCGAGGTGCTGGCCGGCGCAGAGCTGCTGGCCGGCGAGTGGGACGTCGATGCCGACGTCTGGAGCGTCACGTCGTTCACCGAGCTGCGCCGCGACGGCATGGAGGCCGAGCGCTGGTCGCGCCTGCATCCGACGCAGGAGGCACGCAGCCCGTACGTCGCGCAGTGCCTGCGACCGGGCGTCCCGGTCGTTGCCTCGACTGACTACATGCGGGCACTGCCCGACTTGGTGCGCCCGTGGGTCGACGGGCCGTTCACGGTGCTCGGCACCGACGGTTTCGGCCGCAGCGACTACCGCCGCGCGCTGCGCCGCTTCTTCGAGATCGACCGCCACCACGTCGTCGTCGCCGCGCTGCACGCGCTGGGGCGTTCCGACGATGCCGCCGCGGCGATCGCCCGCTACGAGATCGACCCCGACACGGAGGCCCCATGGCGACGCTGACCCAGATCGACGTCCCCGACATCGGCGACTTCACCGACATTCCGATCACCGAGGTGTTCGTGGCCGTCGGCGACACCGTCGAGCTCGAGGCGCCGCTCGTCGAGATCGAATCCGACAAGGCGACGATGGAGGTCCCGTCGCCCGCGGCCGGCGTCGTCCGCGAGGTCCTAGTCGCCGTCGGCGACAGGGTGAGCATGGGCTCGCCGCTCGTGCGGCTGGAGACGGCCGAGGGTGCTGTGCCGCTCGCGCCGGAGACCCCGTCGGCCGAGGCCGCGGCGCCGGCCTCAGTGGCGTCGGCCATCGTCGCCGAGGCACAGTCCGACGTCGGCGGCGAGGTCGTTCACGCCAGCCCCCTGGCCCGCCGGATGGCCGACGACCTCGGCGTCGATCTCGGGTCCGTACACGGGTCCGGCCGCCTCGGCCGGATCACCAAGGACGACGTGGCCTCGGCATCCGCGGGCGCACCCGTACCGCCCGCCGCACCCACCGGCGGCGCGAAGGGGGAGCGCATCGCGCTGACCAAGATCCAGGCGCGGAGCGCGGCGAACCTCGCGGAGGCGTGGCGGACGATCCCGCACGTCACCCAGCACGAGGAAGCCGACATCACCGAACTCGAGGCGTTCCGCAAGCAGCTCAACGCCGAGCAGTCAGACGTCAAGGTCACGATGGTCGCGCTCCTGCTCAAAGCCTGCGCGGCCGCTCTCGACCTCTACCCGCGCTTCGCCTCATCGCTCGACGGCGACGAGCTCGTCATCAAGGCCGAGCGCCACATCGGCTTTGCCGCCGACACCCCCAACGGCCTCGTCGTCCCGGTGATACGCGACGTCGACCGCAAGGGACTGCTCGAGCTGGCCGGCGAGCTGACGACGCTTTCGGCCAAAGCCCGCGACGGCAAGCTGACGATGCCCGAGATCAGCGGCGCGGTGTTCACCATCTCGTCGTTGGGCGGAATCGGCGGCACGGGCTTCACGCCCATCGTCAACCCACCGCAGGTGGCCATCCTCGGCGCGGTGCGGGCGGCGACCAAGCCGGTGTGGAACGGCAGCGAGTTCGAACCGCGCCTGATGCTTCCGCTCTCGCTGAGCTATGACCACCGGGTCATCGACGGCGCGGTCGCCGCTCGCTTCTGCGCCCACCTCGCGCAGGTCCTCGCCGATCTGCGCCGCGTCCTGCTGTGAGCGCCGGCGCCCCCCACGTGGGGGGTAGCAACCGCCGGGTGGCGGGGCGGCCGAGCGCGCGAATGGATGCTTGAACGGTGGCTGTCGATGCCGAGCCCGTTCCAGTCGCGGTCAGCGCCCTCGATGCGTTTGCCGAAGTGCTGGCCGAGGCGGACGCCGGCGCGTCGCGCGACGGGTTCTACGGCCGGCTTTGCGAGGTCATCTGCCGCCTGGGGTCGATGCAGCGCGCGGTGCTGTTCCGCTACGACGAGGTCGCGCGGCGGGTGCGCGCCGCGGGTGCGCACAACCTCGACCTGTCGATCTTCGACCGGGCGCACGTCAACGTCGAGTCGGCGCCGATCGCGCGCCGCGCGCTCGAGGCCGACGAGGTCGTGGACGCGGTCCCGCCGTGGTCTGACGACCTTCCGGCGGAGTTCGTCTCGCTGCTGGGCAATGGCCGCCTGTTCTGCGTGCCGATGGCGGCGTCGGGGCGCTGGATCGGCGTGGTCCTGTGCGACCGGCCGGGCCGCCGCGACCTCTCCGAGCGCCAGCGCAACCTGCTGTGGACGCTGGGCAAGTCCGCCGCGCTGGCGGCCATGGCGCGGATCGCGACCTCGGAGGGCGCGCGCGCACACGAGCTCCAGCAGCGCATCGACCTGGCCCGCGAGGTCCACGACGGGGTGGTGCAGCGCCTGTTCGGCGTGTCCCTCGCGCTCGATCACGCCGGCGACCTGAGCGCGGCCGAGCGGCGGCGGGCGGCCCGTGAGATCCAGGGCGCGCTCGCCGACCTGCGCACGGTCGTCCAGCGCCCGCTGAGCCGTCGGCCGCGGGCCACCGGAATCACGCTGGCCGAGGAGTGCGAGCGGCTGGTCGCGCTGCACACCGAGCTTCACATCGTCCTCCATCCGTTGTCGGACCTGGCGGTTCCACCGCACCTCGAGCCGCTCGCGCAGTCAGTGCTGGTCGAGTCGATCCGCAACGTCCACAAACACGCCCGGCCGACCAAGGTCGGCATCCGCGCCACGCGCGAGCGCGGTGCCTTCATCCTCGAGATCGACAACGACGGCTTGGAGGCAGCGTCGGGCTCGACCGGCATGGGTCTGCGCCTCGCTGCTTTCTCGGCGCTGCAGGCGGGCGGGTTCGTGGAGTTCGGCGAGCGCGAGACCGGCGTGTGGAAGGTGCGCCTGGTGGTTCCCCTCGATGAGCCTGCCTGACGCCCAGGCCGAGCCGCGCCTGCGGGTCCTGGTCGTCGACGACCACGACGTCGTGCACTGGGGCTTTCGCCTGGCGTTCACCCAGCAGGACTGGGTCGAGCGCTGCCTGAGCGCGCGCAATGGCGAGGAGGCGCTCGGCCTGACCCGGCGCTTTGAGCCCCACGTGGCCCTTGTCGACCTGTTCGTCGGCGACGAGTCCGGGGCCGAGATCTGCGAGCTGCTGCGCCGCGAGTCGCCCGCGCCGCACGTGCTGTTCATCTCCGGTGCGGGGCGGTTGTCGATGAACGCGGCCCGCGCGGCCGGCGCATCGGGCTTCGTCTCCAAGGACTGGCCCAGCAGCGACATCGTCAAGGCCGTGCGCATGGTCGGCAAGGGGATGACGGTCTTCGAGCCGCAGCCCGACCCGCCCGCGGGCACGCTGACCGAGCGCGAGCGCCAGGTCCTCGACCTGATGGCGTCGGGGGCGACCAATCGCGAGATCGCCGCGTCGCTATATCTCTCCCATCACACGATCAAGGAGCACACGAGCTCGCTGTACCGCAAGCTCGAGGTGCGCAACCGCACGGAGGCCGTCCAGCGGGCCGAGCGGCTCGGTCTGACCAGCTGACCCCCCCACCGGGGCCCGGCTGACCCCCCACGCGTCGGGTCGGTGCCGGCCCGCAGACCAGCGGGACCGGACGGTGGCGAAGGTCGAGCCGTGCCGCACGTGGCGATCCTCTTCCCCGGCCAGGGCTGCCTGACCGCCGACGCTCCCGCGCGGACGCGTGCGCTGTGGCCCGAGCTCGTCGACCGCGCCGCCGAGCTGCTCGGCGATGATCCGTTCAAGCACGCGCACGCCAGCACCGCGAGCGCGCAGCCGGCGATCTTCGTCGCGAGCATGGCGGCCTGGCGCGAGCTCGACCTCGGGCCCGATCAGGTCTGCGGGATGGCCGGGCACTCGCTCGGTGAGTTCTCGGCGCTGGCTGCGGCCGGTGCGCTCAGCGTCGACGACGCGCTGCGGCTGACCGTCCTGCGCGGCCGGGCCATGGCTCACGCCGCACGGCAGCACCCGAACGGGACGATGGTCGCGCTGCTCGGCGGCGAGCTGGGGCGGGCGACGCAGCTGGCCGAGCGCCACGAGGTCGCGGTGGCCAACGACAACGCGCCTGGCCAGCTCGTGGTCTCCGGCGCGCGGGTCGACGTGCAGGCGCTGGTGGCCGCCGCCCGGGCTGAGGGCTTCAAGACCATGGAGCTCGACGTCGCCGGTGCCTTTCACTCGCCGCACATGCGCACGGCGGTGCTGCCGCTGCTGCGTGCGCTCGAGAAGGCGATGCGCTTCGAGCCTCGGGTGCCCGTGATCAGCGGCTATTCCGCCCGCCCGTTCCGCGACCTGCCGCTTGAGTTGTCGCGCGCGGTCGTGGCCACCGTGCGCTGGCGCGAAGTGATGCAGGCGCTGGTGGCAGGCGGCGCCACCGAGTTCCTCGACGTCGGGCCGGGCAAGGTCCTGGCCCGGTTGGTCAAACGCAACGTCGGCGTCGAGGTGGATCGTGGCGTCGCAGCCTGAGGTCTTGACGCGTCTGCCCGCGTTTGCCGCGCGCTTTCGCACGGCCGGCATAGCCGGGCTCGGAGCGGCACTGCCGGCCGACGCCGTGTCCAACGACGCCATCGCTCCCAGCATCGGGGTCGACGCCGAGTGGATCGAGCGCCGGACAGGAATCCGCTCGCGCCGCCGCGCCGGGCCGGCCACGACGGTCGCCTCGCTGGCCTCGGCCGCCGCGGCCGAGGCGCTGCTGGCCGCGGGGCTGGTGGCCGAGCAGCTCGACCTGATCCTCGTCGCAACCCTGAGTCCCGACGACCTCACGCCCAACGCCGCCCCGCGGGTTGCCCACGCGCTGGGCGCCGAGCGGGCGGGCGCGATCGACGTCGGCGCGGCGTGTACCGGGTTCGTCAGCGCCCTTGGGCTGGGGACGAGCATGATCGAGGCCGGCCGCGCCGATCACGTCATGGTCATCGGCGCCGAGGTGCTGTCGCGCTTCGTCGACCGCCGCGACAAGCGCACCGCCGGCTTGTTCGGCGATGGCGCCGGCGCGGCACTGCTCAGTGCCGGCGATCACGGCCGGATCGGGCCGGTGGTTCTCGGAGCCGACGGTGCGGCGGCCGGCTTCATCCAGGCGCGTCACGACGAGCAGCTGATCCGCATGGACGGCCATGAGACCTTCAAGCGGGCGGTCGCCGCGCTCGTCTCCTGTACCCGTGACGCCGTGGCGATGGCCGACCTCGAGCTCGCCGACATCGACCACTTCGTCTACCACCAGGCCAACGGCCGGATCCTCAGTGCCGTCGGTGAGGCGCTCGACGTACCCGCGGAGCGGGTGGTGAACGTGATCGCCGACCTCGGCAACACGTCGGCGGCCAGCGTCCCGCTCGCGTTGACCCGCGCTTCGCGCGAGGGCCGTCTGCTCGCCGGCGATCGCCTGCTGCTCGGCGCCGTCGGGGCGGGCTTCACGTGGGGCGCCACCGTCGTCGAGTGGGGGCGGGCGTGAGGCCTGACGGCGCGTGCGCGCTGGTCACCGGCGGCACCCGCGGCATCGGTGCGGCGATCGCCACCGCGCTGCGGGCCGACGGCTGGAACGTCAGCGTCGTCTCGCGCAGCAGCGGCATGGACGTGACGGACCCCGGCTCGGTCGAGCGCGGCTTCAGCGAGATCGAGCAGCGCCACGGGCCCGTCCTGTGCCTGGTCAACAACGCCGGCATCACCGCCGACAACCTGGCCCTGTCGCTCGAGGACGACGAGTGGGATCGCGTGATCGACACCAACCTCACCGGCGCCTTTCGGCTGACGCGCCGCGCGATGCGCGGGATGCTGCGCGCGAAGTACGGCCGCATCGTCAACATCGCCTCCGTCGTCGGGCCGCGGGCCAATGCCGGCCAGGCCAACTACGCCGCGTCGAAGGCCGGGCTCATCGGCTTCACCAAGACCGTCGCCACCGAGGTCGCCCGCAAGGGAGTGACGGTCAACGCCGTCGCACCCGGGTTCATCGACACTGACATGACCCACGACATCCCGGACGCGGTCAAGCAGGCCGTGCCCGCGCGCCGCGCAGGCCGGCCCGAGGAAGTGGCGGCCGCCGTGCGGTTCCTGGCCTCCGACGACGCCGCGTACGTGACCGGCAGCACCCTCTACGTCGACGGCGGCCTGGCCGCCTGAAAGGAGCACCAGCAATGTCCGCAGATACCTCCACCATCGAATCCGTCGTCTTCTCCGCGCTCGAGGAGTTCGGCGCCGAGAAGGCCGACATCAGCCGCGAGGCGACGTTCGAGAAGCTCGACGTCGACTCGCTCGACCTCGCCGAGCTCTCCCAGATCGTCGAGGACGAGTTCGGCGTCAACCTCAAGTCCTCCGACGTCGAGGCCCTCAAGACGGTCGGCGACGTCCTCGACCTCATCGCCGCCCGCACGTAGCCATGCGCGAGGTTGCGGTCACCGGCATCGGCGCGGTCACCCCGCTGGGGGTCGGCGCGCGCGGGCTGCATGCGCGCTGGGCCGCCGGCGACGTCGGGATCGACGGCGGCGAGGCGGCGTGCGCGTCGTTCGACCCGCTCGAGCACTTCTCGCGCAAGGAGGCCCGGCGCGCCGACCGCTTCACCCAGCTCGCGCTGACCGCCGCCGCCGAGGCGCTGGCCGAAGCGAACTGGGACGGAGACCCCTCGCGCGCCGGCTGCATCCTGGGCACGGGCATCGGGGGGATCGACACGCTCGAGACGAATTTCGGGGTTCTGCGCGATCAGGGCGCTGCGCGCGTCGCCCCGCTCGCCGTACCGCTGATGATGAGCAACGCCGGCGCTGCGGCCATCGCCATGCGCCACGACCTCCGCGGTCCGGTCTTCGGGATCGTCTCCGCCTGCGCGGCGGGCGCCAACGCGATCGCCGCCGCGACCCGGGCGATCCAGTGCGGCGACGCCGACGTCGTCGTGACCGGCGGCAGCGAGGCGGCGCTCACGCCGCTGGCACGCGCCGCATTCGCCGCCCTCGATGCGCTGTCGCCGACGGGCGTCAGCCGTCCGTTCGACGTGCGCCGTGACGGCTTCGTCATGGGGGAGGGCGCGGGTGTGCTCGTGCTCGAGGATGCGGCGGGCGCGCGGGAGCGCGGCGCGACCGTGCTGGCCGTCGTGCGCGGCGTTGGTGCGACGTGTGACGCCCATCATCTCACCGCGCCGCGCGAGGATGGCGCCGGGGCCGCCGCGGCGATCACCGCGGCGCTTACCGACGCCGGCGTGCAAGCGGCCGACGTCGCCTACGTCAACGCGCACGGCACGTCGACGCCGCTCAACGATCGCGCGGAGACCGCGGCGATCAAGACGGCGTTCGGCGAACGCGCCGCGACTGTGCCGATCAGCTCGACCAAGTCCGCCATCGGGCACCTGCTGGGGGCCGCCGGCGCGGTCGAGGCCATCGCCACGATCCTCACGCTCCGCGACCGCGTCGTCGCCCCGACGATCGGCCTCGACCAGCCCGAGGAGGGCCTCGACCTCGACTTCGTCCCCAACGTCGCGCGCGAGCTGGTCGTGCCCGACGGGCGCTCCGCGATCGGCGTGTCGAACTCGTTCGGCTTCGGCGGCCACAACGCGGTGCTGGTGCTGGAGGCCGCGTGACCCCGCTGGCCCTGCTCGACCGTCCCGACGAGCGGCTCTCGGCGCTCGAGCGCCTCGAGGCCCTGTGCGATCCAGGGTCGCTGCGGTTGCTGCGCACCCAGGTCCGTTCGCGGCGGATGGGCGAGAAGGCGCAGGACGGCGACGGCATCCTCGGCGCCTCCGGGCGCGTCGATGGCCGCGCGGTGTTCTGCTACGCCCAGGACCCGTCGTTCGCCGGGGGCTCGCTCGGGCAGGCCCACGCGGACACCGTCGTTCGGGTGCTGCGGCTGGCCGGTCGTGCGCGCGTGCCGGTCATCGGCTTCATCGAGTCGGCCGGGGCCCGGATGCAGGAGGGCCTCGAGGGGCTGTCGGGCTACGGGCGGATCTTCCGCGAGCACGTCGCGCTGAGTGGGGTGGTCCCGCAGATCAGCGTCATCTGCGGCGCGTCTGCGGGGGGCGGCTCCTACGCGCCCGCGCTGACCGACTTCGTCGTGATGACCCGGCGCGCGAGCATGTTCCTCACCGGCCCCGGGATCGTCGCGGAGGTCATGGGGGAGGTGGTCACCGGCGACGAGCTCGGCGGGCCGGCCGTGCATGAGCGCAACGGCGTCTGTCACTTCGTCGCGCCCACCGAGGCCGACGCCGCGCTCCTCGTCCGCGATCTGCTCGACTTCCTGCCCCAGCACAACGACATCCCGCCGCAGCGTTGGCCCGGGGTGGCCGCGCCCGGGCAGGCGCCCGACCTCGTGGTGCCCGCCGAGGACCGCAAGGTCTACGACGTGCGCGAGGTGGCCCGGGCTCTCGTCGACGGCGGCCGCTTTCTGGAGGTCTCGCCGCGCTGGGCGCGCAACATGGTCTGCGCGTTTGGCCGAGTCGACGGCCGCCCGGTGGGAATCGTCGCCAACCAGCCCCGGCACCTCGGCGGCGTCCTCGATGCCGATGCCGCGACCAAGGCCGCGCGGTTCGTGCGCACCTGCAACCTGTTCGGGCTGCCGCTCGTGGTGCTCGTCGACACGCCCGGTTTCCTGCCCGGGACGCGGCAGGAGCGGGCGGGTGTCATCCGCCACGGCGCCAAGCTCGTCCACGCGTTTGCCGAGGCCACCGTGCCGCGCGTGACCATCATCCTGCGCAAGGCCTTCGGTGGCGCGTTCATCGCCATGAACGCCAAGGAGCTCGGCGCCGACATGGTCTACGCCTGGCCCGGCGCACAGATCGGCGTGATGGGCGCGCAGCAGGCCGTCGGCATCATCGATCGTCGGGCCATCGCCGCCGCCGGCGATCCGGGCCGCGAGCGCGAGCGGCTCGGCCGGCGCTACGCCGCCGAACACCTGACGGCGGTCGCGGCGGTGGCCGACGGCCATGTCGACGAGATCATCGCCCCCTACGAGACGCGGGAGTGCATCGTGGCCGCCCTGTCGAGCATGGAAACCGCCATCCGGCCCTCGCGGCCGGCCGGGAACTTCCCGCTGTGAACTTCTCGCTGCCGTTCGAGGAGCTCCGCGCCGGCGACGGGTTCGTCTCCCGCGGGCGCACGGTCACCGAGGCCGACGTCGTCAGCTTCGCCGCGCTGACCGGCGACTGGCATCCCCAACACGCCGACGCGGCATGGGCGGCCGGCAGCGTGTTCGGCGAGCGCATCGCCCACGGAATGCTCATCGTCAGCTTCGCCGTCGGCCTCGTGCCCTTCGACCCCGACCGCGTGATCGCCCTGCGCCGGGTGGCCGACGCCACGTTCAAGCGGCCGGTGCGCCTCGGCGACACCGTCCACGTCGAGGGAAGCGTCGTCGAGCTGCGCGACGCTGACGAGCAGGCCGGGCTCGTCACGCTCGGCTGGAAGGTCATCAACCAGCACCAAGTGACCGTGTGTCGGGCGCGCGTGGAGGTCTTGTGGCGCCGCGACGCGCCGCGGCTTCAGGCGCTCTTCGTCCCCGACGTCGCCGGCTTCGTGCCGATCCCGCTGTGATCCTCGCCGGCAAGCGCCTGCTGATCACCGGCGTAGTCACCAAGGACTCCATCGCCTTCGAGGTTGCGCGCCAGTCCCAGGAGGCCGGCGCCGAGATACTGCTGACCGGCTTCGGCCGCTCGCGGCGGATGACCGAGCGCGCAGCGGCGCGGCTGCCGCAGCCGGTCGAGGTACTCGAGCTTGACGTCAACAACGAGGACGATCTCGAGCGTGTCGCTGGGGAAGTCGAGCAGCGGTGGGACGCCCTCGACGGGATGCTGCACGCGATCGCGTTCGCTCCTTCGGACGCACTGGGTGGGGGCTTTCTCTCGGCCCCCACCGCCAGTGCCCTGACCGCCTTTCAGACCAGTGCAGTATCGCTGCGGTCGCTGACCGTGGCGCTGCTGCCGCTGCTCGAGAAGGCAGAAGCCGGCGGCAGCGTCGTCGGTCTCGACTTCGACGCGACGGTCGCCTGGCCGGTCTATGACTGGATGGGCGTAGCCAAGGCCGGGCTCGAAGCCGTTTCGCGATACCTCGCCCGCGACCTCGGCCCGCGCGGCGTGCGGGTGAACCTCGTATCAGCGGGACCGATCGAGACGCTCGCTGCCGGAGGGATTCCCGGCTTCGAGCGCCTCGCCGAGTCCTGGCAGACGACGGCACCGCTGGGCTGGGATGCCACTGACCCCGGCCCCGTTGCGAGCACGGTCTGCTACCTGCTCTCGTCACTCTCGCGCGGCGTGACGGGAGAAATCATCCACGTCGATGGCGGCTACCACGCCATGGGAGCACCACTCGCATGATCCTGCTGACCGGCGCCACCGGCTTTCTGGGCATGACCTTCCTCGCGCGCCTGCTCGAGGACGACGACGGCCCCGACATCCTCCTTCCTGTGCGCGCGCGCGACCGCGCGGGCGCACGCGCGAGGCTCGACGAGGTTCTCGCCATGCTCTACGACCAGCCGCCCGAGGGCATCGACCGACTGCGTCCCGTACCCGGCGACATCCTCGACCGGGGTGTCGGACTGGCCGCCTCCGAGACCCGCGGCGTGGAGCGCGTCGTGCACTGCGCGGCCTCGATCGCCTTCACGCTGCCGCTGCGCGAAGCCCGGGAGACCAACGTCGGCGGAACGGCCAACGTCGTCGGCCTCTGCCGGCAGCTTCCCGCGCTCGAACGCCTCGTGCACGTCTCGACGGCCTACGTCAGCGGCCGCTCCTCCGGCGCGTTCGGCGAGGAGGACTTCGACGTCGGCCAGACCTTTCGCAACACCTACGAGCAGACCAAGTGGGAGGCCGAGTACCTCGTCGCCCGCGCCGGCCTGCCCAGCACGGTCGTGCGCCCCAGCATCGTCGTGGGGGAGTCAGACAGCGGCTGGACCTCCGCCTTCAATGTCATCTACTGGCCGCTGCAGGCCTTCGCCCGCGGTCTGCTCGACGAAGTCGCGGCCGACCCGGAGGGCATCGTCGACATCGTCGGCGTCGATCGCGTCGTCGACGTGCTCGTCGCCGCGATGATCGATCCCGGCGCGTCGGGGACCTACCACGCAGTCGCCGGCGACACCGCACTGACCGTCTCGGAGCTCGTCGAGCGGGCCTGCGAGATCCTCGAGCGGCCCGCACCGATTCTGCTGCCGCCGACAGCACCCGACCCTGACGATCCGACTGCGGTGTTCGCGCCCTACTTCGATGTCGAAGTGGCCTTCCGCGACGACCGCGCCCGCGAGCTCGCAGGCCCACCGCGGACCACCGGTCTGCTCGAACACACACTCGGCTACGCCCAGCGCACCCGCTGGGGCAAACGCGGACTCAGCCGACAGGCGGCACGCGCACAGATGGAGGTCCGCGCATGACCCGCTTTGAGCGCAACGTCAACCTCACCGCGGTCATCGTGCCGCTGCTGGCAATCGCGGTCGCTGTGCCGCTGCTGTGGGGCGATCTGCTCGGCCCCGCCGACGTCGCCATCGCCGTCACGCTGTACCTGATCACCGGCTTCGGCATCACCATCGGCTATCACCGGCTGCTGACCCACCGCTCGTTCGTCACGTACCGGCCGGTCGAGTACGCGCTGGCCGCTGCCGGAGCGCTGGCGCTGCAGGGCTCGCCGCTCGACTGGGTGGCCGACCACCGCAAGCACCACGCCCACACCGACGAGGAGGGCGACCCGCACAGCCCGCACGCCGGCCACGGAGCCGGCGTCCGCGGGGCGCTGCGCGGCCTGTTCCACGCCCACGTCGGCTGGCTGTGGGTGACCCAGGGGCAGGCCAACCCGCACAAGTACGCCAAGGACCTGGCCGAGGACCCCGTCCACCGGGCCATGCACCGCCGCTACCTGTGGTTCGCCCTCGGCACCCTGGCCCTGCCGTTGGTCCTGGGTCTGCTGGTGTCCGGCACGCTCCACGGGGCCCTGACTGCGCTGGTCTGGGGCGGGTTCGTCCGCATCGCGCTGCTGCACCACATCACCTGGTCGGTCAACAGCATCTGCCACTTCTTCGGCCGCCGGCGCTTCGCCACCGATGACTACTCCACCAACGTTGTGTGGCTCGCGTTGCCCTCACTCGGCGAGGCCTGGCATCACAATCATCACGCGTTCAGCCGGTCGGCCTTTCACGGACTGCGGCGCTCCGAGCAGCTGATGGATCCCACCGGGTGGGTCATCCGACTTATGCGGCGTAGCGGGCTGGCGTGGAACGTGGTTTCGATCGGGCCTGATCGCCAGCAGTCAAAGCTCGCTCGCTGACGCGTGGCGACTATCGGTCGATGAGGACCCAGTACGAGATCGCCTACCGCTCCGGGCTAATCCCGTTTGCAGGGGTTTTCAGGCCCCGAGAACGGCACGCCGGCAGCGCCGGCGTGCCGCTACCGAAGCCGCGCTATTTGCCCATCCTGATGGCGTGGAGGCCGTGCACGAACGGGGTCACGTTGCACGGGTCGTGCGTGGTGCCGAACTGGTAGTGGATGCTCACGTGGCCGTACGGGCAGAAGGCGGCGGACACGCGGACCGAGCTCTTGTTGACGACGTCGAGGTTGATGGGCGCGCCTCTGTGGACCGACCCGTGACCCCGTCGGCCGGGCGGAGGGTCGTAAGTCGACCATCTGTCCGTGCTGCGCCCGCGGGCCGTTGTTCATACCGATGCGCAACCCGATGGCTGCGATGATGCCGCACCATGCCCCGTCTCCTGCCGGCCACCATCGCAGCCGCCGTCCTGTCGCTCGCACTGCCGGCCACGGGTGCGGCGACGACCACCGCCACGCGTGTCGGCAGCGCGATCACGATCACCGGAGACGGAGGGCCCAACGTCATCTCCGTCGACGGCATCGGGAACTTCATCACCTACAAGGACCCGACGGGTCCGAACATCGTGGCGGGCGAGGGATGCTTCCAGGAGAGCGACTCGCTCATCAACTGCGGACAGGGTGGGCCGGGGCTGAAGGCCACGGTCGTCCTCGGCGCAGGCGACGACACCTACGACGACCGGGTGGCGCGCACGGATTGGCCGGTCGTCGACGTCGATGCGGGCGAGGGCAACGACACGGTCAACGGGTCCTACGGCAGCGACACCCTGCGCGGCGGGCCCGGCAACGACATCCTGCGGGGCATCGCCGGCGACGACCAGATCGACGGGGGTGCCGGAGACGACACGATCCACGGCGGCGCCGACAACGACACGATCGTCGGCGGCGCGGGGCACGACCTCATCAACGGCGACGGCGACTACAGCGGCACGACCATCGGCGGCAACGACGTCATCAAGGCGCGTGACGGCGAGGTCGACCAGATCACGTGTGGCTGGGGCGCCGACATCGCGGAGGTCGATGCCGACGACGCCGAGGACGTGGACTGCGAGACGGTCGACCAGTCGACCGGTGGGCCGTCGGATGTCCCCGGCGGGCTCACGGTCACATTGGGGCGGCCCAAGCCGGTCGGGCTGCGCGCGCTGGCGAACGGCACGGCACTCGTCGTCCCGGCCACGATCTCCGAGGCCTGCGTGGGCGTGCTCAAGCTCACCGTCGGCGCGGCGGAGGCGCGACGGGCCAAGCTCGGGCGGTCGAAGGTCACGCTCGCCTCGCTCGCCGGCGAAGCGCCGGCCGGCAGGGTCCGGCTGTCCCTCAAGGTCAAGGCCGCCTACCGGTCGAAGGTCCGGCGCCTCAAGCAGCTCAAGACGACCCTGTCGATCGCCTGCGCGACGCCTTCAGGCTCGAACGCGGGGCAGGCGATGTCGCTCACGCTGACGCGCTGATCGGTCGAGCAGGCGTCCGGCTAGGAGAACGGGAGGAAGCCGGGTGAGGCCCCGGTCGCGCCGTTGTCGGCCAGGACGTCGCCCCAGCTGCGCAGCACGCCCGTTCCGCTGATCGAGTAGGCGGTGGCGTTGCCGGCGATGCGGTTGGCGCCGAGGCGCAGCGTCGCGCCGCTGCCGGCGAGCACGCCCGTGGCATTGCCGGCGATGTGTGCGCCGACGACGGTCGCGTCGGTGTTCGCCGCGGAGATCCCGGCGGTGCAGTTGTCGGTGAACGAGCCGCCGTCGACGAGCGCCCTGGAGGCGTTCAGCGCGGCTCCCGATCCGGAGAAGCCACGCACGGTGACGTTCTCGAGGCGCAGGGCGCCGGCCGAGACGAACCTGATGCCGTCCGCGGAGCCCGCGGCCGAGCACGGCGCGGTGCTCTGGACGAGCAGGTTGCGCAGCGTCACCTGGCCGGCGCCGGCGTCGACGACGATGCCGGACCCCAGGACCACCGCCTGGCGGTCTACGCCATCGATCGTCAGAGGCCGGTCGACGGTCAGCGGGCCGAAGTCGCCGGGAGACATGACGGCGATCTCCCCGCCCGGGAAGAGCACGTCCTGCGCGCCCGCGAACGTGCGACACGGAGCCGTGCGGCTGCACGGATTGAGGTCGTCGCCCTGGGCATGGACCCAGGCCGTCGAGGTCGTGGCGACAGCCGCGTGGGCGACCGGCCGCCGCGCAGGCGGCTTCGCGTTGAACGAGATGCCGACGGAGGTGCCCGCCTCCGCGATGACCCCGGCCCGGATGTCCTGGGCGTAGGTGCGCAGGCGCTTGCCGTGCTTGCGCAGGTGGTAGCTGACGCGGCCGAGGCGGCAGCCACCGGCGAAGAGGGCGTCGACGGTCCCGCGGAACGTTCGCGGCGTCAGGTCGGGTACGAGGCACAGCGCGGTGGACGGCGGGGGCACGGCGGCCGGGGTCTGGCCGCCGCCGCCGCCGCTCGCGGGCGCCGGTGTCGTGCCGGCGACGCTCGGCGGCCCCGGCGGCTGGTGCAGGAAGGAGGTCGGCGTGCCGTCGGTGCCGTTGCCGGCGACGCGGTTGTCGCCGAAGCTCACCAGCGATGCACCGGACTCGGTCGCCAGCCCGGTCGTGTTGTGCGTCACCGTGGTGCCGGCGAGCCGGACGGTGGAGTCGGTGCCGGCGAGGACGCCGACGAGGTTGCCGGCGACAACGCTGTCGAAGAGGTCGACGGAGACCCCGCCGCCCGCGCGCCGCGCCTGCACGCCCGCTGTGCAGTTGCCCTGCAGCCGCGAGTCACGGATGACGACGCGCGTTCCGGTGGCCACCGGCTCGACGGAGACGCCCGCGCCGGGGAAGCCCCGCACGACGACGTCGTCGATCGTCACCGACCGGGCGTCGAGGACCCTGATGCCGTTGACGGCGCCCGGGGCCGAGCACGCGTCGTTGTTCCAGTAGTTCAGCGTGAGGTGGCGCAGCCTGACGTCCCGGCCCGCGCCGTTGACCGTGATTCCCGGCGTGGTCGAGACGAGTAGGGCCATCTGCCCGGTCCCGTCGAGGGTCAGGCTCTTATTGGTGATCGTCACCGCGCCGAGAGAGGCGGGGTCGAGCACGTTGATGATCCCGCCCGCGGCGGTCTTGTTGATCGTGCCGGCGTATGTGTGGCAGGGCGCGGTGCGACTGCACGGGTTGACGTCGTCTCCCACGCCGGAGGTCCATGTCCGGGTCGCCTGCGCCCCGGCACCCGCCGGCGCGGCGAGCGCGGTGAGCGCCAGGAGCAGCGTCAGGAGGCGAGGGACCGTCACTTGGCCGCCAATGCGTCCGGGGTGGCGCCGTCGGCGGTGTTGCCGAGCAGCTCGTCGCCCCAGCTCTGCAGCACGCCGGTGCCGGTGCGGGCGAACGCCGTCGTGTTGCCGGAGATCTGGTTGCCGCCGAGCCTCACGGTGGCGCCGTCGCCGGCCGTCACGCCGGTCACGCTGCCGCTGACGCTCGAGTCCAGGACGGTGACGTCGGTGGGAGCACCGGCGGCCGCGATGCCCGCGGTGCAGTTGCCGGTCAACGTGCTGTGATCGGCGATCACGTGCGCGGCGCTCGTCGGATCGGTGAGCACGCCGGCGTTGGGGAACCCGCGGATGACCACGTTCTCGAGCCGCACGACGTGCGCCGAGATGATCCGGATACCGCTGCCGCTGACGCCCGGGGCAGTACAGCTCGGGCCGTACTCGATCGTCAGGTTGCGCAGCGTCACGTCGGCCGCCGGCCCGGCGTTGATGACGATCCCGTTCGCAGAGGTGAAACCGAGAACCGAGGCGAGGTTCGCGCCGCCGTCGATGGTCACGGGCTGGGTGACGGTGAGCGTTCCGCCGCTGACCGGGTCAAGGGCGTTGATGGTGCCGCCGTCCGCGGTCTGAGTCACCGCGCCCGCCAGCGTCTTGCAGGGCGCAATACGAGCGCACGTGGGGTTGGCATCGTCGCCCACCCCGGAGATCCACGTCACGGCCTCGCCACCGGTGACCGCCACGCTCGCCCTCGGGGGGCGCGCCTTCGGGCGCTTGGCGCTGATCGTCATGCGCACCTGCGTCTGCGGTGCCGTCACGGCGCCCGCCCGCACGTCCTGGCGGTACATGCGGTAGCGGCGGTGCTTGCGGCTGTAGCGGTAGCGCACCGTGCCGGGGCGACAGCCCGCGGCGTAGAGCTTGCGGACGGCCGGCGCATACCGCAGGCCGGTGACCTTCGGGACGATGCACGGCGCGGCCGCCGGTGCGGCCGGCGGCGTCGGCGCACCGGGTTCGGCGCCGCCGCTCGGGGCGGGCGCCGGCGCGGGCGCAGGCGTCGGCGAACCGTCGGCGACATTGCCCGCGACGCGGTTGTCGCCGTTGCTGCTCAGGACGCCGCCGGCGTCGTAGGCGAGCCCGGTGGCGTTGGCGGTGACCGTGTTGCGCGCGATCCGGACGGCCGCGCCGGCGCCCGCCCGCACGCCCGTCGGGTTGTTGGTCACGAACGAGTCGAGCAGCGTGACGCGGGCCGACCCGCCGGGGCGACGCGCGTCGAGCCCCGCCGTGCAGTTGTCGGAGAGGTGTGAGTCGCGGACGACCACCGTCGTGCCGTCCGCTGTCGGCGCGATCGCGATCCCCGCCCCGGGGAACCCGCGGACGGTGACCTTGTCGATGGTCACGGACCGCGCGGCGAGGATCCGGATCCCGGCGGCGGTGCCGGCGGCCGAGCACGGACCGCCGGCGCCCCACTGCAGGTCGAGGTCGCGCAACACGACGTCCTTGCCCGGCGCGTTGACCACGATCCCGTCTCCGGTCGCCGCCAGGACAACGGCCTGCGCGCCGGTGCCGTCGATCGTCACGCCCTGGGTCGCGGTGAACGGACCGAAGTCGCCGGGGCTGTTCGCGGTGACGACCCCGTCGGGGTCGGTGGCGGCCACGGCAGCCGCGAAGGTCAGGCACGGGTCGGAGTAGCCGCAGAGGTTCGCGTCGTCGCCGACGCCAGCGACCCACGACTGCGGGTTGGCGGCGAACGCCGGCGCAGGCAGCAGGGCGGCCGCGAGCAGGGCCAGGAGAGGATGGGGAAGGAACCGCAAGGCAGGTCGGGGGACCGCGGCACCTGCCGCGCGGCGAGCGTAGCCGTGGCCGCCGCCTGCGACAAGGGAACGTCTCCCGAGACCAGACGAACGCGCCGCGGTCAGACGCCCGGGAGCAGCGGCGCTAGGCGCCCTGCTCGTAACGCGCCTGCTCCTCGACGGTCCGCTCGGCCCACGGAAAGGCCTCGAGGCGCGCCTCGGGGATCGGGTCGCCGCTCTCGACAGAGAGGCCGTACGTGCCTTCGCTTACCCGCTGCTCGGCGCGCTCGATGGCGGCGAGCTCGTCGCGCAGGCCCTCGGCGACCGCGTCGTCGACGCCGGCGCCGGTCAGCTCCGAGGCGTTGTCGGCTGACGTGCCGACATCGGGGTCGCCAGGGTCCGGCGCCGAGCCGGCGAGCGCCTGCTCGATCCGCAGTCGTGCAGCGGTCAGGAGCTCGCGGGCGTGATCGGTGTCCATCCGGCGAGCCTACGTCACGCCAGGGGATCCACCGAACGGAGCTAGGCGCCGTCCTCCTCCGCCTCGCGGATCGCGGCCAGTGCCGCGCGACCCGCGGGGGTCAATGCCAGCGAGGCATCGGAGGGGACGGTCCCGGACCCTCGATGGAGTCCGGCATGCGTCGCAAAGGCGTCCGTCAGTGGATCGTCAGCGTGGACCATGTGGTCAAAGTGGCGCGAACGGCAAAACTGTGACCGCCGGTCACGGATGAATAGAGTCCCCTCAAATGGCCAGAACACAGACGTCGGACTCGGATGTCCTCAAGGCGCTCAACCATCCGGTCCGCCGGCAGGTCATGAGCATGCTCGACGACGGGATCGCCAGCCCCAAGGAGCTGGCCGGGCGTCTGGGCCTGTCGATCCCCAGCGTGAGCTACCACGTGGGCATCCTGCGCGACCTCGGGCTCATCAAGGTCGTGCGCGAGACGCCGCGCCGCGGAGCCATCGAGCGCCACTACAAGGCCGTGCAGCGCTCGCTGTCGGTCCGGCAGGTCGTCGATTGGGTCCTGGCCTCCGATCAGGACAAGCCGCGCGGCTGGAGCGCGAAGCTCACCGAGCTCGACGCGGAGGGCGCCGCCGCCGTGCGGGCCTCGGTCGAACGGCTGTGGAAGGACGTCGAGCGCGCCGAGCAGCAGTCCCAGCGCCGCGCGGCGAAGACCGGCGCGAAGCCGGCCACCCGGCACGCCGTCGGGGCGTTCGTCACCGAGCCGACGCCGGACCCCGTCTAGCTCGAAGCCGTCACAAGCGGACTGGACAGTCCGCTTCCGCGCTAGGATCTGGACTCTCGTGTCCGTTTCCTCGCGTCCCCATCCCACGCGGACCCTGGTGATCCTGAGCGCCGCGGCGATCTCGTTCTCCCTGGCCCAGACCTCGATCGTCCCGGCGATCGGCGAGCTGATGCGCGTCTTCCACACCGATTCCGCGGGGGTGGCGTGGACGCTGACGGGCTACCTGGCCTGCGCCGCCGTCTTCACGCCGGTGTTCGGGCGCCTCGGCGACATGTTCGGCAAGAAGCGGATGCTCGTCATCGCGCTCGGCCTGTTCGCCGCCGGCAACGTGCTCGCCGCGCTGGCCGGCTCGCTCGAGATGGTGGTCGCCGGCCGCGTGCTGCAGGGCACCGGCGGCGGCATCTTCCCGCTGTGCTTCGCGATCATCCGCGACGAGTTCCCTCGCGAGCGCGTGCGCGCGAGCATCGGGCTGATCTCGGCGATCGCCGGCATCGGCGGCGGCCTGGGCCTCGTCATGGGCGGCCTGCTCGTCGACCACGCCTCCTACCACTGGATCTTCTGGGTGGGCGCGGCGGGCGCGGTCGCCGCCGGCGTCGCGGCGTTCCTGCTCGTGCCGGAATCGCCGCACCGCCGGCCCGGGCGCGTCGACGTCCGCGGCGCCGCGCTGCTGGCCGTCGGCCTGATCCTGCCGCTGCTGGCGATCTCCAAGGCCAACGTGTGGGGCTGGACCGACACGCGAACGCTGCTGCTGACGCTCGCCGGCCTGGCGATCCTCGCGGCCTGGGTCGCCGTCGAGCGGCGCACGGATGAGCCCCTGGCCAACATCGCGACGCTGACCCGCCGCCCGGTCCTGATGACCAACATCGCCACGCTGCTGACCGGCTTTGGCATGTTCGGCTCGTTCATCCTGGTGCCCCAGCTGGCCGAGGCGCCGACCTCCACGGGCTACGGCTTTGCCGCGAGCGCGACCCATGCCGGCCTGCTCATGCTTCCCGGCGCGCTGCTCATGCTCGTCACCGGCCCGGTGTCGGGGATGCTCGGCGAGCGGTTCGGCAGCAAGGTCCCGCTCGGCCTCGGCGGGCTGATCGCCGCCGTCGGGCTCGCGTTCCTCGGGCTCGTCCACCACACCGAGTTCGAGGTCGCGCTGTTCTCGGCGATCATGTTCACCGGCATCGGACTGGCCTTCGCGGCGATGCCCAACCTCATCGTCGACGCCGTCTCACCGGCCGAGACCGGCGAGGCGACCGGGTTCAACGCGCTCGTGCGCTCGGTCGGCTCGTCGCTGGGGTCACAGGTCAGCGGCGCGATCCTCGCCGGCAGCATCGTCGCCGGCGGCAGCCCCAGCAGCGCGGGCTTCCGCACCGCGTTCCTGGTCAGCGCCGGCATCGCGTTGATTGCCGCCGCCATGGCCATGATCATCCCGACGGTGACCGGCGAGCACGCACCGCACCTCGACGCAGTCAGCGAGCTCGGCGCCGCCGCGCCGCTCGGCGAGCCCGCCTACGCCGGAGAGCGAGGCGCGTGACCGCCCGGACGTCCGAGCGCCCGCTGCGCGCCGACGCCGCTCGCAACCGCCTGCGCGTGGTCGAGGCCGCCGAGCAGGTCTTCGCCGAGCTCGGCCTCGAGGCCAGCGTCGACGACGTCGCCGCGCGCGCCGGCGTCGGCCGGGCCACGATCTACCGCAGCTTCCCGACCAAGGACCACCTCGTCGCGGGCGTGGCCATCGAGCGCCTCCGCCGGTTCGAGCAGATGGCGCTCGAGGCGCTCGCCGAGGAGGACGCCGGCACCGCGTTCCGGGGCTTCCTGGTCCGTATCGCCGAAGCGCATCCCAAGGACCGCGTCATGCTCGAGGCCATGCGCCTCGGCGAGGCCGTGCCGGAGCTGGCCGAAGCGCGCGCGGCGACAAGCGCAGCGATCGGGCGCCTGATCGACGGGGGCCGCCGTCAGGGTGCGCTGCGCAAGGACGCCACCGCCGACGACGTACGCGTGCTCTTCTCGGGCCTGACCCACGCGCTGACCCCCGAGCAGCAGCGCGACGGCGCCCTGCTGCGGCGCTACGCGAACCTCATCGCCGACGCGCTGTCGGCCTAGCCGGCCCGTCCCTGAACAAGGCGAACGTCCATTCCACCTGCCTATTGGCAGGCAAATTGGACGTTCGTCCCGTCGAGAAGCGTCTCGCGCCCGCGACCACGTGTCGAGTGGAACGCCTACCCGTCCGCCAGCCGCGCCCACAAAGTCAGATCCACCCGCGGCGCGCCCGGCTTGTGGAACACCGAGCGCATCAGCCCCTCCTGCACGT
Organism: Solirubrobacteraceae bacterium; assembly: GCA_045805505.1. Taxonomy (GTDB): domain Bacteria; phylum Actinomycetota; class Thermoleophilia; order Solirubrobacterales; family Solirubrobacteraceae; genus BP-464. The sequence continues at coordinate 142,139 of JBJMLA010000072.1, forward strand.
AGCCGCAGCGCTGCGCGACCACGAGCGAGGGACCGTTGTCGACGTCGATGAGCAGCGTCACGCGCAGCAGCCCTGCCTCGTCGAACGCCCAGCGCGTCAGCCGGCGCAGGATCTCGGTGCCCAGGCCACGCCCGCGCGCCTGGGGTGCGACCAGGTAGCCGAGCTCGGCCTCCTGGGCCACCAGGTCGATCGTCGGCGCCATCCCCATCCCCAGCAGCTCGCCGTCCTCACCCACCGCCGCGAACGAGTCGCGCGTGCCCTCCGCGCGGCCGATCTCGTAGCGCTCGAGCCACTGGCGCGCGAAGTCGGCGGGCGGCGGATCCGGGATGCGCGTGAAGCGCAGGACGTCGGGGTCGATGATCATCGGCGCCAGCGCGGCGACGTGGCGCTCGGCGAACGGCTCGAGGGTCAGCGACGCCATGGTGCCGACCCTAGCCCAGGCACCTGCCATGGTTCCGGGCATGAGGAGCCGACCGCTCGCCGCCGCGCTCGCCGGCCTCGCGCTGGCCGCGCCCGCGGCGATCGCGGCCCCCGAGGCGCCCGTCACGCGCGTGTCCGACACGGGCGGCCGCGCGGACGTCCTCGCCCGCGCCGACGGCTCGGCGCTGGCGGTCTGGGAGAGCGGCGCGAGCGTCCGGTTCTGCCGCATCGCCGCCGGAGCGGGAACGTGCACCGCGGGCACCGAGCGGACCCTGGCCCCCGACGCCGCGGTCGGCACGACGACGTCGCGGCCGTTCCTGTTCGACCTCAGCGGCAACCGCATCGTCGTGGTGCGCGGCGAGTGCTGCCCGCAGCACACCTACCGCTGGATCTCCTCCGACAACGGCGCGACGTTCCCGGCGGGCGTGGACTTCGCCTCGGTCGTCCCGCTCGACCAGGGCGCGGCGGTGGGCCCCGGAGACGCGATCTCGCTGCTGGGCGACCCCGCTCGCTACCAGCTGGCCACCACCGCCGGCGCGGGCAAGACCGCCGCAGAGGCGGCGCTCGACGCGTCGCCGGGCCTGACCGGCGCGCATGCGGTCTCGGTCGATCCGCTCAGCGGGCGGCCGTTCGCCGCGTGGAGCTCGGCGACCGACACGTTCTTCTCCGGCGCCACGACGTCGTCGCCCAACAGCGCCTCGAACTGGGCGGCGCGCGGCACGATCACCGGCGCGACCGGCGTCCGCCTGGCCGGCGCGGTCGCCGCCTGGGTGCGTGGTGGACGCCACGAGATCGCGCGCTGGTCGGCCGGCGTGCTCTCGGCTCCGGTCGCGCTGGCCCATGCCCCCGACGACGCCGGCGAGTCGGCGCTGGCCACCGATCCGGCCGGCGGCGTGCACCTCGTCTACAGCCCGCCCGGGTCCGGTGCGCTCTGCTACGCCTACGGCGCTGCGGGTGAGACGCCGGGATCGCCGGTGCTGCTCGGCCGCGACAGCGCCGGCGCGAGCGCCCTGCGCGTCTCGGCCACCGCGGCGGCCACGGGCCGCGTGGTCTTCACGGCGGGCGGCGGCGTCGACGTCGTCTCGCTGTCGGCGACGTCGATGCGGCCCAACGTCTGCGGGCTGGCCCCCACGGGCGTGCTGCTCAGCCGCGTCGCCGGGCGCAGCGCGTTCTCCGCCGCCTTCGATCCCGCGGGCCAGGACACGACGTGGCACCTCGAGTACGGGCTCGGCCCCGAGTACGGGTCCAGCGGGCCGGAGACCGCGGTCGCGGGCTCGGCCGGGCCCGTCGTGGCGAGCGCGCCGCTTACCGGTCTGACCCCGGGAGCGGCCTACCACGTGCGCCTCGTGGCCACCAACGCCACCGGGACCACCGCCTCGCCCGACGTGGTCTTCCGCACCCCGCCGACCGCCGTCCGGGTGCGCCTGGCGCAGGTCATCCGCTTCGGCCCGCGCTGCGTGAACCGGCGCCTGCGGCTGGAGCTGACGAGCCGGCCCGGCGCCCGCCCGGTGCTCGCCGAGCTGCGCGTGCGCAGCCGCAAGCCGCTGCGTCTGGGACCCAAGCGCCTGGCCGCCGGCGAGGTCACGCTGACGGGTCTTCCGCGCCGCCGGGTGGCCGTGCGGGTGACCGTCCGCCTGGCCGACGGACGCGTCCTGCGCCGTGCCGCGACGTTCCGCAAGTGCGCCTGACGGGTAGTCACGCTCGCACACGGACGGTCCAGCAGGACGCAGGGAGGAATGGGGTACTCGAACAATCAGCGTGTGACGTTCGCGCTGCTCCTGGTCGCCAGCACCCTCGCGGTGTACGGCATGGTCAGCGGCGACGTCGGCGATGTGTGGATCGTCCTGTACGCAGGGCTCCTGCCACTGGTCTTCCGGCTGCTCATCCTCGCCAGCGCGCAGGCCGAGCCCAGCCGCGTGCTGCGCAGCTTCCAGGTCTGGGGCGCGATGCGCCGCGGCGAGATCGTCCTGCACTACCAGCCGAAGATCTCGGTGCAGACGGGCGAGACCATCGGGGTCGAGGCGCTCGCGCGCTGGGAGCATCCGCGCCGCGGGCTGCTGCCGCCGGGCGACTGGCTGGCCGCCACCGAGCATCGCTGGCTCGAATCGCGCTTCTGCGCCTACGTCCTGCGTGCCGCCGTGCGCCAGGCCGCCGAGTGGCGCTCCGCCGGCCGCGACTTCGTCGTCTGCGTGAACGTCTCGCCGTGCTGCTTCGGCAAGCGCTTCCTGCCCAGGACCATCGACAGGCTGCTGGCCGAGCACGGGCTGCCCGTGACCTACCTGTGCGTCGAGCTGACCGAGGAGGCGCTCGGCCTCTCCGACCGGGCCCGGGCCGTGGCCCGCGAGCTGACCGAGCGCGGCGTGGTGCTGTCGCTCGACGACTTCGGCGTCGGGCACTCCTCGATGGACCGCCTCGTCGGCCTGCCACTGCACGAGCTCAAGATCGACCGCCGGTTCGTCTCGCGGATGGTCGCCTCGGACCGCAACGGCGCCGTCGTCCGCGCCGCCATCGGCCTGGCCCACAGCCTGGGGATGGTCGTCGTGGCCGAGGGCGTGGAGTCGAGCGAGACGCTGCGCTCGCTCGAGGTGCTGGGCTGCGACATCGCCCAGGGCTTCCTGATCAGCCCGGCGCTGCCGGCCGGCGAGCTCGAGACCTGGCTGCGCGCGGAGCGCGGCGCGCGGTTCACCAGCGCGGTCCGCTGCTAGCGCAACCCCGGGCCCCCGGAGGCGTTGGTAGCCCCGATGACCCCGCCTATCCTGACCTCGATGCGCGTCCGGCTGCTCACGTTCGTCGCGGCCGTGCTGGCCGCCGCGACCTTCCTGCCGGTCGCCTCGGCGACGTCGCCCGAGAAGCTGCGTTGCTTCGGCGGGCCGAGCCGCGACACGGTCCATCCGTGCCGCAACCCGGCGCTGGACACCAAGGTCTTCCCCAAGCCCGATGACGCGCTGCTGTACCCCAACGCGCCGTGTGACCCCATCGCCGGCAGCGAGCCCTACCAGTGCGACTTCGGCCTGCCGCTCGAGAAGGCCAAGGGCACCATCGCGCTCGTCGGCGACAGCCACGCGACCCACTGGCGCAGCGCGCTGGAGACCGTGACCGACACCTACGGCTGGCACGGCGTGTCGATGACCCGGTCGGGCTGCACGTTCTCGGCGGCTGAGCCCGTCCTGCCCGGCAAGCTCAAGCAGGAGTGCCTGGACTGGCGCCAGCAGGTCTACGGCTGGTTCACCGCCCATCCCGAGGTCCGCACGGTCTTCATGTCCCAGCATCCGGGCGACGTCGTGGTTCCGCCCGGGAGCACCGAGTGGCGCACCAAGGTCCAGGGCTTCCGTGACGCCTGGAAGCTGCTGCCCAAGACCGTCAGGCACATCGTGATCATCCGCGACACCCCGTACGTCTCGAGCCAGACGCCCGACTGCGTCAACGCGGCCATGCGCGCGAAGGAGAACGCCGGGCTGGTCTGCGCGCTGCCGCGCAAGCGCGCACTCAAGCGCGACCACGCTGCCGAGGCCGCCGTCCTCTACAAGGTCCCGGGCGTCCGGCTCGTCGACATGACGAGCTTCCTGTGCAGCGACACGAGCTGCTTCCCGGTGGTCGGCGGGGCGCTCACGCACAAGGACGAGGGCCACATCACGCTGGTCTTCGGCCAGACGCTCGGGCCCTACCTGCTGCGCAAGATCCGCGCCCTGGGCATCAAGGTCTAGCCGGGGGTGACGCGCCTGCGGTCGGCTCTCGTCCTGGCGCTCGTCGCCCTCGCCGCCGGCGCCGCGGTGGACGCGGGCGGGGCCGGGACGCCGCGCTGCTTCGGCGCCGCGTCGCGGGACGTACAGCGCCCGTGCGAGAACCCCAAGCTCCTCTACACGGTCACGCCGTCGCCGAAGGACGCGCTCGACGCCCCCAACGCGCCGTGTGACTCGGTGCCGGCCGACGACCTGCCCTACCGCTGCACGTTCGGTTCGCCGCTCGAGGACGCCACGGGCACCGTCGCGCTGGTGGGCGACAGCCACGCGACGCACTGGCGCTCGGCGATGCTGACGGTCGCGGCGCGCCATCACTGGCACGGCATCTCCATCACGCGGTCGAGCTGCCCGTTCACGCAGGCCACGCCGCTGATCCCCGACCGCCAGGGCTGCGTGGACTGGAACTCAGACGTCATCGACTTCATCGCCGACCGGCCGGAGATCAGCACCGTGGTGCTCTCCCAGCACCGGGGGCGCGTGGTCACCCCGGAGGGCGCGCGTCAGCGCCAGGTCCAGGTCCGCGGCTATCTCGACGCGTGGAAGGCGCTGCCGGCGAGCGTCACGCGGATCATCGTCATCCGCGACACCCCGTATGACCGGACCCACACCGGTGACTGCATCGAGCAGGCGCGCCGGCGCCACGAGGAGCTCGGCCAGGTCTGCGCGGTGCCGCGAGCGTCGGCGCTCAAGAGCGACCCGGCGGCGACGGCGGCGCGGCGCGCGACGGACCCGCGGGTCCACCTGGTCGACATGACGCACTACTTCTGCGGCGCGCAGCTCTGCTACCCGGTGGTCGGCGGGGCGCTGGTCCACAAGGACACGACGCACATCAGCCTGACCTTCGGAACGACGCTCGGGCCGTTCCTGCTGCGCAAGATCGACGCGCTGCCCGGGCGCTGAGCGCCCGGGCTGCGGCGTCTGCGGCCTACAGGTTCTGCTGGTAGTAGTAGACGACCTTGCGACCGCTCTTCTTGCAGGTCACGCGGGCGTTGTACTCGATCGAGCTCGACTGGCGGGTCTCGGTGCACTTCCAGCCGTTGAAGCTGGGGCACTTGCCCTTGATGCCGTGCTTGGTGCGGCAGCGGTAGTGGCCCTTCATGACGGCCTTGCCGCCGGAGCAGCTGATGCCCGAGACGGTCAGCTTGGTGAAGTAGCCGCCCTTCGAGCTCGGGTAGCTGGGCAGCCCGCCGCAGGTGGCCGCCGACGCAGGAGCGGCAGCAAGCGCGGGGACGGCGAGCGCGGCGCACGTGGCGACGGCCGCGAGCAGGCGGTTCCGGGGCGTGGTCATTCGATCTCCTTGGCTCCTTGACATGCTCGCGAGAACCCTAGTGGCGGTCCTGAGTTGCGCCTGAGGTTCCGATCATTGCTCCGAGCGCGAGCGCCCAGACCGCACCGGAGCCGGCCAGATGCCAGGGCCAGTCGACCAGGTTGGCGGCCAGGAACGCCGCCGCGGCGGGGCCCAGCAGCCACTCGGCCGGCCCGGCCCGGCCGCGCCAGATCGCCCGTCCCGCGGTGCCGTAGAGGCCCAGGGCCAGCAGCAGGCCGGCGATGCCCAGCTCCGCGGCCAGCTCGAGCGGGAGCTCGTGCGCGTAGAAGACGGTCTTGATCCCCTGGTGGTCGGCGCTGGCGAACCAGTAGGAGTCCGCCCCGCCGCCGTAGAGCGGCCGGTCGGCGAACGTCTCGACCGCCTCGCCCCAGATGTGCAGCCGCCCGTGCAGCAGCTTGTCGCGGATCGGGTGGCGCACCGCGGGCCCCGCCGCCGGGGCGCCCGCCGGGGCCTTGACGACCAGCGTCGTGGGCTGCTCGATCGGCGTCGGCTTGGCGATCGCGCCGGCGGTGCCCGTGGCCAGCAGGAGCGCCGCGAGCACCGCCGGCGCCAGCCGGGCGCGCAGCAGGGTCCAGGCCAGCGCCGCCCCGGCCACGACCGCCGCGATCGCCAGCAGCCGCGCGGTGCCGTCGGGCGGCGGGCGCAGCGGGACATAGCCGCCGGCCACGGCGTAGGCGCCGAGACCGGCCGCGGCCACCAGCGCGAGCGCCGCGCCGACCTCGCGCCGGGACGCGCCGACCAGGCGCTCGGGCCGCCACAGCGCCGTCGCGCCCGCGACGAGCGCGAAGGCGATCTGGGTGCGGCTGTCGGTCAGCGACAGCGCGGCGCCGACGATGGCGGCGCCGAGCGCGACCGCGAGCGTCTGCCACCAGCGGCGGGCGTGGCAGAGCCCGCTGATCAGTCCCGGCAGCGCCGAGACGATCAGCAGCGCGAGCGCCGGGGAGTACTGGAACGTCGCGGCGGGCCGCCACAGGCCCTTGCCCTGGCGGTGCGCGTAGGGCTCGTCGGCGATCGCCGCCGCCACCAGCCCGACGACGCTCATCGCCACGGCGAGCACGGCGATCAGCGCCGCGGCCCACGCGGCGTCGCGGCGGTCGCGGATGAGGATCGCGCTCGCGAAGGCGGTCAGCGCGAAGCCGGCGACCGCGAAGGCCCAGTGCAGCGCCTCGTGCGCGATGCCCACCGTCCAGGCCATCGAGATCGCCCCCAGGACGGCGAGCACGAGCAGGATCGCCGGCACGGGCTGGCGCGCGAATCGCCGCGCCCGCGCCGGATCCGACCAGGTCGCCGCCGCCGCGGCAAGCAGCGCGACGACCGCGAACCGCGTCCGCGAGCCCTCGGAGAAGCCGCCGTCGTCGATCACCGCCAGCCCGACCGCCACCGCGGTCAGGGCGGCAGCCAGGGACCTAGGAGACCCGATCGAGGTTGATCTGGTCGTCGGAGGCGACGGACCCTTCGACCTTCGTGAGCGGTGGGGCATCCGAGATCTCGCAGGTGAACTTCGTGCCGACCTTGTTGTCGACGTCGGGGCAGTCGAGCGTCGCGTCGCCGTAGCCGCGGTCGGCGAGCTCGGGAACGATCAGCTTCGCGATGCTGTCGCCGTCGAGCTTGGAGCCGCCGCAGCCCGCGAGCAGCAGCATGGCGGCCAGCGGGAGGACGCGCACGATCACCAGCCGACCCTACCGAGCCGGCCCCGCGTCCTAGACTCGCCGCGTGTCCGTCCGCCCCGAGTTCGGGCCCAGCCTGCCGGCGCTGCTGGGCGCGCGCGGTGTCTCGCGCCGGACCATGGGGATCGGCGCCGCGGTGCTCGCCCTGGCCGCCGTCGGAGCATGGCTGCTGATCGCCTCGCTGCGCGACCGCGCGACGCTGGTCGCCGACGGGCCGCCGGTGTTCAACCTCGTCTACGCGCCGTCGATCCTGCGCGAGGCGCGGCCGCGCGACGGCGAGCTGGCGCGGCTCGTGGGCCGGCGCAAGCGCATCGCCGTGGCGATCACCGTGCGTCCCATCGAGGTCCCGTCCTACGCCCGCGGCGACGTGGTCGGCGGCTACCTGCCGATCCTCGCCGAGCGGCGCCTGCACGAGCTGCAGGAGATCTACGGCGATGTCGAGGTCTACGACGAGGGCAAGGCGCGGATCAGCGATCAGCCCGGCTACCAGATCGGCTTCGGTGCGCGAACGCCGGCCGGACGCCGGGTGTTCGGCCGCGACGCCTACGTGTTCCCCGACGATCCGGGCGCGACCAAGGGCGTGCTGCTGAGCCTGCGGCGCGTCCTGCACCGCAAGCAGCGCACGGCCGAGCAGGACTTCTTCGACAAGGCCAAGGACGCGTACGCCTCCTTCGCCTTCGGCAAGAGCCAGCCCTAGGATCACCGCGTGGGCTGGAAGGATGCCGTCAACGCCGGGCTGCGCCGGACCACCGGGCTCCAGTTGACGAGGGCGAAGGTGCTCACCGCTCCGCGCGGCACGCCCGAGACGCGCGCGGGCGACAGGCTGCTCGAGCGTCCCGCGTTCATCCTCAGCTCGGTGCGCTCGGGCTCGACGCTGCTGCGCGTCCTGCTCGACAGCCACTCGCAGCTGCACGCGCCGCACGAGCTGCACCTGCGCGACCTCGCCGTCACCGTCAAGGACGGGCCGGCGACCAAGGCGATGGAGGAGCTCGCGCTCGACGCCGAGCACCTCGAGTACCTGCTGTGGGACCGGCTGCTGCACCGCGAGGTCGTCCAGGCGGGCAAGCGCCGCGTGGTCAACAAGACGCCCACCGACGTCTTCGTCGCCGAGCGCATCTGCCGCTGCTGGCCCGACTTCCGGTTCCTGTTCCTGCTGCGTCACCCCGCCTCGATCGCCCGCTCGCGCGCCGAGGCGCGGCCGCAGGACAGCGAGGAGCACAACGTGCGCGCGATCCGCCGCTACGCCGACGCGCTCGAGCGCGCGCGCCAGACCTATCCCGGGCTCGTCGTGCGCTACGAGGAGCTCACGAGCGACCCCGAGGCAACGCTGCGGCGCATCTGCGAGTTCCTCGAGGTCGAGTTCGAGCCGCAGATGCTCGCCTACGACCAGTTCGACCACGGGCGCTACAAGGTCGGTCTGGGCGACTGGACCGAGAAGATCCGCTCCGGCGTCATCCACCCGCCGGAACCCGTGCCCGAGCACGTGCCCGACGGGCTGCGCTCGCTGTGTGAGGCCTGGGGCTACCCGCCCGGGCAGGCCGCGCTGCCCCAGCGCTGACACGCCGTGAGCAGGTCGGTCAGCGTGCGCAGGGCGACGGCGCCGCTGCGGTCGTCGAGGACGGGCGGGCTCAGGCCCCAGTGCCGGTGCAGGCGGCTGTCGTCGGCGGGATCACCGCCGGTGTCGAGCCGCAGCGTCTCGCCCGGCCACAGCATGCTCAGCACTCCGCGGGCGCCGAAGTCGAAGCTGCGCTGCATCGACGTCTTGGCCACCTGGCCGTCGAGGTCGACCGGTCGTGAGCTCACGTTGCGGATCAGCACGTACTCGTCGGCGTGCTCGTTGTGGACGGTCAGGCGCACCCGCGTGCGCGCGGGGTTGCGGCAGCGCCGGCGGCACGGGTACTGAAACGCCGCGCGCAAGTCGCCCTGCGGGTCGAACAGGTAAGCGCCGTCGCCCATCCCGACCGCCGGGGAGCGGGGGTTGTCGACGGCCTCGAAGACCGAGCTGGGCTGGCCCCAGTAGAACGACGAGCCCGTGTGGCGCCCGCCGCCCATGTGCAGCGTCACCGACTGCCCGCGCCGCAGCACGGCGCTCCTGGGGAACGTGTAGCGACGCAGGGCGGAGTCGCGGATCCACCAGCCGTAGAGCGAGACCGGCCCGCCGCTGCCGCGGTGCTCGACCCGGACGTACTCGCCGTTGCGGTTGACGGTGTCGTCGCCGTCGGCGTCCCACTGCACGAACAGGCGCAGCTTCACCGACTGCTTCGGGCCGATCCCGCACGCGCGCGGGTTCCACAGTCCGCGCCCGCGCGCCGCGGCGCGCTGTGCCAGCGCGCTGTAGCCGCGGTTCCAGGCGTCCTCGACCGGGTTGGGGTCCCACAGGACGTAGCCCTCGCGCAGCAGGACCCGGCCGAAGTCGACCCAGCGCCCGCCGATCAGCCCGGAGACCGACCGGCGCGGGCGTCCCATCGAAGACGACGAGGCGCTGCGGGCGGCCAGCCGGACGCGGCCGTGGGCGGCGTCGATCAGCCGGTTCAGGCGCGCGGTGGTCGACGGCCCGTGGCACTCCCGGCCCTCCATCGCCTGGATGCCGGTGATGCGGACGTGCCGCGGCGCCGAGCCCTCGATGGCGATGTTGGGCGTGTCGCCGTCGGGCGCGCCGACCGCGTGGCCGCTCCAGACCCAGCACGTCGGCCTGGCCTGGCCGACGACGCAGGGGCCGCGGGTGGCGGCGCCCGCCGTCGCGGTGAGGGCCGCGAACAGCAGGGCGGCGGCTATCGTCGCGCGCAGGGTGGTCAAGGTCAGCGTCATCGTTCCCGTCTACAACCCGGGCGAGAACATCTCGGAGTGCATCGCATCGCTGCTCGACCAGTCGTTGGCGCATGCGGACTACGAGGTGATCTACGTCGACGACGGCTCGACCGACGCCACGCCGGCCCGCCTCGACGCCCTGGCCGCCGAGCACGAGCACGTCCGCGTCGAGCACATCGAGAACTCCGGCTGGCCCGGCCGGCCCCGCAACGTCGGCCTCGAGATGGCGCGCGGCGAGTTCGTCTACTTCGTCGACAACGACGACTGGATCGACCGCGAGGCGCTCGAGCGGATGCACGCGATGGCGGTCGCCGACGAGGCCGACATCGTCATCGGCAAGGTCGTCGGACACGGCAAGTACGTCCCGCCGGGGCTGTTCCGCGAGAACCGGCATGCGGTCTCGGTGCGCGACGCGCCGCTCGTCGCGCTGCTCTCGCCGCACAAGCTCTTCCGGCGCGCGTTCCTCGACGCCCACGGGCTGCGCTTCCCCGAGGGGCGCCGGCGCCTGGAGGACCACGTCTTCGTCCTGCGCGCCTACTTCGCCACCGACTGCGTGTCCGTGCTGGCCGACCACCCCTGTTACCACTGGATGCGCCGCGGCGACGACAACGCCTCGTCCGGCGCACCGTGGGATCCGGTCGCCTACTACGCGGCCGTGCGCGAGGTGCTCGACATCGTCGACGAGCACACCGAGCCCGGGCCGTTCCGCGACCAGCTCTACCTGCGCTGGTACCGGGCCAAGACACTGGGCCGCGTCGGCGGATCGCGCTCGGCGCTGACCACGCGCCCGCCGGAGTGGCAGCGCGCTGCGTTCGACGAGGTCCGCTCGATCGTCCTCGAGCGCTTCGGAGAGCACCTCGACGAGCGGCTGCCGGTCAACGAGCGCCGGCGCGCGGCGATGGTGCGGGCCGGCGACTTCGACGCGGTGCTCGCCCAGGCGCGCTACGAGAAGGAGCTGCGCGTGGAGGCCTCGCTCGACGACGCGCGCCGGGTGGGCGAGGCCACGGTCCTGCGCGCGACGCTGCGCCTGCGGGCCGGCGACGAGCCGCTCGACGTGACCTCGCCGGACGGGACGTGGGCGCAGGTGCTCGTGCGGTCACTCGACAGCATGAGCCAGGACGTCCTGCCGGCGACCGTCCGCCCGCGCCTCGAGGACGGCGAGGTCCTCGCGGAGGTCGAGGCGACGCTCGATCCGCGGACGGCGGCGGCCGGGGCGCCGCTCGCGCCCGGGGACTACGACCATCCGGTGGTGCTCAACGTCGGCGGCTTCGTCGGCGACGGCGTGCTCAGGCGCGTCGGGGGCCTGCCGGTCGCCACGCGCGTCGCCCCCGACGGCAGCGCCCGCGTGCGGACGACGAGCGGACGTGCCGCCGGGCTCGCGCTGGCGCGGCGGATGCCGCGGCTGGCCCGGGCCGTCAAGCGGGCGGCGCGCCGGTGAGGGTCCGCGTCGTCACCGTGGTCGACGGCCGCTGGCTGCACGTCGCCGGCCGGCCGCGGCCCGAGGAGGAACAGGCGCAGCTCACGCTCGTGCTGCGCAACCGGGCGACGGGCGAGCGGCACCGGGTGCCGATGGCCCACGCGGGCGAGCAGGGCGCCGAGGCGATGGTGCCGCTGCGCGATCTGGCGCCCGCCACCGGGGAGCTCGCGCGCTGGGACCTGCTGCTGCGCCGCGACCGTGAGTCGCCGCGGCCGCTGAAGACCCCGGCGGGCCGGCGGCTCGGCCCCCCGCGGGTGATCGCGGGCGCGGCGGGACCGTTCCGGGTACGCCCCCGGCGGGCCAAGAACACGCGGCTGTTCGTCGAGGTCCAGGCGCTCGGCCCGCACGCCGAGCTCGAGCGGCTCACGGTCGAGGACGACGCGCTCGTGCTGTCCGGGCGCGTGGTGGGCGCGGCGCCCGCGACGGCGCGGCTGCGGCTGACCGGCGGCGCGGGGTGGGACGTGATCGTCGACGCCGAGACCGGCGACGGGGGCTTCGTGGCGCGCGTGCCGCGCGAGCGCCTGCGGGCCGGCGAGGCGGTCGAGGAGCTGCGCGCCGAGCTCGAGGCCGGGGAGGAGCAGCTGCCGCTGGCGGCGCACCTCGACGGGATGGTCGGCAAGGACACGATCGTCGCCTTCCCGGCGTTCGCGGTCAGCGGCGGATCGGCGCGGCCGGCCTACGACGCCGAGGACCGGCTCGTGGTGCGCACGGGACCGCCGGCGGCGCTGGCGCTGGCCGGCGACACCGGCCGGGTGCTCGGCGACGAGCCCGTGGCCGAGTCGGCGCAGCGCCGGATCCTGGGCGGGGCGGCGGTGCTCGCCCATCGCGCGGCGCTGGCCGTCGTGTCCTGGCTGTGGCACGGGCGCCGGCGGCCCGACCCGTCGCGCGACACCGCCGACATGCGCGTGCTGCTGCTGCACGCCTACGGCCTGGGCGGGACGATCCGCACGACGATGACCGTCGTCGATCAGCTGCGCAAGCAGCGCAGCGTCGAGATCGTCAGCGTGGTCCGGCTGCGCCGCCATCCGCGGCTGCCCTTCCCCGCAGGACTGAACGTCTCGGTGATCGACGACCAGCGACCGCGTGCTCGCGGGCGCGGACCGGTGCGCGGCCTGCTGCGGCGCCTGCCCAGCGTGCTGGTCCATCCCGAGGACTACGCGCACCCGATGTGCAGCCTGTGGACCGACGTGCAGCTCGTGCGCTTCCTGCGCTCGCAGCCGCCGGGGGTGCTCGTCGCCACGCGGCCGGCGTTCAACCTGCTGGCGGCCCGGCTGTGCCCGCCCGGGGTCACCGTCGTCGGGCAGGAGCACATGAACATCGAGGCCCACCGGCCGCGGCTCGATGCCGACGCGCGGCGCCACTACGGGCGCCTCGACGCGCTGACGGTGCTCACCGAGCACGACCGCGCGGACTACACCGCGCTGCTCGGCGACTCCGAGGCGCGGCTCGTGCGCATCCCCAACGCGGTGCCGCCGATGGGCGGCGGGCGCGCGGCGAGCGACGCGCCGGTGCTCGTCGCGGCTGGGCGGCTGACCGGGCAGAAGGGCTTTGACCTGTTGATCCGGGCGTTCGCGCCGATCGCCGCCGAGCATCCGCAGTGGCGGCTGCGGATCTACGGGACCGGCCCGCTGGAGTCTTCGCTGCAGCGGATGATCCTCGAGCTCGGCCTGCACGACAGCGTCTTCCTGATGGGCCCGACCCGCCACATGGGCGAGGCGATGGCCGAGGGCTCGCTGTTCGCGCTGAGCTCGCGCTTCGAGGGCTTCGGGATGGTCATCGTCGAGGCGATGAGCAAGGGGCTTCCGGTCGTCAGCTTCGACTGCCCGCGCGGGCCGGCGGAGATCATCGACCACGGCCGCGACGGGCTGCTCGTGCCCAACGGCGACGTCGACGGCATGACCGCCGCGCTGCGCGAGCTGATCGAGGATCCGCAGCGGCGCGCCGCGATGGGGGAGGCCGCGCTGGTCAAGGCGAGCGCGTACAGCGCCGACGCGATCGGCGAGCAGTGGGAAGCGCTGCTGGCGGAGCTGGGCTCATGAGGGCGGCGGTGCTGATCGAGGGGGCGAGCGCAGGTCGCCTCGAGGAGCAGCTGCGGGCGCTCGGCATCGACGAGGTGCGGGTCGTGGCCCCGGCGTTCTCCGCGATCGCCGCGGCGGTGCGCGCTGCTCCGGCCGGCGACCTGGTGCTCGCCTCCGGAGACGTGTTCACGCAGGGCGAGGCGCTGGCGGGCGTGCTGGCCGACCCGCGGCTCGGCACCGCGGTGCTCAGCAGCCGCCAGGACCGCGGGCCGGGGTCGTTCCCGCTGCGCTCCGAGCGCGGCCGCGTGCTGTCGGCGGCCTCGGGCTTCCACACCATCGGGGCGCCGACGGAGTGGTTCCTCGGCGTCATCAAGGTCCGCGCGGACGATCGCACCGCACTGCTGGCCGCCGTCGACGAGCTCGCCGCCCTCGACCTGGGCGGCGACCCGATCGCGCTGCTGCTCGTCGGCCTCGTCCGCTCGGGCGTCCACGTCGGGCAGTCCGATCTACGGGCGCTGTTCTGGGCGCGGCCGGCCGGGGCCGCGGCGCTCGAGCAGGCGCAGCGCGACGTCGAGGGCCACGACGAGGAGCGGGTCCTGCTGGACTCCTCGGTCAAGGCGATCGACGGCTTCTTCACGACGTTCTTCGTCAGCCCCTACTCGAAGTACATCGCGCGCTGGTGCGCCCGTCGCGGTCTGACGCCCAACCAGGTGACGAGCTTCTCGATGCTCCTGGGCGTGGTCGCGGCGGTTGGGTTCGCGACGGGGGAGCGCTGGGGGCTCGTCGCCGGTGCGGTGCTGCTGCAGCTGGCGTTCACGTTCGACTGCGTCGACGGCCAGCTCGCCCGCTTCACGCGGACGTTCACGCCGCTCGGGGCATGGCTGGACTCGACGTTCGATCGCGGCAAGGAGTGGGCGGTCTACGCCGGGCTGGCCATCGGCGCGGCTCACGCCGGCGATCCGGTCTGGACGCTGGCGGGCGCGGCGCTGACGCTCCAGGTCGTCCGCCACGGCTTCGACTTCGCGTTCGCCGCCACCGAGCACCAGAACTTCACGACCGTCTCCCAGCTCCCGCTCGACCAGGCCTTCGACGGCACCCCCGACCATCGAGTGGACACTTCGCGGGCTCCCAGCCCTTCAACTGTCCACTCGACGGCGGCGGGAGGGGCGGCGGGGGTGCTGCGGCGATGGCGGCGCATCGACAAGGTGCCCGGGCTGATCTGGATCAAGCGGATGGTCGTGTTCCCGATCGGCGAGCGGTTCGCCGCGATCTCGCTCACCGCCGCGCTGTGGGACGCGCGCACCACGTTCGTCGTGCTGCTGGCCTGGGGCGTCGTCGCCGCGCTCTACGGCCTGGCCGGACGCGTGCTGAGGTCGCTGCGATGAAGACGCTGCTGATCTATCGCGACGACGGCCCGCTCGCCAAGCTCCTCGGACGGGCGAACCCGGTCGCGCCGTCGCTCCTGCTCCTGCTCGCGGTGCTGCCGCTGGGCGTCGTGATCTGCCTCGGCGAGCGCGGCGACGCGGTCGTGGCCGCCGTCCTCGCCTGGCTCGTCCTTCTCGGCGGCCTGTCCCGTGGTGGGAACACCGAGGCAGACCGCTTCGCCTGGGCCATCCCGTCGCTGCTGCGCGCCGGCGAGTACGCGGCGCTGATCTGGCTGGCGCCCGCCGCCACGCTGGCCGTCCTGACCCCACTGGCGCTGCGCCATTACGACCTCGTCTACGCGCTGCGCTACCGCGGCGGGCCGCCCACGTCGCCCACCGGCGGCTGGGACGGAAGGCTTGTGATCGCGTTCGTCCTCTACGTGCTCGACGCCCTTCCGGGCGGGTTCTACGTCCTCGGCGGCATACTCGGGGCCCTGTTCCTCGCCGACACCGTGGCGAGCTGGACGCGAAACGACGACACCCAAGGAGACGCCGCATGATCGGCATGGTCCTCGCGGCGGGCGCCGGGCGCCGCCTGCAACCCGACACCGACAACCTGCCCAAGACGCTGCTGCCGGTCGCCGGCGAGGACACGATCCTCGACATCGCGCTGCGCAACCTGGCGGGCGTCGGGCTCGACACCGTGGTCATCGTCACGGGCTTCGAGGCCGACAAGATCGAGGCCCGCAGGGACGACCTCGCGCGCCGTTACGGTCTGCAGATCGAGACGGTCTTCAACCCCAAGGCCGAGGAGTGGAACAACGCGTACTCGCTCTGGTACGCCCGCGACTACTTCGACCAGGGCGTGCTGATGGTCAAC
Organism: Solirubrobacteraceae bacterium; assembly: GCA_045805505.1. Classification (GTDB taxonomy): domain Bacteria; phylum Actinomycetota; class Thermoleophilia; order Solirubrobacterales; family Solirubrobacteraceae; genus BP-464. Next base: position 157,840 of record JBJMLA010000072.1, read on the forward strand.
GGCGACACCGTCCATCCGCAGAGCGTCGAGGAGTCCGTCCTCGCCGCCCGCGGCAACGACGACCTGGTCATCGCCGTCGACGACGTCAAGTCCCTGGGCGAGGAGGAGATGAAGGTCCACCTCTCGCCCGCGGGCCACCTCGACCGCATCCACAAGACACTCGAGCCGTCGACCGCCGCCGGCGAGTACATCGGCGTGACGCTGATCGAGGCCCACGCCGGCGACGCGCTGGCCGACGCGCTCAAGACAACCTGGGAGACCGACCCCGGCCAGTACTACGAGGACGGCTTCCAGGAGCTGGCCAACCGCGGCGGCAAGATCCTCGCGGCGCCGATCGGCCCCGTGTCCTGGGTCGAGGTCGACAACCACGAGGACCTCGCCAAGGCGCGGAAGATCGCGCCCACGTACTGATGCCGCTGCTGACCCGCATGGTGGGGACGCCGCTGGCCGTCGAGATCCGGCCGGGGGCGATCGACGCCCTCGCGCCGCTGCTCGCCGACCGGCGGATCTCCAGCGGCGGGCACGTGGCGGTCGTCGTGGGGCCCGGGCTGGGCGAGGAGATCGCCGGCAAGCTGGCCGGCCAGCTGCCGCAGGCCGAGATCAAGCACGTCGACGGCGGGTCGGTCGAGACCGCGATGGAGCTCGCGCGCGAGCTGCGGGCCGGCTTCTACGACGCGATCGTCGGCATCGGCGGCGGGCGCACGCTCGATACCGCCAAGTACGCGTCGTCGCTCAGCGGGCTGCCGCTCGTCGCGGTGGCCACGTCGCTGGCCCACGACGGGATCGCGTCGCCGGTCTCCTCGCTCTACGAGGACTCGGGCCGCAAGACGTCGCTGGGCGTGCAGATGCCGATCGCCGTGGTGGTCGATCTGGACTACGTCCGGCGCAGCGCGCCCGAGATGCGCCGCGGGGGCGTGGGGGACACGCTCTCGAACCTGTCGGCGATCGCCGACTGGCGGCTGGCCGGGCGCGAGCGCGGCGAGGAGGTCGACGGCGTCGCCGTGACCTTCGCGCAGACCGCGGCCCTGGCCATCCTGCACCGCACCGACACGATCGACGACGAGGACTTCCTCGGCGCGCTGGCCGACGCGCTCGTGCTCAGCGGGCTGGCCATGGCCACCGCCGGCTCGAGCCGTCCGTGCAGCGGCTCGGACCACGAGATCGTCCACGCGATCGACCACCTCTACCCCGACGGCACGCCCAACCACGGCGAGCTCGCGGGCGCCGCGGCGCTGTTCTCGACCTGGCTGCGCGGGGACGAGAAGCTCGCCGGCGCCATCGACGCCTGCCTGCGTCATCACGGCATGCCGCGCCTGCCCGCCGACCTCGGGCTGACCGAGGAGCAGTTCGCGGCCGCCGTCCTCGAGGCGCCCAACACGCGCCCGGACCGCTACACGATCCTCGAGCACCTCGACCTCGGCGAGGAGGAGGTGCGCAGCCGTGTCGGCGCGTTCCTCGAGGCCTTCGGTCGCTGAGCTCCGGGCGGCCACGCAGCCGCCGAGCATCTTCGAGCGCAACAGCGGCGAGCACTGGGCGGGCAGGCTCTACGTCCGCCGGATCTCGCCGTACGCGACGCGGCTGCTGCTCGGGCTGCACCCCAACACCGTCACGTGGCTGATGATCGGCGTGGGCGTCGCGGCCGGCGGCGTCCTGGCGGCGGGCGACGAGGTGTGGACGGCGCTCGTCGCCCTCGTGCTGATCCAGACGCAGATCCTGCTCGACTGCTCCGACGGCGAGGTCGCGCGCTGGAAGGGCATCTCGTCGCCCGTCGGCGTCTACCTCGATCGCCTCGGGCACTGGCTGACCGAGACCGCGCTGCCCATCGGGCTGGGTGTGGGCGCGGGCGAGCCGGTGCTCGGCCTGGTCGCCGCAGTCCTGCAGCTGATCATCAAGGGCGAGTCCGCGCTCGTCGCCGTCGCCCGGCACGAGACCGGCATGCCGAAGCTCGCCGACCGCGCCGACGTCGTCGCCCCGCGCCCGTCGCTGCTGGCCGCCGCCCGCCGGCTCGCCGCCCGCGCGCCGTTCTACCGCGTGTTCGTCGCCGTCGAGTTCACGATCCTCACCGTCATCGCGGCGCTGGCCGGCCTCACCGACGAGCTCCTGTGGGTTCTCGTCGGCGCCGGCGCCCTGACCGCCCTGCTGCGCCTCGTCGCGATCCTCACCTCCGACCGCCTGCGATGACGTTCGGCTGCGTCGTCCTGACGCGCGGCGACCGTCCCGAGTTCCTCGCCGCGGCCCTGGCCTCGCTGCAGCGCCAGCGCGACGTCGAGCTCGACATCGTCGTCGTCGGCAACGGCTGGGATCCCACGGGCCTGCCACCGGGCGTCCGCGGCCACTTCGAGCCAGAGGACCGCGGCATCCCCGCCGGCCGCAACGCCGGCGTCCCGCACGTCACCGGAGACCTCCTCTTCTTCCTCGATGACGACGCCGTTCTCGTGGAGGACGACGCCCTGGCCTTTGTTGGGAACACGTTGGGGGTCAGACCCCTTTCTGAGGGTGGTCGAGGGTTGGTGGGGCTGGCCCAGCTACGCGTGGAGCCGAGCGAGGGCGAGGCGTATTCGCGCGACTGGGTGCCGCGGCTGCGGGTCGGGGACCGGCGCGAGGCCTCGGACGTGACGGTGGTCTGGGAGGGCGCGGTGGCGATCCGCCGCGACGTCTTCGAGCAGGTCGGGGGCTGGCCCGAGGAGTTCCGCTTCGTCCACGAGGGGGTCGACCTGGCCTGGCGCGTGCTCGATGCGGGCTACCGCGTGCGCTACGCCGCCGAGCGGTCGGTCACCCATCCGCCGCGCGGCCCGGCCGCCGAGCGCCACGGCTACTCGGTCCGCTACGCCGCGCGCAACCGCGTGTTCCTCGCGCGCCGCAACCTGCCGCTGCCGCTGGGCATCCTGTTCGTGGCGAGCTTCGCGCTGCGCACGCTGCCCGGCCTGCGCACCCGCGAGCTGCGCGCCGCCGCGCTCGACGGCTACCGGGCCGGGCTGCGCGAGTCCTGCGGCCCGCGCCGCCGGCTGCGCGCCCGCACGCTGTGGGCGATGACGCGCGCGGGCCGTCCGCCGGTCCTCTGACGCGGGCCCACCGCTAGCCTCCAGCGCATCGCTGCGGAGACCTCGACACCCCCTGCCCGCGGGCAGAAAAGCCGCCGTCCCGACGAGTTCACCGCGGAGCGCCAGGTCTATGAGCCCCACCGCGTCGGGCTGCCGCCGATCGGCCCGTACCTGCGCGAGCTGTGGCGCCGCCGCGAGTTCGCCTTCGAGCTCGCGCGCACCAACATGCGCTCGCAGCACCTCGACACGTTCTTCGGGCGCATGTGGCTGGTCCTCAACCCGCTGCTGCTGGCCGGCGTCTACTTCGTCCTGGTCGACATCATCCGCAAGCGGCCGTCGCGCGGCTCGGACTTCCTCGCCCACCTCATCGCCGGCATCTTCGCCTACTACTTCGTCTCGGGATCGGTCCGCGAGGGCGCGCGCACCGTCACGCGCCGCGGACGGCTCGTGCTCAATACGGCGTTCCCGAGGTTGCTGCTGCCGATCTCGTCGGTCATCGGCCACTTCCTGCGCTTCCTGCCGACGCTGGCGATCTTCGCGGTCATCGACGTCGCGACCGGCCTGCCGATCACGGCGAACCTCCTGCTCGTGCTTCCGCTGATCCTCCTCTTCACGCTGGTCGCTGCCGGCCTGTCGATGTTCGTCTCGACGCTGCAGGTCTACTTCCGCGACCTCGCGCAGTTCCTGCCGTACATGCTGCGCCTGTGGCTGTACCTCTCTCCGATCCTCTACTTCGCTGACGAGATGCCGGAGAAGTACAAGATCTTCATCTGGCTGAACCCCATCGGCGCGCTGCTGACGGGGTGGTCGGACGTGCTCATCGAAGGGAAGGCCCCCAGCGCGGCCGTGTGGGCCGTGGGCGCCGCCTGGGCGGTCGGCCTGGTCATCGTCGGCGGGCTGTTCTTCATGTCGAGGGAGCGCGACTTTGCCGTCCGCCTCTGAGTTCGCGATCCGCGTCGAGGACGTGTCGGTCACCTACCGCACGCCGCTCGATCGCAAGCCGACGCTCAAGGGCCGCCTGACGCGCCGCCAGACCAACGGCTACCGCGAGATCAAGGCGGTCAGGAACGTCAGCTTCGACGTGCCCAAGGGCGCGGTCATGGGCGTGATGGGGGCCAACGGAGCGGGCAAGTCGACGCTGATGCGCACCGTCGCGGGCATCCTGCCGCCGGTCTCCGGCCGCATCGAGGTCGTCGGCCGCGTCAGCACGCTGCTGTCGCTCGGCGTCGGCTTCAACCGCGACCTCACCGGGCGCGAGAACGTGATGCTCGGCGGCCTCGCCGCCGGCCTCAACCGCGAGGTCCTCAAGGAGCGCTACGACGAGATCGTCGCCTTCGCCGAGCTCGAGGAGTTCATGGACATGCCCATGCGCACCTACTCCTCCGGCATGTACGGCCGCCTCGGTTTCTCGGTCGCGGTCAACATGGAGCCCGACATCCTCATCATCGACGAGGCCCTGTCAGTCGGCGACGCGCGCTTCCGCCGCAAATCGTTCAAGAAGATGCGCCAGCTCTGCAAGCAGGACCGCACGATCGTCCTGGTCAGCCACTCGCTCGGCTCGATCGTCGACCTCGCCGACCAGGCCATCTGGCTCGACAAGGGCGAGCTGCGGATGCAGGGCGAGCCGCAGCAGGTCGTGGACTCCTACGCCGCGTTCCTCGGTGTCGAGGAGGACGCGGTGACGATGGACGACGTGTAGAGCCCGTCAAAGAACTCCGGCGCACCCGTCGCGGCCGTGATCCCGACGCCGGGCGCCCGCCGATCCCTCGGAAATCCGTACGGATTCCCTTCGGAATCGTCGACCCCCCGGCTTGGGCCACGACCACGACGGTCACACCGGGCCTTCTTCGACGGGCTCTAGACCCCGAGCTTCGTCAGCCGCCGGCCCAGGAACGGTGCGATCGTCGCGCCGTAGGTCGCGGTGATGTGCGTGTTGTCCTTGTGGACGAGCGCGCCCCCGATCACCGGGAAGCAGCGGGTGGCGTCGCAGAAGTACTTCGTCATGTCGACGAGCACGATGCGCCGCGAATGTGCGCGCCGCGCCGCGGCCGCCGCGGGATCGGCGTGCAGCACCGACGAGCGCGGCATCGCGCACTCCACGCCTGCGTCGAGCTCGGCGATGATCGCCCGGTTCACGCACGCGCGCGTCGCCGAGCCGCTGCCCGGCGTGTCGCGGATGACCACGATGCGCGTGACGCTGCGCGGCAGGTTCTGCCACGCCCGCATGTAGCCGCGCTCCTGCGCCCGCAGGCCGCCGGCCGTGCGGACGCGGTGCTCGGAGACGAACACGGTGTCGACCTCGCGGTGGCGGGCCAGCCAGCGCGGGATCGTCCGCCGCCAGGCCAGGCAGTCGGGCAGCAGCCGCGGCGGCAGGATCGGCGCAACGGTCGAGTAGGGGCAGCCCGCCCGCGTGAGCGACGAGCCGTGCCAGCCGCGGGTCAGCGCCACCGGCCCCAGCGCCGCGCGCCAGTGGACGGCGTGGCTGTCGCCGATCAGCGCGACGTTGCGCGCGCCCTCGCCGCGCGGGCGCCCGAACGTGCAGACGAACGGCACGCCGAAGGCCACGGGCTCACACGGCGCGTTGGGCAGCTGCAGCGCCTGCGCCGGCGTCGGCGTGACCGTCGTGTCGAGCGCGGGGTTGCGACAGCCGGCGGCGGACGGGGCGCCGAAGCAGCGCGGGGTCGCCGCCGTGGCGGTCTGGGCGGTCAGGGCGACCAGGACGAGCGGCAGCAGGCGCTTCAGGAGGAGCACGCCCTGGTGATACCAACCTTCCAGTGCCGGTTGGCGGCCAGCAGCGCATAGCCCGGCGGCAGCTTCGGCGACGGCCGCTCGCTGCCGTAGGAGACCCGCTGCAGGTGCGACGGGCGCGGCGTCACGAACAGCGCCCGCGGCGGGCTCGCGTGGTCCTCGATCGTCGAGACCGACCCCGGATCGCCGTCGAGCCACCAGCGCAGGTAGGGCACGGGCCGGTGATCGGAGGCCGTCGCCGACGGGCAGCGCGCGAAGGCCACCTTGACCGGCGCCGACTCGGCGAGCGAGCGCAGCGAGTCATAGAAGCGCACCTCGCGGTCGCGGCGCCCCTTCAGGCCGTCGAGCCGCTCTGCGGTCGGCGGGATGTAGACGAGCGACAGCGCCAGGCAGACCACGCCCAGGACCGCCCAGCGCGTCCGCGCCGTCGACGGGGCCAGCGACAGCCAGCCCAGGCACGCGGCGCCGTAGAAGACGGCCAGCAGCATCGACGGCGTGCGCATGTAGCGGCCGATCAGCGGCAGCCCGAAGATCGGACCCGCCGCGAAGCCCGCGATCAGCAGGCCGGCCACGACGAGCGGCACGTGCGCGCCGGCGATCCATCGCCGCCACGCGAACCAGACCCCGGCGACGACCCCGATCAGCACCGGCAGGCGCAGCGTGTAGCCGAGGTACTGGACCGTCCAGTACGGCACGTCACCCAGCGACCGGCGCCGCTCGTTCTCCTCGGCCAGCGCGGCCGTCCCGTGCAGCGAGTGCAGCGGATCGCCGGTGATGATCGCGTCGGAGGCGAACCAGATCGCCGGCGCCAGCAGCACGAGGGCCGCGTAGCGCACGCGATCGCGCCCGTCGAGGCCGCGCCACAGCCAGGCGAGGTAGAGCGCGGCGAGCACCCACGCCTCCGGTCGGAGCAGGCCCGCCAGCGCGAGCACGCCCAGGACCGCCGCGCTGCGCCGGCGCCGCCGGACCTCCAGCAGCACGGCCAGCAGGATCAGGGCGCCGAAGCTGACGTCGAGGTAGGCCAGGACGACGTCACGCAGCATGGCCGCGCGGGTCAGGACGATCAGCGCAGCCACGACGCCGGCACCCCGGTTGAACAGCTCCTCGCCCAGCCGGTAGACCAGCCAGATCACGGCGCCGAACGACAGCAGCACGACGCCGGCCATGACGTCGTCGGCCGCCTCGCCGAAGGGCAGCGCCAGCATCGCGATCGCGTTCCAGCCCGGATGCGGAGTGGGGGCGAACGGCGCCTCGTACTCGGGTGAGAACCCGTGTGCGAGGTCGCGCGCCCAGTCCAGGGCGTAGCGCGTGTCGTAGTTGAGGTACCACGGCGAATAGACGAGCGCGATCAGCGCCGCCACGCCCACGATCACCAGGAGGGGCGGCAGCACCGCACGAAGTACCGGGCGCCGCGAGGCCATCGCGGGCGAACAGTACCGCCAGCCCCAGCCCCTCCCGCGCCGCCCGGACCGCTAGGTTCACCCCGTGGCAACCCGCTCGCCCGCGCCGCGTTGACGGTCGAAGCCTTCGTCGAGGGCGCCGCGAGCCTGGGCGCTGCCGGGGCCGCCGGTACCGCGTTGCTCATCGACGCGCCGCGCGCCCGCGCCCGCACGATGCTCGCCGCGCTCGTGCTCGCCGGCGTCGCGCTGGGGCCGCTGGTGGCCGACCGCGTCTCCGACCAGGTCTCCTCGCGCCCCGCGGTGGCCGGGGCCGGCGCACTGCTCGCCGTGGTGGTCCTCGCCGGCCTCGTGCTGCTCGTCCGCCGGCGCCCCACCTGGCTCGGGCTGCTGGTCTTCGCCGCCCTGCCCTTCAGGGTGCCGCTGAGCCTCGGGGGCAGCACCGCCAACCTCCTGGTCCCGCTCTACGCGGTGACGATCGCCGGCTGCCTGGCCCTCGCCTTCACCGCCGACCGCCCGCCCGACGGCGCGCCGCCCAAGCCGCTGCGCCGCCTCGACCAGGTGCTGGCCGGCGTCCTGATCCTCTACGCCCTGCAGGCCGTCTACACGAGCGACATCGAGCAGGCCGTCAAGAACGTCTGCTTCTTCTACGTGCCCTTCGCACTGCTCTACCGGCTCATGCGCCAGATCGCCTGGACCCGCGAGCTGCTCGTCCGCTGCCTCTACGTCGTCGTCGGCCTTTCGCTGTTCTTCGCCGCCATCGGGTTCCTGGAGTTCGCGACGGGACACCTGCTGATCTCCAACGCCAAGGTCCTGTCGGCCAACGAGATCAAGCCGTACTTCCGGGTCAACTCGCTGTTCTTCGACCCCAACATCTACGGCCGCTTCCTGGCGCTGACGATGATCGTCCTGGCCACGCGGCTGCTGTGGAGCGAGCGCGGTCGCGACAGCACCCTGATCGCCCTGGCGCTGGCCGTCCTGTGGGCCGGGCTGGTGCTGTCGCTGTCGCAGTCGAGCTTCGCCGCCCTGCTCGTCGGCCTCGCCGTCCTCGCCGCGCTGCGCTGGAAGGCGTGGCCGGTGGTGGCGATCGCGCTGGCCGGCATCGCCGTCGGCGTCGGCGTCGCGCTGATAAGCCCCGACACGATCAACCTCAAGGGCAAGGGCTCGTCGGCCATCGACGCCGCGACCAGCGGCCGCGCCGACCTCATCAGCGGCGGCGCCGGGATGTTCGCCGACCGCCCGGTGTGGGGGTACGGCTCGGGCGCCTTCGAGGACACCTACCGCGAGCGCGAGAACATCCGCTCCAAGCGCGTCGCCGCGATCTCCCACACGATCCCCATCACGGTCGCCGCCGAGCAGGGCGTCATCGGCCTGATCGGCTACGTCCTGCTGCTCATCGCCGCGTTCGTCATGGTCTTCGGCGGGGGCCTGCGGTCCGCGGCCCGCGAGCGCGCGCCGCCCGCGGCGGCCCTCACGCGGATCGCCATCGCCGCGACGTTCTGCGCGCTGGTCGTCCACACGCTCGTCTACGCGTCCTTCCTCGAGGATCCCCTGACGTGGGTCCTGCTGGGGCTCGCGGGGGCGCTGCGTCAGGCGGAGGCCAGCTCGGCCAGCCGAGCGACGGACCCGGCGATCTCCTGATCGGTCGTGCGCGGGTTGATCGTGCACAGCCGCAGGACCGTCTCGCCCTTGAGCACCGTCGTGCTGGGCACCACGTAGCCGTCGGCGACGGCGCGGCGCGCCAGCTCGTCGGGGTCGCCCGGGACGCGGAAGCAGACGATGGCCAGGCTCGGCGGCGTGACGACCTCGAAGCCGGGCGTCGCATCGATGAGCTCGGCGGCCCGCTCGGCGAGATCGATGCCGCGGTCGATCGCCGCGCGGAACGCGTCGAGCCCGAAGACCTGCAGCGAGAGCCAGAGCTTGAGCGCGCGCGTTCCGCGGCTGAGCTGCGGGCCGCGGTCGCGGAAGGCGACCTCGTCGCCGGCGACGCCGACGTCGCGCAGGTACTCGGGGAACATGGTGAACGTGCGCTCCAGCGCGCCGGGCCGGCGGACCAGGACGCTGCCGATCTCGTAGGGCTGAAACAGCCACTTGTGCGGATCGAGGACGAGCGAGTCGGCGTGCTCGATGCCCGCCAGGGCCGCCCGGCCGCGCTCGGTGAGCACGGCGGGCGCGCCGTAGGCGCCGTCGACGTGCAGCCAGTGGCCGCGGTCGCGGGCCAGCGCGGCGAGCGCGGGCAGCGGATCGACGGCGCCGGTGTTCGTCGTGCCGGCGGTGGCGATGACGATGCCCGGCTCGTCACCGATGTCGTCGGGCGACATGCGGAAGTCCGTGCCGGTGGGCAGGACCTCGTGGTCCACCCCGAGGAGCCGCAGCGCTCGCAGCACCGACGAGTGCGTCTGGTCCGAGCACCACGCCCTCGCACCGGGCGCCATGGCCTCCCGCGCGGCGGCCAGCGCCGTCAGGCTGCCCACCGAGCCGCCGCTGACCAGCACGCCCTCGGTCTCGGGCGGCAGACCGCACCAGCCGCGCAGCCAGTCGAGGACGACGAGCTCGAGCGCGGCCGGGCCGCTGCCGCCCACCCACGAGCCGGCGAACGCGTTGAAGCCCGAGGCCAGCGCGTCGCCCAGCGCCGACACGCCGTTGCTGGGGCTCGGCACGCGGGCAAAGAAGCGCGGGTGGTCGCCGTGCTGCATGAACGGCAGCACGTCGCGCAGCAGGGTGTCGACCGCGGCGCCGGGATCACCCGGACCGTCCGGCGGCGGACCGGCCAGCCGCCCCTGCAGGTCGGCCGGCGAGCCGGTCTGCAGCGGCGCGCCGTCCGGCAGCTCCTGGCCGTGGGCGACGATCGCGTCGACGATCCGGTAGCCAAGTTGGCGCAGCTCGTCGGGAGGAAGCTGGAGCACGAGGGGCCGAGACAATACGCTCGCCCCATGCGCTGCCACCGCCTCGTGCTCCTCGCCCTGCTCGCCGCCGCTGCCGCCGCTCCGTCGGCCGGCGCGAAGAGCTTCGACTGGCTGTGCCGCCCGGGCATGGTCGACAACCCGTGCACGGGATCGCTGACCGCCTCGATCATCAACACCGACGGTGAGGTCGTCGGCGAGGAGCGGACGGCCGCGCGGACCGACCAGGCCGTCGACTGCTTCTACGTCTACCCGACGGTCAGCAGCCAGCCGGGCGCCAACGCCGACCTCTCGACCGATCCCGAGCAGATCGCCATCGCCCAGCAGCAGGCGCAGCGCTTCAAGACCGACTGCAAGATCTACGCGCCGATCTACCGGCAGCTGACCATCGCCGGCATCTTCGATCCGACGAGCATCACCGCCGAGGCGCGCGCGACCGCCTACGCCGGCGTCCGCGACGCGTGGCGCTCCTACCTCAAGAACGACAACCACGGGCGCGGCTTCGTGCTCATCGGCCACTCGCAGGGCAGCTTCGTCCTGCGCCAGCTGATCGCCGACGAGATCGACAAGAACCCGGCCGTGCGCAAGCGGATGGTCTCCGCCGTGCTGCTCGGCGGCAACGTCCTGGTCAAGAAGGGCCAGGACAAGGGCGGCGACTTCGACAACATCCCCGCCTGCCGCAAGCCCGGCCAGATCGGCTGCGTCATCGCCTACTCGATGTTCAACAAGACGCCGCCGGCGGACAGCTCCTTCGGCCGCGCGACCGGCCGCGGGCTCGACGGCAAGACCGACGTGAAGGGCCTCGAGGTCCTGTGCACCAACCCGGCCGACCTGGCCGGCGGCTCGGGCGTGCTCAACGGCTACGTCTACAACAAGCCGTTCCCCGGCACGCTCGGCATCGCGGTCAACGCGTTCATCGGGCCGCTGCCCGACGCGAGCACGCCGTGGATCGTCCCGCCGGGCCGCTACACGGCCAAGTGCTCGCACGCCGACGGCGCCGATGTCCTGCTGGTCAAGGCGTCGCAGGGCGCGCGTGACTTCGTCCCGAGCCCGAACCCGGGCTGGGGCTGGCACCTGGCCGACGGCAGCCTTGCGCTGGGCAACATCGTCAACCTGGTCGGTGGCCAGGCGTCGGTGTACGCAGCGCGCTCGTAAGCCGTTCTTCGCCGTCTCGCCATAGACGTCACGCCGCTGCGCGCGTCGCGCGACCTGCGGCTGCTGACGCTCGGCAACTTCGTCACGGGCCTCGGCGCGCAGGCCACGCTGGTCGCGCTGCCCTACCAGCTCTACGTGCAGACGAAGTCGCCGCTGCTGACCGGCCTGCTGGGGCTCGCCGAGCTGGGGCCGCTGGTGGCGATGTCGCTGCTGGGCGGCGCGCTGGCCGACCGTGTCGACCGGCGCACCCTGCTGCTCGTCGACCAGATCGTGCTCGCGGTGCTGACCGGCGCGCTGTGCGTCGTGTCCCTGGTCGGCGATCCGCACGTGGCGCTGCTCTACGTCCTGGGCGGGCTGCTGGCCGGTGCGAGCGCGGTGCAGAACGTCGCGCGCTCGGCGATCGTCCCGAACCTCGTCGAGCCCAAGCTCATGCCCTCGGCGCTGGCCCTGACCTTCGGGCTCTACCAGCTGACGATGGTCATCGGCCCGGGGCTGGGCGGGCTGCTGATCTCGGTCGCCGGAGTCGAGGGCGCCTACGCCGTCGACGCCGTGACCTGCCTGGCGATGGTGCTGACCGTGACGGCGCTGGGGCCGCAGCGCCCGCAGCGCGACCCGGATGCCGAGCACCTGGCGATCGGCCGCTCGATCGCCGAGGGGCTGCGCTTCGTGCGCGGCAACCAGGCGCTGATGGGCTCGTTCGCCATCGACCTGGTGGCCATGACGTTCGGGATGCCACGCGCGCTGTTCCCGGTGCTGGCGGTCAGCGTCTACCACGCCGGCGCGGCGGGGACCGGGCTGCTCTTCGCCGCCGTGTCGGCGGGCGCCACCGTTGCCGCGCTGACCACGGGCTGGCTCGAGCACGTCCGCCGGCTAGGCCTGATCGTCATCGGCGCGGTGGTGGCCTGGGGCCTGGCCATCGCCGCCGCCGGACTGGTCGGCTCGCTGTGGCCGGCGGCGCTGATGCTCGTCCTGGCCGGCGCAGCCGACAGCGTCAGCGCGGTCTGCCGCTCGATCATCAACCAGACCGTCACGCCGGATGCGCTGCGCGGGCGCATGTCGTCGGTGTTCTCGCTCGTCGTGACGAGCGGCCCGCGGCTGGGCGACATCGAGGCGGGTGGCGTGGCCGCGGCGGTCAGCGTGCGGTTCTCGGTGGTCTCCGGCGGCCTGGCGTGCCTGGCCGGGACGGCCTTGGTGTGCCTGGCCTTCCCCGCGCTGGCGCGCTATGACCGCGAGGACGCGCTCGCTCAGCCCGCGTAGGTCACGGTGGCCGTGAAGGCCCCGAAGCGGTGGCGGCGCAGCACCTTGATCCTGATCTTCTCGCTGTCGACCTCGCGGCAGGCGTAGCGGACGCGCAGCCGGTCGCTCGCGGTCGGGCCCCTGGTCCCGCCCTCGCGTCGGCCCAGAGACGAGACGGCGAGATCGAAGTTCGCGCCCTTGGGCCCGTCGAGCTTGATGGTCAGCGTGCCGTCGAGGCGCAGCTGCACGGCGAAGGCGGCGGTGCGCGAGCGGCCCGGCGCGAAGCGGCCGTGGAAGACCCTGGTCCGCGACTTGGTCCACGGCGTGATCACGTCGCGGAAGGCGGCGGCCTTGGACGCCTGCGAGGGGCGCAGCAGCGGGATGAACTGCCAGCCGACGTCGGGGTAGGCGAGGTGCGCGAACGTGTCGGCCCACGCCTCGCCGGGGTTGGCCAGGTAGTTGGCGCCCTCGTCACCGGGAACGAGCCGGCCCTTGATGGTGTTCAGGCAGACCTGCTCGTAGGACGACCAGTACTTCGGGCCGAAGTTCAGCGCGTCGAACGGGGCGTTGGTGCGCCAGCGCGCGACGTGGTGGCCGTACTCGTGCGCGATGACGTAGGAGGTCGTCACGCCCTCGCCGGCGGTGCTCGTCTGCTCGCCCGGAACGGTCATGCGGCTGGTGCTCGGGTCGTAGCAGGCGAGCGTCCCCTCGACACCTCCGCAATAATCACGAACCTCATCTGGCGTCGCGATGAACATCTTCAGCCGTCGCAGCTCGGGACCGTGGGTCAGGCTCCCGAGGAAGTTGACGTAGGTCTGCGCGATCGCGGGGTCGGGCTCGTAGCTGGCGGAGAAGCGGACGCTGACCGACTGGCCGTCGGCGGCGGAGTACGCGACCGCGGGGGAGCTGCCGGCGGCGCGGCCGGATGCCGCGGGAGCACCGACCACGTCGGCCAGCGCCGTCGTCTGGGGAACCAGGTCCACCAGCGGCTGCGCCGTGCGCGCGGCCGCCGGGGCGGCGGACAGGAGCGCGAGGCCGGCCACAAGTGCTGTGATGGACGTCCGCATGCGGCACTCCACGGTATCCTCGCGCCGCGTATGACCATGGATGTCCCTCCCTTCGAGCTCGACGTCGACTCCGGCGACGACCGCGTGACCTTCACCCCCCGTGGCGAGCTGGACCTCGCCACCGCGCCCGAGCTGGAGGACAAGGTCCTCTCCGCGGTCCGCACCGCAGACCGGTCGGTGGTGCTGGACCTTCGCGAGCTGACCTTCATGGACTCGACCGGTGTGCGGACGATCGTCGCCGCCCACCAGCTGGCCGGCGAGACCGGTGGCGACCTGCGCGTCGTGCGCCCGCCGCGCGACAGCCCCGTCTCACGCGTCATCGAGATCTCCGGGATCGACGAGGCGCTCGGACTGGTCGACGAGCCGTAGCCAGGGTGGAGGAGCACGAGCCCACGACCCAGGAGCTCCGCGCGGTCCAGCGCGATCGCCAGGAGGCAGAGCGGCAGGCGGCCGACGATGCACCCACGGAGTCGGCCGAGCTCGCGCACACGCGCCGCGCCGACAAGGCCGCCTATCTCGAGGAGCGCCTGGCCGAGCAGCAGCGCGCCGAGGAAGAGGGATCTTCATGAACGCCGAGACGCTGGAGCGCTACGCCGACCTGATCGTCGGCTTCGGCGCGAACGTCCAGGAGGGGCAGATCCTCGCGATCAGCACCGAGCCGGGCAAGGAGGCGGTGACCCGTGCCCTGGCCGCGGCGGCCTACCGGGCGGGCGCGAAGTTCGTCGACCCCTGGTACTTCGACTACGACGTCAAGCGCCAGCGGCTGCTGCACGCGAAGGCCGACGACCTCGACTTCGTCCCGGGCTGGTACGGCCACCGGCTGCTCGAGCTCAGCCGCCTGCACTGCGCCCGCATCGCGCTGACCGGCGTTGGGGATCCCGAGCTGTTCGCCGACATCGATCCCGAGCTCTCCGGGCGCGATCAGCTGCCCTGGCTGCGCGAGGGCGGCCAGGTCATCAACGACCGCACGACGAACTGGTGCGGCGTGCCGTGCCCGACCCCGGGCTGGGCCCGCCTCGTGTACCCGGACCTGGAGCCCGACGCCGCCTACGAGCGGCTGTGGGAGCAGATCCTGCACGTGCTGCGCCTCGACACCGACGACCCGCGGGCGGCCTGGCAGGAACGCGTCGATGCGCTGGTGCGCTCCTCGACCGCGCTGACCGAGCGGCGCTTCGATGCCATCCGGCTGCGCGGCGAGGGCACCGACCTGACCGTCGGGCTGTTTCGCCGCAGCCGCTGGCTCGCCGCGCAGTTCGAGACGATCGACGGCATCGTCCACATGCCCAACCTCCCGACCGAGGAGGTCTTCACGACGCCCGACCCGGCACGGACCGAGGGGCACGTCACGTCGACCAAGCCGCTGTTCCTCGGCGGCTCGATCGTCCGCGGGCTCAAGGTCGAGTTCGCCGGCGGCCACGTGACGAAGATCGACGCCGACGAGAACGCCGAGACGCTGCGCGCCTACGCGTCACGCGACGATGGCGCCACGCGCCTCGGCGAGCTCGCGCTGGTCGACGGCGAGGGCCGGATCGGCCCGCTCGACACCGTCTTCTACGACACGCTGCTCGACGAGAACGCCGCCAGCCACATCGCGCTGGGGTCCGCGTACACGTTCGCCGTCGAGGGCGACGAGGTGGCGCAGGCCAACAAGAGCGGGATCCACGTGGACTTCATGATTGGCTCGCCCGCCATGGAGGTCGACGGGCTGACCGTCGAGGGCGACGTCGTGCCGGTGCTGCGCGACGGCGCCTGGCAGATCTGACCTCGCCGCAAGTTCTCACGGCGCCCGTCGTTTCCGGGGGTGATGCGCTCCCACCGCCTCGCCACCATCACCGTCCTCGTGGCCGCCACGGCCTGCGCGGCGGGCTGTGGCAGCGGACGCGACAGCGCGCGCTTCATGCCCGACGAGCCCGTCGTCACGCCGAGCGCCCAGGCCGCCACGGCGGTGCCGCAGGTCGTCGTCGCCGCGCCGGCGCCGGCGCCGGCGGTCGGCAAGCCCGAGCCCGCAAAGGCCACGCCGCCCGCCGCCAAGAACGCCAAGGCCGCGGACCGGCGGCTGCGCGAGGAGCGCGCGAAGGCGCGCCGGGCGCACAGGCGCGCCGCGGCGCGCGAGGCCCGGCTGCGCGACGAGCTCGCCGCCGCCCGGCAGACCGAGGGCCACCAGGCCGGCGAGGACATCGCCGCCGAGACGCCCACGCCGCCCGTCACCCGCCCGGCCGAGGACCCGCCGATCAGCGCGTCGGACACCTCCGACGATCTCGTCACCGCCCGCAACCGGCGCTCCGACGCCGAGGCCCGCGCTGCCGTGATCCGCTTCCACGAGCTGCTCGACCGTCACGATCCCGCCTCCTGCGCGCTGCTCACCGAGCGCCTGCTGACCGAGGTCTACGGCAGCGAGGATCCGCTCGGCCGCTGCGCCGCCGCCGCACAGGCGATCAGCGCCCGGGTGTCGGTCGTCATCGCCGAGAGCCGCGCCTACGGCCGCGCCGCGACCATCGCGGTGGTCACCACGATCGGCGACCAGGCCATCCCGCAGACCCTACGGCTGGTGCTGACCGACGGCACCTGGCGCCTCGACGCCGTCGAGCGCCGCGCCTCCGCCTGAGCGCACTACGCTGTGCGGCTCATCGCCGCATGACATCTGGAGAGGTGCCGGAGCGGTTGAACGGGCACGACTGGAAATCGTGTGTGGGCTTTACGGTCTACCGAGGGTTCGAATCCCTCCCTCTCCGCTTTTCCCCCGTCGTACCGGTCCTCAGCGCTCGATGACCGGCGCGTCGAGCCGCGAGTGCTCGAGGTCGAGGTCGCGCTCGATGTTGCGCCAGACCTCGTCGTTGATCGCGCCGCTGCGGCGCAGCTCGAGCAGCGCCGTGCGCTCGGCGTCGAGGAGCTCGGCGCGCAGCCGCTGGTAGGCCAGCGATCGGTCCTCGAGCGATCCGTCGGCGTCTGCGTCCAGGCGCTCGGCGAAGCGCCGGCGCCGGAAGTTGTAGGTGCCGCGCAGGCGGTCGGCGGTCGACTCGCGCACCCAGCCCTCGCCGGCCAGCGCCTCGAGGCGTTCGAGCGCGGCCTCGGCGGCGCGCACGCGGGCGATGGCCTCCTGCTCGGCGAGCTCGTTGCCGTCGTCGCAGAACCCCAGCGCGCGGATCAGCGCCGGCAGGCTCAGGCCCTGGAGCACGAGCGTGGCGAAGATCACCGTGAAGGCCAGGAAGATGATCAGCGCGCGCTGCGGGAACGGCTCGCCCGTGTCGGTGGTCAGCGGGATGGCCAGGGCGGCGGCCAGCGAGACGGCGCCGCGCATGCCGGTGTAGCCGACCAGCGCCGGCCACTGCCACGGCGGCAGCTCGTCCTTGTCGGCGCCGCCGCGCGAGAACGCCCGCGGCAGGTAGGTCGCGGCGAAGACCCAGGCGAAGCGCACGACGATCACCGTCGCGCACACGGCGAGGGCGTAGCCGATCAGGGCCGTGGCCGACGTGCCCGACAGGTCGCTGATGATCGTCGGCAGCTGCAGCCCGATGAAGACGAACAGGATCGCGTTGAGCACGAACAGCAGGAGCTCCCACACCGCCACGCCGCGCAGGCGCATCTCGGCGGTGGTCAGCTCGGGCGTGTACCAGCCCATGTAGAGCCCGACGGTCACCGCGGCGAGCACGGCGGACACGCCGGCCGCCTCGGCGGGCAGGTAGGCGAGGTAGCCCGTGAAGATCGACACGGTGATCTCCGACGGCGGGTCGTCGAGGCGGCGACGGACCTGGCGCACGACCCAGCCGACGGCCAGGCCGATGGCCACGCCGCCCACGACGCTGACGACGAAGTCCAGGACCGCGTCGCTGAGCGAGAACGTGCCGCTGACCACCGCGACGATGGCGAAGCGGTAGGCGACCAGCGCGGTGCCGTCGTTGACCAGGCTCTCGCCCTCGATGATGGCGACGATGCGGTTGGGGACGCCCAGGCGCCGGGCGATGACCGTGGCGGCCAGCGGATCGGTGGGGGAGACGACCGCGCCGAGCACGAACGCCGCGGGCCAGGACAGGCCGTCGACGACCGCGTGGGCGATGGCGGCGACCGCGAGGGTCGTGGTCAGCACCAGGCCGATCGACAGCCACCCGATCGTCCGCCGGTTGGCCAGCATGTCGCCGACCGGCGTGAAGAACGCGCTGCCGTAGAGCAGCGGCGGCAGCAGGCCGACGAGGATCACGTCGGGGTTGATCCGCACCTCGGGCAATCCCGGGATGAAGCCGAGGCCCAGGCCGCCGAGGACCAGCAGGATGGGGTACGGGACGCGGAGCCCGGGCGCCGCGATGAGCATGGCCGCGACGGCCACCAGAAGGCCGGCGAGGAGGAGTGCGTCGTCGGCCGGGAAGTGCACCGGCCCTCGATGCTAGGCGACGATCAGCAGTGCCCGGAGCCCCACGCGTCGCAGGCCAGGTCGATCTCGTCGAACGTGCTGACGCGGGCCGTTCCGCCGGCGTCGGCCATGTACGCGCCGTCGTAGCCGATGTGGCGTTCGAGCCGCGTGTTCTCGGACGGGTCGCCCTTGATGAAGACCTGCATGGTCTCGCCGGGCTGCAGCAGCGAGCTGGGGCCGAACGCGTAGGCGCCCTTGACGCGCAGCTCGTAGCGGTAGAGGTCGACGACGTGGTCGGACACGTTGCGGATCGTCACGTACTCGGGCCCGCGGATCGGGTTGGCGTGGACCTCGAGCGCGCCCTGCTCGGGATCGCTGCAGGCCAGCAGGCAGGGGTAGATCGAGTGGCCGCGCACGTCGCCGTCGGGATCGATGAGGTACGCGCCGTCCCCGGCCCCGCCGCCGTTGAAGGAGTTCTCGAACAGCGTGTGCGTGAGCCCCCGGTAGAAGAGCGTGCTCGTCGACGTGCCGCCGCCGTTGAACACCGCGATCGACTGGCCGGCGCCGAGCGTGGTGCCCGCCGGGAAGTGGAACCGCTCGGACTTCGGGCCCGCGTCGCCGAGGTACCAGCCGGTCAGCGGCACGTCGCGATCCGACGTGTTGGTGATCCGGACCCACTCGCCGTCGGGCGTGTCGTCGCCGATCGGGTCCGAGAGGATCCGCAGCTCGAAGGTCGTGCCCGGCGACGGGCCGGCTCCGCAGGCGTCGGGCTTCCACAGCCCGAGCCCGCTCGCCGCGGCCTGCTGCTCGGCCAGGCTGTACTGCTGGTTGATGTCGGTGACCGAGGCGTTGTGCAGCCACAGGGCCAGCCCGCGGCCGAGCTCGAGCTTGCCGAGGTCGCGCCAGGTCCCGTCGATCAGCAGCTCGACGCGCCGGATCAGCCGGCCGCGGCTGTCGCTGCGCGGCGTCGGCGAGCTGAGGCGCGCGCGGAAGTGCGCCTTGCGGACCATGCTCAGCACGTAGCGGGCGGCGGGCACCGCGTAGCACTCGCCCCGCCACTTGCTCGGGTTGTCGTTGTTGTAGGCGGTCAGCTCGGAGGCCTGGACGCCGAGGAAGCGGATCACCTGGGTGCGGCCGGCCAGCTTGACGATGATCGTGTCACCGTCGTTGACGCCGCCCTTGTGCAGCACGGTCGCGCGCTGCGTCAGTGCCGAGGTCGACGCCGGGGCGGCGAGCAGGATGAGCAGGACGACGAGGACTCGGCGAGGCATGGGCGCCAAGGTAGAACCTGAGATTCACGCAAAAGGTGCGTTCTTCCGATAACCATGGGGATGGCCCGGAGGCGTCTCATCACGATCCTTGCGCTGCTCGCGTTCCCCGCAGCGGCTCATGCCGAGCTGGCGGTCACCGTGCCGCCGCTCGATCTCGCGCCCGAGCTGGCGATCCCGACGGTCGACGGCCTCGCCGTCGCGCCCGTCCTGCCGGCGGTTCCGGTCGTCAAGCGTCACGTCCGCTACGGCTCGCCGGGCGTCAACCGGATGACCGCACAGGGCAGTCGCGCGGTCGTCTTCCACGGCCTCGAGGGTGCGGACCGCCTCAAGGGCGGGCCCGGCTCGGACCAGCTCTTCGGCGAGACCGCCCCCGACTGGGTCTTCGGCCGCGGCGGCGCCGACCTGCTCGACGGCGGCTCCGGCGGCGACTCGCTGTGGGGCGGCGGCGGCGCCGACCGCATCTTCGGCAGCTGGGGCATGGACGACCTGCACGGCGGTCCCGGCAACGACGTGCTCGACTCCGGCGAGGCGCTCGACAAGGTCCACGGCGACGGCGGCGACGACCTCATCCATGGCGGCTCGGGCCACGACAAGCTCTGGGGCGGCTCGGGCGACGACGTCATCTACCCCGACATGCACGGCGACGAGGTGTGGGCCGGCGCCGGCGACGACATCGTCTACGGCAACAACGGCAGCGCGCTGGGCCCGATCGACTGCGGCCCGGGCGACGACACGCTGGTCATCAACTTCCTGCACGAGGACGGCGGCTACAGCGCCCGCAACCGGATGCGCGCCGGCGGGGTCGACGACTGCGAGCACATCGTCTACGCGCATTCGCCGGTCGATCCGATGGTCGGCATCCGCTACACGGCGCCCGAGAGCGGCGGCACGCACACGGGCACCGAGCGCAACGACCACCTCAACGGCGGCCACGGCTCCGACAAGCTCTACGGCCTCGGCGGCGACGACGACTTCTGGGCCGACCAGAACGCCGACGCCGGCGGCTACGGATCACACGACCTCATCGACGGCGGCGCCGGCAACGACACCATGTACGGCGGCCGCGGCTTCAACCGCCTGATCGGCGGCCCCGGCGACGACTTCGTCCAGGGCGGCGCGGCCGACAACGTCCTCATCGGCGGCTCGGGCAACGACGAGATCCGCACCCGCGGCCACGGCAGCAACCGGATCACCGCCGGTGCCGGCGACGACACGATCTACGCCACCGCGACCCAGGCGCACGTCACCGTCGACTGCGGACCCGGCCGCGACACCGTCTACTACGGCATGCGCAAGCCCTCCGCCCGCGGCTGCGAGCGCTTCATCGACCAGTTCGACCGCAACTGAGCGAGGTCGGCAGATACCGTTCGCGCCCGATGGCCGGCGACGCGGTGGATGAGAGGCAGGGAGTGCTCAGCGCGCAGGACGCGCTGACCTTCCTCGACGAGGCCTCGGCGGTCCTCGCCGGATCGCTGGACTACGAGCGCACGCTGGGCCACATCGCCCAGCTGATGGTCCCCATGCTCGCCGACTGGTGCGCGATCGACGTCGTCGAGGCCGACGGCTCGCTGCGCCAGATCACCAGCGGCCATCCGGACCCCGAGCAGGAGCGGCTGCTGACGGACCTGCGGCGCCGCTACCGCGAGGAGAAGGCGGGCTCGGAGGGCGTCACGCGCGTCATCCGCACCGGCGAACCCGAACTCTTCGCCGACGTGCGCGGGCGCGACGGCGCGCGGCTGGAGATCCGCGACGAGGAGTCCGAGGTCTACGAGCGGCTCGGGCCGAAGTCCTACGTGATCGTGCCGCTGGTCGCGCGCGGCCGCACGGTGGGGGCGATGACCCTGCTGTCCACCCGCGAGGGCCGCCACTACGTCGAGGCCGACCTCGCCTTCGCCCAGCACCTGGCCCGGCGCTTCGGGCTGGCCATCGACAACGCGAAGCTCTACCAGGACGCCGAGGCCGCGCGGGCCGGGCTCGACGACTTCTTCTCCTCGGCACCGCTCGGGCTGGCCTTCTTCGACGCCGACGTCCGCTACGTGCGGGTCAACGCGGCGCTGGCGCGGCTCAACGGGCTGCCGATCGAGGCGCATCTCGGCCACACCCCGGGCGAGCTGCTCGGGCCGGCCGGGCAGGCCGCCGAGGACATGATCCGGGAGGTCGTCGCCACGGGTGAGCCCGTCCGGGAGATGGAGGCCAGCGGCCCGTTGCCGTGGGCTCCCGGGGAGACGGGGCACTGGCTGGTGTCCTTCACCCCGATCCGCGACGTGACCGACGGCATCACCGGCGTCAGTGCCGTGGTCATCGACGTGACCGACCGCCGCCGGGCGCTCGACGCCGAGCGCGAGGCCGCGCGTCGTGCGAACTTCCTGGCCGAGGCGGGCGCCCTGCTCGATGCGTCCAAGGACCACCTTCAGCTGCTCGAGGAGCTCGCGGCCTTCGCGGTGCCCGAGTACGCCGATCGCTGCCTGGTCGTGCTGCTCGACGAGGAGGGCGAGCCTCAGCCCGTCGCGGGCGCGGGCCCGTCGGCGCTGTCGGAGGGCTCGGCCGAGGTGACCGTGCCGCTGGCCTCGCGCGGCACGACGCTGGGCTCGCTGTCGTTTGCCCGCATCGCACCGCGAACCTACGACGAGGCCGAGGTCCAGCTGCTGCACGAGCTCGGCCGGCGAGCCGGTGTGGCCGTCGAGAACGCCCGGCTCTACACGGAGCGCAGCCGGATCGCCCACACGCTGCAGGCGCGGCTGCTGCCGACCCACCTGCCGGAGCCGCCCGGGTTCCGGCTGGCCGCGCGCTACCGCGCCGCCGGCCAGTTCAACGAGGTGGGCGGCGACTTCTACGACGCGTTCCAGCGGGCTCCCGACGAGTGGGTCATCGTGATCGGCGACGTGTCGGGCAAGGGGCCCGAGGCCGCGGCGCTGACCGCCATGGCGCGCTACACGGTGCGGTCGGCGGCGCTCAACGACTGGTCGCCCGCGCACGTCCTGCGCCGGCTCAACGACACGCTGCTGCGCGAGGAGGACACGCAGTTCGTGACGGTGGCGCTCGCCTACGTCTTCCACAGCGGCCGCGACACGAAGGTCAAGCTGGTGCTCGGCGGGCACCCGCCGCCGTTCGTGGTGCGCGCGGGCGGGGGCGCGGAGGCCGTCGGCGTCGCGGGCACCCTGCTGGGCATCCGCACCGACGTGCGCCTGACCCAGGTCGAGGTGACGCTGGAGCCCGGCGACTCGCTCGTGCTCTACACCGACGGCGTCATCGAGTCGGGCCCGCGCAACGAGCCGTTCGGCGAGCACGGGCTGCTGGCCCTGCTGGAGGCCGAGCAGTCCACGGATCCCGAGGCGCTGGTCACCGCCGTCGACGAGGCCGCGCGCGCGGCCGACGAGGGCCAGGCTCGCGACGACGTGGCGATCGTCGCCCTGCAGGCGCTCGCGGTCGCTCCGCCGCCCGACGAGCTCGATCTCGAGGTTCGCGCGGACCCCTCGACGCTGCGCGAGCTGCGCGAATCCGTCGTGGACTTCGCCTCGCGCCTCGACGGCATCGACATCGACGACGTGCGCCTCGCGGTCGGCGAGGCGTGCGCGAACGTCGTCGTCCACGCCTACCGCAACATGCTGGAGCCGGGACTCGTCTGCGTCCGCGCGCTGGAGTCCGACGGCGCGCTCGTCGTCGAGATCCGCGACGACGGCGCCGGCCCGGCCCCGCGCCCGGACTCCCCGGGCCTCGGCCTCGGCCTGCCGCTCATGGCCCGCCTCGCCGACGAGCTCCAGGTCCTGGCCCGCGAGCCCTCCGGCACGCTGGTCCGCATGACCTTCCGCCCCTAGGGGGTCTGACCCTTCATGAAGCCTTCATGAAGGGTCTGACCCTTCATGAAGGGTCTGACCCCTCAGGTGGTGGCCGGGACCGCTTCGCCCATGGGGATGGCGAAGATGATGTGGCGGCGGGAGACCGCCATGAAGTCGTGCTCGGTGCCGGGGCCGTCGTGGTCGAGGACCTCGACCGTCACGTCGGTGAGGGAGACGAAGTCGCGGTCGGGCGAGTTCAGGAGGTCCGAGACGCGACTGCGGTAGCCGTCGCGGGCCAGCGTGATGGTCCCGGCGATGCGGTGCCGGTTGGTCTCGATGAGGACTCGTTCGTGGCGCTGCTCCATGGCAATGAAAGCGTCGGCACGTCGGGCTTCGTGCTTGAGCGCCTCAATCCTGGGTGGACGAGAGGAGGAGGTCGACGGCCCGCGCGGCGGCGCGGCCGTCGTCGGCGCCCGTGAAGCGCGCCGCGAACGCGTCATACGCCGTCCCGCCGGGCGCGGGGGCGCGCAGCGCCTCGATCAGCTCCTCGGTCGTCCGGACGACCGGGCCGGGCAGCTCGGTCAGCGGATCGAGGTAGAAGCCGCGGACCTCGTCGCGGTAGGTCTCGAGGTCGTAGGCAAACAGGATCATCGGCCGCCCGGTCAGGGCGAAGTCGAACAGCAGCGCGCTGTAGTCGGTGACCAGCACGTCGGCGGCCAGCAGCAGCTCGGTGGCGTCGGGGTAGCTCGTGACGTCACGGACGAAGCCGTCGGCCGTCGCCGGGACCGGGTCGAGCACGAGGTGGTGCTTGCGGTAGAGCACGACGATCTCGTCGCCCAGCGCGGCACGCAGGCGCTCGATGTCGAGGTGGTTGTCGAGCCGGGGGCGCCCGCGGCGGTCGATGACGTGGTCGCGGAACGTCGGCGCGTAGAGAACGACCCGCTTACCCGCGGGCAGGTCCAGCCGCGCGCGCACCGCGGCGGCCCGCTCCTCGCGACCCTCGGGGGCCAGCACGTCGTTGCGCGGCGCGCCGAGCTCGTGGACCTCGCCGCCCACCTCCAGGGCGCGGCGCAGGACCTCGCTGGTGTGCGCGTTGGGCGAGAGCACGTGCTGCCAGCTGGCCACGCCCTCGCTCGAGCCGCCCTCGAAGCGCCGCTGAGTCGGCGCGACCGACGCCACGTCGAGCCCCAGGCGCTTGAGCGGCGTCCCGTGCCAGGTCTGGATGACGGTCTGGCCCTCGCGGCGCTCGAAGAACTCGGGCAGGTGGTCGTTGGTGACGATCCAGCGCGCGGTGGCCAGCGCGTCGTAGTGCTCGCGGCTTCCGGTCCGGACGGGCGTCGCGGTCGCCGCCGGCCGCGCCATCCCGTCGTGGACCGCCCACAGGTGCTCGACCGGCGCGCCGCGGGCCACGAGCTCCTCGTGGATGCGCCGCGGCGCGTCGGAGTACTGGCGGCCGCCGAAGCTCGCGTAGAGGACGGCGTCGCGAAGCGCGCCCGGGCGCCGGTAGACGGTCTCCAGCAGGCGGTTGGCGTGAAAGACGCCGAGCTCGTCGTCGCCCAGGTCGCGCTCGACCACCAGCAGCCCCCGATCGCCGCCGGGCATGGCGCCCAGGGCGAACGGCTTGTGGTCGACCACGGTGCCGAGCGGCAGCCGGCGCAGCAGCGGCCGCGCGATGACGACGGGAACGACCGGCCCGCCACCGGCCGGCCGCGCGCAGAGATGCCAGGCGCCCGCGCGCAGCGGCACCGCGCCGCCGAGCGTGTCGATCGCCGCGGGCCGCAACTCGCTCGCCCAGCCCCCGCCGGGCTCGTCGACCGCCGCGAAGACGTGCTCGACGCCGCTCTTGGGCCCGCGGATCACGAGCTCCATCGGCCCCGCGAACGCGCCGCGGCGCCCGCGCAGGGCCAGCGCCCCGTCAGCGGTCCACTCGGCCTCGG
Source organism: Solirubrobacteraceae bacterium (assembly GCA_045805505.1). GTDB lineage: Bacteria > Actinomycetota > Thermoleophilia > Solirubrobacterales > Solirubrobacteraceae > BP-464. Next base: position 182,716 of record JBJMLA010000072.1, read on the forward strand.
TCGCCACCGGCTCGGGCGCGCGCGCCACCAGCGCGCCGTGGCCGTTGAACGAGCGGTGCAGCCCGATCTCGAGTCCCTGCACCGGCCACGCGGCCACGGGCGTGTCCTCGGCGACCCACAGCTTCTCCCGGCGCTTGCCCGACAGCAGGTTGAGCTGCCAGCGCACGCCCTGCTCGGCGTTCTCGTCGTCGGAGTCGCCACCGGACTCGTCCTCCTCGGCCCCGAGCAGGTCAGCCGGCGCGATCCGCGCGGTGAACGCCCCGTCGCGCACCTCGACCGGGTACTCGAGCGTCGGCAGCCCCTCCTCGCGCAGCAGCTCGAGCTTCGGTGCCGCGCCGTCGTAGCCGTGCAGCTCGCCGGTCAGGACGATCGTCCCGTCCTCGTCGCGGTGCCCGGTGACCATCGCCCAGCGGCGCAGCAGCTCGACGGTCAGCCGCCGGCCCCAGTCGGGCCCGACGCGCAGCAGCGCGCCGTTGTCGTGGATCAGGTCGGCCGCGCGGGTCGGTCGCGCGCTCGTGTTCTGGAAGCGCACCGTGCGGCGCGAGATCTTGCCCGTGTGGACGTCGGCGAACAGCTCCCATTCCTCCGAGCGCCCGAAGCGCAGCCGCTCGAGCTGCGCGGCCGAGACCGTCGCGTGAAAGCCCGCCCATTGCACGTCGACCAGGCGCGACCGCACGGCGGCCGTCAGCTCCGGGCGCTGCACGGCCTCGGTCTTGATGCGGATGCCCAGCCACGGCACCTTGCGCCGCACGCGCCGCCACCAGCGGTAGCGGCCCATCCGCAGCGCGACGATGCGGATCTCCTGCGCGTCCTTCTCCGCCGCCCCGATCGCCGTGATGAACGCGGACCCGCGGAGGTGGGCGACGTCGCCCTCCCACGAGACGGAGTCCAGCTGCGCGGCGAGCGTGAGCTCCTGGCGCAGCTCGTAGGCGCCGCGCGGCACGCCGAGCGCCTCGCACTCCTGGAGGAACGGGTAGTTGCCGTAGAAGCGCCCGCCGATCTCCACCGGCACCGCGTCGGTGAGCTCCTCGCGCTGGAAGCGCACCATCTCGAGCAGCTCGTCCATCCGCCGGGCGCGCACGAGCGCCCACTTGACGCGCTCGATCGCGGCCAGCGGCTCAAAGGCCTTGGGCGAGATGGTGTCGAGGAACGCGTTGACGCGCTCGAGGAACAGCGCCTTGTAGTCGTCGTCGGCGTGGGGGAGGACGTTGACGTAGTAGCGCAGGTCCTCGGCGACGACGCTGGCGTCGTACCAGCGCTTCGCGCGCCGCTTGTGCTTGGCCAGGAACTGCGAGACGTGGGAGACCGCGGCGAGGCGGTCGAGCAGCACCTTGGGCTCCAGGCGCCGCTGCGTGATCGACAGCCCGCCGGTCTCGCGCAGCCGGTAGAGGTAGACCGGCTCGGCGATGACGTCGACGGACTTCGCCAGGAAGTGCGCCGGCAGGATGACCGGGATGTCCTCGTGCGTGACGCCCTCGGGGAACGCGAAGCCGTGCTGGTCCCAGAACGAGCGGCGAAACAGCTTGTTGGGCGCGATGCGGTCGACGAGCAGCCCGCGGAACTTCGTGATGTGCGTCGCCGGCCGCGACTTGCCGAACGCCTTGGCGACGAACGGCGCCGGCGACGAGCCGCCGCGGTTGAAGCGGTGCACGTTGCCCGTGGCGAAGTCCGAGCCGGTCTTGTCGAGCGAGCGGACGAGCGTGCGCAGCGCGTGCTTGGGCAGCACGTCGTCGGAGTCCAGGAAGTTCAGGAACTCGCCCGTCGCGTGCCGCGCGCCCGTGTTGCGCGCGTTGCCCAGCCCGCCGTTGGGCTGGCGCACCAGCGTGAAGCGCTCGTCGCGGGCGGCGTACTCCTCGCAGATCGCGACGCTGCCGTCGGTCGAGCCGTCGTCGACCATGACGATCTCGAGGTCCTTGAACGACTGCGCGGCCACCGAGTCCAGGCATTCGCGGAGGTACTCCTCGACGTTGTAGACCGGCACGACGACGCTGATGCGCGCCACGACTCAGCCCTTCAGCTTGCGCAGCACGCGGGCGCCCAGCGAGGGCGCGGCCTGGCCGCCGGCCGGCTTCTTGCGCGGGCGCACCGCGATGACCGACGAGTGGCTGATCGCCTCGGCCTCGCCGTAGAGCGCGTCGTAGCGGTCGCGGAACCCGTCGAGGGCTTCGCGGTGGCCGTCGGCGTCCTGCAGCGCGGCCCACACCTCCTCGGCCAGGTCGATGACGCGCTGGGGCACGTCGAGGCCCTCCCAGCCCGTGCGATTGCGGAACAGGCTCGGGTCGACGAACTCGTCGACGTCGGGGTGCGCGGCGGCGTCGAGTGACGCGAGCGGCGCGACGTCCAGCCGCTCGCCCGCGGCCCGCAGCTGTCCCGCCCAGTCGGTCAGCAGCTCGCCGTAGGGGATGAACGCGCGCCGCTCGCCACGGGTCGCGCGCTCGGATTCGAGCATCACGTTGATCCACGCCGCGGCGCGGCTCGCGTCGGTCTGCCAGGTCCCATAGGACTTCTTGGCGCTGGTGAGGATCTGCGCGGGGTGGCGCAGCATCGTCACGAAGCTCGTCGACACGCCGACGTTCGCGGCGGCCTGTGTCCACAGCGGCAGGAACCAGCCCACGCGCGGGTCCTTGACCACGACCACGTCGCTCGCCTGATCGACCTCACCCTTCAGCCAGGCGCGCAGCTCGGTCTGCACCTCCGGCTCGGCCGACGCGGCCGCGGTCAGCTCCCAGGCCTTGGGCCGGGCATCGAAGACCGTGACGCGTTTGCGGCGCATGATGCGCGTGTGGAAGTCGACGACCCACTTGGGCTCGCCGAACCCCTTGGGGTTGGTGTCGTCGGCCTGCACCTCGGGCTGCGGGATGTGGAAGCCGAGCTTGCCCATGATCCCGGCGAACAGCGACGTGCCGCTGCGGCCCACGCCGACGACGAGGATCAGCTGCTTGCTCACAGGCCGAACACCGTCCTGACGACCCGCTCGCTCGCGCCGCCGTCCTCGAGCGCGGTGAACTCCGCGCGAAAGGCGGCACGCGCCGCGGGGTCCGGGTCGCCGGCGCGCAGCGCCTCGGCGACCCTGGCGGCGTCGGTGACGACCGGCCCCGGCCGCTGCTCGAGCAGGTCGAAGTACGTCCCGCGCTTGCGGCGGTAGGTGTCCCAGTCGGGCGCGAAGATCACGATGGGCCTGTCGAGCACGGCGTAGTCGAACATGATCGATGAGTAGTCGGTGACGAGCACGTCGGCCGCCAGGCACAGCTCCTCCACCGAGCCACGGGCCGAGACGTCGAGCACACGGCCGCCGGAGGGGTGGGCGGGCCCGATTCCACCGGACTCAAGGTAGTGCTGCCGCGCCAGGATGACGTGCTCGGGGCCGAGCATCCCGGCCAGGGCGCCGAGGTCGAGCAGCTCGGAGCCGTCGGTCTCGTACTCGCGGTGTGTCGGGGCGTAGAGGACGGCCACGTCGCCCTCGGCCAGCCCGACCGCCGCGCGCGCCCGCGCGACGTCCTGGGGCGTCGCCGCGGCCAGCGTGTCGTTGCGCGGATAGCCCGTCTCGAGCGAGCGGAACGCCAGGCCCGGATAGGCCCGCTCCCACGCGCCCGTCGAGAACGGGTTGGCGGCGATCGAGTAGTCCCAGCGCGCGCAGCGCTTCATGAACGCGTCGAAGTCGTCGCTCTTCTCGCGGCCCTCGGCCTCCTGCAGCGACATGCCCATCTTCTTCAGGGGCGTGCCGTGATGGGTCATCACGTGGATCTGGCCGTCGCGCTTGACCACGTTGTTGGGCCAGTTGACGTTGTTGACGAAGTACCGGGCGCGGGCGATCGTGTCGAAGTACTCGGGGGTCGCCGGATGGACGAGCTCCAGCCCCTCGGGCATCGCGTCCGCCGCGTCGCGCTTGACCACCCAGACCGCTCGCAGGCCGGGCACGAGCTCGGTCGCCTTGCGCTGTATCGCCGCGGGGTTGCACGCGTAGCCGCGGTTCCAGTAGGCGGCGAAGACGGCCAGCGACTCGTCGACGGGCTCGCGCCGGCGGGCGGCGTAGTGCTCGGCCAGCGACTGCTTGGTGTCCGTGGTGCGTCGGAGGAAGCTGGGGCGGCGCATCAGTGGCGTGGCAAGCTACCGCGCATGGGTCTCTTCGAACGCACGCCGGCGCTCTGCGGCCACCGCGGCAGCGGCCGCGGCGTCGTGCAGGGCTACGAGGAGAACACGCTCGCCTCCTGCGAGGCCGCGGTGCGCTGGGGCCTGCGCTGGCTGGAGATCGACTGCCGCGTGACGGCCGACGACGTCCTGGTCGCGCGCCACGACCCGCGCCTGGAGGACGGCCGCTTCGTCGTCGACGTCCCGGCCGCCGAGACCGGCCTGCTGCGCATCGACGAGCTCTTCGAGGCGCTGCCGCGCGAGATCGGCATAGACCTCGAGGTCAAGACGTCGCTGGAGGACGCGCTGCGCCCGCGCGAGCAGACCACCGCCGCCGCCGCGGCCGACATCGCGGCGCGCGAGCGCGACGCCGGCCGGCCGCTGGTCCTGACGAGCTTCGACGCCTCGGTGCTGACCATCGCCAAGGAGCGTCATCCGGGGCTGCCGACCGGGCTGCTGACGTGGACGCGCTTCCCGCTGCGCAAGTCGATCCCCGCCGCGGTGCACCTCGGCTGCCAGGTCGTCGCGCCGCAGTTCGCGTCGTTCCCGCTGCCCGGCACGCCCGCCGCGAAGATGGAGCGCGAGCTCTCGCACGTCATCGACGTCGCGCACCGCGCCGGCCTCGAGGTCGTCGCCTGGTGCCCCAAGCCGCCCGAGGAGGCGCTGCTGGCCGAGGCGGGAGCCGACTGCATCATCGTCGACGACGTGCTGCTCCGCTAGCGTCGCACCATGCGCAAGCTCCTCGTCGCCGTGCTCGTCCTGGCCTTCGCCGCGCCCGCCGCCGCCAAGCTCGGGCCCAACCCCTCGAACAAGCGCCTGGCGTCCGAGTTCCTGCGGCTGCTGCACGACAAGGACACCAAGGGCCTCGAGGCGTTCCTCTCGCCCGCGTTCCTGCTCCAGCGGCCCGACGGGACGTGGCTGACCAAGGAGCAGTACCTCGCCGCGCCGGCCGTGATCGAGAGCTACACCGTCACGGACGTGCACGGCACGCGCACCGGCGACGTGCGGGTCATCCGCTACACCGTGCAGACCATGCAGACGATCGACGGCCAGCTCTTCTCGGCCGATCCGGTCCCGCGGCTGTCGACGTACGTCCGCCACAAGAAGACCTGGCAGATCGTCGCCCACGCGAACTTCAACGCGCCCGCAACGTGATCCTCCGCGCGGGCCCGAGGCGCATCGTCTTGGACAGCCCGCGCACCGAGACCGTCACCTTCTCGCGGCTGCTCACCGCGTCGAACCTGAGCTTGCGCTTCGACACCAGCCGGCCGAGCCGCGTGCCCTTCACGCCGCGCAACGTGACCGCGTAGCGCGCGGCGCCCGCCGACGGCGCGAAGCTGACGACCACGGCATTGCCGGCGCGCCGCGCCTTCAGGCCGCGCGGCTTGCCGGGCCGCGCCGGGCCGGGCGCCGTGTAGGTCCCGATCCGCCGCGTGTCGGTGGTGATCCCGCCGCGCTGGACGAGCGCGACGACCGTCCGCCGGCCGCCCTTGGCGTCGGCGGGCGCGAAGCGCAGCGTTCCCTTCGCGCCCTTCGCGGCGCCGATGATGTGAGTGCCGAACGCGCCGCTCTCCTGGAAGACGACCGTCTGCCCATGGCCGCCCTGGGCGATCGTGTAGCGGATCGAGCGTCGCCGGCCCGTGCCGCCCAGCTTGCCCCTGACGGTCGCCGGGCGGTAGCCGTCGGCGGTCATGATCTGGGCGATGGCCGGGGAGCCCGGCTTCGGCGTGACGGTCCAGGCTCCCGCAGCGGGCTTGTCGAGCACCGCGTAGGCCGCGCCCGCGCCGGCGCTGAACACGGCGGCCTTCTCGCCGTTGGGCCCGGTCACCGTCAGGTGCGGGGCGCCGCCGGCCCCCGTCACGCGGATGGTCTGGCTGGGCAGCCCGGCCGGCACGTCGACGATCCGCGAGCCGTCGGCCTGGGCCGCCCGGGCCCGCGGCGGCGGGATCCGGTAGTCCTCGACGTGGCAGCCGCCGATGTGGTCGAGCAGCGAGCCGGCGAACGCCACGCCGTTGAGCAGGTAGGCGGGGTCCCAGTCGCTCCACGGGTAGGACAGCCCGACCTCGAAGCCGCCGACCGGGTCGGGCGGGTTGATCCGCGCGCACGCGGCGAAGCCCACGCTCGACACCGCGGCCGCCGCCGAGACGCTCCCGCACACCCTGACGGTGTCAACCTCGAGGTCGACCTCGACGCAGAGCGAGACGCTGCCGTCGAGGCTCGCGCCGAACCGGCCGCTGGGCGCATCGACGAAGCCGTCCATGTTGACGTCGGCCTCCAGCGGCCCCAGGTCGACGCCCGCGTGGCCGCGGAACGCGGCGTAGCCGTCGGTCTGGAAGTCCAGCGAGCCGTCGGCGATGTCGAACATGAACACGCCGACGGTCCCCTTCAGCCGGAAGTCCGCGGGCCCCGACGAGGGGAACGTCATGGTCAGGTCGCCCTTGACCTTGATCGGCGCCTGGCCGTCGAGCGCGGCACCCGCGCCGATCGTGGCGTTCGCGTTGATGGTCGTCGGCTCGAGTGCGAGGCCGCCGCCGAACTGCAGCAGGTAGACGAACGGCCCGATCGGGATGGGGGTCCCCGGCGTGAACGAGAACGAGGCGCTCTTGAACGCCCCCATCTGGAACTGCGCCATGAGGTCGAGCGTCCCGCCCGCGGGGACGGTGATCGAGCCGGTGCCCGTCCACAGGTCCTCGCCGCCCACGTAGTCGAGGTCGATGGCGTTGATGACCATGACGCCGAGCGGCAGCGGGCCGATGTGGATGTGCACGCTGTCGACGTGCAGCCCGCGGTCCTTGTCGGCGACGAACTCGGCGTGGCCGGAGAAGCCTCCGAGCGCCGGCGGCAGCTTGAGGTCAAGCGGGATGTGCACGCCGTCGCGCTCGAGCCGCACGTCGATGTCGGCCGCCACGTCGAAGCCCAGGATGCTGGCCTTGAACAACCCGGTCGGGAACTCGAACAGGCTGGTGCCCGGCACGACCTTCGACAGGTCGCGGTGCAGCTCACCGCGGAACAGCGTCACGTCGCCGACCGGCTCGGGGGCGGTGACGACGACGCGGACCACGCCGGTGGTGTCGAGTTGCAGGCGCTTCGGGTCGATGACGATCTTCGCCGAGCCCTCGGGGATGATCCGCACGCCCCAGAGGTTGAGCTCACCGCTGGTGACGTACTCCCCGGAGCGGGCGCCCTTGCCCTTGAGCAGGCAGCCCTCTGCGGTCTTCGCGGTGAAGGCGCCGAAGGACAGCTCGCCGCAGGTCCCGCCGGTGCCGGCGCCGCCCGGGACGATCCCGCCGCCGGCCACGTCGGCGATCCCCGGCTTGCCCGTCGCGATCTGCGTGCCGAAGCCGCCGACCTGCACCTGGCCCTCGTGGTTGACGAATCCCGTGTGGTTGTAGGCGGTGAAGCCGCCGCCGTCGGCCGCCGCGTCGAGCGCGATCTGGCCGTTGTCGTCGCCGCCGACGATCGTGCGCGCGCCGCCGAAGGTCGGCCGCTCGCCCGGCGCCGCGGTCGTGGTGCGCAGCTGCAGTCCCTTGGAGCGCTGCTGCCAGACGGCCAGCAGCCGGCCGTCGGGCCCCTGGAACAGCTGGCCGAACTGGGTGCCGTCGTCCGGGCTGACCGCCCGCGCGGCGCCCCGGGCGTAGGTGTCGCCCTGCGGGGTGAGGCGGCTGACCGAGTACGCGCCGCTGCCGGCCTTCGGCTTGGCCATCAGGTAGACGCCCGACGGGCCGCCGGCGATCGAGGACTGATCTCCGGGGAACTTCGACGGTGGTGTCCAGGTCGTGGCATCGAGCGGTGAGCCCGTCCCCGTCCAGCGCCGCACGTAGGTGTCGTAGTCGAGGTCCTCGGCGCTCATGACGGGCAGCCCGTTCTCGTCGAGCGTGAGGTTGGCGTTGTAGTTCTCGCCGGTCTTGGTCGAGAGGTTGCCCGCGCCGGCCGAGTACTGGCCTGAGCGGTAGGCGACCAGGCACAGCGACGCCGGCCCCTCCGCGTTGCAGAACGGCTCGACGCCGAGCGTCAGGATCGTCGGCTCCTCGTCGCCGCCGATGACCACGGTCTGACCGAGGTTCCACTTGCCGACGATCGAGGGCGTCGTCGTCCAGTTGGTCCCGCCGTCGCCGCTCGACCAGGCGATCACCGACGAGCTGCCGCCGCCGTCGGGCTTCTGGCGCAGGTACGGATAGCGCTTGGAGAACACCAGCAGCTGATCGCCGCTCTGGACGATCCGCGGCGCCTCGACCGCGCTGTCGTAGCGCGCGTCCTGGTCGCTCTCGGCGACGTCGGAGCGCAGCTCGGTCCGCGTCTCGCAGGCGCTCGCACCGCGGGGCAGGCGGCAGTAGACGACCACGTCGGTGAGGTCGCCACGGTCCTCGTCCCAGACGATGTGCGCGGTGCCGGCCTCGTCGACGAGCACGTCGGGGAACGAGCCGGCCTCCGACAGGGTCAGCGGCGGCGGAGCCTGCGGCGCGGGGGCCGCGACCGTCTTCGGCGCGGTCTTGACGCCCGCGTAGGACGGCGGATCGCGGTAGACCGGTCGCGTCGCCGCGGTCGCCTGCGCCGTCGTCCCTGCCAGCGCCGCCATGACGGCGGCGACCACCGTCGCCTGCTTGCCCATTGCCGCCCCCCGGCCGCTCGAAGCCCCTTGTGGCGCGTGACACTAGACCCCGCGATGGTCTCCTGCAACTGCACGGATCCTTTCGTCGCTGGACGCACCCCGGCGGGCTTGCCATCTTCGCCCTGTGGCCGTCCGCACCCATTCCCGACCCATGCCCGAGCCGAGCTTCTCGGGCCGGGTCGCCCGCGCCTTCGCCTACGTCCTGCTTGTCGTCACCTGCACGGTGATCGCCGCGCTCGGCGGCTACCAGGTCGGCGTGCGCTCGAACCCGTCGGAGTCCACCAGCGCCGCCCAGCGCACCACCGCCGTCCACGACGCCGTAGCCCGGGCGGTGTCCGCGCAGAAGGCCAAGGACCGCGCCAAGCGGCGCTCCGCCCTGCGGCAGCTCGCCGCGTTCCAGCGCGACCGGTTCGACTCCGAGCTGTCCTCGAAGATCTCCGAGGTCCGTATCGCCGAGGCGGCCAACGCCGCCCGCGCGTACCGCCGTGGCAAGGTCGCCGGGCGGGCGTCGGCGCCGGCCGTCAAGGTCGGTTCCGAGACGCCCGACGAGCCCGAGGCCACCGCCGAGAAGGCCGACACCGCGCGCTAGATTTTTGGTGGTGTCCAGCCACCACCCGGAGCGTGAGAAGGCGCCCGTCGAACGGGTCATCGGCCGGGGTCTCGAGGAGGCCCAGGGGATCGGCAAGCCGCTGGCCGCGCGCACGCGCCAGCGCCGGCGGACCGTCGAGTCCTACCTCAAGGGCGGCAACCCGCCCCGCTGGATGCAGCGCATCGGCGACATCGAGCGTGGCATCGCCAACGAGCACCGGCGGCTCCAGCGTGCGCACCGCCTGCTGCGCGAGGACTGTGGCGAGGACGATGCTGCCTTCGCGCGCCGCTGGCGTGAGATCGCCGAGGGCTGGTCGTTCGGCGTGCTCAACGAGCTCATCGAGCAGCACAACGAGTGGTATCCGATCGAGCGCGACCTGCCGATGGACCTGCGGACCCGCGACTACGTGCTGGTCAACGGCCGGTCGTTCAGGCGGCCGCTGCTGGATCCGGCGTGGATCCTGAAGCGCTATCCGGCAGCTCGCTGACGAGCGTGAACCGGTCGTAGAGCCCGGAGACGTCGAGCAGCCCCTCGACCGCGCCACCGGGCATGAGCGCCAGCGTGAGCATCCGGCCCTGGTTGCGCAGCTGCTCGGAGGCGCGCACGAGCGCGCCGAGCGCCGTGGAGTCGATGAACGTGACCTTGCGCAGGTCGATCGCCAGCTCGCGGGTGCGGTCGCCCACCGCTTCGGACAGCGTCGCCTGCAGCTCGCGCGCAGAACGGATGTCGAGTTCGCCGAACAGGCGAATCGTGCGGGGCAGCGCCGGGGTCACCGACAGCCATATTGCCCATCGAAGGCGTCGTTCAGTCGCTCCCGGGCAGCGGCGCGGAGTGCTCGCCGTCGGCGTTCGTCCACGTCAGCGTGCCTCCGCGCGCTCGCACCGCGTGGATGTCGCCCTCGTCGAGCAGGCTCGCCGGACCGCCCAGCGCCCACACCGACAGCGTCGAGCCCGGAGCGGGCTCGGCCACCCAGGCCACGGTGCCCGAGGCGCGCAGCAGCAGCGCGTAGACCGTGCCGTCGTGGAGGTCGCGCGTCCGCCCCGTGCGCACATCGGTGACCGACGTGACGAAGCTGCCGGTGACGCCCGGCGGGCAGTCGGCCTTGCAGGCGGGGACGCTGGCGACCCGGTAGGCCACGAAGCGCCCGGCCACCGCCCGCACCGAGCCCTCGGTGTAGATGTCGTCCTGCTCCCACAGCTCGGTGCGCCGCCCCGTCCGGCGATCACAGCCGTAGTAGTAGCCGTCGGCGTCATCCTGGATCACCCGTGCCTGGTCGGTCAGCGCGACCGTTCGCGCGCCCGGGCCGTTGCAGTGGTCGCGCCGCGCCTGCGCCCCGCCGGCGCCGGCGGCGAGCAGCACGAGGGCGGCGAGCGGAAGAATCGCTGAGCGCATGTCTGCAGGAACGGGCCACACGGCCGGAGGTTGCTCTCGTACGATCGGCGCTGTGACGCTTTCGCCGCTGCCCCGTAGTGCAGGCATGCGCCTCCTGCCGCTGGTCGTCGTGCTGCTGCTCGCCGCCCCCGCCGACGCCGCGATGACGTGGTCGCGCAGTGGCGGCTTCGCGGGGGTTCAGGAGACGCTGACCATCGGCCGGGCACGTCACGCGGTCGCGGTCGGCAACGGGCGCCGCGTGGAGGCGCGGCTGTCGCGCAAGCGCTACGCGCACCTGCGCACGCTGCTCGACCGCGCCGACCTGGGCAGCCTCAGGCCCAGCTATCCCGCGACCGGTGCCGCGGACACCTTCCAGTACGCCGTCGGCTGGCGCGGGCACACCGTCCGCGCCGACGAGACCCAGGTGCCCGACCGGCTGCGCCCGCCGCTCGCCGCGCTCGGCCGCGTCTTCGACGACCTTCAGGGTCGCGCGGCCCTGCGCGATCCGCAGCTCGCCGCGCTGTCGGCCGCCCGTGCGCGCTGGCGCGCCGCCGCCCTGGACTCCTACCGGTTCCGGCTGCGCGTCTCGTGCTATTGCCCCGGCGCCGGGGTCTACCGCGTCATCCGCGTGCGCGACGGCAAGCCGCACGGGGGCGAGGGAGCCGACCGGTCCGTCGACACCGTTCCCGAGATGTTCCGCCTCATCGGCGAGGCGCTGCGCGACCCGAGCGCCGGCGACGTCGAGGTGCGCTACGACAAGACGCTCGGCTTCCCGCGCGTGGCCTCGGTCGACCGGCTCAGGGCGGCGATCGACGACGAGATCAGCTGGACGGCGATCCGGCTGCGCGCGCTGGCGCGCTGACGTCGATGTCGGCGAACGCACGGTCGATGCGGTCGAACGCCTCGTCGACCGCGGCACGTACGCGCTTCTCGATGACGCGCGCGGAGACGCCGGCGAGGATCCCCCCCGACAGCGTCTTCTCACGCACCGCCATCGCCGCCAGGACCATCGCGGCGAACACCGCCGCCCGGTAGTCGTCGGCCGCGATGCCCAGCTCGCCCGCGATGACCGGCGCGAGCTGCTCGGCCCACGCGGCCGAGACGACGAGGCGACGGGCGCGCAGCGCGGGGGAGGCGTGCTCGGTGGCGACGAAGCCGCGGAAGCGCTCGTAGCCGTCGGGATTGCGCAGCCCGGTCCAGCGCGCGCCGGCGAACGGGACCATGTTGTCGGCCAGCAGTCCGCGCAGGCTGCCGGCGATGGTGGTGCCGGGCGGCCGCTCGGTGATCGTGCGGATCAGACCCGCCTGCAGCTCGTCGGAGCGGTCGAAGAACAGGTCCTCCTTCGTGGCGAAGTAGTTGAAGACCGTCTTGATCGACACGTCGGCCGCCTCGGCGATCTCGGCGACCGTGACCTGCTCGAAGCCGCGCTGCTTGAACAGCTCGGTCGCAGCGTCGGAGATGGCCAGGCGCGTGCGCGCCTTCTTGCTCTCCCGCAGCCCGTTTTCTGCCATCACGGAAAGTTTACATCCACTGCAAGAATTTGCTAGGGTCGGCTCATGTCCCATCCGAACGCCATCGAGGCCGTCGGCCTCACGAAGCGCTACGGCGAGAAGATCGCGCTCGACCGTTTCGACCTCGACGTCCCACGCGGCTCGGTCTGCAGCATCCTCGGGCCCAACGGCGCCGGCAAGACCACCGCCGTGCGCCTCCTCACCACGCTCACCGAGCCCGACGGCGGCACCGCGCGCGTCGCCGGCCATGACATCCGCACCGACCCCGTGTCGGTCCGCCGCAGCATGGGGCTCGCCGCGCAGGACGCGACGATCGACGGCCTGCTCACCGGCTCCGAGAACCTCACGATGATCGGCGAGCTGCACCACCTGGGCCGCAAGAAGGCGCGGGCGCGGGCGGTCGAGCTGCTCGCGCAGTTCTCGCTCAGCGACGCCGCCGACAAGGTGGCCAAGGACTACTCGGGCGGCATGCGTCGCCGGCTCGACCTGGCCGCGACGCTGGTCGCCACGCCGGAGGTCCTGTTCCTCGACGAGCCGACCACGGGCCTGGACCCGCGGGCGCGCAACGAGCTGTGGGACGTGCTCGACACGCTCGTCTCGGAGGGCGCGACCGTCCTGCTGACGACCCAGTACCTCGAGGAGGCCGACCGCCTGGCCGACGACATCGTGGTCATCGACCACGGCAAGGTGATCGCCCGCGGCGACGCGCGCTCGCTCAAGCGCGACCTCGGCGGCGACCAGCTGCACGTCGTGTGCGGCGCCGGGGACGACGTGGCGGTCGTGACCGAGATCATGGAGCGCATCACGGGCGCGGCGGCGATCGTCGACGCGGCCGAGCGCTCGGTGACCGCGCCGACGAGCGGTGGCGCCGGCTCGATCGCCGCGCTGGCCGCCGAGCTGGCCGAGCGCGACATCGACGTCGAGGACCTGGGGCTGCGCCAGCCCACGCTCGACGATGTGTTCTTGACGCTGACCGGTTCGCCGGCCGAAGAGGAAGTGGAGGTGCCGGCATGATCGGCGACACGTGGGTCATCGCCCGGCGCGGGCTCATCCATCTCAAGCGCCAGCCCGAGATGCTGGCCGACGCGACGATCCAGCCGATCATGTTCGTGCTGCTGTTCGCGTTCGTGTTCGGCGGGGCGATCGACGTCCCGGGCGGCGGCAGCTACCGCGAGTTCCTGATGGGCGGCATCTTCGCCCAGACCATCGTCTTCGGCGCCTTCGGCGTCGCGATCGCGCTGGCCTATGACCGCACCAACGGCGCCATCGACCGCTTCCATTCGCTGCCCATCACGCGCTCGGCCGTCCTGGCCGGGCACGCGGTCGCCAGCTGGATCAAGGCGCTGATGCCCATCGTGCTGATGAGCGCGGCGGGCTTTGCCGTCGGCTGGCGGATCCACGCGGGGATCGGCGGGATCCTCGCCGGCTACGGGCTGATGATCGCCTTCTCGTTCGCGATCATCTGGGTCGGCGTGCTGCTCGGCAGCATCCTCGGAACCCCCGAGGGCGTGCAGGGAATCGCGTTCATCGCCATCTTCCCGCTGACCTTCGTGGCCAGCACGTTCGTCCCGACGAGCACGCTGCCGTCCGGGCTGCGCGAGGTCGCCGAGTGGAACCCGGTCAGCGCGCTGGCCAACGCCCTGCGCAACCTGTTCGAGAACCCGGGAGGCGTGCCGCCCGAGAGCGGGCCGTGGTCGCTGCAGCACCCGGTCGCCTACACCTTGATCTGGATCGTCGTGATCCTCGGCGTCGCCGCGCCGGTGGCCGTGCGGGCCTACCAGCGGTCGATCCGGTCCTGACCGACCGGGGGCTCCGTCTGGTCATATGGCGTACCCTTCGACATCCGGTCGTCTAACTGAAAGGGTCCTCAATGGCCCCGCTGAAACGCTTGATCCCGTCCAACTCGAACGTCCTGCTCGAGCTCAAGCGGGTGGCTGATGTGCTGGCCAAGACGCCGAACGACAGTCTCAAGCGCCTTCCGCTGCTGCGCCGCCAGGCCGCCCTCGGCGACCTTCGCGACGACATCGAGAAGCGCTCCCGCCGCTCCGCCTGAGCGCGAGGCGCCCCGCCCGCGGCTCAAGGTCCGCGGGCGGACAGCCGACGAGAGGGTCATGACCCGCTCGCTCGCCCTCCTTCCGGCCCTCCTCGCCCTCGCGCTGCCCGCCGCCGCCTCCGCCGCCCCCGTTCCGTGGGGTGGCAACGGCTTCAACGACCTCGGCCCGGCCTCCGCGCTGCTCTCGGTGGCCAACGGCAAGGTCAAGGTCAAGAACGTGCAGATGATCATGGCCTGCACCGACGCCGAGGACGGGACGGAGTCCTCGCGGGCCTTCGACGCGCAGTTCCGCACCGCGACCGCGCTGGACCGCAACCGCTACGCGATCTCGTTCACCGCCACCTCGGGCGGCCGCGTGGGCCACGTGCGCCTCAACGGCGTCCTGCGCTCCAACGGCACCGGAACCATCCGGATCCGCATCGTCGCGACCGGTACGGGCGAGGGCGGCGAGATCGTCGAGCGCTGTCAGGGCGAGACGCGCTTCGCCCTGCGCAGGCCCTAGCGTCGGGCGGCGGTGAGCGCGCGCAACCTGGTCAACCTCAAGGACGTCGACAAGGGCTACGGCAGCCGTTCGGTCCTGCGTGGCGTGACGCTCGGCATCGCCGAGGGCGACCGCATCGGCGTCGTCGGCCGCAACGGTGACGGCAAGTCCACGCTGCTGGCGCTGATCGGCGGGACCGAGGAGGCCGACGCCGGCGCGGTGACGCGGCTGGGCAGCCTGCGCATCGGCGTGATCGCCCAGGGCGACGAGCTCGACTCGGCGCAGACCATCCGCGAGGAGCTCGTGGGCGGCCGGGCCGACCACGAGTGGGCGGCCGACGCCGGCTTCCGCGCCGTGCTCGACGGGCTGCTCGGCGGCGTCGAGGCGCGGCGCTTCCCGCAAGGGCTCGACACCCCGATCGCGGGCCTGTCGGGTGGCGAGCGCCGGCGCATCGCGCTGGCCCAGCTGCTGCTCGACACGCCCGACCTGCTGCTGCTCGACGAGCCCACCAACCACCTCGACGTCGAGGGCGTCGACTGGCTGGCGCGCCACCTCGCGGCGCGCCGCGGCTCGATCGTCGTGGTGACCCATGACCGCTGGTTCCTCGACGCCGTCTGCACCGCGACGTGGGAGGTCACCGACGGCACCGTCCACCAGTACGAGGGCGGCTACGCGGCCTACGTGCTGGCCCGCGCCGAGCGCGACCGCCAGGCGGCGGCCCAGGACGCCCGGCGCAACCAGCTCGTGCGCAAGGAGCTGGCCTGGCTGCGCCGTGGGCCCCCGGCGCGGACGGCGAAGCCCAAGTTCCGCATCGAGGCGGCCAACGCGCTGATCGCAGACGAGCCCGAGGCGCGCGACACGGTCGAGCTGCTGCGCTTCGCCACCGCCCGGCTGGGCAACAAGGTGCTCGAGGCGATCGACGTCGTCGTGCGCTTCGGCGAGCGGGTCCTGCTCAACCGCGTCACGTGGCGGCTGGGCCCGGGCGACCGCGTCGCGCTCGTCGGCGTCAACGGCGCGGGCAAGACGACGCTGATCAACGTGCTGGCCGGCGAGCTCGCGCCCACCAGCGGCCGCGTCGACAAGGGCCAGACGGTCAGGATCGCCCACCTGTCCCAGGACGCCGCCGAGATCCCCGGGCATCTGCGCGCGCTGCAGGCGCTGGAGGAGGTGCGGGGGCGAGCGACCGTCAGCGACGGGCGCGAGCTGACCGCGGGCGCGCTCGCCGAGCGCTTCGGCTTCCGGGGCGACAAGGGCCGGACGCTCGTGCGCGATCTCAGCGGTGGCGAGCGCCGCCGCCTGCAGCTCATGCGCCTGCTGATGGCCGAGCCCAACGTGCTGCTGCTCGACGAGCCGACAAACGACCTCGACATCGACACGCTGACCGCGCTCGAGGACCTGCTCGACGGCTGGCCCGGGACGCTCGTGGTCGTCAGCCACGACCGCTACTTCGTCGAGCGCGTCTGCGACAACGTCTACGGCCTGCTGGGCGGCGGCGACATCCGTCATCTGCCCGGTGGCATCGAGCAGTACCTCGAGCAGCGGCGGGCCGAGGAGGGCCAACCGGCGAGTCCGGTGGCCGGCGGAGCGCCGCGGGGACGCCCGGCGGGAGCGCAGCGCGAGGTCCGCAAGGAGGTCGCGCGGCTCGAGCGCGCGCTGGAGAAGCTCGATCCCCGCGAGGCCAAGCTGCACGAGGCGATGACCGGCGCGGCGACCGATCACGATCAGCTGCGCAAGCTCGATGCGGACCTGCGGGCGCTCCATGCGGAGCGCGAACGGCTGGAGGCCGCCTGGCTGGAGGCCTCGGCGGCGCTGGAGGACTAGCTCCTAGGACTTGCTCGCGGTGGCCTTGCCGCCCTTGCGGCCGGCCGCCTGCTTCTGGGCGCGGTTGCCGCCGCTGCCCGAGCCGCTGCTCTTGCTCGACTGGCTGCTGCCGCCGCTGTGGCTGTTCTTGCCGCCCTTCTTGGAAGCGGCATTGTCGGAGCCGGCGTTGGCGTTGGAGATGGCGGCAGCTCGCTGCTTGCTCATCCCCTTCTCGCGCAGACCCTCGTACTGCTTGTCGTTCTTGACGCTGGACCCGTGGTTCTTGGCCATGTGCAGGGGGTACCCGCGGCCAAGAACCACGCATCCGTGCGAGTTCGTTAGAGGACTTCGCGCTCGCGCACGACGGTGCCGCGACGGGCGCCGCGGTCGGCCCACAGGCTGCCCATGAGCAGCGAGATGAGCAGGCCGACGATGCCGACGATCATCAGGATCAGCCCGATGGTGTTCAGGTTGAACCCGTCGGTGTCGACGTTGACGGCGAACTTCAGGATCGCGCCTACGGCGATCAACAGGATGGATGTTCCGAGTGCCACGTACTGCCTCCTTGAGCGTGTGTTGCCCATTGAGACGCGCCGCGGGCGCAAAGGTTGGCCGGAGGCTCAGCGGACCCGGCGGCCGGCCACGTCGGTCAGCGTCCGCCGCGCCGCGACGACGGCGCGACCGCGGGCCCGGCGGGCCAGCGTCACGCGCAGGGAGTGGCCGTCGGCGGAGCGCACCACCGCGGTGGCGGGCAGCCGCCCGGAGCGGTCGCGGATCGCCAGGCCCCGGGGACCCGCCCCCACGACGACCGCGGAGAAGGCGAGCGTCAGCCGCCGCGGGCCGCTGCGCCGGATGCGGGTCAGGCGCGGCCGCCGGTGATCGGCCGAGGCGCGGCGCACGATCGTGACGCGGACCGAGGCCGAGCGCGACCGGCCGCTGGAGTCGAGCGCCCGCACCGTCAGCCGGTGGGTCCCGATGGACAGCCCGCGGGTCTCGGGGACGCCGGCGTGCGCGGGCAGTGCGCCGTCGCGGTCCGATCGCCACCGCAGGCGACGTGCGCCCAGCCGGCCGTCCTCGGCGTCGACGGCCACCGCCAGGACGTCGAGCCCGCCGTCGGCCAGGGCGATCGAGCCCGGCGCGGCCGCGGTGACCTCGGGGCGGTGCTGCGGGATGACGATCGTCCGATCGGCCGTGTCGACTCCCGCCCGCAGGCCGTCGGAGCCGAGCACGCGGAAGCGCCCGCGGCGGGTCGCGGCCACCCGTGAGATGTCGACCACCGTCGTCAGGCCCTCGACGTCGGGCTGAAGCACCTGCCAGGTCTTGCCGTCGTCGGGGCTGAACTGCACGACGTAGCGCAGCGGGTCGGCGTCGGGATCCGAGGCGGTCCACGCCACCTTCAGCAGGTCGTCGGGCCCCGGCGGGCGGGGCTGTGCCGGGTCCGTCCAGTGCACGGTCGGGCCGCCGGCGCTGCGATCGACCCGCGCCAGCTCGGTGCCCGTGCTGTCGGCGAGAACCAGGCCGGCGATCGCCGACGCGCCGTCGAACGTCGTGGTGATCGTGGCCTCGGCCGGCGCGTGCGTCGTCTCGGGGCTGCGGTCGAAGCGGCGCTCGCCCACGACGACACCGCCCGCGTCGAGCGCGCGCAGCACGAACGCCCCGGCACTGCGGTCGCTCCCGTCGGCCGCGGCGGCCACGGCCGGGACCACCGGGCCGATGCGGCCGTGCCCCGCGGCATCCACGCCGGCGCTCACCACCAGACGGTCGCCGACGAGCGGTCCGGTGATGGCCAGACCGGAGGCATCGGCCCGCGCGGCGGTGCGGTTGGCCGCCGTCACGACGCCGTTGCGGGCGAGCACCCGCAGACGCGCACTCGTGCGCTGCCAGCTCTGGACACCCACCCAGCGGGGCCCGCCGTAGGTCAGCACGTCGTGCGTGTGGAAGCCGGCGGTCGTGCCGATCGCCTTGGTCTCCAGCAGGTCGACGTCGACGCCCATCCCGCCGAGCATCCCGTGCGGTCCGCTCCCCGTGGGATCACAGCCACCGCCGTCGTTCTCGCCGTGATCACAGCTCGAGTGCGACAGGCCGAAGACGTGGAACATCTCGTGAGCCAGGGTGGAGCCGTCGTCGTCGAGGCGTGCGATCGCCGAGACGTTGAGGCGGGAGATGCCGGCGGCGCTGAAGCTGCCGACCGTGCACATCCGCCCGTTGGCCGGGATCGAGGCCACCGGGATGCCGATCCCGGGATCCTGGATGGCCGCCTGCTGGAGGAGGTCCAGGAGGCGGCCGCAGTCGCGCGTGCTGGTGCGGATCGGCTGATGGAACCCGGTGGCCTCGAACGCGCCGTCGGGGAGCGGCAGCAGGCGCTCGGCTCGCGTCCAGCGGCTGGTGATCGACCCTCCGCGCCGAGGCTGGCCCACGGGGGCGCCGAGGTCCTCGAACTCCCAGGCATCGAGCAGGACGCGGGTGGCGGGCGCCGTGATCACCGGGATCGTCAGGACCATGATGTCCCCGGGGTGCTTGCAGCCGTCGCATTCCCGGATCCGTTCGCCCGGCGGCACGGCATTGCCGTTGACCTCGAACTCGAGATGCAACTGCCCGGGACGCGAGACCCAGAAGGGGGGCAGGCGGAAGGTCAGCGCCGGCCCCTCGCGGCGCGCCACCGCTTCGGTCGCCAGCTGGCCGCCCCCAGCGGGGAAGGCGGTGGCGACGGCCGGGGCGACCGGGGCCAGGACTTCGGCGAACGCTCGCCCGTCGAGCGAACCGCTGAGGCGCCCGGTGACCCCCGCCACGTCGTGTCGCGCCGATCGGGCGGCGGTCACGGGGACGCGGACGATCGTCGACTTGCCCGCGACGAGGGGGATCAGCCCGGGCGCGCTGGCCACGAGCGGTCCGGGGGCGTGCTCGGTGATGGACGCGATGGCGGGCTGCACCCCCTGGGTGGCCTCCATGCCCAGCGGCTCGAGGTCGGGAAAGCTCTCGGTCGGCGTGGCGAAGGCGATGTCGCGCGTGAGGGTCCGGGGCCCCGACGGCCCATCCACCGGAACGGTCACGCGCACCTTGGCGGTGGCCGGGTCGGGGTCGCCGACCGTCGTCACGGGCCCGAACGACCACGTCCCACCCCCGGTCCCGCCGTCGCAGTTGGACGAGCAGCGCAGCGACGTCGACACGCCCTGAAGGTCGTTGCCGGCCGCGTCGAGCAGCGAGACGCGAGCGGACCGGCCGGTGGTGATCCGCCCCTGCAGGAGGTCCACCCGGCCGCTGACGACCACCGGCCGCGTGGCGTCGAGCGCGCTGCCCGCCGACGGCTGCGAGACGAAGATCCCCTCGAGCGAGACGAGGAACGAGGGCGCCTCGAGCCGCGGCTCCGGCGGGAAGGCGACCTGGCCGGGTGCGATGGCGCGCACCCCCGATCCCGGAGTCACGACGTGCGCTGTCGCCACGGGGGCCACGACCAGGACCGCCAGCGCCGCGAGCAGAACCCGGTTCCCGTGCATCGCGCGACGATATCCGCGGATCGGCCTCTTGGATACGTTCGGGCTCATGGATCTCGACGCGCTGCTGGCCCGCATCGGCCTCGATCACCGGCCGGCCCCGGACCTCCCGGGCCTGCGGGCCGTCCACCGGGCCTATCTGACGTCGGTGCCCTACGAGGCGCTGACGATCCAGCTCGACGAGCAGGCCCCGCTCGACGTCGAGGCGGTCGCCGAGCGCCTGCTGCGCGACGGGCGCGGCGGCTACTGCTTCGAGGTCAACGGCGTGCTCGGGCAGCTGCTCGCCGAGCTCGGCTTCGTCGTCGAGCGCCGGCGCGCGACCGTGGGGCCGCGCGGCGAGTCCGAACTCGTCAACCACCTCGTGCTGATCGTCGTCCTCGATGAGGAGCGCTGGATCTGCGACAGCGGCTGGGGCGAGGGCTTCGTCGAGCCGATCCCGCTGCGCGAGGGCCGCCACGAGCAGCCGCCGTTTCACTGGACGGTGGAGCACGACGGCGCCGACGGATGGTGGATCGGCCAGCACGAGTGGGGCGGGTCCGCGGGCTTCTGGATCTGGCCCGGGACGGTGGACCTCGCAGCGTTCGACGAGCCGCACGAGCGGCTCTCGACCGGAGCCGAGTCGTCGTTTCGCAAGACGCTGGTCGTCGAGCAGCCCGGCCCCGACCACATCGTCACCCTCCGGGCCCGCACGCTGACCCGCCGCGGGCCCGCGCACGACGAGCGGCGGGTGCTGGACTCCGAGCAGGAGCTGGGCGAGACGCTGGCCCGGGAGTTCGGGATCCGGATCGAGGGCGAGCGGCTCGCTCGGCTCTGGGCACGGGCGTGTGAGCAGCATGAGGCGTGGTTGCGGGTACAGCCACCGGCATGACCGAGGGCAGCGGAAGCACCGTCAACTACCTGCCGGTGACGACGGCGGGCGAGGACACCCAGACGGCGGTGACCGTCTCTGGCCACAGCGTCGAGATCGGCAGCGGCGGGCTGTTCGACCGCGACCAGCTGCTGCTCGCGCTGGCGGTCACGCACGACGACGTGGCCCGCCTGCGCGGCGAGACCTGACGAGCGACTCAGCCGCGCAGCAGGCCGCGCAGGGCGGGCGCCCCGCGCGTCGCCGGGAGCCGCCCGAGGCCGAGCAGGTCCTCGACCGTGGCCAGTAGCGCCCGGTGATCGACGGCGCGGCGCACCACGGACCCGGGCCGCACGCCACCGCCGAGGGCCACCAACGGGATGCTGCCACCGCCGTGCGCGTCGTCGGTGCCCTCGTCGGCGGTGACGAACAGGACGCCCCGCGGGCCGAGCGCGCGGATGACCGGCGGCAGGGTGCGGGCCATCCAGCGCTGCCCGCGCGCCACGGAGCAGTCGTGCATGTCCTGGCAGAGATCCGGCGTGATCCAGACGAACCGTGGCAGGCCGCGCCCGAGGTCCGCGGCCAGCCGGTCGCCGGGGACGACGTGTGACCGGCAGAGCGCGGGATGGCGCGTGACATCGGTGAAGAACAGGAACGGGTTGTGGCGCCTGGCGTAGCGGCCGGTCACGTCCGTATCGCCGGCGCGCCCGAAGCACGGCGACGGCATCGCGTTGAAGTAGGCGCGCCACGCGACTTTGCGCCGCACCAGCTGGCGCACGACGGTCGGCGCCGCGAACGGGCCGTGACCGACGTCGTCGTCGCTGACGCCCTGGGTGCGGCCGCTGAGCATGGCCAGGTAGTTGCCCAGCGACGGGTGCGTCTCGCCGTAGGCGTTGGCGGCCCGGCCGCCGCGCCGGGCGGCCCGGGCCAGCCAGCCGCGCTCGAGGACCGCTGCGGGCGAACGGTTCTCCAGCACGACGATCGCCACCTTCGCGTCGGGCTGCGGCGCGACTGCTGGAGCAGGCTCGGTGATCGGGCCGCCGCTCGCCGCCGTCCCACAGCCCGCGAGGGCCAGACCGAGCATCGCCAAACGCCACATGTCGGATGAGCTACCCGGGGGGAAGGCCGCCCAACGCGGCGGTCTACATTGGCGCGCATGGCCGGGCTGCGGAGCTCCACGCTGCACGCACTGAGCGACCGGATCCCCGTGCCGGCCTACGACCGCGCGGCGGTCCGCACGGGCATCGTTCACGTCGGCGTCGGCGGCTTTCACCGCGCGCACCTCGCCGTCTACCACGACGAGCTGCTGGCCCGCGGCGACCTCGACTGGGGCATCTGCGGCGTCGGGGTCCTGCCCGCCGATGTCGCGATGCGCGATGCGCTGCGGGCCCAGGACGGGCTCTACACGCTGATCGTCAAGCACCCCGACGGCCGCTGCGACGCTCGGGTGATCGGCTCGCTCGTCGAGTACCTGCTCGCGCCCGAGGATCCGGAGGCGGTGATCGAGAAGATGGCCGCGCCGGCGACCCACATCGTGTCGCTGACGATCACCGAGGGCGGCTACAGCGTCGACGACGTCACCGGCGCCTTCGACCCCTCGGCGCCCGACATCGCCGCGGACCTGGCGGGCGACGGGCCGCCCCGCACCGCGTTCGGGCTGATCGTGGAGGCCCTGGCCCGCCGGCGCGAGCGCGGCGTCGCGCCCTTCACCGTGCTGTCGTGTGACAACCTCGAGGGCAACGGCGACATCGCCCGCACGGCGCTTGCGTCGTTCGCGTGGCTGCGCGAGCCGGCACTGGGCGAGTGGGTCGAGCGCGAAGTGCCGTTCCCCAACTCGGTCGTCGACCGGATCACACCGGCCACCACCGACGCCGACCGCGCGCTGCTGCGCGACCGGTTCGGCGTCGAGGACCTCTGGCCCGTCGTCTGCGAGCCCTTCTGTCAGTGGGTGATCGAGGACCCGCCGCGGCCGCGGCCGTCATACGAGGCCGTGGGCGCGACCGTGCTCGCCGACGTCCGGCCCCACGAGCTGATGAAGCTGCGGATGCTCAACGCCGGCCACCAGGCGATCGCCTACTTCGGGATGCTCTGCGGGCATGAGTTCGTCGACGAGGCGGTCGGCGATCCGCTCATCGGCGGCTTCCTCGAGGGCTACCTCCGCGACGAGGCGGCACCCAGCCTGGAGGGCGTCTCGGCCCGGGAGGCGGCCGACTACCAGCGCACGCTGCTGACCCGCTTCGCGAACCCGGGAGTTCGCGACCGCCTCGCCCGGCTGGCCGTAGACGCGTCCGACCGGATCCCGAAGTTCCTGCTGCCCGTGGTCCGCGAGCGCCTGGCCACCGGTGGGGACGTCCGGCGCTGCGCGGCGGTCGTGGCCAGCTGGGCGCGGTACGCCGACGGCTTCGACGAGCAGGGTGAGCCGGTCGAGGTGATCGACCGCCGCCGCGGACGGTTGCGCACGCTCGCGCGCCGCCAGCCTCGCGACCTCGACGCGTTCCTTGGCGAGGAGGCGGGTCTCGGCGACCTCGCATCCGACGAGCGGTTCGCCGCGCCGTACCGCGCCGCGCTCGCGTCGCTCTACGCGCGCGGCGCGCGGGCGACACTCGCCGAACTCGCCTGAGGCCGATCCGGTCGCGGAAGTTAAGGTCGCCCCGGTGGAGCACGTCGCGCAATCCGCAGTGGCGCCCGTCGATGCGCGGACCGGGCTGCCGCTGGCCGTGCTCTCGGCGGCGTCCTTCGCGCTCTCGGGCCCGCTGGCGCGCGGGCTGATCGACGCCGGGTGGAGCCCCAGCGCCGTCGTCCTGGTCCGGATGTCCGTCGCGGCGCTGGTGATCGCGCCCTTCGCGGTGGGGGCGATGCGCCGGCGCTGGGGCGTCGCGCGGCGCAACGCGCGGCTCCTGCTGGCCTACGGCCTGGTGCCCGTGGCGGGAACCCAGTACGCGTTCTTCTCGGCGGTCGCGGCGATGGACGTCGGCCCGGCCCTGCTCATCGAGTACACGGCGCCCGCCGCCATCGTCGTGTGGTTGTGGCTGCGTCGTGGCGAACGGCCGACGCGTCTGACCTGCGCGGGCGCGGCGATTGCCCTGGTCGGCCTCGTGCTCGTCCTGGACCTGCTGTCGGGGGCCGACCTGGCGACCGGCGGGGTCCTGTGGGCGCTCGCGGCGATGGTCGGCGCGGCGACGTACTTCGTCCTGTCGGCCCGCGTGACCGACCTGCCGCCGCTCGCGCTCGCGGGTGGCGGACTGGCGATCGGCGCGGTCGCGCTCGGCGCTCTCGGGGCGGTCGGGCTGCTGCCGATGCGGGCGACGAGCATCGATCCGACCTACGCGGGCCATGCCGTCGTCTGGTGGCTGCCGCTGATCGGCCTCGGCGTCGTCACCGCCGCCATCGGCTACGCGACCGGCATCGTGGCGAGCCGGCGCCTCGGGTCGCGGCTGGCGTCGTTCGTGGCGCTGCTCGAGGTCGTGGCCGCGGTGACCTTCGCCTGGCTGTTGCTCGACCAGGTCCCGGGAGCGCTGCAGATGGTCGGCGGCGCGATCGTCGTGATCGGGGTGATCGTGGTCAAGCTCGGTGAGCCCCGGGTCCGCCTCGACGTCGCATAGGGTTGGCGCACGGTCCGGAGCTCGCGTGTCGTCGTACTTGCGCTGTGCGCATCCCTGGGTCTGGGCACCGCCGGCGCGGTTGCCGACGTCTGCCCCGCCACCACCACGATCACCTCCGGCAGCCTGTCGTGCGGTGTGCCGGCTTCGGCGGCCGCCGTCCTGGTCAGCGTGACCGGCGGGGACGGGGGTGGCAGCAGCGACGGCTCGGGGCAAGGCGGCCCGGGTGACCTCATCTCGGCCTGGTACCTCGTCGGCTCCGGCCAGCTCATCGCGTCGGGAACCGTCCTCCAGCTCACGGTGGGAGGCGAGGGGAGCAACGGCCCCTCCGCGGGCGGCGGCGGCGCCGGCGGCTCCGATGCGCAGAGCAGCGGCGGGGCCGGCGGCGGCGCGAGCTCGATCTCGACCAGCGGCGGAGCGCTGCTGCTCCTGGCCGCGGGCGGCGGCGGTGGCGGTGGGGCCAACCTCTTCGGCAGCGCCTACAACAACCAGACCTTCGGCGGCGGCAACGGCGGCGGCGCCGGTGGCGGTGGCGGCCAGTCGTCGGGGACGCCCTACATCCTCGACCGCGACGGGCAGCACCTGGGCGGGGCCGGCGGCGGCGGCGCGAGCGGCGGGAACCCCGGTGGCGGGGGACAGGCGTACTCGAACTACCCGGGCGGCGGGCTGGCGACCTGGCCCAACGGCGGCGGTGGCTCGGGCGGAACCGGAGGCCACGGCGGCAGCGGCAGCGGTGTCGGCGGTGGCGGTGGCGGTGGCGGCTACGCCGGCGGAGGCGGTGGGGGCGGGGGCGGAGACACCGACCTGTCGACCTACCCCGGAGAGGTCGACCCCTTCCCGCCGCGCTCCGGCGGTGGTGGCGGCGGTGGCGGGTCCGACTACATCGCCGGCGCGGAGAACGTCATCTCCCAGGGAGCTCGCCAGAACGCGGGCTCGCAGGTGAGCCTGCAGTTCACGGGCCTGACGAAGCTGGTGATGTTCGGGGGCGGCCTGCCGTCGGCATGCAATGTCGTGACGCTGCACGTCGGCCTCGAGGGCAGCGGCGGCACGGTGGCCCTGACCGAGAACGGCCGCACGATCGCCACCGCGCCTCCCGACACCGCCAACAACGGCTACACGGCGCTGCCCGTCGCGCTCACCGCGGGAACGCATTCGATCGGCGCGACCTACACGGGAGACGCGACGCACCCGCCGGGCATCGCGGCCCCGATCACGCAGCGGGTCCAGAGCTGTGCGAACTCGACGAGCACGAGCGTGAGCAGCTCGGACGCCGATCAGTCGCTCTGCGCTCCCGTCACGCTGACCGCCACCGTGACCGGCAGCGAGCCGACCGGGACGGTCGGGTTCCTCGACGGGACCGAGCCGCTCGGCACCGCGACCGTCGGCACCAACGGCCAGGCCGTCATCTCCAGCTCGACTCTCTCGGCCGGCACGCATTCGATCGTCGCGGTCTACAACGGCGATCTGACCATCGCGGGCGACCGCAAGAACCAGCCGAGCACCTCGGGGTCGTTCACCCAGGTCATCGATCCGGCGGGGGCGGCCGCGACCCGGTGCGCCGTCGCGTTCAGCGCCGGTGCGACCGGTTCGGTGCTCGTGCCCACCGATGCCACCAGCCTGGTGCTCACGGCCGCGGGTGGCCGGGGCGGCGACGGCCTCCTTCCGACCACGTCGCCGTCCTTCCTCTCCAACCGGGGCGGGACCGGTGAGCTCGTGACGGCCACCATCCCGATCACGGCTGCCGGACCGGTGGCTCCGGGCGCGACGCTGAGCGTGGCCGTGGGCGGCGACGCCACCAGCTGGCAGCCGCCGCCGGGCGGAGGCGGCGCCGGCGGGCGCACGGCCACCCAGTCGGGCGGCGCGGGCGGCGGGGCGACGCGCGTAACGATCGGCGGCACGGTGCTGGTCGTCGCCGCCGGTGGCGGCGGTGGTGGCGGTGGCCAGCCCGGTGAGGAGAGCATCAACGGCTTCGGCGCCGCCGCCGGACAGGACTCCGGCACCTACGCCGAGCCCGATTCCGGAAACGGCGGCGGAGGCGGCGGCGCGACGGCAACCGCCGGAGGCAAATCGCCGCAGCAGCGCGCGATCGGTGGCTTCGACGAGACCGAGGGCGTGCTGGGCGCCGTCGGGCTCCTCGGCGCAGGTGGCGCCGGCGGCACGTCGTACAGCGTCGGCGGCAGCGGCGGCGGCGGTGGTGGCGGCGTCTACGGAGGCGCGGGCGGCGACCCCGGCGGTCCCATCTACAACGGGGCGTACAGCCCGTACGGCGGCTCGGGCGGTGGTGGCGGCGGCGGGAGCAGCTTCCTGACCGGCGCCGCGACGTCCCACACCCAGTCCTACAACTTCACCGGCGGGGCCCGCGTGGCCATTCAGTTCACGGCTCCCGGCAAGCCCCGGACGGCCCGGCCGGCGGCGCACGTAGCCCACCGCCGCCGGCCTGTCGTCGATCGCGTGCACCGGTCGGAGGCCTGCATGACGGCTCCGGGCCGGCACGACGGCCGGTCAACCGAGATCCGCCTGCGCTATCGGCTCTCGCAGCGCGCGATCGTCACCTTCCAGCTGCAGCGCAGCATGAGCGCGCGCAACCGCACCTACTGCCGCTCGCCCGCGCTTGCCCACGGCCCGTGGTCCCGCCCGCTCGTCCGGCGCCACCTCCGCGGCCCCGGGCTGCACCGCCAGGGCATCCGCCGCTATCACGGCCCGCTGCGGCCCGGCACCTACCGGCTGACGATCTTCGCGACCGACATCCACGGGTCGCGGTCGCCGCTGCGCCGGCTGCGCTTCGCGGTCATCCAGTAAGCGCGCTCAACCGACCAGGTGAGGGTCGCGGCGCTTGCCCTTCGGATAGAGGTGGATCTTGCGCTCCGCGCTTCCGTCGGCGCCGCGCCGGGTGTCCGTGACGACGACGCGGGCGACCAGCCGCTTCACGTCGCGGCGGGCGAGGTAGGTGCGGAGCTTCGAGCCCAGGCGCAGGTGATAGACCCGCGACTGCCCGGCGTTCAGCTCGTACTCGTCCACACGGGAGGCTCCGAAAGCCGTGCGCAGCTGCACGTGCCCGGCACAACCGACCTTCACGTTCGCCGGGCAGATCAGGCGTACTCGCTTGTACCGGTACGACGCGATGTGCTCGAAGATGTGGCGGATGACGATCCGATCACCCGAGGACGGTGCCACGACCCGCGGGGGTTCGGCTGTCGGTGCCGGCGCGGGTGCCGGCGCCGGCGCCGGCGCAGGCGTCGATGTGGTCGGTGGGCTCTGCGCGGTGGTGGTCGGCTGCGGCGCCGGATCTGACGGCGGCGGGGGTGCCGGCGCGGTGACGATCGCCAGTGTGTGATTGGCGCTCGGTCCGCGTGCCACACCGGCGATGGTGGTCTCCTCCGGCAGCTCGACGACGGCGGGTGTCGGGTTGATGTAGCTCGGACCGTTCTGGGTCGTCCGGCCGAGTTGCCCATGCTTGTTGTAGCCGAAGGTGAACAGCTGGCCGCTGGACGAGACGGCGAGGCTGTCGGAGGACCCTGCACCGAGCTCGCTGATCGTTCCGTCGAGACCCGGCAGCGTCACGAGCGTGGGCGTGGCCGTGGGATTGGTCCCGACCGTGGCGCCTTCGCCGAGCTGGCCGAAGCTGTCGTAGCCGAACGCGTAGAGCTGGCCGCTCGATGTGGCCGTCAGCGTGTGGTAGGAGCCGCCGGCGACGTGCGTGATGGTTCCGTCCTGGCCGGGCAGGACCACCAGCGCAGGCGTCGGGTTCTCGTAGTACGGATAGAAGCCGGTGTTGACCCGTCCGAGCTCGCCGTGCACGCCGCGTCCCCACGCGTAGAGCTGGCCGCCGGCGGTGAGCGCGAGGCTGTGGAAGAGCCCGGCGGCGAGGTCCACGACGTCGCCGTTCTGGCCCGGCAGCGTCACGAGCGTCGGGATCGGATGGGCGCCGCGGAACCTGACGCCCTGTGTGTTGCCCAGCTCGCCGTGCAGGTTGTAGCCAAAGGCGTAGAGCTGGCCTGACGAAGTGGAGACGAGGCTGTGGTACTCGCCGGCGGCGACGTGCGTGATCTCTCCCTGCTGGCCCGGCAGCGTCACCAGCTCGGGAGTCGCATTCGGGTTGAGGGTGCCGACGTTCGTGCTGCGTCCCAGCTGACCGAACGCGTTGTAGCCGAAGCTGTAGAGCTGATCGCTCGACGTCACGACCAGGCTGTGCGACCGGCCGGCCGCAACCTGGGTGACGGTCCCGATGCGCCCGGGAAGGTCGACGACCGTCGGGCTCGGCGTCGGCGCCGTCGTGCCGACGTTGTCGCTGCGCCCGAGCTGGCCGAACCGGTTGTAGCCGAAGCTGTAGAGCTGACCGCTGGAGGTGACCAGCAGGCTGAACGGCCCGCCGGCGGCCGCGGTGACGACATGACCGACCGCTCCCGGCAGGGCGATCTCCGCCGGCATCGGGTTGGGACTCGTCGTGCCGCTGCTCGGCTCCGTGCCGAGCTGGCCGCGGGTGTTCAGGCCGAACGTCAGCACCGAGCCGGCGTCCGGAGTCGGCCCCGAGTAGACCTCGACACTGCGCTCGGCCTCGTCGCGGAAGGTGGAGGTGTCGGCGGTGGCCACCGACGGCAGCAGGGCCGCCCCGACGATGGCGAGGCCGAGAAGCACGGCACGCCCCGACGGGCGAGCCAGATTGTTGACTAACGGCTCAGCCACGGGGGCCTTTCGGTTGAAAGCGGACCTCTAAGGTAGACACGATCGCCGGTTTCACAAGGACCTTTCTGGCCGTCTTGGCGCTTGCCGGCCTGGTCCTCATCGCGGTCGAGGACGCCGGGTTCACCGCCCACGGACAGGTGGTCTTCGCGTGCGTCGCCGGCGTCGGAGCGCTCGTCGCGCTGCTCGCCGACCCCGGAGCCGCCGCGGACGCCGCACGCCGGCCGGTCACGGTTGCGCTCCTGGCGCTCGGGGCGCTGGCCGTGGCCAGCTCCGGATGGGTCATCGAGCGGGCCGACGGGACCGACGCGGTCCGCTGGGGGTTCGTGGTCGTCGGCTTTGCGGCCTTCGTGCTGATGGGAGCGGTGGCCGGTGCGCGCCGGCAATCCCTGGTCTGGCTGATGGGCGGCATCGCGGCGGTCGCCGTGGGCGAGGGCGCGCTCGGCCTGCTGGCCGCGGCGCAGCGCGAGCTGCCCCACGCCCAGCGGATCGGCGGCAGCTGGCGTCCCGGAGGGAGCCTGCAGGCGCCGCTGTCGCTGGCGCTGCTGCAGGTCGCGGCGCTGCCGGCGCTGCTCGCCGGGACCGGCCTGCGCTCGCGGTGGGCCGCGGCCCTCTCCGCCGGCGGCCTCGCGATCAGCCTTGGCACCATCGCCACCGCCGGCAGCCGGATGCACATCGCGGTGGCGAGCATCGTGGGGATCGCGGCTCTGCTGTGGGGCTCGCGGGTGCGGCTGCGGCGCAGCGACGTCGGGGTCGCACTGGGCCTCGGCGTGGCCGCGGCGGCGGTCATCGACGCCGTGATCGGCGGCTATACGCCTCCGCGCGCGGTCGGGGGCGATGCGGCCCGGATGGCGGTCAGCGCCGCCGCCGTGGTGCTCGTAGCCGCGGGATGGGTTCCGATGCGCGCCGCGGCGCGACGCCTCGCCGAGCGCTACGGCGACGACGCCACGAGACGACGTCGCGCCGTCGCGGCGACGGCGAGCCTTCTGGCCGTCGTCGCCGCCGGAGTGATCATCTCGGCCAGCGTGCAGCACGACGGGCGGGGCGTCGAGCCATACGGGGGACTCGCCCACGGACGCGTGCCGACCTGGAGCGCGGCGGTGCAGACGGCGCTCGACCGGCCGGTGACCGGCAGCGGCGCGGGCTCGTTCCTGGTCGCCTCGGCACCGCACCAACCGCCGGGGACCCGGCCGAGCTTCGCGCTCCAGCTCAACCTCGAGCTGTGGGCCGAGCTCGGGATCGGCGGCCTGCTCCTCTCGCTCGCCCTGTACGCGGGCGCGGCGCTCGCCTGCTGGCAAGCACGCGCGAGCCCGGCCGCGTGGTTGGCGATCCCGGCGGTGGGGGCCTATCTGATGGCCAACCTCCTGGACTGGACCTGGCACATGCCCATGACCGGAGCAGTCTTCGGCCTCGCGACCGGCATCGTCCTGGCGCGATCTCCCTAGCGAGCCGACTAGCGAGCTCGCTGGTGTGAGCCACGGCGGCGTGACGCAGCATGGCGGCATGCCGACTGACACGTTCGACTCCGCCGCCTACGCCCGTCGCTGGAAGACGTGTTGGCGAGCGACGCGCAGTTGTCCCGGTCGTCTTCGATCCCGTCGCCGTCGCCGTCCAGCGCGAGGTAACGAGGTTCGGATCCGTGGGTGGAGTCGTTGGCCGTGAAGTACAGGCGCCCCCGCACCGTCGCCAGCTCCGAGGGCGACGAGCCGGCGGGGCCTGCCACGAGGTCGAGGTAGAGCTCGGTCCCTCCCGTCGTTCCGTCGGTCCGCCACAGCTCGAGTCCGTTCACGCCGTCCTGCGCGACGAAGGGCGGTGCCCTACGCGCGCAGCGCGTCCAGCCCGCGGCGCCAGGCGGCGTCCAGATCGGCGCCGGGCGCGAAGCGGTCGTTGAGCTCGAGGATGGCCATGCCATGCGCGAAGGCGAACAGTGCTCGCGCCAGGTCGGTGTCGCCCCCGAGGGCTGAGATGAGCGGGGCGGCCGCACGGGCCTCGGCTCCGGGCCAGAGGTGCTGCCGGTCGAGCGCCCTGTCGGTCATGAGGCGGTAGAGGTGCGGGTTGTCGCGCGCGTAGGCGCGATACGCAGCCGCCAGGGCGGCGATCGGGTCAGGCTCGCCGAGCGCTGTCTCGAACAGCGCAGCCTGCTCCTCGAACGCGGCGGAGATGAGGGCGTTCTCGAGCGCCTGCTTGTCCGCGAGGTGTTTGTAGATGGATGGGGCCTGGATGCCCAGCTCCTGAGCCACCCGGCGCATGGTCAACGCGCCGGGGCCTTCGGAGGCCAGGACGGTGCGTGCGACGCGCACGATCTCCTGGGCGCGAGGGGAGAGGGGGGAAGTAGGTGGCATCGGAACCGTTGACAAGCTAACGCCGTTAGCTTAGCATGGCTAACACTGTTAGCTCAACCGGAAGGCTTCGCCATGAGGTTCGACATCCAGCACACCATCGACATCGACGCCGCCCCCGATCGCGTGTGGGAGCACCTCGCCGATACCTCCTCCTACGGCGAGTGGAACCCGTTCATCCGGGAGCTGACCGGCGAGTTCGCCGAAGGCCGGGAGCTGCGGGCTCGCATCGCGCCCCCCGGCGGTCGCGAGATGATGTTCAGCCCCACCGTCCTGGCCGCCAAGCCGGGCAGGGAGCTGCGATGGGCCGGCCGGCTTCTGGTCCGCGGCCTCTTCGATGGTGAGCACAGCTTCGTCATCGATCCGCTGCCCGGGGGACGGACGCGACTCACCCAAGCCGAGCGGTTCACCGGACTGCTGGTGCGGATGTCGCGCGGCAGCCTCGGCAAGACGCGCGATGGCTTCGAGCAGATGAACGTGGCGCTGAAGCACCGGGCCGAAGCCCAGATCTGACCCGCCTGAACGACGAAAGCTCCCGTCGTTGAGCGTCTGCCGAGCCGCGCGCAGAAGGTTGCCAAAAAGACCTTTAGCGCAGCAGGTTTAAGCGGACGAATGATCTATAGACGACCCGTCATTTGGTGCGCATGCTGCGCCGCTCCGGTCCAGAGAGCTACGGCGGCGCGTCTAGCGCCTGATCTCCCTGCGCGTGTCCAAAGCAAGGAGCACCATGTCCCGTAGGTTCCTCTGTGCAGCCGTAGCGAGCGCGTTCGCATTCGGCGGCGGTTCGGCGAGCGCGGCGGTCACGCCCTGCGTTCAGAACGCCGGGACGTCGATCAGCGACTGTGGATTCGAGAGCTCGCAGCAGGGAGCCGGGGGCTACAGCTACACGCCGGCGGGCAGCGGATGGACGTTCGGGTTTCCGGCCGGCGTTTCGGCAAACGGCAGTCCCTACACGAGCTCCAACGTCTCTGCGCCCGAGGGGCAGCAGGTCGGGTTCGTCCAGTACTTCAATGGCTCGCTGGGGTCCGCCACGCAGTCGGTGAGTGGATGGCGCGCCGGCACGAACTACAAGCTGACGGTGAGCGCCGTCGGCCGCGCTGCACAGACAGCCGGGACCAGCAGCTTCGCCCTGTTGCTCGACGGACAGCAGATCGGAACCACGCAGACGGTCTCGGCCGGAGGGGCCTACCAGGACGTGTCGTTCTCCTTCACGACGACGGCCGGAACCCACACGCTCGCGTTCCAGGCACGCCAGGTGGGCGCCAACGGCGACACGACGATGATGCTGGACAACATCCGGCTCACAGAAGCGGACCTCGTCGGACGCTGGAACTTCGCTTCGGGCTCGACCGCCGACACCACCGGCAACTGGTCGAGTTTCGCCCTGCATGGGGCGACGGTGTCCGGTGCCGGCCTCGCGGTGACGGGCACGGCCAACGGGAGCAGCGCGTCCTCGAACAACTGGGCCGCGGCCGGCGGCTACACCGGCCCGACGATCACGGACAAGACCCTCGTGGCCTGGGTCAAGCTCGACGATCGCGCGGTCCGCGGCGGCTCGCCGCTCTCGCTCTACAAGCCCGCTCCCGACGGTCAGGACTCCTTCGACGCGATCGACTGGGCTGAGAACAACGTAAGCCAGTGGATGGCGGGCAGTGAGTTCTTCCGCCGCACGACCCCGTTCAACATCGGCGCCGTCGACACCATGGACGCGACCGTGCTGCGGCAGATCGCCATCTCCTACAAGACGGCCGGCAGCAACGTGACGATCACGGGCTGCCTGAACGGCGTCAACCTCGGGACCTACACGCAGCAGACCCCGATTGCCAGCTTCGGCTCCTCCGAGAACCCGCTCGCGCTGTTCGGCCCGCGTCACCTGGTCCTCAGCTCCGGTAGCAGCCCGACGGGCGGCATGTCCGCGCACATCAGCGAGGCGCGCATCTACTCCAGGGCACTGACCTGCAGCGAGGCTGCAGCCGCCGACGCGGCTCCAGCGGTCGTGACCGGGCCGGCCAACGTCTCGGCGCTCCTCGGCTCCTCGACCGCCGCGACCGGACGGTTCACCGGCTCGGGCCTGACGATCACCAGCTCGATCGGCACCGTCACCTCACAGTGGGACGGGTCGTACACCTGGTCCTACACACCCTCGGTCGCCACGGCCGCCAGCACCCCGGTGACGATCACTGCAACCGACACCACGGGCCGTACGGCAACGTCGACCTTCACGCTGACGATCCCGGCCACGACGATCACGGTTCCCACGTGCTTGCCCCGCTACGCCAGCGGCGCGATTGCTCCGTTCAGCATCAGCTGGACCAACCTCGCCAACAGCGAGAACACGCGCAACTCCTACTACCTCGACGTGGAGCGGGTCCGGGGTTCGACGCCCGGCGACCCGCTCGCCGGGACACGGCTCGTCGCGCAAGGTGCGACCTTCGCGCACAGCACGTCATGGTTCGGCGACATCAACTCGCAATACGGCGGGCAGACCGTCGTGCCCGGCGAAACGGTGTGGGTCAACGCGAAGATCAGCGTCCACTACGGAACCGTCGTGCTCGAGAAGGCGGTCACCGTCTGCTTCGACACCACGCCGCCCGTCGAGACGGCCACCGTCACCGGCACCCCCGGTGCCTTCGGCTGGTACACCGGCAACGTCGGCATCACGTGGGCGACGAGCGACGTCGAGTCGATCATCACGAGCACCTCCGGGTGCGGCGCGCAGTCGCTGACCACGGACACGGTCGGGACGTCCTACACCTGCTCGGCCACCAGCGCCGGAGGCACCAGCAGCTCCACGGTGAGCGTCAAGCGCGACGCCACGCCGCCGGTGCTCTCGGTCCCCGCCGCCCCCGTGGTCGCCGCGGCGACCAGCTCCTCCGGCAGTCCGGTGACTTACGCGGCCACGGCCAGCGACGCGACCTCGGGCGCGGGCACGGTCGTCTGCGCCCCGCTGTCGGGCTCGGTCTTCGCGATCGGTAACACGTCGGTCACCTGCAACACGCAGGACCTGGCCGGCAACAAGGCGACCGCAAGCTTCACGGTCCGCGTCGCGGACGTCACCGCTCCCGTCCTGGCCGCGCATGGTCCCATGGTCGCAGAAGCGACCGGCCCGGCCGGAGCGACCATTGCCTTCACCGCGCCCGCCGCCACCGATGCGGTCGACGGCGCTGTCCCGGCCGTCTGCTCCCCCGGATCGGGGTCGCTGTTCGCGGTGGCCACCACAACGGTCACCTGCACCGCCACCGACGCGGCACACAACAGCGCGGCGACGTCATTCGCGGTGACGGTCCAGGACACGACCGCACCGGTGCTCACCGTGGCGCCGAATCAGGATGCGGAAGCGACCAGCCCGCAGGGGGCCACGGTCAGCTTCACCGCGGCCACCGCGGCAGACCTGGTCGACGGCGTCGTGCCCGCGACCTGTGACCACGCCTCAGGGGAGACGTTCGCGCTGGGCGTCACCACCGTGAGCTGTCAGGCGATCGATGCTCACGGCAACAGGACCCGCCGCTCGTTCGTCCTCACGGTGGCCGACACGATCGCGCCCGTGACGACCGATGATGCCCCGACGGGCTGGCAGAACCGCGATACGACGATGCGGCTGACCGCGGTCGACGGCGGCTCCGGCATCGCATCGGTCCGGTACGCCGTCGACGGCGCCGCCGAGCAGACGGGCACCTCGGTGGTGATCCCGGCCGCCGGCAACGACGGTGTGCACACGATCCGCTACCACGCGATCGACGCACGGGGCAACAGCGAGGCCGAGAAGTCCGCGACGGTGCGGATCGACGCCACGGCGCCGGTTCTCCATCTGCCCGCCGCGGTCCGTCAGACCGCTCAGGGATCGCGCTCGGCGACCATCGTCTACCTGGCCTCGGCCACCGACAGCCGGACGGGCGACGTGGCCGCCGACTGCTCGCCGGCTTCGGGCTCGTCCTTCGCCATGCACGACACGACGGTGCGTTGCAGCGCCACCGACGACGCCGGCAACGTCGCGCAGGGCTCGTTCGTCGTGACGGTCGCCGACGACAGTCCCCCGACGATCTCGCGGACGATCATCGGCGACTTCCACGCCGACGTGGACTGGTACTCCAGCGACGTCTCGGTCAGCTGGCTGGTCGGCGACGCCGAATCCGATGTGACCACGTCCGGGTGCGACCCGGCGGCCGTGGCCGAGACCGCCGGCGTGGCGTTCACGTGCAGCGCATCGAGCGAGGGCGGAACCTCGGTCGACGGACCGTTGACGCTGCGCGTCGACAAGACCCCCCCGACCGTGCTGATCAGCCATGCGCCGAACGGCGACAACGGCTGGGATCGCACGCGGCCGGCCGTCGCAGCCTCCGCCTCCGATGGCACCGGCAGCGGTGTGGCTTCCGGTCCGAGCTGCCTCGAGGTCCTGGGCGGCCTGTCCGTGGGCAGCGATTGGGCTCCCGGCGACGGCACGTACGCCGTGCGCTGTGCGGCGACCGATCGCGTTGGCTGGACGGGCGTCGCCCTGGCGGACGTGCGTGTCGATGCGGCAGCACCGGCACTGGACGTGTCGCATGTGGCCGACGGCCTCGGCGGCTGGAACGTGCGCGATGCCGTCGACCTGAACGTCGTCAGCAGCGATGCGACCAGCGGCGTGTTCGCCAGCAGCTGCATCGACGCGCTGTCGGGTTCCGACGTCTTCGGCCAGCCCGTGTCCGGCGACGGCGTCCACGCCATCTCCTGTGTCGTCCGCGACGCCGCCGGCAACTCCTCGGCTGCCTCGGACACCGTCCGGATCGACACC
The DNA here is from genome assembly GCA_045805505.1 of Solirubrobacteraceae bacterium. Taxonomy (GTDB): domain Bacteria; phylum Actinomycetota; class Thermoleophilia; order Solirubrobacterales; family Solirubrobacteraceae; genus BP-464. Next base: position 218,982 of record JBJMLA010000072.1, read on the forward strand.
ATCGCCCCGACCGCGACCGTGAATCATCAGGGCCGCCCGAGCGGCTGGAACGGCGCTTCTCCGGTGGCCCTGGAGCTCGCGGCGAGCGACCACGGCAGCGGCGTCGACGAGGCGCAGCCGACGTGCACCGACTCGCTCGGTGGCCTCACCGGCTCTCACGTCACGGGCGAGGGCGTGCACACCGTCTCCTGTGTCGCCGTCGACCGCGCGGGCAACCGCTCGGCGACCGTCGCGGACGCGGTGATGATCGACACCATCGATCCGCGCCTGGCCGTGTCCCATGCGAGCAACGACGCCGGCTGGAACCGCGGCGACGTCACGCTGGGGATCGTCTCGTCCGATGAGGGCAGCGGCGTCGATGGCGCTCCGGCCTGCACCGACAACGGTCAGCCGCTGGCGGACCGCACGGTCACCGGCGACGGCGACCACGCCATCCGCTGCACCGTCTCCGACGTGGTCGGGCACGAAGCGATCGCTACGGACACCGTCTGGATCGATACGCAGCGCCCGGCGATCTCCGTGCCCGCGGACACGACCGCAGAGGCCACCGGCGCCGGCGGTGCCGCGGTGGACTTCGCGCCGACCGCCGCCGACGGCGCCGGCAGCGGCGCCGGCCCGGTGAGCTGCTCGAGCCACGGCGTCTCGGTCGGATCCGGTGACACGTTCGCCCTGGGCGACCACGTGGTGACGTGCTCGGCGACCGACGCGGCCGACAACACAGGCTCCGCGTCGTTCACGATCACGGTGCTCGACCGCACGGCCCCGGCCGTGGGTCGCCACGCCGACCTGACGACCGAGGCCACGGCGGCCAGCGGTGCGCCGGTCGAGTTCGAAGCGCCGACGGCCCATGACGTGGTCGACGGCTCGGTTGCTGTGACCTGTGCGCCGGCATCCGGCTCGACGTTCGCGCTGGGCATCACCACCGTGAAGTGCTCGGCCACCGATGGCGCCGGGAACACCGGCACATCGACCTTCGAGGTCCAGGTGCAGGACACCACGGCGCCGGTCATTGCCGACCATCCCGGAGTGCGGAAGGAGGCCACCGGCGCCGACGGGGCCGTCGTCTCCTTCGGCCGACCGGCGGCGAGCGACCTCGTCGACGGAGACATGACGGCCGCCTGCGACCCGGCGTCGGGGTCGACGTTCAGGCTCGGCAGCAGCACGGTCACGTGCTCGGTCACCGACTCGCACGGCAACAAGGCGACCAGCTCCTTCATCGTCGAGGTCGTGGACACCACGGCGCCCGACGTGAGGGTGGCCGACAAGACGGTCGAGGCGACGGATCGCACCGGCGCCGAGGTCAACCTCGGCGCCACCGCCACCGACATCGTCGACGGGACCCTCGCGGCCTCGTGTGTCCCGGCCTCGGGGTCGGTGTTCGCGCTGGACCGGAACACGTTGGTGACCTGCACGGCCAAGGACCGGCACGACAACACCGGCACGGCCACCGCGCACATCAGGGTCGTCGATACGACCTCGCCGGCCATCGACGCTCACACGCCCGTCACCGCCGAGGCGACGGGCGGGGACGGCGCGAAGGTCTCCTACGACGCGCCGGCCACCAGCGACGCGGTCGACGGAGCCGGGGTGGCCAAGTGCTCCCCGACGTCCGGCTCGACCTTCGCCCTGGGGCAGACGACGGTGAAGTGCATCGCCACCGATGTCCACCACAACGCGTCGACGAGCGAGTTCACGGTGACCGTCCGGGACACGACGGCCCCGGTCGTCACCGCGCCGTCCGACGCATCCAGGGAGGCCACGTCGTCCAACGGCGCCGCGGTGACCTGGCCTGACGCGACCGCCAAGGACGTCGTCGACGGCAGCAGCACGGCGTCGTGTCTGCCGGCGTCGGGGTCGACGTTCCCTGTCGGCATCCGCACGGTGACCTGCACGAAGACCGATCGGGCCGGCAACACGGGCACGGCCTCTTTCAAGGTGACCGTGACCGATACGACGAAGCCGACCCTGACGGTCCCGGCCGTGACGTTCGCCGAGGCGACGGGCGCCAACAGCACGAAGGTCAAGATCGACGCCGTGGCGACCGACATCGTCGATGGCTCGATCCCGGTGATCTGCACGCCGGCCTCGGGTTCGGTGTTCTCGCTCGGCTCGACGGCGATCACGTGCACCGCCACCGACTCGCACGGGAACACGACGACAAAGACGGCAAGCGTGCTGGTCTACCGCTGGGCGACCGATGCGCACGGTGCGTTCGTGATCTCCGACAAGCAGGCCGTCCAGGGCGGCTCGGTGACCTTCTGGGGCTCCCAGTGGGAGAAGGTCAACCCGTTCTCGAGCGGGCTGACCGGTGCGAGCAGCTTCAAGGGATTCATCGAGGCGCCCAGCAGCGGGGCCGTCCCGGCTGTCGGGGCGACCTGGACGTCGGGTAACGGCAACAGCACGAACCCGCCGGCGACGGTTCCGGCCTACATGGCCGTCGTGGTCGCGTCGAAGGAGACCAAGACGAGCGGGGTCATCGGCGGCGACGTGAAGAGGATCGCGATCGTGAGGACCGACGCGGGGTACGAAGGCAACCCGGGCCACGCCGGTACGGGCACCGTCGTCGGCCTGATCGGTTAGCGGCACGCGCGTAGAGGTCGAGCTCCCCGCACGGTGCGGGGAGCTCGGTCGCGCGCGCGACAGTGAGGGTGAGCGCAGTGGTGCGCGGCGGAGTCAGCTGATGTCGGTGTGCTCGATGATGGCGTCGACCAGCTGGGGCCACAGCGCCGGGGGGCGGTCGTGGCCCATGTCCTCGACGAGGAGGAGGCGGGCCCCGGGCACCAGCTCGGCGGTGCGCCGTCCGCCGCTGGGGTCGATGAGGGTGTCGTCGAGGCCGTGGATGACCAGGGTCGGCACCTTGAGGGTCTTGAGCGCTTCGGCGCGGGAGCCGTCGAGGATCATCGCGGCGAGCTGTCGCGGAACGCCGGCCGGGTAGTACGCGCGGTCGTAGCCGGCCGCCGCCAGCGCGCGCAGCTGTGCCGCGTCGCCGTAGCGCCGCGAGGCCCAGACGAGCTCGCGTTCTGCCGCTGCCACATAGCCGTCCCGGTCGGCCGGCCGTGACGAGAACAGCACCTGCTGTGCCTCGGGCGTGGACTGGCCGTACTCCTGCTCGCCGGTCGACGACATCATCGAGGTCAACGAGAGCACCCGGTCGGGAAACTCGATCGCCATCTTCTGAGCGATCATGCCGCCCATCGAGGATCCGACCACGTGTGCCCGGGCGACGCCCAGCCCCGTCAGAAGGTCCATGCCATCACCCGCCATGTCGCGCAGCGAGTAGGGCGCCATTGCGAGGACGCGGTCGACGTCGCCGGCTGTCACGGCGGTGATGAAGGCTCCGAGGTCGACCGGGTGATCGTCCAGTTTCGTCGACAGGCCGCAGTCGCGGTTGTCGTAGCGGATCACGTAGCGGCCACGGCCCGCGAGCATGTCGCAGAAGTCCGCGTCCCAGCCGAGCAACTGGGTGCCGAAGCCCATCACGAGCAGGACGGCGGGGTGGGACGGATCCCCGAACGTCTGATGCTCGATCGTGATGTGAGACGCCATGCGGTGTATGCCTTACCGGGTCGCGACCCGGTCCTCGTCCTCGACAGCGCGCGCGACCTCGACCCGGGAGCTCACGCTGAGCTTGCGGAAGATGTTGCGGATGTGGGTCTCGATGGTCTTCTTGCTGAGAAAGAGGTGGCCGGCGATCTCCCCGTTGGTCTTGCGATCGACGATGAGCCGGGCGATCTCCAGTTCGCGCTCGGTCAGTGATGCGATGCCGGTTTGGTCGAGGTCCCCGGGGCGGCTGCGGCGATGTATGCGTTGCCCCAGGCGTCTGAGCTCACGCTCGGCGGCATCGCGATAACGCAGCGCCCCGCATGCCTCGAGCTCAGCTACGGCCGCCTGCAACTGCTCGATGGCGAGGTCCTGTTCTCCCAGCTGGCCGAGCGCTCGCCCGGCAAGTGTCCTGGCCAGGCCGGCCTCGACGGGCGTGCCGACCTCGTCGGCCAGGGCCGCCGCCGCAAGGGCTCGCTCTGCCGCCAGCGCGGCGTTGCCGGACTCCAGGGCGATGGCCGCTGTTGCTCGATGGCCCATGCCCGTGGCGGACCGCAGCCCGCTGGCAGCCGCGCTCGAAGCGGCCTGTTCGGCGGCCCTTTCAGCCTCGTCGCGTCGCCCCAGAGCCAGCCAGCACCCCGTCATCAGCTCAAGGAGGTAGGCCCGCCAGACGTGGGGGATGGAGGCGAAGCTCTCGCCCGCGAACCGCTTGAGCGTGTCCATCGCGCGGGCGGTCTCGCCCTCGTGCAGCAGAGCCACGGCCAGCACCGATGCGGCGCGGGCGGCGATGACCTCCTGCCCTGTGGCCGTGGCCAACTCCAGGCTCTCCTGGCCGGCGGTGATGGCGAGCTTGTTGTCGCCGGCCGGAAGAGCAACGAAGGCACGGCAGAACAACGCCCAGGCCAATCCCGGCTGGTTGCCGGTGAGTCGCGCAGCCTCGATCGCGGTGTCGAGCAGCGCCGCGGCGTCGACCAGTCGGCCGCTGAGGGTCAACGCGACCCCGCACGCTGCATAGATCTCCGGGAACAGCTCGCCCTGGCCGGTCGCCCGTCCGACCTCCAGGGCTCGTTCGCAGTGGGCCGCGGCCTCGGCGAAGCGATCGAGGTAGATCTCCGAGGCCGCAAGCTCGGCTGCGGCGTCCAGGCGTCGGGCGAGCTGCTCATCCGAGAACCCGTCGAGTAGCGGTGCCAGCTCTGATCTCACCGCCTCGGCTCGGACGGGTTCCCCGCCCCAAGCCAGCGATCTGGTCAAGGTCGCTCGCGAAGCTGCGCGGAGAACGTCGTCCCCGAGGGCATCGGCTGCCGTCACGGCCTGCTGGGCCCAGTCCTGACCGGACGCGTAGTCCAGCCGGTACATCGCATCTGTGGCGAGTTCGAGCATCAGCGCTACCGCCTCAGGACCGCCGGCATCGGCGAGATCGTCCAGCCCTGCCGTCAACCGCGCGTGTGCTTGGTCGGGGAGCCCGATGAGGTGTTCGACCCTGGCGCACCAGGCCACGACTCGCACGCGAAGCGGAGTGGCTCCCTCCGGCACGAACGTGAGGCTCTCGAGGAGAGCCTCATGGGCTTCGGCGAAGCGGCCCGTTGCCGCCATCGATGTCGCGGAGGCCAGCAGGAGCTCCACCCGCTGATCGGCTGGGGCCGTATCGGCCAGCAGCCTCACCGCGCCGGAGAACCAGCGTGCAGCGGTCGCGGGGGCCCGCTGCGCGGCGTCATTACCGGCCTCGCTCAGGACGGCGATGGCGGCCCGGTCTCCGACCTTCGCCGAGATGTCGACATGGTGCGCCTGCGCGCTCGGCGCGGCTCCCCGGGCGGCGAGGGCCTGCGCCATCCGCTCGTGCGCGGCGATCCGCCACCCCGCTGGGGTCGCCTCGTAGATCGCGCGCCGCACCAGCGGGTGACGGAATCGGAACCTGCGGGGCACCGATGTCGGCCGAACGAGATCGCCGGCGACCAGCTCGTCGAGCGCCGTGATGGCCTCGCGCTCGCTGACGTCGGATGCGGCCGCAGCCAGTTCTGGCTCGAAGGGGTCGCCGGCGACCGATGCGCCATCGAGCACCCGCCGGCTCTCAGGAGACAGGAGCCCGAGCTCCTCGGACATAGCCGCCACCACGAGCGGCGGGACCTCGACGTCGGAACCGCTGGCAGCGCCGCGGTCAGACACGAGCCGGTCCGCGCCGGAGGATCGCGCCAGCTGCTCCAGATAGAACGGGTTGCCGCCGGACTCCTCGTAGAGCGCTGCGGTCCGCTCGTCGGACGCTTTTGTGCCGAGCAGGCCCGCTGCCTCTTCAGCGCTCAGCGGCTTGAGTTCGATGCGGGCGAGCTCGCCGTCTCTCACGGCGCGCTCGAGCCCGCCGACCAGCCGCTCGGGTCCCTGATTGGGGCGGGCGCCGAGCACGAGGAGCACGGCCGCGCTCGGGGGACGGTGCAACAGGCTCAGCAACAGGTCGATCGACGCCGGGTCGGCCCAATGGACGTCATCGAGGACGAGGACCAAGGGCTTGGTCGCGGCCAGCCGCTCGAGGAGCTCTCGAACGGCTCGGTTGACCCGGTAGCGCTCGTCCTGCGGTCCGACAGAGGCGCCCCGCCCCAGGCCCGAGAGCGACGGGAAGACCTGCGCGAGCTCGGCCCGGACCTCGTCGTCGAGATTGTCCAGGCGCCGGGGCTCGACGCTCTCGATGTACTCATCGAGCGCGTCGACGAACACCCAGAACGGGAGGTCGCGTTCGAGGTCCGCGCCCGCGCCGGTCAGGACGATGTGCCCGCGGGCGTCGGCGCGGGCGCCGAGCTCGGCCAGAAGCCGGGTCTTGCCGATGCCGGCGGCTCCGACGACCTCGACAGCCTGCCCGCCGCGACCGGCCAGTCGGTCGAGAGCGTCGTCGAGCAGCTGCAGCTCGGGTCCGCGGCCTACGAGGTGTTCTGCAAGCTCAAAGATCCTGGGCCTCAGCGCGACTATACGCCGGGCTAGGGGCCGGAATGAGGCGCGCTGTCGGTGCGCGTACCACCGCTCAAATCAGGGTGGCGCCCCGATGTCGGTCTCGCTCGCGGTGTCCAGTCTGGGCGCATGCTCACTGCCAGCGCCCGTCGGGATCAGTTCGTCGCGCTCCGCGCCGAGGCCCGGCGCGATCTCAAGCTCATGCTCGCGCCAACAGCGGGCCTCGGGACCCTCCTCGCCGGTGTCGTCCACTGGCGCGGCTTCGAGGCGCTGTGGCCCGTGTGGGGCACTGTCGGCGCGGCCGTGGTCTCGATGATCGGCATCGGGATCTGGGCCGGTTTTTTCCGTGGGCGCCGTGCCATCCGGGCGCTCCGGGATTCCGCGGCCTGACCGTGCCGCGCTACCTGCTGCACCACGAACACCGGCCCGAGGAGTGCGGAGTCGTCTTCGCCTCGTTCAACGGGCATGAGAGCCCGCTGCGCCACATGACCACCACCGCGTCGTGTCTGTTCGGTGGGCACGACATCTGGTGGGAGGTGGAAGCCCGAACCGAGGCAGAGGCCTTGCTGTTGCTGCCGCTCTACGTCGCGCAGCGCACCACGGTCACCGAGGTCGGCCCGGTGGACATCCCGTGAGCCGCCGGTCGACGTTCAGGGCGTCCCTCGCGATCTCAGGGTCCTGCCCTGATGTCGGGCCGGTCGGCGCAGAGGAGGTTGCAGTCATGCAGATCGCAGTTCACCCCAACCACCACGGTGCTGATGCACCGGACAGGAGCGCAGTCACGATGACCACCCCGCACGGCGTGCAGTTCGCACAAGCGACCCATGCAGCGCACCATTCTCGTCACGCCTCGAGCCACCGTGCTCATGGCGCCGGCCACGGCGCCGGCCATGGCGCCGGGACGATGGCCCGTCTCAAGAAGCTGCTCCTCCTGCTGTGCGTCGCGCAGCTGATGGTCATCCTCGACATCTCCGCGGTCAACGTCGCCATGCCCGACATGGCCAAGGGTCTCGGGATCACCGGCGGCGACATCGGCTGGACCATCACCAGCTACTCCTTGGTCTTCGGAGCACTGCTCCTGCTGGGCGGACGTGCCGCAGACATGCTCGGCCGCCGCCGGATGTTCCTGACCGGCCTCGGGGTGTTCGTCGTCGCCTCGGTCGTCGCCGCAACGGCCGGCAGCGCCGGGATGCTCTTCGGCGCGCGCGCCGCGCAGGGACTTGGAGCGGCAATCCTGTCGCCCGCCGCGCTGTCGATCCTCATGAACACCTTTCGTGAGGGAACACCAAGGGCTCACGCCCTCGCTGCCTGGGGCGCGGTCGGGGGTGCGGGTGCCGCCATCGGGGTCCTCGTCGGTGGAGTCCTCACCCAGCTCGTCGGCTGGGAGGCGATCTTCCTGATCAACCTGCCGATCGGTATCGCGCTGGCCGTCGCCTCGCACCGGCTGATCCCGGTAGACGAAGCGCGACCGCGCTGGAGTGGCCTTGACCTCCGCGGCGCAGCGTTGGCCACGGCGAGTCTCGGTGCCATCGTCTTTGCGCTCTCGCAGGCCGCGGAGGCCGGCTGGGCCTCGACCCAGACCGTTGTTGTCGGCGGTGCCGGACTGGCCGGGCTGCTCGCGTTCGCGCTCGTCGAGATGCGGACCGCGAACCCGCTGCTGCACATCGAGCGCCTGGCCGACCGCGGCGTCGGGGGAGGCTTCCTGATGATGCTCGCCGCCGCGGCCGCGCTGTTCGGGACCTTCCTGCTGTCGTCGCTGTACATGCAGAACGTTCTGGGCACGGGCCCGCTTGAGACCGGACTGGCTTTCCTGCCGCTCGCCGTCGCTCTGGCTGCCGGCGTTCACGCCGGAAGCCACGCGCTGAACCACGCCGGCGTCCGTCTGCCGATGGCCATGGGCTTCGCGGCGACAGCCGGCGGCATGCTGCTCCTGTCGGGAGTCGACGCGCACGGCAGCTACCTCGGCGACGTCCTGCCCGGGATGCTGGTGGCCGGTATCGGCCTGGGCATCGTCCTCGTGTCGGTCGCGGTGTCCGTCATGACCGGAGCTCGTGACGAGGAGACCGGGATGCTCTCCGGCCTCAACACGACGGGCCATGAGATCGGGGGCACCATCGGTATCGCCGTCCTCGCCACGATCGCCACCGGCACGGCCGGCACGGGTGCGCCCGAGGCGCTGAGCCAGGGCATCGGCGATGCCTTCCTGGCCGTCGCGGGCCTCGCTGCGCTGTCGAGCGTGATCGCGCTGGTGGTGCTGCCGGCAGCCGCGACCTTCCTGCCCAAACTGCGGCTCGCCCCGCGCGTCGCCATCCACTAGGAACGCCATGTCATTCGGACAAGACCACAAGGAGGTCGTGGTCATCGGGGCAGGCCAGGCGGGGCTCGCAACGGGCTACCACCTGGCCCGCCAGGGCTGCGACTTCACCATCCTCGACGCCGCGGCCAGCCCCGCCGCGGCCTGGCGGTCACGCTGGGACTCGCTGAAGCTCTTCACCCCGGCGCGCTACGACAGCCTGCCCGGACGAGGGTTTCCCGGTGCCCCTGACAGCTACCCGAGCCGCGATGACGTCGTCGCCTACCTGACGGCCTACGCCCAAGATCTCGATCTACCGGTCGAGTTCAACAGCGCGGTCCGTTCGGTGCGCATGACCGAGACCGGCTACACGGTTGCGCTCGCCGACAGGACCTACGAGGCTGACCACGTCGTGATCGCCACCGGCCCCTTCCAGACCCCGAGGGTGCCGGTGAAGCTCGCCGAGGGGCTCGATGCGGATGTCGTCCAGATGCACAGCAGCGAGTATCGCCGGCCCGGCGATCTCCCCGCCGGGCGCGCGCTCGTCGTCGGCGGCGGGAACAGCGGCTACCAGATCGCCGAGGACCTGGCCGCCGACGGGGATCGTGAGGTGCACCTGTCGGTTGGATCACGGCAGACGCCGTTGCCGACGCACGCCTTTGGCCGGGAGCTGTTCAGCATCCTCAGCGCGACCGGCCTGATGGACGCTCCGATCGACTCGCGAACGGGGCGCTGGTTCAAGAGCCGGAACACGCTCGTCGGGTCGAGCAACCGCCGCGCCAAGCGGCACGGGATCTCGCTCCGGGCACGCGCTGTGTCCGGCGCAGGCGCCGAGGTCGGCTTCGCCGACGGATCGACGCTGACGGTCGACGCGATCGTCTGGGCGACCGGGTTCGACGTCGACTACTCGTGGATCGACGCGCCCGTCTTCGACGAGGCGGGTCACGTCATTCACTCCCGCGGGGTCACCAGCTCGCCCGGCCTCTACTTCGTCGGACTGCCGTGGCAGCACACTCGCGGCTCGGCGCTTCTCGGCTGGGTCAAGGACGACGTCGAGCACATCACGACGCATCTCGCCTCCACTGTGCAACGAAAGGCAACCCACGTATGAGCCGCAAACCAACGCCCGAGATCGACGGGCTCGTCGTGTCGGGCCTGACCGAACTCGCCCTCGGAGCGCTTACCGGCTGGCCGATGTCAGTGGCCGTCAGCCGACCAGAGGACCTGTCCAAGCTCGGGATCCGCTCGGGTGCTCGCCTCCGCCAGTGGCACCTCGACCTGATCATGCTCGGCAGTCTCACGGCCGGGGCATCACGGTTCGTCCCGGATCCACCGCGCAAGGTCGCGGTGCCCCTTGCCGTCGGCGCCTGGGTCAATGCCAACGCCTTCGGCGTCCTGGCCTTCCGGCCCGAGCTCAAGGACCATCCGGTCTACAAGACCGGGGTCGTTGCCTCGTTCATCTCCACGAGCTGGGGCTTCACCGGCTTGGCGGCCGTCGCCTGGAAGCGCTGGTTGAAGCAACGCTGAGCGCGCACGGAGTGCGCAACGCCTCCGTCGTGACGGGGGCTTCGGTCCATGGGCCCGGCTGGTTCGAACCAGCGACCTCTCGCGTGTGAAGCGCGAGGGCTGGCAAGGACGGCAGTGCCCGAATCGCCTGTATGCACGGGCGCGGATGTGATGCCTGGCGTGTTGCGCCCTTGCTCGGATAGCTGTGGATACCCTTCGATCCACCTGGATTTGGGCAGCGAAACATGACCGCTGCCCAATGCCGGGGCATCGAGAACAGCTTGCTGCCGCCGTCTGTTGCTCCTCGCCCAGAGCGGAAGCGGACGGCACTCCCGCTTCTGACACAAAGCGGAAGCGGCCGGTTGCGGGGCGGTGGGGCGCTAAGTTCACGGGTGCGGCAATCGCGTCGCACCAATCCGGTCCGGAGACATATGTCCCTTCGCGGGAGCAGGTCCTTTGCCAGCGTCACATCAGTGCTGGCGTTCATCACTGCTCTCGGAAGCACCGCCTACGCGGCCGTGACAGTCACCGGGGCAGACGCGAAGAACGACTCGCTCAAGGGACCCGACGTTCGCCACAACTCGGTGCGGATCGTGTGCGCCGCGGTGTTCGCACTTCTGCTCTTCGCGTCGTCCGCGCAGGCGGCCTTGGACTACGGGGCGGCCACGCAGCTGGACACGTTCGTCAACTACGCGGGCGGCACCGCCGTTGCGACGGCTGACTTCAACGGCGACGGGCACCCGGATGTGGTCAACAGCAACGCCTCGTACGACTACGACAGCGGTGTGACCAGCTACCTGGCGCACGTGCACCTTGGTCGAGGTGGAACCGCAGGCTTCGGCCAGCCGACCACCGTCCCGCTCGGTGGCGCGCCGTCGAAGGTCGTGATTTGCGACCTCAACGAGGACGGCAAGCCCGACATGGCGGTGCTCGAAACCGGGCACATCGAGGTGCTGATCAACGACGGTGACGCGACCGCCCCGTCCTTCACGCTCGCAGCGACCCTGGGAGGTAGCAACGGGGGAGGTCTGGTCGCCGGCGACTTCGACGACGACGGCAGGCTCGACTTGGCGTTCGCCGGGCGCCCGACCGATGGATCATCCCCCTACGTCCAGGTCTGGTTCCGGCGCCTGGCGGACGCCGGGAACCCGGGAGGATTCGGCTACGGCCAGTATCGCCCCGTGCCGGCCGTCGGGCCGCTGGTCGCCGGGGACTTCGACGGCGACGGCAAGCTGGACCTCGCGACAGCCAGCGACCTCAACGTGTACGCCTTTGCAGGGACTGGGGCAGCCGGGCTCAGCACCGATTACACCAGCACTCGGGTGCCGCTCGGTGACCGGGTGACGGCCGCGACCGGCGGCAACCTGACAGCCGACACGAAGGCTGACCTGGCGGTGGCGACGGCGCAATGCTCCACGACGTGCCGCTACTTCCTTTTCACGCTCAGGAGCCACGGCGACGGCGCCTTCAGCCAGGACGCGGCGCAACTCCAGCCCTTGGCGGAGGCGCAGGCGCTGACGGCCGTCGACCTGAACCGAGACGGCATGCTCGATGTCGCCTCCGCGCAGTTCGACACCAGCACAGGCCACGGGTCGTTCATGGGAGCGCTGAATCACGGGGACGGGTCCTTCGGCTACCTCCAAAACTCGTACTCCATCGGAGACATCTCATCGGGCGCCTTCGACATCGCCACGGCCGACTTCAACGGTGACACGGCTCCTGACCTAATCCTCGGCAGCCTCCCCGGGACCTATGAGTTCGACAGCAAGGGGATCCCCGCGACCGTCGTCGTCACCGCGGCCGACGCCAGCATCGTGGCCGACGGCGCGTCGTCGACCACGGCCACCGCAACGATCACCGACAAGTTCGGTAACCCATCCACCGCCGACGCCGTCACGATCAGGGCAAACGGCGTGACCCAGACCGCCTCGGATTACCACACCACGGGCTACGACGGGAAGTACACGGTCACCATCCCGAGCACGAAGACGGCCGGCGAAGTCACCGTCAGCGCCGTGGACACCACCGCTTCTCCGCCGATCTCGGGGGAGACCACCTTTCAGCAGATCGCTGGCCCGGCCGCCAACGTGACGATCACCGTGTCGCCGGATCACATCACCGCCGACGGCCAGTCGACAGCGACCGCCACAGCTACTGTCGCCGACGCAAATGCGAACCCCGTCTCCGGCCACAGCCTGACCTTCGCCTCCGATGACACCGAGCAGGTTGTCGGTGTGACGACGGATCAGCACGACGGCACCTACACGGCCACGATCAAGAGCGGCACGCACGCGCGCACGGCGACCATCACGGCGACCGACTCGTCGGTGACCCCGTCGAAGTCCGGCGCCGCGACGCTACGCCAGGACGCGGGCGCAGCGACGAACGTGGCGCTCACATTGTCACCCTCCACGCTCACCGCCGACGGGACGTCGACGTCCACCGCGACGCTTCTCGTGAAGGACACCAATGCCAACCCGGTGTCGGGCGCAGCCCCGACCTTGACGGCCCCGACCGGTGGTCCGTCGGTCGGCACGGTGGCCGAGTCCACGACGAAGGGCACGTACCGCGCGACGGTGACGGCCTCGAGGACGGCAGGGGATGTGGCGCTGACGGCTACCGCCGGCTCAGGCTCCGATCAGAAGACGCTGACGCTCACGGCCGGTCCGGCCTCACACGTCGCGGTGGCGATGTCGCCGGCGACGATCCGCGGCAACGGCACGGCGACGTCTTCGGCGACCGCAACGATCACCGACGCGCAGGGCAACACGGTATCCGGTGACACCGTGACCTTCGACTCCGACGATCCCGGCCAGGGGGTCGGCACGACGACGAAGCACGCCGACGGTACGTACACGGCGACGGTCACCAGTTCCACGACGCTGGGGCAGGCGACGATCACCGCCACCGATAGCACGCCCGCCACGTCGGTGTCCGGCCATGCGTTCCTCACGCAAGAGCGCGGCCCAGCCACCGGCATCTCCCTCGCGCTGACTCCGAGCTCGGTCGTGGCCAACGGTACGTCAACGGCCAAGGCGGTCGTCACGCTCACCGACGCTCAGAGCCATCCGGCTTCGGGCGACACGGTGACGATCGCGAGCTCCGACGGCGACACGGTCGGAACGGTGTCGCCGGGCAGCGCCGCGGGCACGTACGAGGCGACGATCACGTCGACGACGACCGTCGGCACGCGGACGATCACCGCTCGCGACACGACGACGAGCATCGTCACGACGGCGACGCTCACGCAGCGCTCGCTGACCGATCCCGAGCCGCCGACAGCGACGATCGCGTCGCCGGCCGACCACAGCACGTACAACATCACCCAGGCTGTCACGACGAGCTTCTCGTGCGGCGACTCGCCGGGCAGCAGCGATGTGAAGCCGGGGCCGGGGATCCAGTCGTGCACCGATTCGCACGGCGCCTCGGCTCCTGCTGGCTCACTCGACACGACGGCGACCGGCACGAAGACCTACGCGGTCACGGCGCTGAGCCAGGACGGACAGCAGGCGTCGACCTCCATCACCTACATGGTCCTCGGGCCCCCGACGGCGACGATCGCCTCACCGGCCGGCGGCGCGACCTACGCACCCAATCAGGTCGTTCACACGACGTTCTCGTGCGCCGACACCACCGGAGGCCCGGGTATCGCCACATGCACGGACTCCGGCGGCGCCTCATCGACGGACGGCGGCACGCTGAACACCGAGACCCCTGGCGTGCGCACCTATTCGGTGACGGCGACGAGCTCTGACGGGCAGACCGCGACGCGTGCGATCTCCTACCGCGTCGCGGATGCCCCCTCAGCGACCATCTCGTCACCGTCGGCCGGGCGCACGTACGCCGTCGGCGAGTCCGTGGCGACCAACTTCTCCTGCGACGAGGGCTCCGGCGGCCCAGGGCTCAGCTCGTGTCGCGACGACCGCAGCGCATCAGCTCCCGGTGGCACCCTCGATACCAGCAGCCCAGGCACCCGCAACTACACCGTGACCGCCATGAGCGGCGACGGGCGCACAGGCGCGGCGACGATCAGCTACACGGTGGCGGCCGCCCCGACGGCCGCGATCACCGCGCCGGCGAACGGGCAGAACTTCCCGGTGGGCCAGAACGTCGCGACGCGTTTCGCCTGCGCCGAGGGCGAGAGCGGCCCGGGCCTTCGCAGTTGCGTCGACTCCAGCGGCGCCCCGGCGCCGGGCGCAACGCTGCCCACGACGGTCCCCGGCAACCACACGTACACCGTGACCGCGACGAGCACCGACGGCCAGATCGCTACCCGCACGATCAGCTACACGGTCGCCGCGCCGCCGCAGGCCTCGATCACGACGCCCACGGACGGCCGGTTCTTCAGGCAGAAGCAGGTCGTCCCGATGGCGTTCACCTGCGCCGAGGGCAGCGGCGGCCGAGGCCTGAAGTCGTGCGTGGACTCCACCGGCGCGACGAAGTCTCCTAGCGCCCTGAGCACGGCGACGACGGGACCCAAGCGTTACACCGTCACGGCCACGAGCGTCAACGGCCAGACGTCGACCGACTCCGTCGACTACACGGTCGCCGGCGCCCCGACGGCGCAGATCATCTCCCCGCCCGCCCGGGGAGGTCGCTACCGCCGCGGGCGCTCTGTGACGACCAGGTTCGTCTGCACGGACGGCGCCTCCGGGCCCGGCATCGACAAGTGCGTCGACGCCAGCGGCGACGCATCGCCCACAGGCAAGCTCGACACGAGCGATCTTGGCGAGCACACGTACACGGTGAGCGCCAAGTCCGGCAGCGGCCAGGTTGCCACAGACACGGCCACATACTTCGTGACAGGCCCGCCGGTCGTCTCGCTGGACCGCAGCATCTTCTCGTTCTCCCCGGAGAAGGCGGGCGACGTCAGCGAGCCTCGGACGGTGCGCCTCACGAACAGCGGCGGCGACGACCTCGACCTCTCCAAGGTCGTCATCACCGGCGCCGACGCCAACGATTTCCGCCGCCCGGCGAAGAACCCCGGCACGTGCCGCGCCCAGATCATCGCACCGGGGGATACGTGCAGCATCAACCTCGTGCTGGCGCCCAACGACGGCGGGACAAAGCGCGCGACGCTGAGCATCGCGAGCGACGCGCCCTCCGGCCCCAACGAGGTCGACCTCGTTGCCCGCACACCGCAGCCGAAGGTCGGCATGTCCGAGACGGCGCTCGACTGGACCGAACGCGACAGGGTGCGCAGCGGCGAGCGAAGCAAGCCGAGGACCGTGACCGTCCGCAACACCGGCATCGGCGACCTCCAGCTCGGCCGCATCACACTCGACGGCGCCGACGTAGCGGACTTCCGCCTGACGAGCACCTGCGAGGGCCTCAAGGTCCTCGAGCAGGACGAGTCCTGCGCCGTGCAGGTGGTCTACGCGCCCTACTCGCGCGGGACGAAGCGAGCCCGGGTTACCATCCGCAGCAACGCGGGGCAGTCGCCGGACGTGGTCGCGGTATCGGGGATCGACAGCCGGCCCCTCGGTGAAGGACCGGACCTGTCCCTCGACCACTACCCCGTGACCTTCACGACGCAGGAGGCGGGCTCGGCGGTCCAGACCACGAGCCTGGCGATCATCAGCGCCAAGTCTGGGTCCGAGCAGATCGCGTTGAGCTCGTTCTCCATCGTCGGCCGCGACAAGGCGGACTTCTCAGTTCGGCGTGGAACCTGCGGCGACGCAACACCGGAGCGCAAGCTCGGCGGCGAGAATCCGAGCTGCACGGTGCTCGTGAGCCTCGACCCGACTACGGTGGGCACCAAGGACGCGCAGCTGCGGATCGTGGACAGCGCGCCCGGCAGCCCGCACCTCGTCGACATCAACGCTGTCGTCGATCCCGTCCGCGGCGTCCTCGACGTCTCGGCGCAGACCCTGAACTTCGAAGCGGGTGCCGGGACGGGCGTCACCGAGCCCGAAACCGTGACCCTCAGCAACACGGGCAAGGTCCCGGTCGAGCTGGGCAAGATGTCCTTCACCGGCGACAGCGCTCATTTCAAGGTCGCCGCGCATCAGTCCCTCGACAAGGCCCATAGGGGCTGCGAGGAAGGCGACCGCCTGGCGCCCGGAGGCACGTGCACCGTGCAGGTGCGCCTCCTCGTCACCGATCACACCGGCAACAAGGACGCAACCCTGCGGATCGCCAGCGACGCCAGGGGACCGGCGCTGGAGGTCCACCTGCTGGCGCGCGGGCGCCTGGGCTTCGTCACGAAGGAAAACCCCTTCGTGCTGACCGCCCCCGCCGTCGAGAGGTTCCGCTACTCGCGGAAGATCACGATCAGGAATACGGGGGCGGCGGACCTACGCATCACGTCGCTCCCCTATGTGAGCGAGCTCGGCAAGGAGAACGTGAACTACCACGTTCACTCGGATCCAAGGGATAGCTCCTGTCAGAAGGACAAGGTGCTCGGGGTCGGCGCGACCTGCGACGTGGAGGTGGGGTTCTACGCAAAGGACGCCGGGCGTAATTATTTCGCGTACCTCGGGGTCTTCACCGATGTGCCCGGGTCCTTCCTGGGGGACCAACTCCAGCTGCAGGGGATCCAGCAGTAACCGTCCCCGACACCGCGAGACGGCGGCGTGAGGCGAGACGCCGGCGTGGCTGACGCGCCGCGCCGGCCAGGCCCGACCCTTGTCCAGCACACCTGATCCGAGCCCCAGGCGCTCACGCGGGAGCCACGTTCGAGCGTGGCTTCCGCTCTCCATGCAAAGCAGCAATCGGTTGTCATTGGGCACCCAGTGGGCACTGGGTCAGGTCGGCAGAGGTGCTCCTCCGCTTGAGCCTGCGTCCCGAAACGACGAAGGCCCCACGTTTGAGGGGCCTTCAGTCCATGGGCCCGGCTGGTTTCGAACCAGCGACCTCTCGCGTGTGAAGCGAGCGCTCTCCCACTGAGCTACGGGCCCTCAGGGAACGGGCATTCTACGAGGCATGACCGAGATCGAGGTCGACGGGCGCGCGATCGCCCTGAGCAGCCAGGAGCGTGTCCTGTTCCCGGAGACCGGCCTCACCAAGGGCGACGTCGTGGAGTACTTCGCGCGGATCGCTCCGCGGATGCTGCCGTACCTGCAGGGCCGGCCCCTGAACCTGGAGCGCTACCGCAAGGCGGTGACCGAGAAGGGCGCGGGCTTCCTCCAGCAGCACGCCTCCGATCACTTCCCCGGATGGGTCTCGTCGGTCGAGGTCCCCAAGCACGGCGGCACCGTGCGCCACGTCATCGCCGACGACGCAGCGAGCCTCGTCTACCTCGCCAACCAGGGCGCGCTGACGTTCCACGGCTGGTCGAGCCGGCTGCCGGACCTCGACCATCCGGACCGCCTGGTGATCGACCTCGATCCCGCGACCGACGACTTCCGCGACGTCAAGCGCGCGGCGCGCCATGTCCACAAGGTGCTCGACGACCTGGGCCTCGAGGGCTTCCCGATGACCAGCGGTTCGCGCGGCGTGCACGTCATCGTCCCGCTCGACGGGTCCCAGGGCTGGAAGCCGGTGTGGGACTTCGGCAAGCGCATCCAGGCGGCGATCGTCGAGCGTGACCCGCAGCGCCTGACCGGCGAGTTCCTCAAGGAGAACCGCGACGAGCGCCTCTACGTCGACCTCGGCCGCACGCGCTACGCGCACACGGCGGTCATGCCCTACAGCGTTCGCGGCCGGCCCGAGGCGCCGGTCGCCGCGCCGCTCGAATGGGGAGAGCTGCCGCGGATCGACAGCGCGCGGAAGTTCACCCTGGTCAACCTGTTCCGCCGCCTGGGGAGCCGGGGCGCTGATCCGTGGGACGGCTACGAAGGCGCTCGCCGGCCTCTACCGCAAGCGTGAGCCGGTTGGCCGGAGGCGCCAGGGGACAGGTCCACCGCGGGTCATACGAGCACGACGGCTGGTAGGCGAAGTTGAGGTCCAGGACGAGCCCGCCGTCCTGCATGCCGAGGTCGGCTCCCTTGACCGTGTCGAGCACGTAGCGCCCTGCGCCGTAGGTCTCGCTGCCGCTCGTCGCGTCGGCGAACGGCACGAACACGCCGCCGCCGTAGCCCTCGAGCCAGTAGAGGTCGAGCTCCACGTCGCCGGCCCGGGCGCGTGCGAAGCGCGTGAAGGCCATCGTGGCGCCGTCGCTGGAGGGCAGCTCGAAGCGCTCGGGCTCGGCGGGGGAGACCTCCGCCAGCAGCCGCCACGCCGGGTCGTAGTCGTAGAGGTGCGGGCCGTCGTAGCCCGCGCGCTCGGCCTGCGGGATCGGCGACTGCGGGTGGCCGGCGAACAGCGCCCGGCGGCCTGAGCACCACAGCTCCCACGCCGCGGCCGGGTCGCTCGCCGCCCGCACCGCCGCGTAGAGCTCGGCGACGCGCCGCTTCCAGTCCAGCAGGTCGAGCGTTTCCATGGCCGCAACGCTACGCTGGTCGCGGACCGTGCTAGGCGGGGAGGTAGCGGTGCCCTGCACTCGCAATCCGCTCTAGCGAGGCTGAACTCCCTCTCGAGGGACGACGCCTCGGGGTCAGCCCGCAGTTGGCGGCGTTGATGGCCCGGTTCCTCTCAGCGACGTCGGTTCGTGAACCAGGTCAGGTCCGGAAGGAAGCAGCCTTAAGCGGGTCCCGATGGGCGCAGCGGAGGATCCGAGCCGGAGCCGTCCACACCGCGAAGGCGCCCGAGGATCGTTTCGAAAGAGGGTGCACGGTCCGCTGCCCGCGGTCGGTCTAGACTCGAAGGCAGTGTCCTCCGGCCCCTCGCTGTACCGCCGTCACCGCCCCCGCACCTTCGATGACGTGGTCGGCCAGGAGCACGTCGTGCGCACGCTGCGCAACGCCGTCGAGCAGAACAAGGTCCATCACGCCTATCTCTTCGTGGGCTCGCGCGGCACGGGCAAGACGTCGATGGCGAAGATCCTCGCCAGCTGCCTGAACTGCGTCAACGGGCCGACGATCACCCCCTGCGGCGTCTGCGAGTCCTGCGTGTCGATCGCCAGCGCGAGCTCGCTCGACGTCATCGAGATGGACGCGGCGTCGAACAACTCGGTCGACGACATCCGCGACCTGCGCGAGAGCGTCGCCTACGCCCCTGTCAGCGGCCGCGCCAAGGTCTACATCCTCGACGAGGCGCACATGCTCTCGTCGCAGGCCTGGAACGCGTTTCTGAAGACGCTCGAGGAGCCGCCGCCGAACACGATCTTCGTGCTGGCGACGACCGAGGCCAACAAGGTGCTGCCGACGGTCGTCGACCGCTGCCACCGCTTCGACTTCAGCCGGCCCACCGTCGAGGACATCGCCGGGGTCGTCAGCCGGGTCGCGACGAGCGAGCAGATCGCCATCGGCCCGGAGGCAGTGGGACTGCTGGCCCGCCACGCGACCGGCTCGTTCCGCGACGCGCTGGGCACGCTCGAGCAGCTCGTCACCTACAGCGGCGAGAACATCGCCACCGCCGACGTCCTCGCCGTCCTCGGCGTGGCCGACACCGACGTGCTGTTCGGCGCGCTCGACTCCGTGGCGAGCGGCAACGCCCGCGAGGCGATGCTCGCCGTCCACCGCGTCGCCGAGTCCGGCCGCGACCTGTCGGCCTTCGCCCGCGACCTCGAGACCCACGCGCGCGAGCTGCTCGTCGTGCAGACGCTGGGCGAGGTCCCGCCGCAGGTCGCGATGACGCCCGACCACGACGCGCGGCTGGCCGAGCAGGCCCAGCGCGTCGACGGCACATCGGTCGTGCGGCTGCTCGACCTGCTCGCGTCCGGCATGAAGGCGGTCCGCGACGGCGCCGACGCGCGCACCCAGCTCGAGCTCGCGCTCGTCAAGGCCGCCACGCCCGAGGTCGACGCCGGCACCCGCGCGCTGCTGGCTCGCATCGAGCGCCTCGAGGGCGCGCTCGCCGGTGGCGCTCGGCCCGCGCCCGCACCTCAGCCGGTCGCCGCGCCTGCTCCGGTGGTCCAGGCGCCCACGCCCACGCCTGCCCCCGCGCCGCCGGTCGCCGAGGCGCGTCCCGAGCCCGTCGCGACGCCCGCGCCCGAACCCGCGGTGCAGGAGCCCGAGCCGGAGGCCATCGCGGCGCCCGTCGCCACCATGGCGCGTGAGACGGACCTCGACGGGATCGTCGCCGTCTGGCCCGCCGTGCTCGACGCCCTGCGCGACGAGAACATGGCGCTCGCCGCCGCGCTCGCCCAGGGCCGTCCCGTCGAACTCGACGGCAAGGAGCTGATCGTCGCCTTCCGTCAGTCCGACAGCTTCAAGCGCCGCAAGGCCGAGTCGCAGTCCCAGCTCGTCGGCAACGCGGTCCGCGAGCTCTCGGGAGCCAGCCTGCGCCTGAAGTTCGAGGAGCGCGACCTCGCCGACACCGACGAGGCCCCCACGCCCGCGCCGACCGGCGACGACCTGATCAACCGCCTCAAGTCGGAGTTCGACGCCGAGGAGATCCTGCCCCACGAAGAGGAGCCGACCGCCTGATGCCCCAGCCGCCCAACATGGCCAACATGATGAAGCAGGTCCAGAAGATGCAGGCCGACATGATGGCCGCGCAGGAGTCGCTGAAGACCGAGACGGTCGAGGCCAGCGCGGGCGGCGGCATGGTCACCGTCAAGATGACCGGCGACCTGGTCCTGCAGGAGCTCAAGATCGATCCGGACGCGATCGATCCGGAGGATCCCGAGATGCTCCAGGACATGGTCCAGGCCGCGATCAACGAGGCGCTGCGCTCGGCTCAGGAGCTCGCCGCCAACAAGATGGGCGGCCTGACCGGCGGCATGGACCTCGGATCGCTGGGACTGCCCGGGTTCTAGTCGTTGTACCCGGCGCCCGTACACCGGCTGATCACCGAGCTCGGCAAGCTGCCCGGGATCGGTCAGCGCACGGCCCAGCGCCTGGCGTTCCACATCCTGCGCTCCGACCTCGAGGACGCCGAGGGCCTCGCCGCGGCCATCCGCGAGGTCAAGGAGCGCATCACGCTGTGCGAGCAGTGCTTCAACCTCGCCGACCAGGCGCTCTGCGACATCTGCCGCGACGAGCGCCGTGATCGCACCGTGATCTGCGTCGTCGAGGAACCCGGCGACGTGATCCCCATGGAGCGCACCCACGAGTACCGCGGCCGCTACCACGTGCTCGGCGGCGCGCTCTCGCCGATCGACGGCGTCGATCCCGAGGACATCAAGATCGCCCAGCTCTATGACCGCGTCACGTCGGGCGAGGTGCGCGAGGTCGTGCTCGCCACCAACCCGACCACCACCGGCGAGGCCACCGCGCTGCACATCGCCGACGGGCTGCGCAGCCAGAATCCCGACATCAGGGTGACCCGGCTGGCCAGCGGCCTGCCGGTCGGCGCCGACCTCGAGCACGCCGACGAGGTCACCCTCGGCAAGGC
>JBJMLA010000073.1:0-2462 GCA_045805505.1 Solirubrobacteraceae bacterium
AGCAGGGCGGCGGCGAAGAGCGTGGCCAGGCCGGCCGCCGTCCAGGAGATCTGTCGTCGCGTAGTCATGCGAAGACGGTCCCAGGCGGCGGCGGGCCGCGAAATGGAGCCACCCCGCGCCCGCGCTGGGAGCGCACCGGGGTGGCGCGGCGGGGGCCAGCCCTACCGGCCGGGCGGGCCTTCCTTCTCAATCCTCGTGGACGATGAGCAGGCTGGTCGGGGTGTGGTGCGCGAGCTTGCTCGAGACGCTGCCGAGCACGAACCGGCGCAGGCCGGTGTGCCCGCGCGCCCCGACGGCGATCAGCCCCGCCTTCGCCTCGCCCGCGACGTCGAGGATCGTGTCCGCGGGATCGCCCGCGCGCGCGTACGTCTGCACCTGGAAGCCCGCCTCCTCCAAGCGCCGCTGGTCGCGGGCGAGCACGTCCGCCGCGACGCCGCGCATGTCCACCGACTCCTGGCGGGCGGTCATCCCCAGGCGCTCCAGCATCCCCGGCGACGCGAACGCACACACCAGGTGGACAGTGGCCCCACTGCCCTGCGCGAGCTCGATGACCTTGCGCACGGCGGCCTCGGCGCCGCGCGATCCGTCGGTCCCAACGACGATGTCGTCCATGCGCGGAGCCTACGCCCGCGGCGACCGTCCGACCAGATCCCGGTTCGGCGGATGCCGCGGCCGGGTAGCAAAAACCGCGCCGTGAGCAATCGGTTCGGGAGGCGCTACGAAGTCCGGGCGGGGGATCTCCCACGCCTCATGAACGAGATCGTGGACCAGAGCGGCCCGGACGAGACCCGCGAGGTCGAGCGGCTTCTCGGTGTGCTCACGAGCCTCCCCGCCTCGGAGGACGACACGCTGGCGTTCGTCGCTCCGCGCGGCACGTCCGCGATCGTCGACCGCGCGCTGGCGGTCATGGCCCGCTCCGATCGCCACCAGGCCAGAGCCCTACGGACCCGCAACCGGACGTGATCTGCGGGCCGGGCGCCCCATGAGCGCAGAGCAGCAGCCGCAAAGTGACAGCCGGCCCCACGCCTACGACCTGATCGAGGACGGCAGGCGCATCGCCCAGCTCGAATGGCGGGCGCATCCGCGCAGCGCGCTCGGCTGGTACCTGACCGAGGGCTCGGCGCCGCCGCAGCGGCTGTGCGTGGACACGGCGATCGACGAGCTGGCGCGCGACACGCGCTCGCCTGAACATGCCTGGGACCTGCACGCCGAGCTGGCCGCGATCCTCAGCACGGCCCTCGCGCTCGACGCGGCCGGTCGCGTGCTCTACCCGTCGCGCCTGCGGCCCACGCGGCGCTTCCGCCGCCCGATCTCGGCGGGCCGCTACGAGATCCACGTCACCGACGCCGACCCGGCGATCCTCGCCCGCGCGGTGCCGGAGCTGCACCTCGACGCCGTCTCCAACGTCGCCGTGCTCGCCGGGGAGCTCGTGAGCGGCGGCCTCGAGCTCGCGCTGCAGCGGATCACGCTGCTGGGAGGCCGCGTCGTCGCGGTGTTCAGCGACGACCAACGCCACGACGGGTAGCGTCCTCGTCAGCACCGCCCGCCTCCCCCTACGCCTCGGAGTAGACGGGGCGGGCGGCGAGGCGCTTGGCGGCCTTCTTCTCGCCCTGGAGGACGACGGTGGCCACGCCGATGGCGGCGACGACCAGCGCCGCGCCGATCAGGAACGCGAGGTGGTAGCCGCCGGTCAGCGCCGCGGCGTGCGAGTCGCCGCTCGCGACGAGGTCCTGGCTGCGCGTCGCCGACAGCGTCGCCAGCACGGCCAGGCCGAGCGCGCCGCCGACCTGCACGGTGGTGTTGACCAGGCCGGAGGCGAGGCCGGCGTCGCTCGGCGTGGCGCCGGACATCGCCAGCGTCATCAGCGCCGGGAACGAGACGCCCGCGCCGGCGCCGAGCAGCACCATCACCGGCAGCACGTTCACGACGTAGTCGCCGTCGACCGGGGCCTGCGCGAACAGCGCCAGCGCGGCGGCGATCAGCGCGAGGCCGGGGATGAGCGTCGACCGGGCGCCGAAGCGCATGATCAGCTTCTGCGAGTAGCCGAGCGACATCCAGGCCATGACGAGCGTGGCGGGGAGGAACGCGAGGCCGGTCTGCAGGGCGTCGTAGCCGAGGATGCGCTGCAGGTACAGCGCGCCGAGGAAGAACATGCCGAACATGCCGGCCACGGCGAGCGCCTGCACGGCGTTGGCGCCGGAGACGTTGCGCGAGCGGAAGATCCGCAGCGGCATCAGCGGGCTGGACGTCGTCGCCTCGCGGACGACGAAGGCGACGAGCAGCGCGATCGCGACGGCGCCGAGGCCGAGCGTGCGGCCGGCGCCCCAGCCGTACTTGGCGGCCGGCTCGACGATCGTGTACACGAGCGTCATCAGCGCGCCGGTGATGAGGAGCGCGCCCGGCACGTCCGCGCCGCTCCCGATGCCGATGCCCTTGTCCTTGGGCAGCAGCCGCAGCGCGAG
>JBJMLA010000074.1:0-8474 GCA_045805505.1 Solirubrobacteraceae bacterium
AAGCGGATCGCGTCGCGCATGTCCTCGGGGCCGGTCGAGCAGTTCAGGCCGATGACGTCGACCTTGAGCGCCTCGAGCGTCGTGAGGACCGCGTCGATGTCGGTGCCCAGGAGCATCTTTCCGCCGTTGGGCAGCAGCGAGACCGACGTCTGGATCGGCACCGTCCGGCCGGTCGCCTTGAACGCCTCGCGGGCGCCGAAGACGGCGGCCTTGGCCTCGAGGATGTCCTGCGCGGTCTCGATGATGAGCAGGTCGACACCACCCTCGAGCAGACCGCGGCTCTGCTCCTCGAAGACCGTGACGAGCTCGCGGAAGCGGATCTGGCCGAGCGTGGGATCGTCGGAGGCGGGGAGGAAGCCCGTCGGGCCGATCGAGCCGGCGACGAACAGCTTCTCGCCGACCGCCTTGCGGGCGATCTCGGCGGCGCGGCGGTTGATCTCGAGCGTGTGCTCGGCCAGGCCCCACTCCTCGAGCTTCAGGCGGCTGGCCTGGAAGGTGTCGGTCTCGACGACCTCGGCACCCGCGTCGACCATCGAGACGTGGAGGTTCTCGATGACGTCCGGGCGGTTGAGGACCAGGACCTCGTGCGCGCGCCCGGGGAGCTTGTAGTCCTCCTCGAGGGACAGGTCGAAGGCCTCGAGCGTGGCACCCATCGAGCCGTCGAAGACGACGACGCGTTCGCGTACTGCGGCCAGGAAATCGCGCTCGGGCATGGCCCGCCAGTCTAGCGAAACCTTGACACAACTGTGTCAGGGTCTGCGCACGCGGAACGACAGCCGCTTCGCCTTGGCCTTGTGGCCTGCGGCATCGGTGGCCGTGAGCACCAGGCGGTACCGGCCCGCCGGGAGCTTCTTGAGCGTGGCGCGGTTCAGGCCGCTGGCTCCGGTGAGCGCCACCCGGCGCTTGGTGACCATGCGGCAGCGGCGCTTGCCCGCCACCTTCATGCAGCTGCGGCGGTCGATCCGGCCCTGCACCTTGGCCGCCTTCGACAGCGTGAACCGCAGCTTGCGGCCCTTCAGCGTGGCGCTGAGGAACACCGGGCCGGCGTCCGGCGAGGGGCCGTCGCCGTCGGGCGGCGGAGGTGTCGTGGGTGCGGTCACCGCGACGTCGGCCTTCGCCGTCGCCTTGCAGCCGTGTGAGTCCGTGGCGGTGACCGTTGCCGACTGCGCGCCGGCCTGGGCGAACGCGTGCTGGGCAGGCGTGCCGCCGGCCGCGGCACCGTCGCTGAACGCCCAGGCGACGGTCGGCGTCGTGTCTTCGGCGTCGGATGCCGTGGCCGTGAAGGTCAGCGCCGCCCCGGTCGCGCCCGTTGCCGGGCCGGCGGCGGTCACGACCGGCGCCGTGTTCTCCTGTCCCTGCAGCTCGAGAGCGCCGAGATCGGGCTTGGCGACGCAGTCGAAGTTCCCGTCGACGGCGCGGGGCTTGCTCGCCTGGTCGGTCGCGGGCTCGCCCGCACCGGTCACGCCGGCGTCGATCGCCGGAGACCCGGGCTTGAGCTTGTAGTCCAGGGTCGGGGCGTCGACGAACAGCTCCGCGGGATCGATCGCCTGGTTGCCCCCGGTCGCGTCGCACGCGACGCGGGGGTTGATCGTCAGCGGGACATTCGAGTTGGTGCACGTCACGGTCGGCGTCCCGTTGCCGCTGACGGCGTGCGCGCCGGGCTGGTCGACCAGCAGCGAATCGGTCACCACGATCGAGGCCACGGCGGTCGGCGCGGTCTGGGTGTTCGCGTTGACCGAAGTCCCGTTGAAGCCGCCGTCGTCGACGCCTGCGGTCGCGGCGTCGATGGTCGAGCGGCGGATCGTGGCCTTGACCGTGCCCGCCGAGCCCTGCTGGATCAGAACGCCGTTGGCTCCGCCCTCGATCAGCGACGACTCGACCGTCAGCTCGGTCCCGGCGAGTACCGCTCCGACCCCGGTCGCCGCGCTTGCGGCCGGCAGCCGGACCAGCGTGTCGGTGATCGTCGCCTTCCCGAAGAGGACGATGCCGTCCGCGGTGGACGCCGTCGAGGACATCGCGATACCGCCGTTGGTCATGGTGACCGTGCCGCCCAGCGAGAAGAGGGTCATGGCGGCGGCGCTGCCCTGGCTGACGACGACCACGTGATCGAGGGTCGATGTCCCGGACGGGACCGACAGCGCCAGCGGGCTGACCATGTTGGCGGGGTCGCTGACGACCACGGCGACGTTGTCGAGCTTGGAGTTGACGGCGTAGTAGTCGATCGCGTACTTCGAGGTGTTGCTGCCCGCGGCGACCGAGATCACGACATCCTTGAGCGTGAGGTTCGTGCTCAGCGGGGCCGACGACGCGCCGAACTGGACGGCATGCGTCGAGTTGTTCACGGCGGAGATCGTGCTCGTGCTCAGCCCGCTGCGCACCCCGTCGATGGTCAGGCCGTTGTCGACGGTCTGATCGATGACGACGTCCTCGCTGTAGGTGCCCGCCGCGAGGTTGATCGTGTCGCCGATGCCGGCGAGCGCGCGGCTCGCCGTCAGGGCGGCGGCGATCGTGGCGCAGGGATGCGTGCTGTCCTGGCATCCGGCGGTGACCGGCAGCGCTCCGTTGTCGTCGGCGTAGAACTGCGCCGCCGAGGCCGGCGCGGCCAGCGCGAGGGCGAGGAGCGGGACGAGCAGGAGGAGCCGGGGCTGGAGCATGCGGCCATCGTGCGCCTGCACGCGCGCGCGCACAGTGTCGGTTTGGTCTCAACCTGCCGATACTCAGGGGCAGATGCGCGTGTTCCTCGCAGCCCTGGCAGTGCTGATCGTCGCCGCGCCCGCGAGCGCGGCGGGCGTCGACCGCCTTGCCGACGTCCACAGCTTCGCGCTGGCGCTCGGCGACGGGGCGGCACAGCGCAACCTCGACGGCTATGACCTGATCGTCGTCGACGGCGACACGCCGGCGCGGCGCGTGAAGGCGCTGCGCGCGGGCGGCGCCGTCGTGCTCGGCTATCTGTCGGTCGGCACGATCGAGAGCTACCGGTCGTGGTTCGGTGCGGCCAAGCCCTACCGGCTCGAGCTGTGGGACGACTGGGGCGAGTGGTACGCCGACGTGTCGCGCCCCGGCTTCCGCGACCTCATCGCCAGGCGAGCCGCGCCGCGTGTGCTGGCGCGCGGGTTCGACGGCCTCTTCCTCGACAACGTCGACATGATCGTCGAGCACCGCAAGCAGGCCGCCGGGATGCTCGCGCTCGTCAAGCGCCTCGCGCGGATGCCCGGCTTCCTGTTCGCCCAGAACGGCGACGAGATCATCGATCGCTTCCTGCCCTACCTCGACGGCTGGAACCGCGAGGACGTCAGCCGCACCTACGACTTCGACAGCAAGCGCTACCGCGCGGTCCCGGCGGCCGACAGCGCCGCCGCCCAGGCG
Source organism: Solirubrobacteraceae bacterium (assembly GCA_045805505.1). Lineage (GTDB taxonomy): Bacteria > Actinomycetota > Thermoleophilia > Solirubrobacterales > Solirubrobacteraceae > BP-464. The sequence continues at coordinate 3,367 of JBJMLA010000074.1, forward strand.
ACGCTCCAGCGGCTCGCCCGCCGTCTGCCGGTCGTCAGCGCCACCGACTACGTCGCCGCGGGCGACGATGCCGCCGCGGCCCGGGCCACCAAGATCGCCTGTGACATCGGCGCGCTGAGCTACGTCAGCGACATCGAGCTTCGCCGCGTCCCACAGCCGCCGCCGACCTGCTGACGTCCATTGAGACCACGTTGAGGGTCTGACCCTTCATTGAGGGTCTGACCCCTCAGGGGCGGAGGATCGCCATGGCGGCGTTGTGGCCGCCGACGCCGCTGACGCCGCCGCCGCGCCGGGTGCCCGCGCCGCAGCGCAGGACGCGCTCGTGCTCGGTCGCGACGCCCCAGGGATCGTCGGCCGCGGTCTCGCGCCAGGGCCAGCTGAGGTCGCCGTGGAAGATGTCGCCGCCGGGCATCGAGAGCTCGCGCTCGAGGTCGAGCGGGGTGCGCGCCTCGAGGCACGGATCGCCGTTGGCGTCGCGGGCGATGCAGTCGCGTATGGGCTCGGCGAGCTGCTCGTCGAGGCCGTCGAGGTAGCGCTCGACGAGCGTGTCGCGCACCGCTGTCTCGTCCTCGGCGAACAGCCGCGCGGGCGCGTGGAGGCCGAAGAGCGTCAGCGTGTGGCGCGGGCCGTCGACGATCGACGGATCGGTGAGCGTGTGGCAGTAGAGCTCGGCGGGCGGCCGGCCGGGAACCTCGCCGCGGGCGGCCTGCGCGTAGGCGGTCTCGAGCTCGGTTGCGTCCTCGTGCAGGCGGAACGTGCCGGCGAACGCCGACGCCGGGTCTGCGCCCGAGCGCAGTGCCGGGAGGCGGTCGAGCAGCAGGTTGACCTTGAGCTGCGCGCCCTCCACCGGCGGCGGCTCCTCGCCCAGCAGCCGCGCCAGGACGGCCGGCGCGACGTTGGCCAGCACGCGGGTCGCGGCCGCGCTGTGCTCGGCATCGCCCTCGCGCCACGTGACCTCGCCGGCCTGCGGATCGATGGCCAGGACCTCGGCGCCGGTGCGCAGCTCGGCACCGGCCTCGCGAGCGGCTCGCTCGAGCGCCGCGGACACCGCGCCCATGCCGCCCGACGGCACGCGCCACGGGCCGCCGGTGACGTGGTAGAGGAAGCACCGGTTCTGGCGCAGCGACTCCTCGTGCAGCGACGCGAAGGTGCCGATCAGGCCGTCCGTGGCGACCATCCCGCGGACGACGCCGTCCGCGAACCGCTCCTCGAGCGTCTCGCCGAGCGGCCGCTCGACGAGGTCGCGCCACGCCTCGGCGCCCAGCAGGTCGCGCGCCTCGGCGGCGGTGGGGAGGGGCTCGGTGAACGTCGAGAACAGGCGCGTCGTGCGATCCAGGACGGCTCCGAACTCGAGGAACGCCTGGTGCTCGCGGTCGCCGCCCGTGAGCTCGCGGAACGACGCTGCCGTGGCCGCCGAGGTCGCGTCGGTCTCGACCAGCAGGCCGGTCGCCCGGCCGTCGCGCACGACGGGGGCGTAGGCCGCGGTGGGGCGGTCGAGCAGGCGCAGGTCGATGCCGAGATCCCTGGCGATCCGCGGCGGGAACAGCGAGACGAGGTAGGCGTAGCGCGACAGCCGGGCGGCGACGCCCGGGAACGGCTCCTCGCTGACCGCGGCGCCGCCGAGATGCGCGCGGCGCTCGAGGACCACGACGCGCCTGCCGGCGCGCGCGAGGTAGGCGGCGGCGGCGAGGCCGTTGTGCCCGCCGCCGGCGATGATGACGTCGAAGTCCGCGATGGCCTGGACGCTACCGGCGGGCCCCGTAGGGTGGCGGGATGTCCCGCCGCCTGCTCGTCCTCGCCGCCGCCGTCCTGGCCGCTGCGCCCGTCGCCGCCGACGCCGCCGATCCCGGCCGCTGGAAGCTCGCCCAGAGCGACAGCGTGCCGCTCGAGTACTTCCAGGGCCTCACGCACGGCACGACCGGCAACGTCCTGTTCTTGGGGCTCTTCGAGGGCGCCTACCGGACGGACCGCCGGCTGAAGGAGCAGGCGCGCGTGGCCCCGTCGATGTACCCCGCCGACGTCGCCGCGATCGGCTTCAACCACGCGGGTGACCCGACGTCCGACACGGCCGAGGGCGGGCGCTTCCTGATCCCGATGGAGTGCTACCGGCCCGACATGAGCCCCGCCAACACCTGCGGGATCGGCGGCTTCGGCGTGCTCGACCCGACGACGCTGGCCTGGCGCTACTGGGTGCGCCTCGACCAGGCCGACATCCCCAAGGCGATGTGGGCCGAGGTCTCACCCGAGGGCCGGCTCATCTGGACCTCGAGCGGCAACGACCTGCTCGCCTACCGCACCGCCGACATCGCGGCGGCCAATGCCGCCACCAGCGCGAGCTCGACGCCGATCAAGCCGGTCCAGCGGCTCACGGGCGTGGTGCCGCCGTCGGGCATCACCGGCGCGGTCTTCCAGGACGGCCGCCTGCTGCTCTCCGGCGAGAGCGACGGGCTGCTGCAGGTCTGGTCGGTCGACCTCACGGGCGCCACCCCGTCGCGGCTCGAGATCGAGCTGCCCGGCGTCAACGCCGAGCCCGAGGGTCTCGACAACCTCGCCATGCGCGGCGGGCTGCTGCACTGGCTGCTCTCCCCGCTCGTCGCCGATCCGACGTACGGCAGCGGCCACAGCGAGCTGCTGACCTTCGTGCCCGCGGGCAAGGACCGGCTCAAGATCAAGGCGGTGCGCAGCGGCCGCGACGTCATCGCCACGGTGAGCACCGCCTACGGCGCGCTGCAGGGCGCCGTGGTCCGCGCCGGGACGAAGAAGGCGACGACGGCCGCCAACGGGAAGGCGCGGCTGCGCAAGGTGCCCAAGGGCGCGTTCACCATCACCGCCTCGAAGCCCGCGTTGCGCGCGGCGAAGAAGACCGTCCGCTGAGGATGCGGGTCGTGGTCGTCGGCTGCGGGGCGGTCGGCGCCGCCTCGGCGCTGGCGCTCGCCCGCGCCGGCCACGACGTCACCGTCCTCGAGCGCTTCGGGCCGGCCAACGCCTACGGCTCGTCGCACGGCGGCGCGCGGATCTTCCGCTGCGCCTACGACGAGCCGGACTACACCGCGCTCGCGCTGCGCGCGCACGCCGGGTGGCGCCAGATCGAGGCGGCGGCCGGAGTCGAGCTGCTGACCACCACCGGGTGCGTCGACCACGGGGATCCGGCGGCGCTCGCGGGAGTCGCCGCGGCGGCGCGGGTGGCGGGCGCCGCATCCGAGCCCGTGAGCGCCGGCGATGCGGCGCGCCGCTGGCCGGGACTGCGCTTCGACGGCGACGCGCAGCTCGACCCGCTCGGCGGCCGGCTCGACGCCGCGGCCGCCGTGTCGGCGATGGCGTGGCTCGCCGTCGCGGCGGGAGCACGGCTGGTCACCGAACGGGCGATCGAGGTCGATGCGACCGGCGTCACGACGGGGGCGGGACGGCACGAGGCCGACGCGGTCGTGGTGGCGGCCGGCGCGTGGACCCATGGCCTGGTCGCGGGGCTGCCGGCGCCCGTGATCACGCTCGAGCAGCCCGTGCACTTCGCCGTCACCGTGCCCGCGGACTGGCCCTCGTTCATCCACCATCCGGCCGGCGACGATCCCGTCATCTACGGACTGCTCGAGCCCGGCGCGGGGCTGAAGGTCGGCGAGCACGGCACGGGCCGCGTGGTCGATCCCGACGACCTCGACCGCGACCCGGAACCGGAGGGGATCGAGCGCCTGCGGGCCTACGCCGCCCGCTGGCTGCCCGGCGCGCAGCCGGCGAGCGCCGTGGCCACGGGCTGCCTCTACGACACGACGGCGAACAACAACCCCGTGATCGACCGCCTGCCGGACGGCGTCATCGCGGCCGCCGGCACCTCCGGCCACGGCTTCAAGTTCGCGCCGGAGCTCGGCGCGCTGGTCGCCGGGCTGGTGGCCGGCGACGCGCCACACCCGCGCCTGGCGGTCCCCGCTTAACGACGAAGGCCCGCCGAAGCGGGCCCTCATCACTTGCCATCACGCAAGTCCCTGCTACTTGATGAACAGCATCTCCGAGTACTTCGGGAGCGGCCACAGGTCGTCGGCGACGATGCGCTCGAGGCGGTCGGCGACCTCGCGGACGCTGTCCATGGCCGGGATGACCGTGTCGCGCATGTAGGTCGCCCACTCGAGCGGCTCGTCGTCGGGCTGGTTCTCCTTGAGGTTCGCCGTCTCGAGGTTGCCGATGGACTCCCACAGCAGGCCGACGAGCTCGTCGGTCTCCGGGACGGCGGCCTCGATGCCGGCCTCCTTGAGCAGCATCAGGTGCCGCACGGCGGCCGGCCAGATCAGCGTCCGGGCGATCGACGCGGCGGTCTCGCCCTCGATGTTGAGCTTGACCGCGTACTGCTCGACGAACACCTCGTAGCGGGCCTCGAGCTCGCGCTCGGAGAGGACCTCGTAGGCCTCGAAGGCCTTGACGGTCTGCTCGTTGACGATCCACGGCAGCGCGTCCGGCGTGGTCTTGAGGTTCATGAGGCCGCGCTTGGCCGCCTCCTCCTGCCACTCGTCGGAGTAGCCGTCGCCGTCGAAGACGATCTGCGAGTTCGCGGCGTAGAACTCCTTGACCACCGCGATGGCGGCCTCGTCGGCGCTCTTGCCGCTGTCGACCTCGCTCTTGAGCTTGGCCGTCAGCTCGTCGATGGCCTCGGCCACGATCGTGTTGAGCACGGTGTTGACGAAGCCGAGCGACATGCTCGAGCCCAGCGCGCGGAACTCGAACTTGTTGCCGGTGAAGGCGAACGGCGAGGTCCGGTTGCGGTCGCCGCCGTGCATCGGCAGCGGGGGCAGGACCGGCGTGCCCAGCCCGAGCGTCGCGGCGTCGGTGTTGCCGTCGGCGCTGCCGGCCACGATCGCGTCGAACGCCTTCTCGAGCTCGGCGCCCAGGAAGATCGAGATGATCGCGGGCGGCGCCTCGTTGGCGCCCAGGCGATGGTCCTGGCCGACGTTGGCCACGGACGCGCGCAGCAGGGCCTGGTGCTTGTTGACCGCCTTGATGACGGCCGAGCAGAAGAACAGGAACTGCGCGTTTTCGTCCGGCGTGTCGCCGGGCTCGAGCAGGTTGTGGCCGCTGTCGGTGCCCATCGACCAGTTGTTGTGCTTGCCCGAGCCGTTGACGCC
>JBJMLA010000075.1:0-116102 GCA_045805505.1 Solirubrobacteraceae bacterium
CCGCCGCCGCCGCCGCCAGCGCCGGGCCCGTCGCCCGTTCCGGCCGGGCCGCGTCGCCGCGGCGCGCGCTCGAGCCCCGGCAGGGGGATCTGGGCGGTCTCGGTCGCTGTCGTGGCGGTCTCACCTTCGTCCCAGTCCAGCGCGCCGGCGACATCGGCCAGCAGCTTGGCGGCGTTCTCTGGCGTGGGGTCGCCGGCGTAGTCGGCCGCCGTGGCCCGGGCGGCGCCCCAGGCCCGGCCCCCGCTTCCCGGATAGGAGCTCGAGGTGCCCATCAGGTCTTCCCGGGCTCGATTCCCAGCCGCTTGCGGGCCAGCGCGAGGAGGCGTTTGTCGAGCCGGTCGCTGGCGACCCAGGCCGTGACGACCTCGGTCAGCGGCGGCTGCGGATCCTTCTCGGGGGTCAGGGCGACGACCAGGGGCCCCTTGATGCGCTGGGGGTCGAGCTCGGCGAGGCCTTCGGCCATCGCGTCGGCGACGCCGCGATCCTCGGCCAGCAGGCCGAGCGGTCCGGCCAGCGCCTTCTCCTGGTCGGGCCGCCGCTTGAGCAGCGAGACGAAATGGCGGGCCAGGATGATGCGGTGCTCAAGCGCGGCGCCGGGCAGCCGCTCGGCCGCGTCCTTCTGCTCGCCTCGCGAGCCGAGGAACAGGTCGGCGAGCACCCGCACCTCGGGCGGCAGGCCCGACTCGGGACTGGTACGGCTGCGCAGGGCGGCGGCCAGACGCAGGTAGGAGTCAAGCTCGACCCCGGACAGCTCGGGGTCAAGCTGCGCCCAGCGCCGCAGGGCATCCAGCGCCCCATCTCCGGCCACGCCCGGCACGCTCTCCTGCCCCTGTTCCAGAGCACCGAGCCGGTTACGCAGCTCTCCCTCGCGCAGCCAGTTGAGCAGCGTGACGAACGCGTGGTCCTCCAGCTGCTCGAGAACCATCAGCTTGGCCAGCGCATCGGGTTGCAGGTCGATCCCGCGGCGGGCAGCGACGGTCGAGCGGATCCAGTAGTCGTTGAGGAAGCGCTTGAGGCGGCGAGGGTTGCCTTCCAGGCGCTCATAGAGGATGGGGGCGAGCATGGTCGCCAGCTGAAGGTCGGCGAGGGCCTCGCCGCCAAGGTCCCCGGTGGGCATCTGCGCGAGGACGTCGGCTTCGCCGGCGGCGCGGCGCGTGGCGCAATGGGCGGCATAGGGCTCGAGCGTGGCGCCTTCGGGAAGGTGGCGCTCGAGCATGAGCAGCGCGAGGTATGCCTCGGTCTCCCCGCGGCCCAGGGCCGGCACCCGGACGGGGATCTGCACGATCTTCTCGAGGTACTGACGCCCCATCTCGGCCGCCTGCGGTGAGGGCTCGTACTGCCGGGCGATGGCCAACGCCACCATCCGGCGGTCTGCGGCAAGAACGAACGCCATCTTCGGGACCGAGAGGAACAACTTGACGGCCTCGAGGCTGGAGACCACGGTGGGCGGCAGACAGCGGTCGAGGTCATCGACGAGGACGACCACGCGCGCGATGTCGGGCAACTCGAGCATGAGCGCGGCGAACTCGTCGCGGAAGCCCTGCAGCGTCGGCTCCTCGACGACCTCGGGGTCCTCGCCGAAGAGCTCCATCAGCTCCTCGAGCTTGGGCAGGCCCATGCTCAGGACCGAGTTGGTCGCGAGCTTGACGACCTTGGAGACCTTGATGCGACGGGTCAGCTTCCTGAAGTGCCCGCGGATGGACTCGGAGACCTTGTCGAGGCCGCCCTGCTGCTCGATGACGACGTTGCGGATCGCGGTGAGCACCTCGGCGATCAGCGTCGCCTTGGGGTCGGTGGCCGGGTCGTACTCCCACGGATGGGTCTGGATGACCACCACGCCATCGCGCTCGGCGAGCTCGGTCGCCAGGAGCGCCAGGATGCTGCTCTTCCCCGACCCCCAATCGCCTTCGATGCTGACGGTGACGGGGTCGAGCTTGTCGCGCAGCAGGGCTTCGGCGACAGGGGCGGTGACGTCACGGAAGCCGAGGAGGTCCAGCGCGCTGGGATTGTCGGGCCACAGCGGGGTCGTCATCTGCCGCGTCCGCATCGGTGCAGATGAGACGTGAGCACGGTTCAGTGTTGCGTGCCGCCGGGCGTTCGCGCAAGGTCACACGCGTGTCTACTTCGCGGTCGACGGCCATCCGGTCGTGCTGAGACGCTGGGCGGGATGCCCGGCTCGCCGACGCAGAGCGCAACAGCGGGCCCGACTGAGATTCTCGCTCGGCTGGCCCGCTTTGACCCCCAACGCGACTATTACGCGCTGAGTCTCCTCGCCCACGAGGAGGACCGTCCCGGCTGGAGCGCCTACACGCAGTACGCGGGCCCCTCCCCGACCAGGAGAGGCTGGGAGCTTCGCGAGGCCGCGCTGGTCGACCCCACGGCGATGACCGCGCTCTGGGGCGACCAGGGCTGGCTCACGGTAGAAAGGCCCGGAACGCTGGGGCTGTGGGTCCGGCTGGGCGGACATGCGCTCGTCGCACCCGAGCTCGCGCGCCAGCGCCTGGCCAGCATGCTGGCGCCCCAGGAATGCGCCCCCGATGGCGCGATCGGCTACGTACGCAGCGAAGGCCTGCGGCCCTGCGAAACAGGCCGCCGCCCTCCACGGTCGACGCGACGGCGCATCCTGCGCCGCGACAACTTCCGCTGCCGGCGCTGCGGAGCGGGCGGAACCGGCGTCGAGCTCTCCCGCCATCACGTCGTGCCCCACAGCCAGGGAGGGCTCAGCCGCGAGCGCGACCTGATCACACTCTGCCAGGACTGCCACGATCACCTCCACGAGGGCCCGCAACTCTGGGAGTACGCACTGGAGCAGGCGTTCGCACGGTTGCCCCGCGATAACCACCACGCCCACCGCCGCCGCTATCGCGCCGCGATGACGCGCCGGCGAGAACCCGGCGAGAGATGACCACGGTCCCCGGAGGGCAGCCCGGGCCTCGCGCCCTCGACCTCACCGTGCTGCAGACCCTCGACCGCCTGCAGGAAGCGGGGCGGCTGTCCTGGGCCGACGCCCTCGACGTCGCGCGCGAATGCGGCATCGACAGCGGTGACGACCGCCAACGCGAGCGCTTCGTCGTCGAGCTCGAGGTCGGCCGCTCCGACGGGCTGCTGACGTTCGACATCGTCGCCCAGCTCGGCCATGCCCGCCAGCCCCGGCGCGACGAGTACGCCTACCTGAGCACCCTGCGGAACTTCCGCCTGCTGACGGCCGGGCGCGACCGCGCGCGCGGCCAGATCGTCGTGCCGGCCGATCCGCCGGGCGACCGTGACGACCAGCGGCGCTTTCCGCTGCGCGTCATCCAAGACGCCGCGCGTGACCTCGGCGAGCAGCTCGACCGGCGCGAGGCGGTGGCGTTCTTCAGCGATTGCGGGATCGCCGCCCAGGAACAGGCGCAGGTCATCGACACCGCCGCCTTCGTCGAGGAGCTGCTCAGCGAACGCCTCGCCCGCGGCACCGCCGGGCGCCGCGAGGTCCGGCGCTTCCTCGGAGGATGGCTGTCGGGCGAGCTCGAGCTGGCGCCCGCCCCCGGGGTCCGCGCAACCATCGAGCGTAAGCTCGCCCGCGCCGGCTGGTTCCTGCGCGAAGGCTGCCTGGAGATCGGCGAGCCCCAGCGCCAGGCGGCCGAACCGGACCCGCCGACGAGCGCCATCGGCGAGGGCCGCCCGGCGATCTTCGTCGTTCACGGCCATCAGGGGCGCGACACCGTGGCGCGCACGCTGGAACGGATCTGCCCGGCCGCGGTGGTCATCCTCGACGAGCAGCCCAATCGGGGGCAGACGATCATCGAGAAGTACGAGCAGGCTGCGGCATCGACGTCCTATGCCGTCGTACTGATGACCGACGACGACGTCGGCGGACCGGACAACGACCGGCTGGGGCCCCGCGCCCGCCAGAACGTCATCTTCGAGTTCGGCTACTTCGTCGCCAGCCTCGGTCGTCGCAACGTCGCCGTGCTCCGGGCCCCCGGCGTCGAGAGCTTCTCAGACATCGACGGGATCGTCTGGATCGGCTTCGGGGCCGATGGTGGATGGCGTGTCGAGCTGGCTCGCGAGCTGACGACGGCAGGGCTGCCCGTGGACTGGGAGGCGCTGCGCTCGCTGGGCTAGTTGACTTCGCATACCACGACGAGCTCGGCGAACCCCAGGACACGCGGGTCGAAGCCGGCCTGCTCGCCCGGGGAGTGCGGTTCATCATCGCGTCGGCCATGGCGCCCGACCGGCTCTATGAGGTCATGGCCGACGGGGCGTCGCCGGAATGATCGCCTGGATGGCCGAGCTCGACGGCGCCGGGACCTGCCTGCTCGTTCTGCGCGGCGACTCCACGATGCTGCAGCGCGACCGCCCGGCCATCGCCCTGAGCAACGCCAAGATGGAGGTCCGGACCGGCACCGTCGGAGACCTCGTCGGCGGCGACGAGCTGCGCCGCGCCGCCCGCGCCACCCCCGACCTGATCCGGACGCCGACGTGAGCCGCCGGCGGGGGCCCGCCGCTCGCGGCGGACTGCTCTATCTGCTGGCGGCCCCCGAGGACCCGCGACGCGACTCCGTGGGCCGGGTCATCGACCGCCTGGTCGACATATCCTGCCGGGCCTGCGCCAGCTTCGGGAAGCCTCCGGGCCGGTCCTGGCCTCCGGAGATCATCGGAGCGCGGCGCGCCCCACGGAAACCGGTGTACGCCCCGCCCACTCGCGTCCCCGCCATCGGGGTCACGGCCCACGCCGGCGCCCCGTCCACCTGCCACGGCCGCCGGATCACCCACCACGGATCGAAATCGGCGCGCGGCGGCAATGCTGACTGACCCGACGCGGCAGGACCGAGATCAGGCGGTTCGGGTCGGCTGACCGCCCAACTCTTGCCGAGAGAGGCATGCCCGGCGGCGGACGCAGGCCGGCGGCAGAGGTGCGCCGACCTGCCGGCGCGGATCCCGCAAGTTCGCCCACGGCTCTGCGCACGCATCGTCCGGACCCAAGGCACGGGTTTGTAGACACCTGTGTGTACCCAGACCGCACCCGAGCGGTAGCGCGTTCGGCCTTTTGGAACTTCCGTGTGTTTAGAAAGCTATGCTGCCCGCTCGATGCCTGAACCTTCCGCCGAAGACGGCCCGAGCGGCGGAGCCCGCGCACGCCCTGCCCCGCCCCCCGGGTGGCCGCAGGAGACCCGGTCGAGCATCCTCGAAGCGATGGCGCTCGTCACCGCCGACCTCGGCTACGTCGAGACCCGCGTCGACGACGTCATCACCCGCGCCGGCGTCTCCCGGCGCACGTTCTATCAGTACTTCTCCGACCGCGAAGACTGCTTCTTCGCCGTCTACGAGCTGATCCGCGAGGGGACGCTGACGCGGTTTACCCCCGACCCCGAGGCCGACGGCACGCCCCAGGAAAGGCTTGCAGCCGCCGTGGGACGCGGATTGGAGTACTTCGCAGCGTGGCCACACCACGCCCATGTCCTGCTCGTCGACATCGTCTCCACCGGCCCCAAGGGCGCCACCCGCCACGAGGAGACCATGGCCCAGCTGGCCAAGCTCCTGGTCGACTGCGAGGCCTGGTCGCCCCGCGACTGGGGCGAGCTCGACGACAACGACCAGGCCCAGGCGCTGATCGGGGCGATGCACCGGGTGGTCGCCCACCGGATCGCCGACGGACGCCACGCCACGCTCGGCGCGGTGGCCCAAGGCCTTACCGCGCTGGCGCTGCCGAGCGCCTGACCGACCCGCCGCCCATGTCGCTCGGAGGCCAGACCGGGCCGCCGCGACCGACGCGGGCCCAGCGCGGCAGCCCGCCCAGGAGAGCGTCGCCCGACACCTTTCGCGACGCCGGGTAGGCCCCAAGAAACCTGCACGTTCCCCAGTGGAAACGTGTATGTTTCCATTGCCATGGAGGGTCATTCCGCCGCCAACCGTCCGGCGCATCAGCTTCCCGCCGGACGGCACGGCATCCCGCGCCATCTCGTGCTGTCAAACCAGCGCGACCGGCTCCTGGACGCAGTGATGCAGGTGGTCATGCGCGACGGCTACCCGGCGATGCGCATCGCCGACGTGATCGCCATCGCCGGCGTCTCGCGGCGCACCTTCTATGACAACTTCGCCAACAAGGAAGACGCCTTCCTGGCCGCCTATGACGCCGTCGTCGCCCAGCTCGGCGCGACGGTCGGCGCGTCGTTTGCCACCGGTCGCAGCTGGCCGGCCAAGGTCTCGCGCGGCCTCGGCGCGTTCCTGGGCTACCTGGCCGCCGGCCCGGCGGTCGCCCACGTCTGCATCGTCGAGGTCCTGGCCGCCGGGCCCGCCGCGCTCGAGCGCCGCGCCGAGGCGATGGCGCGCTTTCGCCGCTTCATCGTGCCCGACGTCGCCGAGGTCCCCGCCGCGGCGACCGTCACCGACCTGACCGTCGAGACGACGATCGGCGGGATCTATGAGGTCATCTACTCGCGCGTGGTCGCCGGACGGGCCGACGCGCTACCCGAGCTGCTTCCCGGGCTGCTGCACACCATCCTGCTGCCGTTCGTCGGGCCCGACATCGCCGCCGCCGAGTGCGCGCGAATCGAGATGGCCGGTGGCGCCCCCGCGGACGCCGCCGTCCTACCGTCGACATCGGGCGGACGGCCGCCGCAGCCCGGCACGACCATCGCCGCCTCGGCGCCCTGAGCGCTAGGCGCAGACGGGGTCAAAGCAGCGCACGACCGCCTCAAGGCGATCGCGCAGCGAGGCCGCGTCGGCGCGCAGGCCGTCGTCGAGCCAGTCCGTGCACACTTGGCCGATCGCGCCGGCCAGCAGCTCGAGCTGCAGCGTGGACACGGGCCCGCCGATCCGCTCGCGGTAGTGGCGCTCGAGCTGGCCGACGGTGCGCCGGCGCGTCTGCAGCCGCAGGTTGACCAGCGTCGGCCCGCCCGCGCGGCGGTCACCGATCAGCAGCCGGCCCGCCGAAGGAAAGGCCGACAGCCACACCAGGCCGTCAGCAGTGGCGACGGCCAGCGACTCGGCAAACCCCTCATGGCGGGCCACGGCCTGCTCCCAGCGCGCGCCGGTGATGTCGGCGACGGCCTGATAGCTGGCGGCGACGCAGTGCTCGGCGCTGCCGAAGTGGCGATCGAGCGTCCGCCGATCACCGCCCGAGCGGGCGACCAGCGCGTCATCGGTGACCGCGGCCACGCCGCGCTCTCCGACCAGCGCGATGGCCGTCTGGCACAACGCCGAAGCCGCGGGATCCTCAGGGATCGCAAACAGGCTGGCGCCGTCGGCCATGTCGGCGGGAACATCTGCGGCCAGGGCGAGGCGGTGGGCACCCATGCGCCAGACGGTACACGACCCCGCCCGGATGTGAACAGCGCGGTACCTGGAGCCTGCGCCCCGTCAGGAAGAGAGGGAGCCGGCGGCAGCTCCCACCCCGGGTCGCACCGCCGGCTCCTGGCTCTCGATGACGAGCATCGGAGAAACTCGCCTACTGCACAGAGTCACGCTGGCCCCCGATACCCCACCGGTACGGACCCGCACGCGACAGTTCACAAACTACCACGTTTCTATAGGTCCTGCGTGCTGCTGCCGGTCAGCCATGGCACTCGCTTTCGGCAATGCAAACAGCTACGTTCCCAGACGCATGGAACGCGATCTGGCCCGCCGTGACGTACGGCAGCTTCCGTCGGGCCGCCACGGCATCCCGCGGGCGTTGATCATGGCCGACCAGCGGGCCCGCCTGCTCGACGGCGTGATGCAGGTCGCCGCCCGCGACGGCGTTCAGAACATGCGCATCAGCGACGTCATCGCCGCCGCCGGGGTCTCGCGGCGCACGTTCTATGACCACTTCGCCAACAAGGAGCTGGCGTTCCTGGCCGCCTACGACATGGTCATCGACGCGCTGTTGGAGCGCGTCGACGCCGCCTTCGGACGCGGCCGGACCTGGCCCGAGCGCGTCACGCTCGGGCTCGAGGCGTTCCTGCGCCACCTGGCCGAGGGCCCGGACGCCGCACACGTCTGCATCGTCGACGTCTTGGCCGCTGGCCCCGCCGCCGCCGCGCACCGCGACCACGCCATGCGCCGCTATCACCCCTACATCGTGCCCGGCCCGACCGACATCCGTCGCGACGTGCCGATCTCGGCGCTGACCGTCGAAACGGTCATCGGCGGGCTCTACGAAGTCGTCTACACCCGGGTGGCGGCCGGGCGCACCGCCGAGCTGCCGGCGCTGCTGCCCCATCTGCTGCACGCCAGCCTGCTGCCGTTCGTCGGCGCCGACACGGCCTCGGCGCACTTCCGGATGGCCCAGCGGCGGCTGCGGACCGGAGCGCAAGCGGCCTCGCCGCACCGCGACGGCCTGCGCCGCTAGGCGGCGAGAGGCTCGAAGACCGCAGCGAGCCGGTCGAGCTCGGGGGCCAACGCGTGGAGCTCGTCCTCGCGCCCGTCCTCGATCCAGCTCGTGATGGCGTGACCGACGGCCCCCCACAGCACCTCGAACTGCAGGTCGGGGAGATCCTCGGCACCCGGACGGCGGCGGTACTGCTCGATGAGCAGGTCGACCATACGTTGGCGGGCGATGTCGCGCCGCCGGCGCATGACGTGATCGCCGCGCATGATCTCAAAGAACATCAGCCGCGCCGCCGCGGGCTGATCGATGCACCAGACCAGCAGCGCGTCGAGCGCGGAGGCCAGCGCCGGCTCCCAGGCGTCCTCGGTATGGAGGCACCGCTCCACGACCCGGTAGAGATCCTCGGCCAGCCCGTCATAGGCGCCCAGCAGGCAGGCGACCGCTCCCCCGTGTGCCCGGTCGAGCACCACCTCCGACACACCGGCCCGCCGTGCCAGCTCACCGTCGCTGAGAGCGGGAATGCCTTCCTGGGCTACGAGCTCGACGGCGTGGCGTCCTAGCCGCGCCGCCGTAGGGCTGCCGATCATCGCGGGAGCTCCTTGGGACTGAGGGATGGTGGGGTACGGATGCAACGCATCCGTTGCGCCCAAACATACTCTTCTGCCTGTCGAGAGACAAGACCGTACCTGAAAGACGGGCGTGCGGTTTGGAAACGTCCGTGTCTATCCCCTAGGATAAGGGTCGTCCCCCATGCCTTTACGGCGAAACACTCCTACGTCCATCTAGGTAGACATGTATGTTTCCTCAGCCCGTGTCGACTCCGCCTGAACCCCGCCGCCGCGAGTACGCGCCCCTGCCCCCCGGCCGCCACAAGCTGGGCCGAGGCTTCGTGGCGACCAACCAGCGCGAGCGGATCCTCGACGCCGTCGCCGACGTCGTGAGCCTGTCGGGCTACGTCGATATGCGGGTCGAAGACATCGTCGTGACGGCCGGCGTGTCGCGGCGCACGTTTTATGACCACTTCTCCAGCAAGGAAGAAGCGTTCCTGGCCTCCTACGAGGCCGTCGTCGAGCAGCTGCTGACGCGGGTGCAGGCGGCCTATGAGGCCAACGGCGACTTCGAGGGCCGGGTCTGTGACTGCCTCGGGGCGTTTTTGGACTTCGTCGCGTCAGAGCCGGCGTTTGCCGACATGTGCATCGTCGAGGTCCTCGCCGCCGGGCCGCAGGCCATCGAACGGCGCAACTTCGCGATGCGCGCGCTCGGCGCGCTGATCAAGGCGGCCGCCGCCGACGGGCTGCAGACCCCGCCGCCGCCCGAGCTGACCGCCGAGACGATCGTCGGCGGCATCTACGAGGTCGTCTACTCGCGCATCCTGCAGGGCGAAGGCCCGCAGCTGCGCACCCTGCTGCCCGACCTGGCCTACTCGATCATGCTGCCCTACATCGGCCACGAGGCCGCGGCCGCCCGCATGGAGGCCGTCCGGGCCAACCCGCCGGCGCCGGGGCTGTACGCCCCCGTCGCCGAGCCCGACGGCGACGAGCAGCCCGACGGCGCGTAGCGCCGTATCTGCGGGGCCGGCTAGCCGGCCGCTGGGTGCAGGCCGCGTCCGCGTTTGGTCAGCGCGCCGTCGTCGGTCAGGCGCCGGACCGGCCGGTAGAGCAGGTTGGCCGCGACGTCGAGCTTGCCCGACAGATCGGCGACGGTGATCCCGGGCTCGGCGGCGACCGCCGCGACGATGCGCCCGGGAAGCTGATCGTCAGCCTGCGCCGTCTCGGCATCGGCGGCCCGGCGGCCGGCCGCCGACGGCGCGTCGGCGCGCTTGCGCTTGGCGGCCGACGGACGCGCCGCGGTCTTACGGCCGGTGCTCTTGCGGGCGGTGGCCTTGCGGCCACGGGTCTTGGCGGTCGCGGGTCCTGAGGGCGCCGGGGCCGGGCTCGCCGGCGCAGCGGAGCCGTCGAAGGCGGGCAGCGGCTCGACGCGATCGGCGATGCCCAGCCGCTCGGCCACCTCGAGCAGCTGCTGGTACTCGGCGACGGCAGGACCGAGCTCGCGCAGCCGCGCGATCACCCGCTCCTCGACGTTGCGGACTTCGTCGATCAAAGACACGGCGCGCATCCTTGCATGAGTAGACACCGGTGTTCCATCCCGCCGATCGTGCCCGGCCGAGCGGGAACGGGGCCCGGCCATCCTCCGCCGCCGCGCGCCAGGCGTCAAGACTGCGGGGCCGCCCGGTTTACCGGGCCGCGAGGGCGTCACGGGCGCTCCCGCACCGGCACGCGGAAGATCGCGTCGTCCGCCGGACAAGATCGGGGGATTACCGCAAGTTCTACGGGGAAGGAACGTTGTAGTACCTGAAAGCGCCCGGTTCCAGCAGCACCACCGTCTACGTTTGGAGCTTCCCGCGATGGCCGATCAGGATCCGCACAGCATCGATCGTTTCGCCCGCCTGCCGGCCGGCCGCCACGGCCTGCCGGCCGATCTCGTGGCGTCCAATCAGCGCGAGCGGATCATCGCGGCCGTCGTCGGCCTGGTGGCGACCACCGGCTATCCCGCCGTGACGCTCGAGGACATCGTCGGACAGGCCTCCGTGTCGCGCCGCACGTTCTATGAGCACTTCAGCGGCAAGGAAGAGGCGTTCCTGGCCGCCTACGACACCGCCGCCGCCGACCTGGCCCGACGCATCCAGGCCGGTGTCGAGACGGGCGACACGTTCGCCGAGCGGACGTGGAACGCGCTGGAAGCGGCGATCGACTACGTCGTCGCCGAGCCCGCCCTGGCCATGGTCTGTCTGGTGGAGATCGCCGCCGTCGGGACCGCGGGCATCGACCGGCGCAACGAGGCGATCCGGCGCTTCGTGACCATGCTCGACCGCGTCGCCGCCGACGCGCCCGGCTCGGCCGTCAGCCCGCCGGAGCTGACGACGATGACGGTCGTCGGCGGTCTCAACGAGGTCTTCTACAGCCGCCTGGTCCGCGGCGCCTCCGACGAGCTGCCGGGACTGCTGCCCGACCTCGTCTACTCGGTGCTGCTGCCGTTCGTCGGCCGCGACGAGGCGCTGGCCGAGTACCGGGCGCTGCTGGACCGCGCCGCAGTCGCCTAGCGACCGATGGTCTGCGGCGGGCCCGGCAGCCCGCTTCGGTCGTTAGAGGCGTCGATCTCGGCGGCGATCCTGCGGACGCGGTCGCCCGCGCTTTGGGCCAGCTCGCGCGTCCAGAACTCCACACCGGCGAACGCGAGGCGTTCGCCGTGCGCGGTCTGCGCGCTCCAGTACCAGCGCCCGCCGCCCTCGAAGACGACGTAATCGAGCTCGCGGGAGAGGGTGACGAAGCGGGCCGCAGCCCCCCAGGCTTCGATCGGCCCGGAGAACGCCAGACGCGACACCGCCACGGTCTGCCCGTCGGACTCCAGCCGCCAGCGATGCAGGCCGCTGTCGCCGAAGAGCTCGTAGGCCTCGAAGTGGCCCTCCGGACTCACGGCGCCGCCGGTTCGGGGCGCAGCTCACGCCCCCGACGGCGCGGCGCCCACCAGCACCGCTCCCCGGCCAGCACCATCGCCGCCGGCGCCAGCACGAGCCGGACGATCGTCGCGTCGATGGCGATGGCCACCGCGGCGCCGAGGCCGATCTGCTGGACGGCCGGCACGCCGGTGACGACGAACGTAACGAAGACGGCGACCATGACCACCGCCGCGCTGGTGATCGTCCGGCCGCTGGCCCCGACCCCGCCGCGGACGGCCTCGGCCGTGCTGGCGCCGCCCAGCCAGCGCTCGCGGATCCTCGAGAGCAGGAACACCTGGTAGTCCATGCTCAGCCCGAAGACCACGGCGAAGACCAACGGCACCGCGATGGTGTCGACATAGCCCGGGGTGCCGTGGACGTAGACGAGGGTCAGCACCCCGAATGCGGCGCCGACGCTGAGCAGATTGGTCAGCACCGCGCCGATGGCCAGCGGCACCGACCGCAGCGCCAGCAGGAGCAGCAACGCGGTGGCGAGGACGATCCAGGCGGCGACGATGCCGAACGAGCCGGTGACCTCGTCGTCGAAGTCGACCTGGGCGGCGGTGTTGCCGCCGACGATGCTGCCGGGCGCCAGTCGTTCGCGAACCCGCCGCACCAGCGCCTTGACCGGCGCAGAATCGCCGTCGTGGCGCGGCGTGGCGACGATGAGGATCCACTGGTGATCGTCGGTCTGTGTGCGCACGCCGACCTTGGCGACCTCCGGGTCGTCGCGCAGCAGCGCCACCGTGCGGTTGATCTGCGAGCGGCGCACGAGGATCTTCAGCGGCGCGCCGCGGCCGGGTCCGGTGACCGTGGCGGCGGCCTCGAAGCCGACGCGGGTCTCGTTGCCGTCGGGCAGCTGGCGGAGCGCGCCGTCGCCGGTGCGCAGCCCCAGCGCGGGCGCGGCCAGTGCGGCGAGGATCAGCAGCGCCGCGGCCAGCGAGCGCCGCGGGCGGGCCAGCACCGCATCGGCCATGCGGGCAAACGCGGCGGGCCGCGGCTGGGGGCCTAGGCCGACGCGCCGGCCGGCCAGGGTCAGCAGGGCGGGCAGCAGCGACACGCAGGCCAGCACCGCGACGGCGACCACGACGATCGCGCCGACGGCCATCGAGCGGATCGCCGGCGTGTCGATGACCAGCAGCCCGGCCAGCGCCACGATGACCGCGACGCCGCTCCACGTCACCGCGGCGCCGGAGGTGCGCATCGCGGCGCGGCGGGCGGCGTCGGGTGGCGCCCCGGAGCGCAGCTCCTCGCGGTAGCGCACGACGACGAACAGGGCGTAGTCGACGGCGACGCCGAGGCCGATCATCAGCGTCACGTTGGTCACGAAGGCGTTCATCGCGGTGACCGTGCTGAGCAGGTAGATGGTGGCGCCGGTGACCGTGACGGCGCCGAGGCCCAGCGCGAGCGGCAGCAGCGCGGCGATCAGCGAGCCGAAGATGGCCAGCAGGATCACCGCCACGACCGGCAGGGCGAGCGCCTCGGCGTGGTGCAGGTCGACCTTGGTCAGGTCGAGCATCCCGGCCCACAGCGCGCCGGCGCCGACGAGGTGCAGCGTCACGCCGCCGTAGTGGCGGCCGTCGGCCACGCCGAGGCGGCGGCGCAGATCGCGGGCGACGTCGAAGGCCTCAAACTCGCTGGCCGAGACGGTGAGCGGCACGACCGCCGGCTGGTTGGGGTGCTGGCGCACCGCGGCCAGCGGGAAGCCGCGCAGCGCAGGGTTCAGTTCGACGCCCTTGGTGACGCGGGCGGCGCGATACAGCGCGGTCATCGCCGCCTTGTAGTCGGCGGTGGTGGCATCGCCGGTGCGGATCAGGACCGCGGCCAGGGCGGTGGGCCGGAAGTCGGCGGGAACGCCGCGGGCGATGATGTCCTCGGCGCGCTGGGCCTGGCTGCCCGCGACCTCGTAGCCCCCGCCGGTCAGGCGGTCTGACTGCTTGAGGGCCAGCGGGATCGCCGCGCCGACCAGGGCGATCCAGGCGGCGACGATCAGGGCCGCCCGGCGCATGCCTCAGTCCGCCGTGCCGTCGGGCGCCGTGTAGGCGGGCCGCTTGCGGCCGGTCAGCCGGTCGGCGAGATCGGCGAGCGCCAGGTGGCCCAGCGCGGTGTCGGCCGACGAGACGATGTCGTGACCCGAGGCCGGATCGTCTGCGTCCGGCGCCGTTCGCGGGCTCAGCTGCGGCACGGAACCCGCCCGTTGTAACGCTTGATCTGCCCCGAGGTGAAGGTCAGCTCGACGTGGTAGCGCCAGTAGTGATCGCTCGGGCAGGACGTCGAGGCGATCCAGTCGCCGCGTCCGGCATGGAAGCGGGCCGAGCGCGCGACGATCGGGATGCCGGCGACGATCTGCAGGTTGCGCGGAATGTCGGTGTGCAGCTTGTAGGCCCACGGTCCGCTGGAGAGCTTGGTGATGATCCCGGGCACGGGCGTCTGGACGCGCGCCGGGTTGTTCAGGACGGTGTAGAAGTAGACGCGCGACTGCCCGCCGTTGACGATCGTGACCTTGGGATAGGTAAAGACGGTGTCGGCGGTCGCCTTGACGGTGCCGTGGCCCATGATCGACCCGGCCGGGCAGGCCTTCGGGCCGCGCCGGGCCAGGGTCGACTGTGAGCAGGTGGGGAACTTGTTGCCGTTGTAGATGCCGTTGCGGGGAAACCAGACGTCGACGGTGTCGACCAGCGGCGGCTCGTAGGCCTCGGGGATCTTCAGCTTGGCCTTGACGTCGATGGTGATCCCCTGCGGGTGCGCACGGGTGCCCGCCTTGTCGGGGGTGACCTTGACGTGGATGGTCAGCCCGATCGGAATCGTCTCCTGGGCGGCGGCGATGCCGGCGATGAGCGCAACGGTGGCACCGATGGCCAGCAGCGCTCGGCCGCGGTATGTCCTAGTCACACTCGACCTCCGTGTCGCGTTTGATGTCGCTGCCGTCGTTGAAGGTCGCGGCACCGGTGAACGTCCAGGAGTCGTCAGGGCAGCCCGTGGTGGCCATCCAGTTCTCGTGTCCGGCCTGGACGTGGAGCTGGCGGATGGCGATCGGCACGCCGGCGACGACCTGGAGCTTGTCGGGGATCTTCAGCGACAGCCCGTAGCCGCCGCCCTCATGAGCGGTGATGGTGCCGACGACGGCCGCCTCCACGCGGGCGGGCCGGTCGAGCTCGGTCCAGAAGTACAGGCGGTCGGCGCCGCCGTTGACGACGGTGATCCGGCCGGGCGACTTGGCGATGTCGGCCAGGGCCTCCAGCGTGCCTTCCCCCATGACCGAGCCCTCCGGGCATCCGCTGGGACCGCGGGCGTCGAGCCGGGCGGCCGAACAGGCCGGGTAGTCGCCGCCGTGGTAGGCGCTGCCGTCGGGAAAGTCGACGTCGAGCGTCTGGACCTGCGGGGGCTCGACGTCCTGGGCCTTGCCGAGCGTCAGCGAGAGGTCAAGCGTGACGCCCTGGGGCGCGGCCTCGGTTCCCGGCGCAGCGGGGTCGATCCCCACCTGGAAGGTCAGCGAGCGAAACGGGCCCGTGTCGCCCCCCTCCTCGCGCGCTGTCCCGGATGGGCCGGCGTCGCCGCCGCCGCCGCAGGCGGCGAGCAGCACCGACGTGGTCAGCAGCGCCGACGTGCTGAGCAGCACCGCGGCGAGCGTGCGGCGCCGCGCTCGTCCTGCTCGTGTGGTCCCCGTGGACGGCCTGGACGCGATGTGGGTCACGAGAGTCCTGCCATGTTTGGAAAATCTACCGTTCCCGGAACTCTTGCGGATGTTTTTCTCTGTGCGGCCTCAGTGGCCGGACGGGTGGCGGGAGCCTTCGGCCACCGTAAGGCTGCTGATCACGGTGGCGTCGGGCTCCTGCAGCTCGACGACATCGCCATGGCCGGTCCAGCGGGCGCTGTGGCGGCCCGCGAACAGGAACAGGTCGCCGTTGCCGGCGCGATCATCACGGCCGGCTCCCGAGAACAGGTACGCGGAGCGAAACGGCTCGATCAGCATCGGCCCCCCGTCGTCCTGCGATCCGAAGACGTAGAGCTGGGATGCCTCGCCCGCGCCGGTGCGGGTGCACACGAGGCGGCCGGTCAGCCGCTCGGCGTCGAAGCTGTCGTTGGCCAGCTTGACCCAGGCGCCGCGAGGGTCGCTGCCGGGCAGGCCGATGCCGCAGACGTGCAGGCCGGGGCGCTCGACGGGTTCGGCGTCGATCACGGCCGGGGTCAGGCGAAGGGGTCGGCGGTGCCGAGCTCGCTGAACTCGGGGGCCTCGTAGACGGCGCCGGGCGTCGCGCCGAGCACCAGCAGCCGCAGGCCCTCGTGGCCGGCGGTGACCTTGCGTCGCGACTCGGCCCCGACGCGCACCATGCTCTCGATGTCGAGCGGCACGCTCTCGCCGTCGACGTCAAGCACGCCGCTGCCGTCGAGCGTCACATAGACCTCCTCCTGGCCGGACTCCGCATGGTCGTGCTCGGGATAGCGGTCGACGCCGCCGGGCAGGTCGATGACCTGCATGCCGAAGGCACTGACGCCGAGCTCGGCGCGGGCGCGCTTGAACGCGCCGCCGGCGATGGCCTCCATCGCGTCGATCTGCTTGTGGGTGTAGTCAGCCATGCTCGCCTCGGTGTCGGGGGTCGGTGTCGCGTCGGAAGTCAGGACAAAGGTGTGCGGACCGCACCGGGGGTAGGGAGGTGCGGCCCGCACGGGTACGAGCTGCCGGCCGCGCAACAAGGAAAAGGCGGCCGGCCTTGGCGGTCGCGGACAGACGTGACCGTTGTTGCCCGCGTCCGCGCAAGGTCAGCAGGGGTGGCGCTCTGACCGCGCACGGTCATGCGGCGCGACGCTCTTCGCGGCGGCGCAGGGCGCGGATGCGCTTGTCGCGCAGGTAGGTGGCCAGCTCGTCCTCGAGCGATGGCGGGCCGCCGGCCAGCCGGTGGGTGCCGACGGTAAACAGGCCGGTGGTCTCACAGGCGACCTCGGCAAAGCCGTGGTTGGCCAGGCAGGCCTGGATCAGAGGCGCGGCGTCGGGTGCGCGGCGCTGGCGAGACCAGATGACGTCGGCGCCGATCGTGCACGCCTCGGGCAGCCCGGAGATCACGGGCGGCAGCTGGCGGTGGGGCACCGAGCCGAACAGGCCGCCGGCCAGCAGGATGTCGGCGGCCTCGGCGCCAGCGCGGCTGGCCGGCCCCCAGGCGTTGCCCTCGACGATCTCGACGTTGTCGAGCCCCTCGTGCTCGACGACCGTGCGCATCTCGGCGCAGTGGCGGCCGTCGGGCTCGAGCAGGACGGCGTGGATCTCGGCGGCCCGCGGATGGTCGGCCAGCACGCCGATGACGTCATGTCCGCGGCCGGCATGGATGCTCAGCAGCCGGATCGGGCCGGGACGCCGGGCACAGAGCGCCTGGCGCAGCTGGCTCTGAACGACCGCCAGCCGGTGACCAAGCGGCGAGCGGGCATCATCGAAGGCGGTGTGCCAGGCGAGCAGATCGGTCGTGGTCGTGGAGTGCATTTGAAGTAGATGCGGGCCGTGCGCCGGGTCCCCCGGTACGCACGGCCCGCTGTCGGTTCCCACCGTCCGTCAGCCACCCCCCGCTGCCAAGCAGTGGCGGCCAACGCTTGATGCCCTACGGCCCTCCGCCGGTTGCGCGTGGCGGAGGACTGGGGGCGCCCGGCGACAGATTCGCGCCGGTGCAGCTTGGTCTGTTCTTAAGGCCGTTCGATACTTAGGAAACGTGGTGTTTCTAAAGCTGGGCGGACTCTAGTACCAGTGGCGCGCCCGTGTCAAGTCGGCGATCCTGCGCAGGGGCGATGGGGCTCTGTCGGTGGCTCAGGCCGGAGGATCGGCGCGGTCCGCAGCGTCAGCGTCCAGTCGGCGGGCAGGGCGGACGGGCACGGGCCCGGCAGCGTCGGCAGGACGTGGGCGGCCCAGCGAGCGACCGGGTGGCGATCGATGAACTCGGCGAGATCGCCGATGCCCTGCAGGCTGCGGATGGTGGCGGCGATCTGAAAGTCGGCGGCGTTGGGAACCTCGCCGCCGATGACCCCGCTGTCGAGCAGTTCTCCGACGTAATCGAGATGCAGCGGCAGCCGCGCGATGTCGGCGCGGACCGTCTCGCCGGTGGCGGCGCTGCGATCGGCGAAAGCCCGGGCCACCCGCCGCTCGCGGGCCACCAGGTTCGGTAACGGGACGCCTGCGGTCGCGGCCAGCCAGCGCCGCACGGCCGGGCTCTGCGCGGCGACGAAGCGAAAGATCCGCCGCGGCAGCTCCTGAAAGGTCTCCTCTCCCCAGGCCTCGGCCCGCTCGACCCGGGCACGGTCGGGGCCCGCGCGGGGAAACAGCGGCCGGGTGGGCACCTGCTGGTCGATGAGCCGCGCGATCTCGCGGGAGTTCTGCAGCCTTCGGGAGCCCCATCGCAGCGCCGGCACCGTGGGTCCGGCGAAGCCGCGCAGGCGCAGGGCGACGGGGTGGGTGCCGGGCCACAGCTCGACCACGTCGTGCTCGACGCCGGCGTGGGAAAGCATGCCGATGACCGCCAGCCCCGGGTGTGAGATGGCCAGGGTGTAGAGCGTGGCTTTCCCCGGCCGTTGCTGGGGATTCGGGAAATCCGGTGAGATCGCCATCAGCGGTCCAGGGGATTGGCGGCGACCATGCCCGCGAACCCCAGCCGGTGAAAGAGCCGCGACCGCGACCGGGGCCGCAGCTGCGATTGCCGGACCGACGCCTGAGCCAGGTAGTCGGCAAACCCGACTCGCGGCCAGCGCAGCATGACCCCGAGCTGGTCGGTCCGCGAGATCCGGTGGGCGTAGCGGCCGACCGCGTCAAGTGCGGCGCCCCGGGAGAGCAGGGCGGCCTCGGCGCCGAGGCTGGCCGAGACGGTCACGTTGAGATGCAGACTGATCGCCTCGGCCACCCGGACGGCCCGCTCAGCGGGCACCTGATGAGAGCAGAGGAAGACGTGGGCGGCACGCGCGCCCTCGACGGCAAAGCAGCAGGCGGTGGTGTCGCGGCCGTCGTGGTGGGTGGTCAGGCCGAGGTCGTGCAGCACGCAGGCCAGATAGAGCAGCTCGGGGTCGTGAGAGATCCCGTCGCGCTGCGCCAGCAGCGCGGCGAAGGCCCACGTACGCAGGCAGTGCGCGTAAAGCAACGGCTCCGACAGCATCATCACCCGCTCCTCGGCCGCCCGTGCCAGGGCGCTGTCGGGTGGGTCGGGAAGCTCGAGCAGCCCGGTCGACCTCGCCTGGCGGCGCCCGGGGGCCGGCAGCATCGCGATGCGCGCCAGCACCGCCTGGCGCAGCAGCTCGAGCTCGTCGCGGCGGCGCAGCCGGCCGCCGGTCGCCTCAGACCAGGCCCACGTGCCGACCTTGCTCACGCCGGTATCGTTTTAGAAACGGTCATGGCTCTAAACCGTACCCCTCGAGTCCGCCGGACGGTTTCCGGCCGGCTGCTCACGCTGCTGACGCCGGTCTTTCGCTACTCGGTGACCCGCGACGCCTACGTGCTGCGGGTCATCGGACGGCGCCGCGGCCCGGTGCTGAAGCGCCGCTGAAGCCGGTTCCCGGCAGCGCCGACGACGGGCTGGATCGCCCGGTGCGCGCTGGTGTGTCAGGACGCGGCGGGCTGGGCGCTGGGCGCTTCGCGAAACGCGTCGACGTAATGGCGGTGGCTGGGACACAGTCCGTCGTCGCCGGGCGGGCGCTCGCACGGTGCGCCGCTGCGCACCAGCGCGCTGCAGCGCAGCGGGTTGCCGTCCACGTCGATGGGGCCTGGCGGCAGCAGCTCGGCGCGGCGCCGGCCGGCCTCCATCGTGGTGGCGATCACCTCGAGGACGTGCGGATGACGGGCCATGGCAAACAACGGCCGGACCTCTGAGAACAGCGTGCGGCGCAACCGATCGGCCAGCCACGGATCCTCGGCGAGGCGGCCGAATGCGTACTCGGCGGCGGCCAGCAGGCGCCGTGCCGCCTGCGAGCGCGAGACACCGACCGGCGGCTCGAGCTCGCCGGCAAGCTGGCGGTAGATCTGGCGGCTGAACTCGTACACGGCCGGAGAAGACGAGGGCCCGGCGCCCTGTCCGGCGCCGGGCCCTCGTGAGCGATCAGATGCGGCGGCCCGTCACTTCTTGCAGGGCGTCGAGCTGTCGTAGGTCGCCGAGCCAC
This sequence comes from Solirubrobacteraceae bacterium, assembly GCA_045805505.1. Taxonomy (GTDB): domain Bacteria; phylum Actinomycetota; class Thermoleophilia; order Solirubrobacterales; family Solirubrobacteraceae; genus BP-464. The sequence continues at coordinate 19,908 of JBJMLA010000075.1, forward strand.
CGGTCGAGTAGAACGTCTCGACGCTGTAGGCCCACTTGCCGCCCGTGCAGCTGGTGGTGGCCAGCCAGTCCTTGGTGGTCGAGCCGGCTGTAACGGTCAGGTCGCGCAACGCGATCGGCACGCCGGCGACGATCTGCAGCACCTCGGGAACCTTGGCCTCGAGCTTGTAGGCCCACTTGCCGCTCATCTTGGTGATCTTGCCGAGCACCGGGCTCTGCACCCGGGCCGGGTTGTTGAGGATCGTGTAGAAGTAGACCTTGTCCTTGCCGCCGTTGACGACGGTGATATCGGGGTGCGTGATGACCTGGTCGGCGTAGGCGTCGCCGGTGCCGTGACCCATGATCGAGCCCTTCGGGCAGGCCTTGGTGCCACCGCGGGCCATCGTGTTGGCCGAGCACTTGGGGTACTTGCCGCCGTTGTAGAGCGCGCCCTTGGGAAACAGCACCACGAACTTCTGCACGATCGGGCGCTCCACGTCACCGGGGGTCTCCCAGTGGGCGTTGAAGGTCAGCTTGTGAGCCTGCGGCTTGGCCTTGGTCCCGCCGTTGGTGGGCGTGACCTTCGCTGACGACGTCAGCGTGGTGATGGGCTGATCCTGGGCCGCGGCGATGGCAGCACCGGAAGCAAGGACGACGAGCGCCGGAAGGGCGAGCTTGCGCATGACGAGGTTTCTCTCCTAGTTGGGGTCGGGCGCGGCGGCCCTCCAAGGGCCGCCACGGTAGCCGAGACGACTGCGACTTGCAAACATCTCAGTTCCTGAACGGGACAACCCGTTGGTTGTGGGGAAGTTGCGTTCTAGAGACGCGATGCGCGTTTGAGGTACGCTCGCGTTTGTATGGAGGAGTCGGCCCCCCCACGGTCGCCCTGGCGCGCCCCTGCGGTCGCGGCAGTGCTGATCGCCGCGCTCGCCCTGTGGTGGGTCCTCGGCCGCGGCTCTGACCATCACTACAAGCTGATCTTCGCCGACGCCGGGCAACTCGTTCCCGGCGACGTCGTCCGCGTGGGCGGCACGAAGATCGGCAGCGTCGGCAAGATCGGCATCAGCGCCGACGGCATGGCCGAGGTCAGCGTGACGGTCTCCGACGACTTCGGCGCACTGCACGAAGGAACGTCGGCAACGATCCGCGCCGCCGGCCTGATCGGCGTGGCCAGCCGCTACCTCGACGTCTCGCCCGGTCCTAACTTCCAGCCCGCCCTTTCCGACGGCGCGACGATCGGTTCCGAGCACACCCAGGCGATCGTCGAGGTCGACCAGTTGTTCAACACGCTCGACGCCGACACCCGCCAGGGCCTGCGCCACGTCGTCAAGGGCTTTGCCGACTGGTATCAGGGCCAGGAGGCCAACGCCAACCAGTCGGCCCGCTACTTCGGCCCCGCGCTCGAGACGACCACGCGGCTGTTCAACGAGATCGGCGCCGACCAGGCCACCTTCCGTCAGTTCCTGACTCAGACGGGAACCGCGCTGGACGCGCTGACCCGCCGGCGCGGCGAGCTGACCGACCTGGTCTCCAACACCCGCGCGACGCTCGGCGGGCTGAGCGCCGACAACGGCTCGCTTTCCCAGGCCCTCAAGGAACTGCCCCCCGCGCTGCACGCCGGCAGCGACGCCTTCGTCGCCCTACGCGGGGGCCTCGATGACCTGCAGGCGCTCGTCGACGTGACCGGCCCGGCAACCAAGGACCTCGCACCCTGGCTGCAGCGCCTGGCCCCCGTCCTGGATGAGGCCGGCCCGGTGTTCCGCGACTTCCGCCTGATGTTCAACCGGCCGGGAGCCCACGACGACCTCTACGAGGCGCTGCGCGACCTGCCGCCGCTGGCCGACACCGTCGAGGAGACCTTCCCCGACGCAATCAAGGCGCTCGACCAGTCCACGCCGATCTTCTCCTTCGCCCGGCCCTACGTGCCCGACCTCGTCTCCTGGGTCGGCGGGTACGGGGCCGGCTTCGCGCCGTATGACGCCAACGGCCACTACGCCCACACCACCGCGGTCTTTGACGCCTTTGACTTCACCGACGACAACCAGGGCGGCAGCCTCTCGCCCAAGAGCCCGGCCGACCGCGGCCGCGGAGGTGCGCTGCGCAGTGGCCTGCTGCACCGCTGCCCCGGCGCCGCCGCCCCGTCGCCGGCCGACAACTCCGCGCCCTTCGTCGACGACGGCCCGCTGGCCAACCCCGACTGCGATCCCGCCGACACGCCCGGAGCGACCGGATGAGCCGGCTGGCGCGGCTGCGCAAGCCCGCGGCAGTCGTCGTCTCCGGCCTGGCCATCGGGGCGGGCGGCGCGTTCGCCCTCGGAACCGGCAGCGGAGACGAGGACGCCTACCTCGTCCGCGCCGTGTTCGACAACGCGAGCTTCGTCATCCCCGGCGAGGACGTCAAGATCGCCGGCGTCACCGTCGGCTCGATCGACGCCGTCGACCTGACCGCCGACAACAAGGCCGCCGTCGTCCTGAAGATCGACGACCCGGCGTTCAAGCCGTTCCGGTCCGACGCCCACTGCGACATCGGCCTGCAGTCGCTGATCGGCGAGCAGTTCGTCGAATGCACGCCCACAGCACCGAGGGCCTCCGGCGCGGCGATCCCGCCCGCGCTGACCGAGATCAACGACGGCGACGGCCAAGGGCAGTTCCTGCTGCCGGTGACCAACACCACAACGCCCGTCGGCGTCGACCTGATCAACAACATCATGCGCCTGCCCTACCGCGAGCGCTTCCGGCTGATCCTCGGCGAGCTCGGCGTCGGACTGGCCGGCAACGGCGAGGACCTGCGCGCCGCGCTGCGGCGCGCCAGCCCCGCCCTGGGCCAGCTCAACCGCGTCGTCGGTGTCCTCGCCGACCAGAACCGGCTGCTAGCCCGGCTGACCGACGAATCCGACGTCATCCTCAAGCCGTGGGCGCGCGAGCGCAAGGCGTTCGGCGGCTTCATCAAGCACGCCGGTGAGACCGCCGAGGCCAGCGCCCAGCGCGGCGACGACCTCGAGGCCGACTTCAAGATGTTCCCGGCCTTCCTGCGCGAGCTCAAGCCCGCGGCCGACCGATTCTCGGCGATGGCCGATCAGATGACGCCGGCGCTGGCCGAGCTGCACTCCCAGGCGCCGACCATCAACGAGTCCGTGCAGCGCCTGAGCTCGTTTACCAAGGCCTCCGGCCCGGCAATCGTCTCGCTCGGCCGCGTCGCCGACAAGGGCCGCAAGACCTTCCCGGCGATCAACAGCTTCGCCCGCAGCTTTGGCGGCCTGGCCAAGCCGCTGCGCCCGCTGTCGCAGGACCTCGCCGGGATCGCCGGGAGCTTTGACGGCACCGGCGGCATCGAGAGCCTGATGCGCTTCATCTACTTCTACACCGGCGCCGTCAACGGCACCGACGAGCTCGGCCACTACATCCGCTCCTACCTGAACCTGGGCGGCTGTGTCGAGCGCGCCGAGACCCCGGCCCTGGGCTGTGAGGCGACGTTTGACAAGTCGACCGTCAAGGCCTCGAGCGCCTCGGCGCGCTCGGGATCGGCCGACGACCAGCTGCTGAACTACCTGCTCGGCGACGAGGCGACGCCGTGAACCCGCGTCACCGCGGCGCCATCGCCGCCAACCCCGTCCTGGTCGGCGCGGTCACCACGCTGATCGTCATCGTCGGCGTGTTCCTGGCCTATAACGCCAACAAGGGCCTGCCGTTCGTCCCGACCTACGACGTCAGGGCGGCGCTGCCAAATGCCTCGGGGCTGATCGAAGGCAACGAAGTCCGGCTCGGCGGCGCGCGCATCGGCATCGTCTCGAAGATCGCCTCGGAATACCGGCCCGACGGCTCGGTCGGCGCGATCCTCTCGCTCAAGCTCGACAAGAAGGCGGGCGCGCTGCCCGTCGACAGCGTCGTGCACGTCCGGCCGCGCTCGCCGTTGGGCCTGAAGTACGTCGAGGTCACCCGCGGCACGTCGGCCAAGACGCTGACCCCCAACGAAGTGCTCGACGCCCGCAACATCGCCGAGCCCGTCGAGATCGACGACTTCTTCTCCATCTTCGACACCCCGACCCAGCTGAACTCCCAGCGCAACCTCTATGAGTTCGGCAACGGCTTCGCCGGCCGCGGCGACGATCTGAACCGGACGTTTCGCACGCTGCGCCCACTGGTCGCCCATCTCGAGCCGGTGATGCGCAACCTCATGAGCCACCAGACGGGCTGGGCGCGGTTGTTCCCGTCGATCGAGCAGGCCGCGCGAGAGGCAGCACCCGTCGCCGGGATCCAGGCCGACCTATGGGTCGCGCTTGACCGCACCTTCACCGCCTGGTCATCGGTGCGACCCGAGCTGCAGGCGTCGATCACCGAGGGGCGCCCCGCGCTGGCCACCGCCATCCGCGAACTGCCCGCCCAGGCGCGCTTCGTGCGCGACAACACCGAGCTGTTTCGCCGCTGGCGCCCAGCGTTTGCTCACCTCGCCGACGCCTCGGTCGACCTGGCCCCTGCCTTCCGCACCGGCACCCCCGCGCTGATCAAGGCCACCGCCTTCAACGGCCGGCTCGAAGACACGATGGATGACCTCCAGCGCTTCGGCACCGACCCGCGCATCGTCCCCGGCCTCGATCGCTTCGCCGAGACCGCCCGGATCCTGCGTCCGATCTTCCGGTTCGGCACCCCGATCCAGACGAAGTGCAACTACCTGACCCTGTTCTTCCGCAACCTCGCCAGCGCCCTCTCTGAGGCCGACTCGGTCGGCAGCTACCTGCGCGTCTACGCGATGGCACTGCCGCAGCTGGCCGGCAGCGAGGTGGGTCCGTCTGCTCTCCCCGCCAACGGCCCCGCAGGAGACGACGTCGCCGGGGTGGGAGACAGCTACCTGCACTCCAACCCCTATCCGAACACGGCAGCGCCCGATCAGGAGCAGGAGTGCGAGGCGGGCAACGAGACCTACCTGCGCGGACGGCAGGTCGTCGGCAACGAGCCCGGTAACCAGACGCTGGCCAACGAGGCCACCACACGCAAGGACCACAAGTGAGGCGCGTCGGCCACCGCGGCATGTCGCCGTTCGCGGTCGGGCTGCTCTGCCTGCTGATCGTGGGCGTGCTGAGCTACGCGATCTTCGCCAAGTCGGTGCCGCTGCAGCACCACTACACGATCAAGGCGGTCGTCGAGAACTCCAACCTGCTGCGCAAGTCCAACCCCGTGCGCATCGGCGGCGTCGAGGTCGGCCGCGTCTCGGCCGTCGAGCGCTACGGCAAGACGAACATGGCCCTGATCACCATGCGCATCAGCGACAAGGGCAAGCCGGTCAAGACCGACGCCACGCTGAAGATCCGACCGCGCCTGTTCCTGGAAGGCAACTTCTACGTCGATCTAAAGCCCGGCAGCCCGGGCGCCAAAGAGCTCGGCGACGGTGACATGCTGCCGGTCACCCAGACCGCCGGGCCGGTGCAGCTCGACCAGTTCCTCGGGACCCTGCAGTCCGACACCCGCGCGTCGCTGCAGACCCTGCTGCAGGGCTTCGGCGATGCCCTGGACTCCACACCCGACGCCGCCGAGGACGCCCGCCAGGACCCCGACGTGGCCGGGCTGACCGGCGCCCAGGCCCTCAACAAGACCTTCGAGACCAGCGTCGACTCGCTGCGCGACGGCGCGATCGTCGCCAACGCCTTCGTCGGCCCCAGCCGCCACGACCTCTCCCAGACCTTCGCCGGGTTCGCCCGCGCCAGTAAGGCACTGGCCGACAACGAGCAGACCGTCACCGACTTCGTCTCGGACTTCAACACCACCATGGCCGCCCTGTCGCGCCACTCCGACGACCTGCGCGCCACCGTCCGCCTGCTCGGCCCGACCGCCGCCAGCGCGCACCGCGGGTTCGCCAGCCTCGCCGCCGCAATGCCGCCGACGCGGCGCTTTGCCCGCGACCTCATTCCCGGCGTGAAGGAGACGCCGGCCAGCATCGCGGCCTCGGATCCGTGGCTGGCTCAGGCGCTGCCCCTGCTGTCTGATCAAGAGATCGGCGGGCTGCTGGCCGAGCTGCGCCCGGCCACCACCGACCTGGCCCGCCTCGGACACGAGACGCGCGAGTTCCTGCCGCGCATCGACGCGTTCAACCGCTGCGTGACGAAGGTCCTGATCCCCACCGGCAACACCAAGGTCGACGACGGGCCCCACTCAGCGGGCGTCGAGAACTACAAGGAGTTCTGGTACGCGATGGTCGGTCAGAACGGCGAGGCCCAGCACTTCGACGGTAACGGCACGATGCTGCGCCTCCTCGCCGCCGGCGGCACCAACTCCATCGAGACAGGGAAGGCGAAGTACGACGGTCCCAAGGGCGAGGGGCTGTCGTTCTTCGCCAATCCGGCGCTCGCGCCGCAGGCCACCAAGCCCGCCTTCCCCAACAAGCTGCCCGAGCTGCGCCGCGACATCCCGTGCGCCAGCCAGCCCGTGCCCGACGTCAACGGGCCCGCGTCCACCGGCCCGGCCGACGGCTCGCGGCCCGGCGCCGCCGCCCCGGCGGCCGAGATCGATCCCGGCGTCAAGCTCGGCGGCTACGCCCACAGCGCCGGCGCCATCCTCGCTGCGCTCTCCGGGAGCGGATCGTGACCGTTCCCCACGGTCATAACCAGCGCACCGGCGCTCGGATGTTTTTCTGGCAGGTCGGCCGGGCCTTCAAGACGAACGTCAAAGGGCTCATCGTGCTGGTGGGCCTCTGGCTGGTCGCCCTAGCCGTCGGCGGCTACATCGTCGCCCATCAGCGCATCCACCTGCCGGCCTGGGTGCCGGTAGTCGGCCAGGAGAACTTCGTCATCACCGCGCCGATCGCCAGCGCGGCCGGCGTGCTGCCCGGCCAGGGCCAGGCGGTCACCGTCGCCGGCGTCCGGGTGGGCGACATCGCGTCGGTCGACCTGCAGGACGGAAACGCCGTGCTGCGGCTGCGCATCAAGCCCGAATACGCGCACGTCTACCCCAACGCCACGGTGCTGCTGCGCCCCAAGACGGGCGTCAAGGACATGATCGCCGAGCTCGAGCCCGGCGACGCGAGCGCGGGCAAGGAGCTCTCCGACGGCGACTCGCTGAGCATCTCGCAGACCGAACCGGACGTGAACTTCGAGGAGATCCTCTCGGTCCTCGACCTCGATACGCGCCAGCAGCTGCAGCTGCTGATCGGCAACGGCGGGCAGGCCGTCGGCACCGGCGGCGGGCGGGACCTGGCCAGCACCTTCCGGCGCTTTCAGCCCCTGTCGCGCAACGTGGCGAAAGCGACGCGGCTGGTCGCCCAGCGCCACGTCCGCCTCAAGCGGCTGATGGGCAACCTCTCAAAGATCGCCACCGAGCTCGGTCATCGCGACACCGACCTGGCGCGGTTCGTCACCGGCAGCGAGGGCGTCTTCCGGCGCTTCGCCCGGCAGAACGACCGGCTCGACGAGATGATCCAGCTGCTCCCGCCGTCGCTTGCATCCAGCAACCGGGCGCTGTCGAAGGTCGACGTGCTGGGCCGCACGCTCGAGCAGACCACGCGGGAGCTCGATCCGACGGCCCGCGCCCTGGCACCCGCCCAGCGGGCCCTGCGGCCGTTCGCGCGGACGACCACGCCGATCCTGCGCGACTCGCTGCGGCCGTTTGCCCGGGCCGCCATCCCCACAGCGAAGCTGCTGGTGCCGGCCGCTCGCGACTTCGCCGCCGCCACCCCGAACCTCGGGGTCCTTGCCGACGTCCTGAACTCGATCATGGACGAGCTGGCCTATGACCCGCCGGGCAAGGGCGTCGGCGAGCAGAGCACGCTGTTCTACGTCCCGTGGGCCAACCACAACACCAACTCGGTGCTGGCCAACCAGGACGGCATCGGCCCGATCCGGCGCAGCATGGTCGTCTTCTCCTGCGGACAGCTCGACCTCGTCGATTCCTTCACCCATCCCCCGCGCGGCAAGACCGAGCTGCGCAACCCCACGCTCGGCACCCTGATCTCACTGCTCAACCCGCCCGACAAGGATCAGCTCGTCGCCCAGGGCAAGTGCCCGGCCCCGGAGACACGCACGGCGGGAGCCGACGGCAAGTGATCAAGACGCCCCCCACCTTCGCGCGCATCGCCGCGATGACGCTCTTTGCCCTCTCGTGCTTTGGCCTGCTGCTCTACCTGTGGCTGGCCTTCGGCGGCCCCGCGCCGCTGCAACCGAAGGGCTACCGGGCCAGCATGGCGTTCCCCGAGGCCACCCAGCTGGCCAACCAGGCCGACATCCGCATCGCCGGCGTCAACGTCGGCAAGGTCGTCGACGTCGAACCCGACCGGGCGAACAACCGGACGCTGGCCACGATGGAGCTCGATTCGCAGTACGCGCCACTGCCCAAGGACACCCGCGCCATCCTGCGGATGAAGAGCCTGCTCGGCGAGACCTACATCGAGCTGACCCCCGGCAATCGGTCTGCAGGGCTGCTGCCCGACGGTGGGCGCCTCCCCGACGCGTCGGTCGCCGACACGGTCCAGCTCGATGAGATTCTCTCGACGTTCGACAAGCCCACCCGGGCGGCATGGCGCACCTGGGTGGCCAGTCAGGCCGACGCCGCCGCCGGCCGCGGCGCCGACATCAACGCGTCATTCGGCGCGTTGCCGGGCTTCGTCGAGGCCAGCGACCGGCTGCTGGCCACCCTCGATGACCAAAGCGCCGCCACCACCAAGGTCGTTGACAAGACCGGCGAGTTCTTCGCCGCGCTCTCGGCGCGGCGAGGCGAGCTGCGCGGCCTGATCACCGACTCCAACCGGTTCTTTCAGACCACCGCCGCCCGCAACGCCGACCTGGCCCAGATCTTCCGCGAGCTGCCCCGCTTCTCCCGCGAGAGCCGTCAGACGCTGACCCGGCTGACCGCGTTTGGGGACCGTTCCGACCCGGTCATCCGCCAGCTCTGGCCCGTGGCCGATGAGATGGTGCCGACGTTCGCGGCGCTCGACCGCCTGTCTCCGGAGTTCAAGGGCTTCTTCGCCCGGCTCGGCGTCGTCGTTGACGCCTCGGAGAAGGGGCTGCCCGCGTTCAAGCGGGTCCTGACGCAGCTTCCGCCGCTGTTCGATCACTTCCAGCCGTTCCTGCGCAACTTCAACCCGATGCTCAGCTACGTCGGCGCCCACAAGCGCGAGGTGGCCAGCTTCTTCGCCAACGTCACGGGGGCATCCAACGGACGCGACGTCGCGCTGGACCGCACGAACCAGGACGTGCACTTCCTGCGGATCTCACAGACGCTGAGCCCCGAGGCACTGGCGCTTTATCCGCGCAAGCTCGGCTCGACGCGGACCAATGCCTACCCAGCACCCGGCGCGTACGACAAGCTGATCTCCGGGCTGGAGAGCTACGACAGCCGGACGTGCACCAATGGCGACGTCGGCCAGCCGACGCAGTCTGACCCCGCCGGGCTCGTCGACTTCATCCGCCAGTTCGCCTTCCGGACCGACGGCCGCGACGTGCTGCGTCCCGGCTGCATCCAGCAGGCTCCTCAGCCCGGCTTTGACACCACCTACCCACAGCTGCGGGCCGAGCCGTGATACGGATCTGGTCGCTGACGCCGATGAGCGTGGCACGCGGCGTCGTCGAACTCGCCGTGGCGATCCCGATGACCGCGCTCGAGCTCGTGCTCGGCGAAGGCGTCGGGTCGGTGCTCAGCGACCGGCGCAGGGCGGCCGCTCGAGCGGCACAGCCCTCGGCGATCACGCCCTCGCCCGAGCCTCGCTTTACCCGGACCGCCGCGCGCTGAGCGACCGGCGCTGCACGGCGGCGGCACCCGGATTGCGGGTCAGCAGGCGCGCGTAACCGTCGGCGACGAGATGCGCGTCGGTGATCCCGAACGCGGCACGCAGCTCCTCGATCGACGCGCGATCGGCCTCGACGCTCACGCCCGGCGCGGCGACCGCCTCGAGCTCGACAAACGTCCCGAGACCATCGACGTCGTCGAGATGGATCCGGAGGTTCTTGGAGAGGAACACCCGGCGGCGTTTGACGACCACGGCCCCGACCCCGAGCGCGGTGCTCAGCGCGGCGCAGCACGCGGCCGCATCGACGATGGCGATGATCCGGTAACGGCTCTCGGTCGGCGCGGCCGTCTCGGATCGCTCGAACTGGATGAGATGCGCGCCGCCCGGCGTCTCCTCGCGCAGCTTCAGCCCGCCGTGCAGCACGTGAAAGTAGGTGTCGCGCTGGACGACCTCGCCGGCGTCAGTGGCCCGCAGGCCGCGACAGACCTCCAGCGACCGCGCGGGATCCGGATCGATGGCCTTGAGCTCGAGGTTGCGCCGCGGCGGGTGGCCGTCCTGCTCGGCGGCAACGGCGAGCGGCGAGGGGACTGCGGTCGCGTCGGGCTGGGTTTCGGTGCCGTTGGGTTGTGGCGCGCAGGGCGAGCCGTGATGGGGCGGCCACTCCAGCCACGGCGGCACGTCAGCGCCCCCGCAGCGCCGGACCGGCGTGCGACGCCACCACCGCCAGCGAGACCAGGCGGGTCATCGACAGACCGAAGTTCGGCCCGCGGCGCAGGTCGAAGAACCGGCCGACCATCCTGGCCGCCGGGCCGACGATGCTGACGCGCTCCCTGATCTCGGTGCCGCCACCCGGAAGCTCGTGGAGCGCGAACTCGAACTCGGCCAGCAGCGGTCCGGTGACGACCTGCAGCGCGAGCAGCGACGGAGCGCTCGCCGCCCGGACGGTGACACGCAGCGGCGGCAGCCCACGCAGGCGCATCGTTCCGCGGGTGCCCGGCTCCAGCGGGCCCCGTAGCCGCACCGCCTCGAGCTCCTCCCACCACTCGGTCCAGCTCTGCTCCTGGGACAGCACCGCCCACAGCTCCTCGCGGGTCAGCGCCGACTCGAACACGCCGGTGCTCGACCAGTCGCCGTAGGCCCCCTGCTGCAGCAGCCGCGCGTCAGCGCCGAGCATCATCGATGCCCTGGGCGCTCGTCGACACCGTCTCGCTGTCCAGTCAAGAAATCTCCGCGTCTGAAGATCTAGGAACGGATATGTGTTTATATCTGGTCCCGGCCCGGATTGCTGCGCTTTGCCCCGCGATGTCTCCTGAGCACCACCATGCGCCGTCTTCCTGTGCTTCGGGCGGCGGTCAGGCGCGGACGCGGCGCGCCAAGGTCGGAGTGGCGACGACGGACCCGTGCTGCACGGGACGCGGTAGACGCCCATGGCTCTATGGAGCTTGGGGGTCGAGCCGCACCCGAAAGCTCCATTTCGCCCGCCGCGGGCAGGGCGCCCAGGCACGATCGGGAACCTGCAGGCGGGCGGTCCATGACCGGCCGCATGCCCAGGCTGGATCCGGGACTCCCCCGCGCTGATGGCCCCCAGTTCTCAGATGCCGACCCGACCACGCCCCGTCGAGATCAGCGGGCTCGACGGCGTCGGGATCGTCCGCCAATGGCGCGCGCTACCGCACACCGCCAACGGCCGCCTGCTGCTCGCCGTCGCAGCGATCCTGGCGATCTACCTCCTGCGGGTGCTCGCCGTCCCCGAGCATGTTGGCGGCGTCTCGCTGCTGCTGATCATCCCCGTGGCCGTCGTCGGCATCGACCGCGGCTCCTGGGCCGGCATCGCGGCCGGCCTGTGCGCCTACGCCGTGTTCCTGGCCTGGGCCAGCGGACAAGTGCTGACCAACGCCGCGCCGCTCGACCACGTCGTGCGCGCCTGCATGTACGCGCTCGTCGGAGCGTTCGCCGGCTGGTCCGCCGCGCACCTGCGGGCCGCCGAGCAGCGCCAACGCCACCTCGCCGACGCGCTGGGCGACATGGTCTCCGCGCACGACCCCGACGGCCGCTACCTCTACGCGTCGTCGGCGGCCAAGGACCTGCTGGGCTACGAGCCCCACCAGCTCGTGGGGCGCTCGGCCTATGCTTCTTTCATCCCCACGACGTGAGCGCGGTACGCGACGTGCACCACGAAACGCTCGAGGCGCCAGAGGTCTCCACCGCCGTGTACCGAGTCCGGCGCGCCGACGGCCGCTACACCTGGCTGGAGACCGTGTCACGCGCCATCCGCGAAGGCGGCGACGTCACCGAAATCCTCTGCTCGTCACGCGACGTCACCGCCCGCGAGACCGAACGACTCGCCGCCGAAGACGACCGCCACCGCCTGCTGGGCCAGGTCCGCCAGGTGCTCGCGGAGCGCCTGATCGATCCCGTCCTACAGCCGATCGTCGAGCTGAGCACGGGCAGGGTCGCCGGCTACGAAGCGCTGGCCCGCTTCCCGCTGATCGCCACCCGGCCGCCCAACGTGTGGTTCGCCCACGCCCAGCGACTCGGCCTCGGCTTCGAGCTCGAGATCCTGGCCGTCGAGCGCGCCATCGAACTGCTCGCGGCGCTTCCCGGCGGCGTGTGGCTGAGCATCAACGCATCCCCGGCCACGGTCGGGTCGGTACGGATGCTCGACGTCGTGCGCCGAGCGCCCGCCGGGCGCCTCATCATCGAGCTGACCGAACACGCCGAGATCGCCGACTACCCCGGCTTCAACACCGCCGTCACCGCGCTGCGCGACCACGGCGTGCGGCTCGCCGTCGACGACACCGGCGCGGGCTTTGCCAGCCTGCGCCACATCCTCGACCTGCGCCCCGAAGTCATCAAGCTCGACATGTCGCTGACCCGGCACATCCATCGCGACCGCGCCCGCCGCGCGCTCGTCAGCGCGCTGGCCGAGTTCGCGTTGGGTCTCGATGCCGATGTCGTGGCCGAAGGCATCGAAGAGGAGGCTGAGCTCGAGGAACTGCGCGGGCTCGGAGTCGGGCTCGGACAGGGGTATTACCTGGGGCGGCCCGGGCCGCTGGGGGAGGTTGCCGGCGGGGATGGCGCGGGCTCGGGCTGAGGGGCGGGCTGATCGGTGTCTGGCTCGCCACTCGGGGCCGGCTCGCTTGGCGCGAGCGTCAGGCCGGCGGGGTTGACGCTCGCGACCTTCATGGCGGCGTTCGGCGGTCGGCCCGTGGCCAGCCTCCTCCCTCCAAGGCCCGACGGAGCGCCGTGGCACCCGCGTGCTCGCGAGCGTGGCGTCGTTCGCGTCGCCAGCCCGCGCCCAGGTAGGGCTTGAGCGCGAGCTCGCCGCGGTCATAGAGCCGGTGGTGCGTGCGACACAGCGGCAGCACGCAGTCCGGATGGGTGCAGCCACCGAGACGCTGCGGAACGAGGTGCGCCGGGTCGACCGGCGACCGATCACAGACCAGGCAGCGCAGCTTGGCCACCTTGGCGCGTTGCGCGTCAGACGCGGCGACCAGGGGCCAGACGACGATGCGCGTCGCCGCCGTGGCAGGGGTCGGCGCGAGCGGTGCGCGCCGACGCAGCGGTCGCACGATCTTGACCTTCTCCATCAGACCGCGGGGCCGACGATCGACAGCTTGCGCTCGTAGGCGCCCTTGGTGTCGGCGTCCAGCGCGTTGAGCCGCGCAAGGACCAATGCCTCGGGAATCTCGAAGCCACGAAGCTGCCCAGGCGGATCGTGGTGGCGGGCGATGCAGTGGGCCAGGCACGCCAGCCGATGCGGGTCGACGAGGCCCAGACCACGCTGGAGGATCAGCTGCTGACCGAGGGCGACGTGGCCGAGCAGGCGTCCCTGCTCGGTCAGGCCGAAGCGCCGCTCGAAGGTCAGCTCGCGGATGCGGCCCAGGTCATGAACGATCGCCGCGCAGAGCAGCAGGTCGGAATCGAGCTGCGGATGCAGCTGCGCGGCCTGCTCAGCAAGTGTCGCCACCGCGACCGTGTGCTCGAGCAGGCCGCCGAGGAAGGCGTGATGGTCGACGAGCGTGGCCGGGCAGTGCCGCCAGCTCGATCGCACCTCAAGGTCGTCGAGCAGGGCGGCCAGCAACGCGGCGAGCTGCGGATCATGAACCTCGCCGGCAAGGTGCTCCAGGAAGCCGTCGAGCTCATCGATGTCGCGGTGCGTGTACGGCATCAACGCGGCCGGGTCGACCTCGTCGTGGGGTGCGCGCTCGATGTCGTCGATGTGCAGCTGCAGCGCGTCGTGGTAAGGCCTGACGCGGCCGGTCACGCGGACGACATCGCCGTCGTCGAAGCGCCGCTCGAACCGGTCGACCGACTTCCAGATGCGGCCCTCGACGCTCGCGGAGGAGTCGCGCAGGACGACGGCGAGATACGGCTGGCCGGACCGGCGCGGCAGTCGCCGCTTGTGCGTGCACGCGGCGATGGTCTCGACGTGCTGGTGGGGCTGGATGGTGGCGAGGGTCGTGGTGGTCATGACCCCGAATAGCTCGGAGGCGAACGGTTTCGCCCCCCTCGGTCCCGGACGGCTAGATGCGGGCGCCCTTCGAGCGGTTACAGCCCTGGCAGCGGATCTCCAGATTGCGCACCGTGCTGGAGCCTCCTTTCGAGACCGGGATGATGTGGTCGAACTCCAAGCGGCCACGCGAGCCGCAGTCCACGCAGGTGCCGCGCTCGCGCCGCCAGACCTCGTGGCGGACGCGCTCGGAAATGGTCTCCCGTTTGACGGCCGGTTTGCTCTTGACGGCGAATGGCCCGGACTTCGCGCCACGCATGTACCTCCACGTCAGGGCGAGCACGACCGCGATCAGCAGGCCGACGATCGCGCCCGTCAGGCCGGCCTTGAGGTAAGGGCTAAACGTGTCGGTGATCGCATGGGAGACACATGCACCCGGATGCCCCTTCGTCGCCTTACAGGCGGGGGCTGCCGCCGAGCTCTGCGATGCGGCGCTCGCCGCGCTCATCAGCCCGATGGCAGCCCCGCCGGCCATGCAGACCTCGCCCAGCTTCTCCTCCCAGGACTGCTTGCGACGGCGCGCCATGCCGCGAAAAGCTACGGGCGAGACGGTCGTCGCGACATCGAACGTGTGCGGAGGGAGGGGTCCCCAGGATTGGGGGCCGTGCCCGGGTATTGCTTCGTCCGTAAGTGCTCCCGCCTTGCATGGAAAGCGGGAGCCGCGAATACGACTGATGCCGCGGTCGAGAGCGGTAAATGTCAGCTGATTCCCAGCAGCCGCTTCCACCGAGACCGAGACGGTGGCTCGGGTGACTCCTGAGCGTCGGCCAGGTCGGGGGCATAGGTGTTGCCACGCTCCCAGTCGGTCACAGCACGTTGGTCGCGCTTGCGTGCGCGAGCGATTCCGACGTCGCTGAGCGGCTGACACCAGCGCACTCTGTTCTGTTTGATGAAGTAGTGCGACCTGCAGGGGAAGGCGCTGTTGCCAACCGAAGGATGCAACGAGACCGTCTCGCCGTCGAAGGTGAGCGAGAACCTCGCCGGATGAAAGGTGGTCACGACTTCGTGGCCGCAGCCGCATGGGCAGAGGTGTGCGGCTGTGGTGTACGGGATCGAGATGTAGAGATTCCCCGGCTCTAGCTCGCGGGGAATCTCGGTGACAAACTGCGGCTCGAAACGGACGTCTTTGCTCATATCGTGTCCTCATTGAGCAGCGTGTTGGTGTCGGTGGTGAAGAGCATCGTGTGCTCGCCGCTGTAGTCGCGATAGAAGCCGCAGAAGCGCTTCCAGCGCATGACGGCTAGGCAGGCGCACAGCGCGTTGAGGTCGATTACCTGGATGTTGCGGCCGTATTCGTTGGCCTCATCGTCGGGATCGGCGAAGTCGATCTTCTCTTGAGCCTCGCGGTATTCCGGCGTGCTCAGCGTCACCCGCAGGATGCCGCCGACGCTGGCGTCCCGCTCGCCCAGGCCCATGCCGACATCAACGAAAGGGATCCCCGTCGAGTCCATGAACTCGATGAGCTCGCGCTTGGCCGGGCCGCTGTCCATGCACAAGAACACAAACCGCATGTCGGCCAACTCGACGGCGTTACCAGCGTCCAGGAAGTAGGGGTGGGCGACTAAGCCGCGGTGAAGGTGGCCGTACAGCTCAGCGTAGTAATCAACCTTCTTGGGGCGGTTCCTCAAAGTCTCGAGCGGCACCGCTCCCGGAGCGCGGAAGGCGTTGTGGTTGAGCAGGTCGTCGCCGTCGAAGAGATGGATCTCGCCCGGTGGTGACTTGACCACGAAGTCGAGGACGTACGCCCCGCTGCCGCCGAGGCCGACCACGGCCAGCTTGTCCATCTCGAGCTTGGCGTTGGCCATGGCAATTCCAGCACGGGTGGTCGCCGTGTCCCAGTACCGGTGAACGGACTCTTCGGGGTCGGTCTCGACCGGATCGAACGTCCGGGGCGTCACTGTGGCATCGAGCGCGACCGCCTCGTTGCTGATCAGCGCGATGTAGGAAGTGAACTGGTGGTGGTAGTTGTCGTAGGCGCCGGAGGGCGGCTTGCTGGAGAAGCGGTGGTCGACATGAAGGCCGGGCGCCACGTCTTGGTCAACGGCACCGTTGTGGATGGCGGTCATAGGCTCGCCGGTGTGATGGCAGGGCTGCGATCCCGCCCACCAGACGGTGTGGTCACACGGCTTGCCGGCCCGGTCGCCAGACTCCGTCAGCGCGGCGAGCATGCTGCCGCGCTGGACATCACCGTCGGCGTTGACGTAAGGGATGTTCGTGACGACCAAATGGCCGCCACGAACATCCACCTCATAGCCCTCTGACTGCAGCCGGGCGAGGTCGGGACTACGAGCGATTCGTGGGCTCGACATTGAAAATCATGCCGTCCTTGACTTTGACGGGGTCGCCGCCCTTGACCATGGAACCGGTGGGCTTGTCGCCGTGGCCGCGGTTGTAGGTGACGATGAAGGACGCCTCCGGGCCGGTGGGAAGCCCTGAGAGGGCGACCACCTGCTCATAGGTCAACTCCTTGTCGGTGACCGCCACGCTGCGGCCGTTGACGATCACCGTGTTCTGGTGGGGCTCGTGCCCCGGGTCCTTCGCGCTGCTGCTGTTCATGAGGTGTACCTCGGGGTTGTGCCGCGTGGCCTCCGCGCGAACGGAGGCCGGGCGGCGGGTTTCAGTGACGGGTGTCGTGGCCCGGGCCCTCATGACCCGGGGCGACGGTGTCGGAGTCGCGGATCTGCCCGTGACGGTTGTGGATGACGGCCTCGCCGCCACCGTCGTTGCGCAAGATCTGCTTAGCCCGACGCTCGGCATCCGCCTGGCGAGGAAGGTGCGCACTGGAGCGACTGGCTCCAGGCTTCTTCACGTCCCAGCCTCCCGCTGGGTTCTTGACGACATGGCGCTCATTTCGAGCCATTTCAGTGCCTCCGTGAGGGTTCGGTGAATGGAGAATGAGGAGATTATACACCTTGACTCCTCATGTCAAGCGTGTATATTCCTCCTCGACCACTCAAGGGAGTTGAAGTTGAGGCACTTTTACGGCATCAATGCACCTTGCAACCTCACAAGGGAGAGCCTGATGGCCAATGTTCATCGCGTGAACGTGAACTTCTCGGAGAACGCGTACCGCGACCTGACCGAACTTGCCGAACGGAAGGGCAAGACCGTTTCGGACATTCTGCGCGACGCCATTGCTCTGGAACGCTGGTTTGACGAGACCCAGCGCGACGGCAATCGCGTGCTTGTCGAACGCGACGGCAAAGTTCGCGAGATCATCCCCCGCTAATGAGCCATAAGCATCAAGGCCCAGATGGCCCGGCGCGCCCCGGTGGGGGCGCGCCCGATGCTGATCGGGTCATCACAGAGGACACCGTCACCATCGACTCTGCCGAGATCCGTCCGGAAACCCGCCTGTCTGAGCGCAACCTATGGATTTTCAAGGATGAGGTGATTCGGGCGGCAGTAGCGCTGTTGCTCCTGGGCCTACTGACCTACATCGTGGTGCGCGGATTCGATCACGCCAAGACTTGGGCTGACACGAAGGAGCTACTCGACCAGCTGCTGCCGGCAGTCACCGCGTTGCTCGGCTCAGCCGTTGGTTTCTACTTCGGCACTAAGAGCGGCAACTAGCTGGGAGCGTCGACAGCACTTGGAGCGGAAACCCCAGGGTCGATGCCAGGCTCGGACGTAGGTGGCGAGCCGCCTCCGCCATCTGCCAACCACTGTCCAGAGTCGCCCATGAAGATCGCTCGCTCGGCTGCTTGCCAGCTTTGGACTGCCTGTCGGACGCCCTGCAGGTCCTCGTGGCTCATGCATCGGGCGCCGTCCTGGGTGACCTCGTACATCCCGATGGGTTCTCCGAGAGCCTCGGCGGCGGTTCGAATCGCGTCATCGACGGCGCGATAGCCAAGCAGCCTCACGCGAGCCAAGTCTCGCTCCGACAGCCGATAATGCTCGGCGCTCATCAACGCGTAGCGGGCGTACGGCCGACCGCTTCCAATGGCTTCCGCCTTGAGATGAATCTCGCTCTCGCCCTCAGGGGTGATCTCAAACAGCCACGGACTTCCATTGTCGTCTACGCCGCCGAACAACACACTGATGCCGTAATGACGGCTCATCGGCGAGACGCTTCGGAACTCCCGTATGCCCTGAAACTGGACGTGGCCAACGATGGAAATCAGCTTGACCCGTAGCTCAGAAATCGGAAGACCACAGTCCTCGGGTGTCAGGTGCGTCTGCAGCAGTTCCTCGATGCGCTGGCGCAACCCTGCCGCTCCGGCAGCTCCGAAGACGATGCGGTCGTGAACGGCCGTCAACTTCTGGGTGGCGGTCCGAGTGGAGGTGCCACCGTTGCCGGCGGTGGCTTGACCATCCGCAACCATGATCACGCCATCTTGAGCTGTTAGGCCTAGTACCAGGGTCATAAAGAAAGCCCGCACACCGCGGGCCTCGAGAAGACTAACTGCCGAACCGGCGAGTGATAAGGCTCGCCTTAGTGGAAGACGCTCTTCGCGGTGAACTCGGGGTAGAGACGATGCAAGTGGTCGAGTAGGTCACGAAAGCCCTGCGAGAGGATGTTTTGCTTGATAGCGGCCAACGAACGCAGAGCTCCGAGCTGCATCTCATCCATCTCAGTGACCAGCGATTGGGCACGTTCCATTCCGAGTTCGGTTGTTACGAACTCTGACCAGCTAAAACCGGGCACCTGCTCGCGCGCAATCAGGTTCGCTTCTTCCAGAGCAGCAAGATCCGAGTAGATGGTTGCCGAGAACGGGCCTGGCTCCTGCGGAGAGAACTCATAGATTGAGTCCTCGGGCAGCTCCGCCTCTTGGGAAAGCAAGAACATTCCGGTCTGCAACCGGCCTGCGTCGAGCGCCTCCTGCGCGTCGCGTAGCGCAAGCAGCAATAGCAACCAGTCATTCCGAGCTAGTGCCATGGCAGACCTGTCATTCGCTCGACCGTCGACTTGCCCTTGATCTTGACCACGAGATTGCACCTCATCTAGTAATCGGCTGTTCGCCGCACCAATTGAGGGCATGTCCGACCTTGAGCGCAGGGCAGAGTCGGCGAAGCAACTCTCGCACCGTTCGGGGCCCAGCGAACACGGCCGCGATCATCGCATACCGCACTGTTCGACCGCCATGCCAACTCGTCCACTCGGGGTCCCGCGTGAGGGCCTCCATGTCCTACGTAACGCAGTCGCCGGCGATAAGTCGCCCTCTGGCGAGAATCTCAGGGTTTCATCAACCTCCGGCCGTTGCGGCCGAGACGAGGCCACCGCCGCGATCACTTGACCAACGGGTAGCCGGGGCTTCCGCTTTGGACGACAAGCGGCAGTGCGCTGGTGCGCCAAGCGGCGTTTCTTGATGTCGGTAACACCTGCGGGCCCGTCAGCTCGAGTCCTCAGGCGCAGCGACCTCAGGCAGACGCGCGCCCCGAGCGTCCGTGCAGGTACGTGTCGAGCAGACTCGCGGCCTCGGCTTCGTTGCCCGGCATCAGGTGGCCATAGCGGTCGAAGGTGATGGTCACGCTGGAGTGACCCATGTACGTCGAGAGGGCCTTCGCGTTGACCCCGGCGGCGATCATGAAGGATGCGTAGGTGTGCCGGCACTCATGCAGGGTGATCCGGTTGAGCCCCGCCTTCTTCCACACTCGGTAGGCGCGCGTGTTGATGCTCCATGGGTTGAAGGTCCGGCCGCCCGAGCGGCCGAACACGAGCTCGTCGCCATGAGGGCGGCCGACGCGGTAGGCCAGGAGGAGTTCGCGCAGCACCGTGGGCACCGGGACGACCCGGTGCCCGGCGCGGGACTTGGGAGCAATCGGACCCTCGACCGGATCCCATGACCGCACGACCTGAATCACGTTGCGCTCAAGGTCGACGGCGTCCCAGGTCAGCGCCTGGATCTCACCGAGCCGCAGGCCGGCATACATGGCGGTCGCCCACACCTCACGATCCTGCGACAGCGCGAGCAGGAGCTGGCGCGCCTCGAGCGGTGAGGCGACACGGTCGCGGGTGCCGCGCACCGCCGGCAGCTCGAGGCCGATCGTCGGGTTGACCGCGACCTCGCCGCGCACCAGCGCCCGCCGGAAGATGACGCGCAGCGGCATCAGCGTGTTGCGAACTGTCGCAGCGTCGTGGCCGGCCAGCATCATCCGATCGACGAAATCCTGAACGTCGCTGCGCGCGATGTCGCCGATGCGCGCCGTCCCGAACTCGGGAAGCAGCCGCAGGCGCAGCGACTGCTCATAGCCGCGGATCGTGCTGGGCTTGTAGACGTCACCCGAGCGGTTGCGCACCGCGCCCGCCCGAGCCCCCTCCAGCCAGCCTTCGGCGGCGTCCGACAGTCGGCGCGAGCTCGGGGCGCGCATCACGCCCGCGCGCAGCGCCGACTGGCCGTCGCTGCGCCACGCTCGCGCCTCGGCCAGCGTGCGGAAGGACTTGCGGACCTTCTTGCCGTCGCGCACGCTCCAGACCGACGCGCGGTAGCGCGGGCTGCAGCCGCAGCGACCAGCGGTCAAGGCAGGGCACCCCGTGCCATGACGTACTTCGATGCCTTCATGGTCGGCACGGATCTTCTTGGCCATCAGGACCTCCGGAAACGAGTTGAACGGGACTCGCCCCGGTCGCGGCGCTCGCTGGCGAGTGCACGCGCGGCATTGGAGTCGAGCCAGAGCTCGAGCTCGCGAACCGGAATCAGGCGGCGACGACCACGGCGGACGATGCGTAACTCGTGCATGACGTGCTCCTCGAGAAAGTCGACGCTGACACCCAGGGCAGCGGCCGCCTCACGCTTTGACAGCGCCAGACGACCGAGCGCGGGGTCTGACTGCGTGCGCTGATCTCTCGGAGAAGCGGGCTCGAGCGCCACACTTCCAATGTCGCCGTGCGGCGATTCGTCCCCCCGTGAAGACCCGGCCCGAAACAGCTTTTGGGCCAGTTTTGGGCCAGTGAAACACAGACTTGAGCGGTTTCCAGCGGTCTTGAGCGGTGACCTGGATGGTCACCACTCAAGCCTCGGCAACTCTCGAAGAGGCCGGATTTGCTGGGATTTTTCACTGTCTTACGGAGGGGGTGGGATTCGAACCCACGGTACGGGGGTTGCCCGCACAACGGTTTTCGAGACCGCCCGATTCAACCGCTCTCGCACCCCTCCAGGGTCCTGCGGCTACGGCGAGCAAGGGTAGCGAGCGAAGTCCCGAGACCTCCCCAGGGTGCTCACAGGCTCCTCCCAGGTCGCGCGCCGATGCTCCTTCTCGTCAAGCAGCTCCCTACGAGAAAGAGACCCACCATGACCATCCGCACCCGCAAGCTGGCCGCCGTCCTCTCCGCCACCGCCCTTCTCGGTGGTGCCGGGATCGGCGTGGCCGACGCCGCCAAGACCAAGACCTCCAACCAGACCTCCTCGCAGTCCGGTCATCCGGGCGGCAAGCGCGGCGGGCCGCTCTCCACTGCGGCCATCGAGAAGATCGCGACGTCGCTCGGGGTGACGACCGCCGACCTCAAGGCGGCGCTCGAGGCCAACAAGCCGGCCAAGCCCGCGGGCGATCCGGCGCAGGGCCCGCGCGGTGACTTCGCCGCCGACCTGGCCACCGCGCTGGGCGCCGAGACGTCGGCCGTGCAGACGATCCTCGACGCCAACCGCCCGGCCAAGCCGGCGAGCCGGCCCGCCAACGGCACCAAGCCGGCCAAGCCCGATCAGACCAAGCTGATCGCCGCCCTGGCCAGCGGCCTGAACCTCGACAGCGCGACGGTCACCGCGGCGCTCGCCAAGCTCGACGCCGCCCACGAGGCCGACCACGCCGCGCGCGAGACCGCGATGTACTCGGCGCTCGCCACCGCGCTGAACAAGACGACGGCCGAGGTCCAGGCCGCGTTCGAGGCCAACCGCCCGGCGCGCTAGCCGCGCGGGCCGCCGCCGCTGCTGCTGCGCCAGTGCTCTCCGAAGCGCCGGCGCAGCAGCGGCTCTTCGTAGGTCCGCACGAGCACGGCCATCGTCAGCGCGTAGAGCGCAGCGGCCAGCAGCAGGATCGGCTGGCGAAGCAGGAACGCCTCCCCGGCGAGCCCGGCCGTCGCCGCGACGTACATCGGGTGGCGCAGGCGCCCGTAGACGCCGCCGCGCACCGGGTTGACCGGCGGCGCGAGCGGCGAGGGCGTGCCCTCTCCTTCCCGCGCGAAGCGCACGAAGGCATCGATCAGGACGCCGACGGCGGCGAGCAGGACGAGCGCGCCGAAGGCCCGCAGCGGCCACGCCGCCGGCAGATCGTCACCCTCCGAGAACCCCGTCAGGACCCAGGGCAGGAGCGCGAGCTCGAACAGCGGGCCGACCAGGACGAAGAGGGCGCTGCCCAGGACGGGTCGGCTCACCCGGGCGAGGGTAGGAGGACCAGCCGGCAGCGATCGAGCAGGTCGCGGGCGCCACCGTTCTTCTCGACGTAGCCGTCGGCGCCGGCGGCCAGCGCCCGCTCCTCCGCGCTCGCCCGGACCACCGCGCTGAGCACGACGATCCGCGCGTCGGGCAGCGCCGCCCGGACGCTGCGCACCGCGTCCTCCTGGGTCTCGCCCGGGAGCATCCAGTCGAGCAGCACGCCCTCGACGTCGATCGTCGGCAGCGCGTTGAGCAGCGGCGCGACCGCCCGCGCCGACGCGACGAGATCGAGCTCTGCGTCCTCGCGGACGCACAGGCCCATGAGGCTGCGGAAGTCCTCGTCGTCGTCGCACAGGGCGATACGCATGCGAGCCACGCTACCGCCGGGTTGCGAAGAAGTCGCGAAGCAGCTGCGCGCACTCCTCGGCGCGCACGCCGCCGACGACCGCCGGCCGGTGGTTGAGCCGCGGCTCGGCCAGCACGTCGAGCACGCTGCCGGCCGCGCCGGCCTTCGGGTCGGTGCAGCCGAACACGACGCGCGGCACGCGCGACAGCACGATCGCCCCCGCACACATCGCGCAGGGCTCGAGGGTGACGACCAGCGTGCACTCGAGCACCCGCCACGAGCCGACCGCTGCCGCCGCCCGCTGCAGGGCCAGCACCTCGGCGTGCGCGGTGGGGTCCTGACGCAGCTCGCGCTCGTTGTGGCCCGCCCCCACGACGACGCCGTCGGCGTCCCGGACGACCACCGCGCCGATCGGCACGTCGTCGTGCTCGAGCGCCAGGCGCGCCTCGCCGAGTGCGAGATCCATCAGAGCGAGTTCGTCGTGCATGTCTGTGGGCATCATGGTCGAAGGAAACTTCCGCGGCCCGTCGGAGTTCTCACGTAGACCCATCATGTCCCGGAAGCTCCTGTTCATCGCGCTGCTCTGCCTCGCCCTTCCGGCGAGCGCGTCCGCGCACCATCGCTGGCACGGGCCGATCGCCCACGTCGCCGGGGCGGTGCCCGACGATCCGGGCCGCGGCTCGGGCTGGCAGGCCGTGCAGTGGAACTTCTCCGGGCCCTTCGGCGTCAACGCCCAGCAGGCCTGGAACAACGTCGCGACCGCCGGCCGGCCGGGCGGCAAGGGCGTCATCGTCGCCGTGCTCGACACCGGGGTGGCCTACGCGAACCGCGGGAAGTTCAAGCGCTCGCCCGACCTCGGCGCCCGCAGCTTCGTCCAGGGCCACGACTTCGTCGACCACGACCCCTACGCCGATGACCCGCAGGGCCACGGCACCCACGTGGCGAGCACGATCGCCGAGGCCACCGACAACGGCTACGGCCTGACCGGGCTGGCCTTCGCCGCGCGGATCATGCCGGTGCGGGTGCTCGACCGCGACGGCACGGGTGATGCGAGCACGATCGCCAACGGCGTGCGCTACGCCGCCGATCACGGCGCGCAGGTCATCAACCTGTCGCTGGAGTTCGGTGCCGAGGTCACGGCCCGCAGCATCCCCAAGCTGATCAAGGCGATCCGCTACGCCCATCGCAAGGGCGCGATCATCGTCGCCGCGGCCGGCAACGAGGCCTACGGCTCGATCGCCTACCCGGCGCGGGCGACCTACGTCGTCTCGGTCAGCGCGACCACCGAGCACGGCTGCCTGGCCGACTACGCCAACCAGGGCCGCGGCCTCGACCTGGTGGCCCCCGGCGGCGGCGCCGACGCCGAGCTGGCCGACGACCCCAACTGCGCGCCCGAGGACCCGTCCGGCGGCGAGATCTCTCAGATCACCTACGTCGACTCGCGCCGGCACTTCGGCATCAGCCGCGAGGAGGGCACGTCGATGGCGGTCCCCCACGTCGCCGCGACGGCCGCCCTGGTCATCGCCAGCGGCGTGCTGGGCGCCAAGCCCTCGCCGACCGCGCTGCTCAAGCGCCTGCAGGCCACGACGCGCGACCTCGGCGCGCCAGGCTATGACGAGTTCTACGGCTGGGGCCTGCTCGACGCCGCCGCGGCGACCGCGCCGGGCGGTCCGCTGGCGCCGGTTACGTCGTCCGGATGATCAGGACGCTGCAGGGCGCGTGATGGGAGACCTTGTTCGGCACGCTGCCGAGCAGGAAGCGCTTCGCGCCCGTCATGCCCTTGTTGCCGACGACGATCAGGTCTGACCCGTTCTCCTCGGCGACGTCGAGGATCGCGTCGGCCGGATCGCCCTGACGAGCGAACGTCTCGGTCGTCACGCCGGCCTCGGCAGCGACCTCGGCCGCCTCGCGCAGGGTCGCCTCGACGTCCTCGCGCGGGTTGACCATCCACTGCAGGTCCTGCGGCGCCTGCTGGGCCTCCGCACGCAGCCGCGTGTCGGAGACGGGCTCGTAGGCGCTGACGATCTGGAGCTTCGCGCCCAGTGGCTTGGCGAGGGCGATGGCCTGGCGGACGGCCTCCCCCGCGGTGTCGGAGCCATCGGTGCCTACGACGATCGAGCCGAACATGCGCCGATCATATGAGCTTCGTGACAGCGATAACTATCCCGGCGACCACGAAGACGACGATGGCGATCTGGTACCAGATCCACGTGGGCGACATGTGCCGAGCATAGAATCGGCGGGCCGTGCCGGAATCTCCGTCATCCGACGCCGGATCGCTGTCGGCCCGCGCCCAGGAGATCCTGCGACGCGCCGACTCGCAGCTGGCGGCCCTGCGGGCGCCCGCGCCGCCTCCCGTGGCCCTGCCGGAGCCCGAGCCTGAGCAGGTCGTCCCCGAGCCCGATCCGTCGCGTCCGCCCGAGGTCCAGGACCTCGGGCAGCTCATCGACACCGTCGAGGCCGGCATCGGCGCGGCGCGCGCGCACCTCGTGGCGCTGAGCGCATCGCTCGAGCGGATCGCGCACGAGATCGCCGCCGCGACCGAGCAGCAGCGCCGAACGCTCCCGCCGATGCTCGCCGATCACGCGCGGCTGCCCGAGGAGCTCGCGGTCGCCCACCACGACGAGCCGATCGCCGAGATCGAGGTCGAGCCGGAGCTCGAGCCGGTCGCGGAGCAGCCGGCGCCGCCGCCACCGCGCGCGGCCCCGACCGACGCCGCGCACGACGCCGCGCGGCTGGTGGCCATCGAGATGGCCGTGG
Source organism: Solirubrobacteraceae bacterium (assembly GCA_045805505.1). Classification (GTDB taxonomy): domain Bacteria; phylum Actinomycetota; class Thermoleophilia; order Solirubrobacterales; family Solirubrobacteraceae; genus BP-464. The sequence goes on from JBJMLA010000075.1 coordinate 45,522, forward strand.
CGGGCGACACCCGCGAGGGCGTCGGCCGGCGCCTGCGCGAGGACTTCGGGATCCGCGATCCGCGCGAGATCCTCGACGACGCGTTCGGGCCCGACCCGGCCGCGGGCGGCCGGCGCTCGTCCTACGGCTCGTAGACCGTCGGCATCGGCCGGCGAGCGTGCGCGGCGGAGACCGCGAGGCGGCGGGCGCAGGCGGCCAGGACGACGGTGAGGATGGCGATGGCCAGCAGCAGCGCGAGCGTGCGGCCGTCGATGGGCGCCGGCGCGGACCCCTGCGCGATGGGAGTGGCTGCGGGGGCCGGGGTCTTGGCGGGCGGGTCGGGGGTGGCCGCCGGCGTGGGCTTGGGCTTCGGCTTGGGCTTCGAGTTCGTGGTGGACGGCAGCGGCGTGAGGGGACGCGCCGGCGTGGGCTTGGCGGCGGGCGTCGGCGTCGCGGCGGCGGGTGCGGGCTCGAACAGGGCCTCGGGGCTCGGCGCCGCTGCGGCCGGCGCGGTGCCGCTGCCGGTGCCGCTCGCGGACGCGGACCCGCCGTCGCCCGCGATCAGCGTCTGGCCCAGCAGCGCCTGCTCGCCGTCGCCCGGGCCGCCGTAGCCGCTGAGCAGCGAGTCCTGTCCGGCGAGCGCCGGTGGGGCGAGGACGAGCAGCAGGGTGGCGGCGAGCGCGAGCCTCACGGTGTCGAGGCTACCCCCGTGCGGCCCAGCAGCGCGGCGTTGACGAGGGCCACGGTGAGCGGCCGTCGCTCGCGCAGGCGCTTGCGCGCTGCGGCGATGACCGGATCGCGCGGCGCGAGCTCCGCGGCGCGACCCAGCCGCGCGAGGGCCTCGGAACGATCACCCTGCTGGGCGGCGATGGCGCCGAGCTCGAGGTTGGCGTAGGAGCCGCGCGGCACGCGATCGATCGCATCGGCGAACGCGGCGCGGGCACGGTCGAGATCGCCGAGGCGCGTCGCGATCGAGCCCAGGACCAGGTAGGGCCGGTCGCCGAGCCGGTCGAGGCTCGCCGCGCGGTCCAGGCGCGCATACGCGGTGGCGGGATCGCGCGGCCAGCCCTTCGCGGCGGCGGCGACCTCGCGCTCGGACAGCCACGGCAGCGCGACCGAGAGCCCCAGGACGAGCGCGACCACCAGCCCCGCGAAGCCCGCCAGCGGCCGGCCGAGCGGCGGGCGTGCCCGGTGCCAGAGCTCGGGTGCGTCGCGGCACGAACACGCGAGGCCGAGCAGCGCGAAGGCGGCGGCGCCCAGGCCGCCCCACTCGAAGAACCAGTCCAGCGAGCCGTGCACGATCCAGTAGACGGCGCCGAGGACCGACGCGCCCGCCACCACCCCGCGCAGCGGTGGCGCGTGCCACGCGGCCCGGATGCCGGCGACCAGCGCCGCGCCCAACGCGCCGAACAGCAGCAGCGCGCCGACGATGCCGGTCTCGGCGAGCGTGCGCAGCTCGAGGCTGTGCGGATAGCGCGGCGACTCGACGCTGCGGCCGCGTTCGAGGTAGTCGGCGCCGAAGTTGTCCACGCCCACGCCCTGGAGCGCATGCTCGCCGAAGAGGTCGAGCGAGACGCGGTAGAAGTCGTAGCGGTTCGAGCCGAGGCCCTGCCCGAGACGCCCGGCCGTGCCCGCCTCGCTCTGCCCCTTCTTGAACGAGTCCCACGCGTCGCCGGCCTTGCCGCCGGGGTCGGCCACGACGAAGATCAGCGCGGCGGCCGCCAGCAGGGCGACCGCGGGCTTCCACCGCGGCGGCGCTCCCGCCGGTGCCGTGCCGGCGGGCGCGCGGCTCGCGTCGAGCAGGGCGATGAAGAAGGTCGCCGCGGCGGCGGCCAGTGCGGTGACCGCCATGATCGGCGCCCAGCCGTGCGCGACGCTTCCGTCGTCGACGACCGCGCTGCGCACGTCGAGCAGGGACGGCACCGCGACGGCGACGGCCACCAGGACGGGCGCGAGGGCGAGCAGCGTGCGCAGCGGCCGCGGGGCGATCAGCAGCGCGGCGAGGACCATCACGGGCGCGACGAGGATCGAGCCCCGGCTCTGGCTCAGCAACGCCACGTCGGCGAGCACGACCGCGCTTCCGGCCGCGACGCCTCGCAGCAGCGCCGGGAGATCCCGCGCGCCGGCCAGGACCGCCGCGGGCCACGCGGCCATCAGGAACAGCGCGGCGTTGGCGTTCGGATAGCCCGTCGGGGCGATCAGGCGGCCGTCGACGAACAGGTCGCCGGGCCCCTCGGCGCCCGCGACGCGCGCGGCCTCGACGAGCGCGAGTCCCGTCAGGAACAGCACCCATGCGCCGAGCACGGCGGCGCCGGTGCGGCCGCGCTGGGGCCACAGCGCGAACAGCAGGAACGCGACGAGGAAGACCAGCGTGCGGTTTGCGCCGGTCCACGCGGCGCCCTGGTCGTCGGCCCACAGGATCGACGCGTAGCTCCACGCGACGTAGGCCGTGAGCAGCGCCGCGGCGACCGTGGTCGAGCGCGAGAGGGCCTGCAGCTGGTGGGGCAGGACGACGAGCGCGAGCAGCAGCAGCGCGAGCAGGACGAGCCCGCTCGGCGCCCACGCCGTGACGGGGTAGCCACCCGAGGACGCGGCGAGGATCCCGAGGACGATCACGGCGCCGAGCAGCAGCACGGTGACCGGAGCGTCCTGCAGGTCGGCGATCGCGTCGCGCGGCCGGGGCACGGGCGCGAGACGCTACCCCTACGCTCGGATCCCGCCGGTGATCGACCTTCACAGCCACATCCTCCCGGGCCTCGACGACGGGGCGCCGGACCTCGCCGCCTCGCTGACGTTCGCCCGCACGGCGGTCGCCGCGGGCACGACGCGGATCGCGGCCACGCCGCACGTCGACGCCCGCTGGCGCGTCACCGCCGACCAGCGCGACGCGAAGATCGCCGACGTCCGCGCCGCCCTTGAGGCCGAGAGCATCCCGCTCGACATCATCCCCGGCGCCGAGATCGCGCTGGACCGCTACCTCGACCTCCCCGAGGACGAGCTCGCCCGGCTGCGCCTCGGCGACGGGCCCTACCTGTTGCTCGAATCGCCGCTCTCGTCGGCCGCCGGAGCCTTCGATCAGTTCCTCGCCACGCTGCTCGGCCGCGGCGTCCGCATGCTCATCGCCCACCCCGAGCGCTGCCCCGACTTCCAGCGCCGGCCCGAGCGCCTCGCCGAGCTCGTGCGGCTCGGCGCCCTCGCGCAGGTGACCTCGGCGTCGCTGTCGGGCCGCTTCGGCTCGACGGTGCAGGAAGCCGCGCTGCACATGCTCGCCGAGGGCATCGTCCACGACATCTGCTCGGACTCCCACGACCCGGTCCGCCGCGGCCCGGACCTCCACGAGGGCCTCGAGGCCGCCGAGCGCGAGCTCCCCGGCGCCCACGCGCTCGCCGACTGGCTCGCCGTCGACGTCCCCCACGCGATAGTCACCGGCGGCGATGTGCCGCGCCGCCCGCCCGTCGTGCTGGAGCGCCGGCGCAAGCGCGGGCGTGGGTTGTTCGGGCGCCGGTAGCCGGCGGCGGGACAAAACAGCGGCAACGAGGAGAGGGGTGTGCGGCGGGTGCCGGCGCCCCGGGACTCCGCCAAAGTCGGCTGCCGCGGTGAACGTCCATTCCATCCCGACATAACGGGATGGATGGGACGTTCGGCATGGAAACGCGGAGGACCGCCCGCGCCGGGGCCCAACACCACCTCCCCTCTTCGCCGCCGTTTTTTTTGTCCCGCCGGAGGCCCTACAGGTTCATCCGCGCCGGCGCGCGCGAGACGGTGACCTCGTCCTCGCCGTAGCCGTAGACGCGCTCGTCGACGTCGGGGTCGCGGTTGGCGACGACGCCGAGGATGCGGGCGCGGACGCCCTGGAGCTGGCGGAGGGACTCGCGGACGCTGTCGCGCGTCGCCTTCTCCATGTCGATGACGAGCACGACCCCGTCGACGCGGCCGGCGACGGTGGCGGCGTCGGCGCCGACGCTGAGCGGAGGGCAGTCGAAGAGCACGAGGTCGGCGGCGCCGGCGAGGTCGTCGAGGACCTCGCGGCCGCGGGCGGACTCGAGCAGGCCCGAGAGGCTCGGGACCGTCGGGCCCGCCGGGAGGAGGTGGACGCTGGAGATGCCGGTCGGGTGGACGCAGGCCTCGAGCGGCGCGCCGCCGACGATGAACGTCGTCAGGCCGGGCGAGAGGCGGCCGGTCGCGTCGGGGCGGAAGAACGCCTGCTGGGAGGGGCGCTAGAGGTCGGCCTCGACGACGAGGATCTCGTTGCCCGCGCTGGCGCTGACCCGAGCGAGCTGGCTGACGGTCGTCGACTTGCCCTCGACGGGGACGTTGCTGGTGACCGCGACCGTGCGCAGGGTGCCCTCGGGGAACGCGAACTGCAGGTTCGTGCGCAGGACGCGGAACGCCTCGGTGAACGCCGCGGTGCCGACGTCGCCGCGACCGCGGCGCGGGACGCGCGCGAGGATCGGCGCGTCGACGATCGCCTCGAGGTCCTCGACGCTGCGGATCCGGTGGTCGAAGCGCTCGCGCAGCGCGGCCAGCGCCAGCCCCAGCGCGAGGCCGAGGATCAGGGCGAGCGCCGCGTAGAGCTTGGGCTTGGGCCGCGCGGCCGCCTCAGGCACCGCGGCGGCGTCGGCCAGCGTCACCGTCACCTTGGTCACCGGGGTCAGCGTGCGCTTGACGTAGGCCGTGAAGACGTCGGCGTAGGTGTCGGCGATCCGCTTGGCCTCCTGCGGGTCGCCCGCCTCGGCGGTGATGCGCAGCAGCTGGGTCTCGGGAACGGGCTCGGCCGACACGCTGGCCTCGAGCACGTCGCCGGCGGGCTCGCCGCCCAGCGCGCGCGAGACCTGCTCGGCGATGTTGGGGCTGGTGAGCACGTCGCCGTAGGTGCGCGCCGCGACCTGCGAGGCCTGGACGGCGTCGAAGGTCTGGGCGTCGCTCGGCTGGGCGATGAGCAGCGTGGCCGAGCTCTCGTAGACCTTGGACTGGGTCGTGGCGTAGGCGTAGGTCGCCGCGGCGAGCAGCACCATCGTGGCGAGCACGATCCACTTGCGCCGCCAGACCACCGTGAGGAAGTTGTCCGTGCCCATGGGCCGCGCGCGACTATAAGCGCCGCCTCGGCTGCGATCCTGCCGGGGCATGCGCGTGGCGGTCATCGTCCCCTGCTTCAACGATGGCGACCTCGTCACCGAGGCCGTCGCGTCGGCGCGCGCCTGCCCGGAGCCGATCGAGCTCGTGGTCATCGACGACGGCTCCACCGACGCCGGCACGCTGGCGGTCCTCGAGGGCCTCGAGCAGGACGGTGTGCGCGTCGTGCACCAGGCCAACACGGGCCTTCCCGGCGCCCGGATGCGCGGGCTGGCGGTGACCACCGCGCCCTACGTGTTCCCGCTCGACGCCGACGACCTGCTGGTCGCCGAGACGCTGCCGACGATGGCCGACCGCCTCGACGCCGACCCGGGCGTCGCGGTCTGCTTCGGCGACTACGCGGAGTTCGGCGGCCCGGAGGATCTCGTCCGCGCGGTCCCCGCGACGCTCGACCCGTTCCGCATCGCCTACGCCAACGAGTACCCCGTCTCGGCCCTCTTCCGCCGCACCGCGCTGGAGGCCGCCGGGGGCTGGAAGGCCATCAAGTGGGGCTACGAGGACTGGGACCTGTGGATGGGCCTCGCCGAGTCCGGCGCCCGCGGCGTCCACGCCGGCGAGGGGCTCATCACCTACCGCAGGCGCCTGCACGGCGAGCGGATGCTGACCACGGCCAAGCGCAACCACCGCGCGCTGTACCGGACGCTGAAGGAGAGCCACCCGGCGCTGTTCGCCGGCATCGACGCGCACCGCGCCGCCTCGCCCATGAGCCCGGCGCGCAAGCGGCTCTACCCGCTCGTCTACGGCGGCCGCCCGCGGTTTCGCGCCGAGCGTCACCTCAAGGCCCTGCTCGACCGCAGTCGGATCTGGACCCTGCGCCGGTGAAGGTCCTCGCGGTCTCCTCCTACGGCGTGCTGGCCGGCTCCGAGCTGTCGCTCGCCGAGTTCCTGGCCCACCGGCCCGCCGGCATCGAGGCGAGCGCCCTGCTCGTCGAGGACGGCCCCCTGCGCGCGCGGCTCGAGGAGCTCGGCGTGCCGGCCCAGGGCGTCGAGGGCCTCGACGGCCGCCCGGGCCCGGCCGCGCTGGCGAAGTTCAGCCGGCGCCTGCACCACGTGCTGCGCACGGAGCGGCCCGACGTCGTCTGGGCGACGGGTCTGAAGGCCGCGGCGATGAGCGTGCCCGCCTGCCGGCTGAGCGGCACGCCGCTCGTGTGGCACAAGGTCGACTTCTCGCTCGACGACAAGATCGCGCGGCCGCTGGGCATCGCGGTCAACGGCGTGATCGGCGTCAGCCGCGCGGTGACCGAGGCGCTGGGGCCCGCCCGCAAGAAGGTGCTCGGCACCGTCGGCCCGCCCGTGCGGCTTCCGGACGACGCACGCGTCGAGCCGGCCACCGATCCGCCGGCCATCGGGACGCTCGGCCGCCTGATCCCGATCAAGGGCCACGAGCACATCATCCGCGCGGGCGCGCGCCTGGGCGTCCGGGTCATCCTCGCCGGCGATGCCTCGCCGGACTACCCCGAGTGGCCCGCACACCTCCGCGAGCTCGCGCAGGCCGAGGGGGCCGACGTCGAGTTCGCCGGCTTCACGACCGACGTGCTCGGGACACTGGCCCGGATGACGGTGTTCGTCACCGCGACCTACCGCGACGAGCACGGCTTCGGCTGGGAGGGCCTGAGTGGCGCGATGCTCGAGGCCAGCTGGGTCGGCCTGCCGCTCGTCGCCGCCCGCGGTGGCGGGACCGCGGAGGGCGTCGTCGACGGCGTCACCGGCACGCTGGTCGAGCGCGCCGACGGCGATCTCATCGCCGCGGCCGCCGAGCCGTACCTGCGCGACGCGGAGCTGGCTCGCCGCACGGGCGAGGCCGGCGCCGCCTATGCACGCGAGCACTTCGCGCCCGAGCGGGCCTCGGCCAAGCTCTTCGGCCTGCTGGAGCGCGCGGTCCGATGAGGTCGCGCTGGGCGAGCGAGACGCTGCTGTGGCTGATCGGCGCCGCCGGCATCGCGGTCATCGCCGTGGTCCAGACCACCGTCTTCTACCGCGCCTCGCCGATGATCGGCATCGCGCTGCCGATCGCCGCGGGCGTCGCCGCGCTGGTCATCGCCAAGCCGATGGTCGGCGCGTGCCTGGGCATCGCCGCGGTGCCGCTGGAGATCCTCCACACGCAGATCAGCCCTATGGAGGGGCTGCTGCTGCTGACCGCCGGCGCCGTGCTGCTGCGCTGGGCGTTCGGTGCCGCGCGCCTGCGCATCGACCCGGTGTTCATGGTCTTCGGTGCGGCGCTGCTGTGGATGCTCGCCGGCCTCGGCGTCGCGCGCGACGAGTTCATCGTCGTGCGCACGCTGCTGATGTGGGCGAGCTTCGCGATGGTCGCCCTGTTCATCAGCAACGCCACGCCGAAGCAGGTCCGGATGGTCCTGTGGGCGATCGTCGCCGGCGCCGTCTTCACGGCGCTGATCGCGGTGGCCAGCGGCACGGCACAGGAGGCCCGCGCCGGAGCGACCGCGGTCGAGGGCCGGGCGCAGGGCTCGTTCACGCATCCCGCGCAGCTCGCGTTCTTCCTGGTCATGGCGCTGCCGCCCGCGCTGGTACTGATCGTCAAGAGCCGCGCCTGGCTGCGCGTGCTCGCCGCGGCGGCGGCGGTGGTGATCATCACCGTGCTCGTGCTGACGCTCACCCGCGGCGCGATCATCGGCGCCGGCGCGTCGCTGGCGATCATGTTGGTGTGGGCGCCGTTCCGGAAGGTCGTCTCGGTGGTGCTCGTCGCGCTGCTGCTCTTCGCGGTGCTCAATGCGGACGCGATCTCGCGCTCGGAGCAGCTCAACCTCGTCGGCGCGCGCCTCGCCACGATCACCAACAAGGACGAGGCGACGGTCAACAACAACCGCCTGAAGATCTACAGCACCGTGCCGCGGATCTCGGCCGACCATCCGGTCTTCGGCCTCGGCGTCGGCAACTTCAAGGACTGGTCGCTCTACTACGGCCTCAGCGAGGGCGGCCTCCCGTTCGAGCACGCGCACAACGTCGCGCTGACGGTGCTCGTCGAGCAGGGGATCCCCGGTGCCCTGCTGCTGCTGGCCATGCTGTTCCTGCTGTTCCGCGTCGCGAGCGAGGCGCTGCGCCAGCGAAGACATCCCGACTTCGGCTACGCGCTGGCGCCGATCGCCGGGCTCGGCGGGCTCTTCGTCAACTCGCTGCTCGACTACCCGCCGGGCTCGAACCCGAACATGGCGCTGCTGCTCATCGAGATCGGGCTGCTCGTCGCCACTGCGCGCGCACTGCAGCGACCGCCGACCTGAACGCGGCGTAGGCCGGGCGCGCCTCGTAGCTCTGGCGCAGCAGGCCGAAGTTGTTCTCCCACGAGTCCGGAGCGGTCTCGGTGTCGCGCAGCTGATAGAGCGTCGCGCCGCGCACGAACGCGAACTGCGGGATCGCCCGCGTGGTGTCGGCGATCAGCGTCGCCTGCTGCTCGAGCGATCCGCACCAGCGGCAGGCGGTGAAGCCGAACTCGGTCAGCCACAGCGGCTTGGCCTGGCCGGCGGCGAGCTGGGCGGCGCGGATCGAGCGGATGCCGGGGCCGAACTCCAGGCGCGCGGGCGCCGCCTCGCTGGCCGGACCGCGGCCGTCGGAGTACGGGTGGATCGAGATCCCGTCGTAGGAGCCGCGGATGCCCGCGGCGTAGAGCCTGCGCAGGAACGAGACGTCGGCGTAGGCGGTCGCGCCGGCCAGCACGGGCACGCGCGGATCGCCCTGCTTGGCCAGCGGGTAGGTGGCGCGCACGAGCGCGGCGTAGCGCGCGGCCTTCTTCGCGCGCGGCCCGATGAACTCATAGGACAGGTTGGGCTCGTTCCAGATCTCGAGCGCGGCGAGCTTGGGCCCGTAGCGGTCGGTCAGGAACTTCGCGGCTCGCCCGTAGTCGCGCGGATCGGCCGGCGGGTAGTCCTGGACGTTGCGCTCCCACCACGACCCCGAGCAGCCCTGCTTGAGCCGCGCCGGCGCCGTCGAGGCCCAGCACGGCGTCTCGGTGAGCGTGGCGATGACCTTGATGCCGCGCGCGTCGGCGGCGGCCACGAACGCGTCGAGCTTGTCGACGTACCAGGACTCGAAACGACCGGGTCCGCCGCCCTGCAGGCTCGACCAGCCGACGTCGGTGCGGGCCACGTTGACGCCGAGGTCGGCGAGGTGCTCGACGTCGCGGAGCATGTCGGCGTGCGTCTCGGTGCTCCACAGCGCGTGGACCTGGATGCCCAGATAGCGCGGCGCCGCCGCCGCGGGGGCGGCGAACAGCACGAGCACGGCGAGGGCAAGGGTCCTGATGACGGAAATACGTGACATGGCCCTCTCCGGTTCATCGGTGCCGTGGGAGCCCGCCTTTAGGGTGGGCGCCGCATGGCGCGCGTGCTCCACACCTTCGAGCCGCCGGACGGGGGCGTGGCCGAGCACGTGGTCCAGCTGGCCACGAACCTGCCGGCGCACGGTCACGAGCTGGTCGTCGCCGGGCCGCGCGAGACCGCGTTCTACGCGCCGCTCGAGGCCGCCGGGATCCGCTGCGTCCGCCTGCCGATGGGCCGCGGCTACTCGCGGCCCCAGGACGAGCTCGCGGCGACGCGGGAGCTGACCGCGCTGCTGCGGGCCGAGCGCTTCGACCTCGTCCACTGCCACTCGGCCAAGGCGGGGATCATCGGGCGCGTCGCCGCGGCCCGGGCGGGCGTGCCGGCGATCTACAGCCCGCACGGCCTGCCGTTCGTCGGACCCGTCTCGCGCGCGCGGCGGATCTTCGGGATCGCCGCCGAGCGCCGGATGGCGCGGCGCACCGCGGCGTTCCTGTTCGTCTCGGACGCCGAACGGCGTTTCGCGCTCGAGGCGGGCGTCGGGGCGGGGCGCCCGATGCACGTGGTGCACAACGGCTGCGACGCCGGGCCGCCCGTCGCCGCCGACCCGGCGCTGCTCGCCCACGCCGCGGGCGGTCCGCTCGCCGCGATGGTCACCGTCCTGCGCCCGGCCAAGGGCATCGAGACGTTCATCGCGGCAGCACGCTCGGTGCTGGCCGCCGCCCCGGACGCGCGCCTGGCGCTCGTCGGAAGCGGGCCCGAGCGGGAGCGCTTCGCCGCGCTGATCGGCGAGCACGGCCTCGCGGACGAGCCGCGCTTCGCGGTGTTCCCGTGGCGGCCGCCGATGGCCGCCCACCTCGAGGCGCTCGACGTCCTCGCCCTGCCGTCGGAGATGGAGGCCTTCCCCCTGTCGCTGGTCGAGGCGATGGCCCACGGCATCCCGCAGGTCGCCTCGGACGTCGGCGGCATCCCCGAGGCGGTGACGAGCGAGACCGGCATCCTCGTCCCACCGCGCGACCCGGACGCGCTGGCGCAGGCCCTGGTCGCGCTGCTGGCGGACCCCGAACGCCGGGCGGCCATGGCGCACGCCTCCCGCGCGCGTCACGCGGAGCACTTCACGCTCGAGCGGCTGGTCTCCGGCGTCGACGGCGTCTACCGCGCGGTGCTGGCGTGACCGGGCTGCGCACCATCGTCCGCAACACCGCGCTGCAGGCCGGTGCCGAGGTGCTGACCAAGCTCGCCTCGCTGGCCTTCTACGTCGTCATGGCCCGCGAGCTCGGCTCGGCCGGCTTCGGCGACTACATGTTCGCGCTGTCGCTGGTCGTGCTGCTCACGTCGCTGGCCGGCTTCGGCACCGACGGGCTGCTGACCCGCGAGGTCTCGCGCGACCGCGACGAGCTCCACCGGCTGTTCTGGAACTCGATCGCGCTGAAGGTCGTCCTCGGGCTGGCGACGACGGCGATCGCGCTGCTCGTGTCGATCCTCGGCGACTACTCGCCGGCGGTCAACGCGGCCATCGTGCTGCTCGCGCTCGGCACGCTCCTCGAGCTGCTGGCCAAGACGATCGGTGCCACGTTCCTGGCCTACGACGACCTGCGCCCGGTCGCCGCGGGGCTGATCCTCCAGCGCTTCAGCACCGCCGCAGGCGGCATCATCGCGCTCGTCGCCGGCGCCGGGATCGCGCCCGTGGCCGCGATCTACCTCGGCGGGGCGGCGCTCGGCCTGGCCTCGGTGACGTTGTCGCTCTACCGCCACGAGCTGCGCCCGCGCCGCGAGATCAGCATCCGCCGCGCCCGGGAGGTCGCCGCGCAGGCCGTGCCGTTCGGCCTGATGCTGATCTTCTCGACGATCATCTTCCGCATCGACGCGACGATGCTGTCGCTGTTCAAGGGGCCCGAGGCGGTCGGTCTCTACAGCGCGGCATACCGGGCGCTCGAGAGCGTGCTGTTCCTGCCCTACGCGATCGAGAACGCGCTGTTCCCGACGTTCTCGCGCCTGGCCCGCGCCACGCAGCCGACGCTCGCCTCGGTCTACGAGGGCGGCCTCAAGGCGATCGCCGTGATCACCGCGCCGCTGGGCGTGGCGTTCCTGCTCTTCGGCGGCCCGCTGCTCGAGCTCCTCTACGGCACCGAGTACGGCGACGCCGAGCGAGCCATGCACTGGCTCGGCGGCGCGGCCGTGCTCTACGGCATCTCGTTCCTCAGCGTGTCGCTGCTGGCCGCCCAGCGCAAGACCCGTGTGCTGGCGTGGACCGTGGGCAGCGTGATGGTCTTCAACATCGTGCTGAACCTCCTGGTCATCCCCCGCTACTCGCTCGACGGCGCCGCCGCGGTGACGACGATCACCGAGGCCGTCCAGGCGCTGGCGCTCGGCGTGCTCGCGCGGCGCGTCGCCGGGCCGGTGTCGGTCCGGCGGATCACCACGAGCCCGGTCCTCGGCGCCGCGGCGATGGCCGGCGTGGCGCTGGTCACCGGCACCAGCGTCCTCGCCTTCGCGGCGGCCGGGGCGGCGTACCTGATCGTCGTCATCGGCGCCGAGCGCGCGCTGTTCCCCGCCGACCTCGCCCGCTTCACCGGATACGTCCAGGCCCGCCTCGGCCGCGCGTAGGGTTCAGGGGGTGCCGCGCGTCCCCCCGCCGCTCATCCTCGCCTACCACGGTGTCAGCGAGGTTCCGGCCCACCTCGATCCCGAGGGGCTGTTCATCAGCCCGCGCGAGCTGCGCGGGCAGATCGGCCGGCTGCGCCGCTGGGGCTATGCGTTCCTGACCTTCGGAGACATGGCGGCGCGGATCGCCGAGGGCCGCGCGGCCGGCCACGTCGCCCTGACCTTCGACGACGGGCTGCTCGACAACCTCGACCAGCTCGTGCCGATCCTGCGCGACGAGGCGATCCCGGCGACGACGTTCGTGACGACGGGCTGGATGGGCCAGGCGCATCCGAGCGTCCCCTACGCGCGCAACATGACGTCCGACGAGGTGCGTGAGCTGCACCGGTCCGGCGTGGAGATCGGCGGCCACACCGTCAGCCATCCCGACCTGACCGCGCTGAGCTTCGAGGCCGCGCGCGACGAGGTCCGCGACGGCTGCGCACAGCTCTCCGAGATCGTCGGCTCGCCCGTCGACACGTTCGCCTACCCGTTCGGCTTCGCCAACGCCGAGGCGATCCGCGCCACCGAGGCCGCCGGGGTGCGCGCAGCCTGCCGCGTCGCCGCGGAGGGCAGCTGGGACGAGCCGCTGAACCTGCCGCGCCAGGACACCAACACCAAGTCCGCGCTCGGCCTGTGGCTCAAGCGCGACGACCGCTACGAGTCCGTGATGCGCCACCGTCCCGCCAAGGCGGTGCGCCGCCTGGGCAAGGAACGCCGCAGGATCATCAGCCGGCTGCGCCGGGGCTGACGTGGACGCGCTGGTCACCGACGCCGACCTCGTCGGCGCGATCGCCGGGCTCCGCGCCCTCTCGCGCGCGGGCGTGCGCGTGATCGCCGGAGCCTCCGAGCGCGCCGCCGCGGGCCTGCTCTCGCGCGACGTGCGCCGGCGCTCGACGGGGCCCGATCCGTGCACCGACCCGCGCGGCTTCGCCGACCACGTCGCCGCGCTCGCGCGCCGGCACGGCCCGCTCGTCGTCTATCCCAGCCGCGAGGAGTCGATCGACGCGCTGCTCGACCCCACCGCCGACCTGCCGGCCGAGGTGGTCCTGCCCTACGCGGGACCCGAGCCCCTGCGGATCCTGCGCGACAAGCGCGAGCTCCCCGCGCTCGCCGCGCGCGTCGGCCTGCACGCGCCCGCGACCATCGCCGAGGGCCTGGCCGCCGAGCTCTCCGGCGCCGGCCACCGCGCGCCGCTGATGGTCAAGCCCGCGCGGCGCGGGCCCGGCATCCCCGAGGTCACGCTCGCGCGCACCGACGCCGAGCTCGCCGAGCAGCTGGCGGCCTTCCCTCCGGGCGAGCGCGTCGTCCTGCAGGAGCACGTCGAGGGGCCGCTGATCTGCCTGGCGCTGGTCGTCGGCCGCGACGGGCGGCTGGTCGATCGCTTCCAGCAGGAGGCCACCCGGATCTTCCCGCCCGAGGCCGGCGCCTGCACGGTGGCCGTCGGCGTCGCCCCCGACGACGCGCTGTGCGAGGGGTCGGTGCGGCTCCTGGCCGAGGCGGGCTACTGGGGCCTCGCCCAGCTCGACTTCATCCTCACGCCCGCGGGCCCCCGGCTGATCGACGTCAACCCGCGCTTCTACATCTCGCTCGGGCTCGCGCTGGCCAGCGGCGTGAACCTGCCGGCGGCATGGCACGCGGTCGTCACCGGAGCGCCCTGGCCCGGTCCGACCGACTACGCCCCCGGCACCTCGTACCGGCGGCTGGAGTCGGACTTCGCGGCGGCGCTGCGCGGCCATCCGCGGCTGCTGCTGGCCCGGCCGCCCGCGCCACGCGTCGGCGCGGTGTGGTCGGCGCGCGACCCGCTGCCGGGCGCCTGGCTGGCGCTGCGCCGCGTCTTCGCCTTCGGGGCGGCGCGGGCCCCGCGCCCCTGGGCCTCGGCCGACGAGGACCTCCCGGTGACCGTCGAGCCGCTCGGCGATCGCGCGGCGGCCGGCGCGCGCTGGCGCGAGCTGGAGAAGGTGGCCGGCGCATCGCCCTACCTCTCGTGGGACTGGCTGTCGGCGTGGCTCGACGTCTACGAGCCGCGCAGCCCCGCGCTCATCCGCATCGGCGAGCCGCCCATCGCGCTGGGGCTGGTCGAGCGCCGCGGGCCGCGCTGGCACTTCGCCGGCGCGCCGGTCACCCCCGAGCGCGGGCTGCTGGTCGCCGAGGCCGATCGGCGCCGGGCCTGGGTCGCGCTGGCCGGCGAGCTGTCGCGGCGGCGCGGGCGCTGGGGGTCGCTGTCGTTCGAGTCGGTTCCCGGCGAGGCGGGCCTGCTGCCCGGCGCCGAGCTCGCCGCCGCCCCGTCCTATGCGGTGGATCTGCCGGGCGACTTCGACGAGTACCTGCGCGCGCGCTCGTCGTCACAGCGCAAGGCCCACAAGCAGAAGCTGCGCCGCATGCCCGCCGCCGGCGGCCAGGTCGTGCCGGCCGAGCCCGGCCGCGAAGCCGAGCTGCTCGACGCGTTCCTGGCGCTGCACGCCCGCCGGACCGCCGAGAAGGGCGAGCGGCATCCGCAGATGAACGCCCGGCTCACCGCGATGCTCGCGCGGCTGGCGCGCGCGCCGGGCGCGCGGCTGCGGCTCTTCGAGCTGCGCATCGACGGCGCCACCGCCGGGGTCAGCGTGCGCATCGACCGGCCCGGCGGTCAGGGAAGCTGGTTCTACAACTCCGGCTTCGACCCCGCGCATCGGCGCCTCGGACCAGGCGTCGTGCTCGAGCTCGAATCGATCCGCGACGCCATCGACCAGGGGCACGCCCGGTTCGACCTCGGCCCCGGCCTGTGGCGCTACAAGACCGACCTCGGCGGCGCCGAGCTCGAGCGCTACGACGGCGAGGCCTTCTGCCCGTCGCCGGGCGGCCGGGCCCTCCGCGCGTCCGTGCGAGCCCGTCGCCGCATCTACGACGCGCTGCCCGGCCGCGAGCTCGTCCGCAGCATCCGCCGCCGGCGCGCGGTCAGCCGCGCAGGGTCGTCGAGCGACCCGTCCACGCCTGCTTGACGACGAGCTTGGCCCCGCGCACCGCGGCGGGCAGCGTGTAGCCGAAGCGCCCGAAGCGATCGGGAACCAGCTCCTGCTGGTAGAAGAACGAGCCGTCGGAGCGGAACCCCTGGACGATCACCTTGTCGCCCGCCGGCGCGGTGCCCGACAGCCGTCCGTCGCGGACGCGCGCGACGACCGCCCACGGCCGTCCGAGGCCGGAGCGCAGCGCCGTGCGCAGCGTCGCGAACGCCGGCTTGCGCCTGCCCGCGGCCGTCGTGACGCCGAAGTGCTCGCCCGCCGCGTCGCGGAGCTTGTAGACGATCGCGGCCCGCACCCACGACGTGCCGCGCAGGGCGCGGAAGATGTCGCCGAGGTTGCGGCCCTGCTGGCGCGCGGTCACGCATCCGTGCTCGCCCTCGGCCTTGGCCGCCGGGAAGCAGCTGGTCCAGCCGAACTCCGTCAGCCACAGCGGCGTGCGGTCGCCATGGCGGCGCTGAACCGCGTGGATCGAGCGCAGGCTCGACAGCGTCAGGTCGTAGTAGTGGACGGCGAGCCCGTCGTAGTGTCCGGCGATCCCCTCCGTGTAGAGCGCCTCGAGAAACGCGCCGTTGGCGCCGACCAGCGACCCCGCGATGACCGGCAGCTGCGGATCGGCGGCGTCGAGGGCGCCGTCGGCGGCCTTGAGGATCGCCGCGTAGCGCGCGGCCTTGTCCGGGCCCTTGAAGTACTCCTCGCTCGCGTGGTCGGGCTCGTTCCAGATCTCCATGCCCGCCAGCCGCCCGCGGTAGCGCTCGGCCAGCCAGCCGGCGATCGCCGCGTAGTCGGCGGGGTCGCGCGGCGGGTACTCGGCCGCGTCTCCCGGGCAGGAGCCCGGCGCGCCCGGAGCCGACGACGCCCAGCACGGCGTGCGCAGCAGGAGCAGCAGCGGCTTGATGCCGCGCTGCCGGGCGCCGGCCACGACCCGGTCGAGCCGCGCGAGGTAGTCGGCCTGCCGCTCGCCCGAGGCCCCCGGCTCAAGCGCCGCCCAGCTGACCTCGGCACGAACGGTCTTGGCGCCCAGCGCCCGCGCGTCGTCGAGCTCGGCGTCGATCGCGCTCAGCGCGGTGTCGGCACCCACGTTGCTCAGGCCGATGCCGCGCACCGGCGGGACCGCCTTGGCGGGCGCCGCCGCGGGAAGGACGGCCAGCACTACGAGCGCGGCGAGGAGGCTGCGGGGCACGCCCCCGGAACACCCGGATCGCGCGATCGGCTCGGCCTAGCTGCGCAGAGCGTCGTTGATGGCGGCGATCGTCGCGTTGATCGAGCGGCCGACGGAGGCCGTCGCGTTCGACAGCTCCTCCTGCCCGTCGAGGATCCGGCCCGCGTTGCCCGACCCGATGTCGCTGCCCGCCTTGCGCAGGCTCGTGCCGAAACGGACGATCGAGCCGATCAGCTTCTCGTGCAGCGAGCGGACGGCGGCCGGAGGGTCGATGGCCCGCAGGCGCCCCGCGAAGTCGTCGACGGCGGCGTAGAAGTCGCGCAGCGCGGCGCGGCCCTGGCTGCCCGGTTGCGTCACGTCGACCTTGTCGCGCAGCTCCTCGCTGCGGGTGGCGAACGCCTGCTGGGCGTCGTTGACCGCCGCCACGTAGGAGTTCGCCTCCTTGACCTCGCCGTCCGCGCAGCCCCCGGCGCCGCCCGCGAGCAGCGCGAGGACCATCCCGAGTGCCACCCGGCTCCGCACGCCGGGCAGCCTATCCAGGCGTCAGGTCGACTCGACCGCCACCGGAACGGGCCTCGCGCGCGGGCCCAGACCCGCGTCGTCGAGCTTGCGCTCGGGCGGCCACTCGGCCACGAGCCACGAACGGTCCTCGCGGCGCCGCAGCGCTCCGCGGGCGTCGAGTGCCCGCAGCGCCAGCGTCACGGTCGGGCGCCGCGCGCCGATCAGGCGCCCGAGCGCCTCGTGGGTCAGCGACACCGGCAGGCAGATGCCCTCGGGGGTCACCGAGCCGAAGCGGTCCGACAGATGCCAGAACAGGTTCATCAGCCGGTCCTCGACGCGAGGCTGATGCGAGATCGCCAGCTGCAGCGCGAGCTGGTCGCGCTGCGCGCAGACGCGCTGCATCAGACCGGGGAGCAGGCGCGGCCAGTGGCGCACCCCGGCGAGCAGCCGGTCGTCGAGCAGCGCGATCCGCGTCTGCGCGGAGACCACGAGGCGGGTGCGCACGGGGAGCGTTCCCTGCAGCTCCTTGCCGACCAGGACGTCGCCGGGCCCGAGCAGCTCGAGCGCGGGCTGGCCGCCGATGTCGATGTCCCGCGTCAGCAGCCCCGAGACGACGTATGCGGCGAAGGGGTTGATGGCCTCGGGAGCGAGACGGGCGAGCTGAAGCGTGCCGGGCGCGACGTCGCAGGCGGTGACGGTCAGCGCGGTCCGGGCCTGCTCGAGGTCCTCGGCCGGCAGGTGGCGACCGAGCTCAGGGTCGACTTCGAGCAATGCGATGCGGGGGGTCCCCACGTGTGACATACGGCCTTTCGGGAGCGGCGGATCTGTGCTTTCCGAAGGAGATCCCGACTCCCCGAGCGAGGGTCCGGCCTACCGTCGTCACGTCGGCGACCTCCCGCGGCGGAGAACCAGCGGTCAGCCATCGAACAGCCTAGGAACGGCGATCGGGACCCCGACGCGATCGTCATGTTCCTAACCCGGCGCGGGATCGCGTGGCGAAGGCACTCGCCGGGACCGGCATGGCCGCCGGGAGGGGCGTAGGGTGGCGGCACGTGAGCGCCCTCCCGAACGAGCACAAGCCGCAGCGGCTGGTGGTCATGGGGGCCTCGGCCGGTGGGGTCGATGCCCTCACCGAGGTGGTTCGCGGCCTGCCGCACAACTTCGCCGCACCCGTCCTCGTCGTGCTGCACATCTCGGCCCGCTCGCCGAGCATGCTCGCCGCGATCCTCGACCGTGCCTCGCCGCTGCCCGCCTCGACCGCCGCCGATCACGAGCGGATGGAGCCCGGACGGATCTACGTGGCGACGCCCGACCTGCACCTGACCGTCGTCGACGGCCACCTGGCCCTGACGGCCGAGGCGCGGATCAACGGCCACCGCCCGTCCATCGACGCGCTCTTCTGCTCGGCCGCCGAGGCCTACGGCTCGGAGGTCATCGGCGTCGTCCTGTCGGGCATGCGCGACGACGGGACCACCGGGCTGGCGAAGATCAAGGAGCACGGCGGCATGGCGGTGGTCCAGGACCCCCAGGACGCGCAGCATCCGAGCATGCCGCTGAGCGCGATCGCCCACATCGCGGCCGACGCGATCCTTCCGGCCGGTGACATCGCCGCGGCGCTCAACGCCATGGTCGCCGCGCCCGCACCCGGGACCAACGGCCACTCGCACGAGCCGGACGGCGACGTCGCCGACCCGCTGTACACGATCTGCCCGGACTGCGGCGGCGTGCTGACCGAGAAGCGACGCGCCGGGGTCACCGTCTTCGAGTGCCACGTCGGTCACGCGTTCGCCCCCCAGACGCTCGTCGACCGTCAGGCCGACGAGGTCGAGTCGGCGCTGTGGACGGCGGTCCGGGCCCTCGAGGACCGCGAGGCGCTGCTCACACGCCTGGCCGGCCAGGCGGGCACCCGCGGCCTCGAGCGCAGTGCCGAGAGCTTCGGCCGCGAGGCGCGATCGGCGTCCGAGCAGGCCGACGCCGTGCGGCGGGCCATCGGCGTGCTCGCCCGCGTCCAGGCGGATGAGACATGAGCACCGAGACCGACGGGTCGATCGAGCAACTGCTGGAGTTCCTCAAGACCAGCCGCGGCTTCGACTTCACGGGCTACAAGCGCTCGTCGCTCGAGCGGCGGATCGGCAAGCGGATGGAGGACGTCGGGCTCAGCGACCACGCGGCCTACACCGAGTACCTCGAGCTGCATCCCGGCGAGTTCGAGCACCTCTTCAACACGATCCTCATCAACGTCACCGCGTTCTTCCGCGACGCCGACGCCTGGGAGCAGATCCGCCAGGAGATCCTTCCGCCGCTGCTCGCCTCGATCCCCGACGACGAGCCGATCCGCGTCTGGTCGGCCGCCTGCGCGTCGGGCGAGGAGGCCTACACGGTCGCCATGGTGCTCACCGAGCTGCTCGGCGAGCAGACCTTCAAGGACCGCGTGAAGATCTACGCGACCGACGTCGACGACGAGGCGCTTCAGGAGGCCCGGGCCGCGGTCTACTCCAGCCGGCAGGTCGAGGGCCTCGACCCCGATCTGCTCGCTCGCTACTTCGAGCGCGACGGCGACCGCTTCCAGTTCCGCTCGGACCTGCGGCGGGCGATGATCTTCGGCCGCAACGACCTCGTCCAGGACGCACCCATCTCGCGCGTCGACCTGCTGCTGTGCCGCAACGCGCTGATGTACTTCAACGCCGAGACCCAGGCGCAGATCGTGCGGCGCTTCCACTTCGCGCTGAACCCGCGCGGCGTCCTGCTGCTCGGGCGCTCCGAGACGCTGCTGCGCCACGGCGACCTGTTCGAGCCGATCGACCTGCGCATCCGGACGTTCCGCAAGCTCGGCAACGCCAACATCCGCGACGGGTTGCGCCGCATGGCTCGCGGCGCCCACGACACGGATGCCGGGACGGGCCACGGCGCCCTGCGCGACCAGGCCTTCGACCTGTCCCCCGGCGCGCAGGTCGTCTTCGACGCGGCCGGCGTCCTGATCGTCGCCAACCAGGAGGCGCGCGACCGCTTCGAGATCGACGACTCCGACATCGGCCGCCCGTTGCAGGACCTCGCGATGTCCTACCGGCCGGTCGAGCTGCGCGGCCACATCGACCGCGTCATGTCCGAGCGCCGCCCGCTGCGTCTCAGCGAAGCCGTCGGCGGTCCCAACGGCGCCACCGAGTCCGTCTTCGAGGTCCGGATCTCGCCGCTGACCGGCGCCGACGAGGCCCTCATCGGCACCGCGGTGACGTTCGTCGACATCACCGCCGAGCACCACCTCCAGCACGAGCTCGACCGCAGCCGCCACGAGCTGCAGACGGCCTACGAGGAGCTGCAGTCGACGGTCGAGGAGCTCGAGACGACCAACGAGGAGCTGCAGTCGACCAACGAGGAGCTCGAGACGACCAACGAGGAGCTGCAGTCCTCGAACGAGGAGCTCGAGACGATGAACGAGGAGCTCCAGTCGACCAACGAGGAGCTCCAGACGATCAACGACGAGGTCCGCGAGCGCTCGTCGGACCTCGACGACGTCAACGCCTTCCTCGAGACGATCCTGACGAGCCTCGGCATGGCCATCGCGGTCGTCGACCGCCAGGGCGTCGTCGCGGTGTGGAACAGCCACGCGTCCGATCTGTGGGGCCTGCGCGGCGACGAGGTCGTCGGCCATCACCTGCTCGGGCTCGACATCGGGCTGCCCGTCGAGCAGCTCAAGCCGCTGCTGACCAGGGCGCTGGGCGGGGCCGAGCCCCGCGGCGAGATCGAGCTCGACGCGGTCAACCGGCGCGGCCGCGCGCTGCGCTGCCATGTGACGGTCCTGCCGCTCACCGAGGAGGACGCGCCCTCGGGCGCCGTCGTCCTGATGAACGTCGCCGACCCCGCCTAGGCGGACTTCGCGGCGGCCCTGCGGGCCTTGGAACGCTCGACGATCTCCTGCGTGCGGGCGACGGTCTTCTCGTTGCGCGAGGCCAACTCGCCCAGCCTCCGGCGCAGCGTCTCGTGATCGAGCCGCAGCGCGCGGGCCTCGGCGATCAGCCGCCGGCCCTCCGGCGACGTGCCGTCCTCGCCGACGAGCGCGAGCAGCCGCGGACGGGCGGCGCCGATCAGCGGGCGCAGGTCGCCCACGGAGCGCTCCGCGAGGTCGAAGAGCAGCCACGATCCGTCGTCCTGGCGCTCCAGCCGCCGCTCGGCCGCAAGCGCCTTGAGGGCCAGCGTCACGGTCGGCCGCCGTGCGCCGATCAGCCGGCCAAGGGCCTCGTGGGTCAGCGACAGCGGCACGATCACGCCGTCGGTGGTGACGTGGCCCCAGCGCTCCGCCAGCGCGCGGAACATCGCCACGAGGCGGTCCTCCACGCGGGGCTGCTGCGAGATCGCCAGCTGGATGAGCGTGGAGTCCAGCTGCTCGCCCGAGCGCTCGACGAGTGCCGTCAGCAGCCGCGGCCAGTGCCGCACCGCCAGCAGGAAGTGGTCGTCGATGATGGCCAGTCGCGTGGGGAGCGTCGCCGTGTAGCTCTCCTCCGGGATCAGCAGGCCCGCCTCAACGGGGTTCCCGTGGATGATGTCGCCCGGACCCAGCAGGCGCAGCGTCGGCTGACCGCCGACGGTCAGCTCACGGGCGACGAGGCCGCTGAGGACGATGGCGGCGAAGGGGTTCTTCCCGGCGCCCAGTGCGCCGGCGGGGTGGAAGACGCCCTCGGGGACGATCAGCAGCGGAGCGGTGACCTGGCGCCGCGCCCGCGGCGCCTCGTCGGCGGTGACGTGGCGCGCCAGATCGGGGTCGGCGTCGAGCAGGGCGATGCGCTGGGGGGCCTCGGTGTCGGCCGTCATTTCATTCCTGAATGCCCGGTCGCCATGGGACGCAAAACGTAGCGCGCATGCGCCCACTTCTCTACGGGCAAGTGAGAGGAATGGACGACGAGGAAATGGCCCGTCGCGCCCGCGCTCGCGCGACGGCGGCCGACGAGCGCGAGCGCGGTGCGCTCGACCGGGCCGAGCAGGCGCGGCGCGAGGCCGATGAGGCGCCGTCGGAGCGGGCGCGCCAGGCCCATGAGAACGAGATCGGGGTCCACGAGGAGGGCGCGGCGCACCATCACGAGGCGGCGGAGATGCAGCGCACGCACGCCGCGATCGACGACGCGCGCGACCGCGATTAGGGGTCAGCCCCAGCGCAGCGGCAGGCGCGTGACGCCGTAGATCCCGTGCACGGCCTCGAGCTCGGGTTCCTCGGCCGGCGCGAGGCCGGGCATCCGCGGCGCCAGGAAGGTCAGGGCCTCCTCGAGCTCGGCGCGCGCGAGGTTGACGCCGAGGCAGAAGTGCGGGCCGGCGCCGAAGGTCAGCACGCGCGGCTGCTCCTCGCGAGTGATGTCGAACGCGTCGCCGTCGGCGAGCCCGTCGCGGTTGGCGGTCACCGCGGCAACCATCACGATGGTCCCGGCCGGGAACGTCACTCCCTTGACCTCGAGGTCCTCGCGCATGATCCGCGCGGTGAACGGCGTGATCGGCTCGAGCCGGACGATCTCGGTCACCGCCGCCGCGGCGCGCTCGGGCTCGCGCGCGAGCAGCTCCCACTGATCCGGATGTGCCGCGAACAGGCGCAGCGCGTGGGCGAGCTGGCTCTGCGTGGTGTCCACGCCGCCGACCAGGACGTTGAGCACGAGGTTGCGGCACTCGGCGTCGTCGAGCCGGTCGCCCTCCTCCTCGGCCTGGATCAGGTGCGAGATCAGGTCGTCTCCCGGCGTCGAGCGGCGCGTCTCGATTAGCGGCTCCACCCAGTCGTAGAACTCCTGCACCGCGCGGTCGATCCGCGCGCGCTGGGTGGTCAGCGTCGGGCCGTCGAACTGCTTCTGGATCCAGTTGGACCACTCGTGGAGCTTCGGCGCATCGCTCAGCGGCGCGCCCATGACCCGCGCGATCGTCAGCGACGGGTAGGGCTTGCAGAGGTCCTCGACCGCCTCGCACGCGCCCCGGCCGTCGAGCGGAGCCCACAGCTGCTCGAGGAACTCGCGCATCGTCGGGCGCCAGCGATCGGCCGCGCGCGGCGTGAAGAACGGGTTGACCAGCTGGCGCAGCCGGCGGTGATCGGCGCCGTCGAGGTGCAGGATGTTGCGCCGCATCTCCTCGGCCAGCGGGCCGTCGTGCACGCCGAAGAGCTCCTGGAGCTCGTGTCCCGGGAAGCGCGCCGAGCGCGTCCGCAGTAGCAGCTCGCCGGCCTCGCGATCGAACACGAAGTACGCGATCGGCGACCGCGCGACCCAGCTCTCGGCGGCCAGCGCCGCAACCGTCTCGTGATAGCGATCGCCGCTCAGCGTCGGGTCCATGAAGTCGAACTCCGGCAGCTCCAGCTCCGTGACGAGGGCCATCGCGCGACCATATCCGCGATGAACCCCGCCGTCTCCGCCCGCGACCCCCGCGTCCTGCGTGCCGCAGCGCTGCTGCGCGCACCCGCCGAGGCGATCTGCCTCGACGGTCCCGAGCTCATCGACGCCGCGATCGACGAGGGCCTGGCGATCGAGTTCATCCTCGCCGCCGACCCGTCGCGCTGGCCCGGCGCCGTGCCCGCCTCGGCCGACGCCCTGCGCGCCCTCGGCGCGCTCGGCCAGCCGGCCACCGCGGTCGCCGTGGCGGCGCGGCCCCGACCGGGCGACCCGGCCGACGCCGTCCTCGTCCTCGCCGGCGTCAGCGACGCCGGCAACGTCGGCTCGATCCTCCGCACCGCCGCGGCGTTGGGCGGCCAAACTGACCGCCGAGGAACCTCTGACCGCCCAACCGTGGCGATCACGCCGACCACCGCCGACCCGATGTCCCGGCGAGCCCTCCGCGCCGCCGCGGGCGCCTCCCTCCGCGCCGGCCTCATCGCCCCCGTCACGAACCTCGCCGAGATCCCACGCCCCCTCGCCGCCGCCGTTCCCCGAGGCGGCGCAGCACCCGACGCGCTCGAACCGGGCACCACCATCGTCCTCGGCAACGAACGAGACGGCCTGACCCCCGAGGACCTCGCCGCCTGCGGCCACACCGTCACCATCCCGGCAGCAGGCTTCGAGTCCCTCAACGTCGCCGCCGCCGCGGCGATCCTCCTGTGGGAGGCTGTCCGCCGATGAAGCTCGGCCTGATGATCTTTCCGACGCTCGGCACGCCGGACCCGGCGACGCTGGGCCGCATGGCCGAGGAGCGCGGCTACGAGTCGCTGTGGTTCCCGGAGCACACCCACATCCCGGCCAGCCGCGAGTCGCCCTACCCCGCCGGCGGCGAGCTGCCCCCGGAGTACTCGCGCACCTACGACCCCTTCGTCGCGCTGACCGCCGCCGCGGCGGCGACCACGACGCTGAAGATCGGCACGGGTATCTGCCTTGTCGTCGAGCGCGATCCGATCGTCACCGCCAAGGAGGTCGCGTCGCTCGACCACCTCTCCGGCGGCCGCTTCCTGTTCGGCGTCGGCCTGGGCTGGAACCGCGAGGAGATGGCCAACCACGGCACCGACCCGCGGACCCGCCGCGGCCTGATGGCCGAGCGCGTCGAGGCCATGAAGGCGATCTGGACGCAGGACGAGGCGAGCTATCACGGCGAGCACGTGAACTTCGACCGCATCTGGTCCTGGCCCAAGCCGCTGCAGCAGCCGCATCCCCCGGTCGTCGTGGGCGGCAACGGACCGACCGTGCTCGACCGCGTCCTGCGCTTCGGCGACGCCTGGATGCCCAACGTCATCGACGACGACACGCTGCTCGCCCAGATGGCCGAGCTGCGCGAGCGGGCCGACCGCGACATCCCGGTCTACCTCTACGGCGCGCCCCGCGACGCCGAGCGCCTCGAGCGCTACGCCGACGCCGGCGTCGAACGCGCGATCTTCTACCTGTCCCAGCGCGACCGTGCCGGGCTCGACGAGCGCCTCGACCGCGACCGGGCGCTGCTCGACGCGTTCGCCTAGCCGACGATGACGCGGCCGGTCATGCTCGGATGGATCGTGCAGTACCAGCGGTAGGTTCCGGCCTTGGCGAACCGCACGGTGTACGACCCGCTGGTCATCGATGTCGAGGACTTGAACCGCCGCTTGCCCTCGCTGGTGACGTTGTGCGGGGCGACCGCGTCGCGGAAGAGCCAGCGCACGGAGTCCCCGACCGCGATCCGGACGGTCGGCTTGGAGACGTCGATGTTCTTGAGGCGCACGGTGACGGTCGTGCTCGCCGCGGCCGGAGCGGCAAGGGCGAGCACGGCGGCAAGGGCGAGAAGGCGGCGCATGTCCCGTCTTCGCCTGATGCTGGTCTGCGGATCACTCGCGCTCGCGGGCTGCGGCGCCGGCGACGAGCCGGACGCGACCACCACCGGCCCCGGCCGGCCGACCTCGGGCCTGCGCTACGGGGTCATCGGCGACTCCTACTCCAACGGCGAGGCGCTGGGCATCCAGTTCGCCTGGCCCACCCTGCTCGCCCAGCGGCTCGGCCTCGACGTGGTCGTCAACCCCGCGGTCTCGGGCTACTCGAGCGCGAACGCCCTGGAGGAGGAGCTGCCGCAGTTCCGGGCCGCCAAGCCCGAGGTCGCGAGCCTGATGATCGGCACCAACGACCTCGTCCAGGGTGTCCCGGCGAGCACGTTCCACCTGCGCTTTCGCCGGCTGCTGCGAGCGATGGTCGAGATCGTCGGCGGCCCCCGCCGCGTCCTGGTCGTCACCACGCCGGACTTCTCGTTCAAGCCCGCGGCGGCCCAGTTCGGCGACCCCGCCGAGATCTCGCGGGGCGTCACCGCGGTCAACCGCATCGTGCGCCAGGAGGCCGCCGCGCAGAAGGTGCGCGTGGTCAGCATCACCGCCGTGTCACGCGACGCGCAGGACTCCGCGCCCGACGGCCTGCATCCGTCCGCACGCGAGCTCCGCGCCTGGACCGACGTGATCGAGCCCGTCGCCCGCGAGGCGTGGGCCGGCCTGCGCTAGTCCCCGGAGCCCGGCTCGGCCATCGAGCGATGCATCTCGGCCTTGACGCTGTCGGGCAGGAAGCGGCTGCCCCGGCCCTGGAGCTTGGTGGTCAGCGACGCCGAGATCACGCGCTCCTCGCCCGCCATCAGCGCCTCGAAACCGTCCCGGGCGACGTCGGCGGGATCGTCCTTGTCGCCGGACCCGACCTTCGTGTCCTCCATGTCCGCGCGCTCGAAGAACTCGGTGTCGGTCGGCCCGGGCTGCAGCGACGTGACGGTCACGCCCGTGTCCTTGAGCTCGTTGCGCAGCGCCAGCGCGAGGGACTGCACGAACGACTTCGACGCGTTGTAGATCGCCTGGAACGGGCCGGGCATCGTCGCGGCGATCGACGACGTGAAGAGGATGCGGCCCTCGTCGTTGGCGACCATGTGCTGGACAACGTGCTTGGCCAGGTGCACCGTCGAGCGCACGTTGAGATCGACGATCGCCAGCTCGTCCTCGAGCGGCGTCTCGGCGAACGGGCCGCCACGGCCGACGCCGGCGTTGAGCGCCGCGGCCGCGAGCGGGCGGCCGTCGGCGGTCGCGCGCGTCCACAGCTCGTCGACGGCGCCGTCGCGGGTCAGGTCGACCTGGATGGTCTCGACACCCGCGCCGAGCTCGCGGACCTCGTCGGCCGCCGGCGTGAGCTCGGCGTCCTCCGCGGTCAGGATCAGGTCGAAGCCGTTGGCGGCGAACTGCTTGGCCAGCTCGAGCCCGATGCCGCTGGAGGCACCGGTGACGAGGGCGAGGGGGCGAACCGGAGAGGTGCTCATACCCCTCCGGCTGCCCGATCTCGTCCAGCCCTACCCCACGATGTTGCTAGCCGACGATGAAGCCGGTGGACTGCACGGCGGCCAGGACCTGCCCCTTCTCGAGCGACGGGTTGAAGGCCACCGGCGCCGGGCTCTGCCCGTCGATGTAGCGGATCCACGCCGCGTGGCGCGCCTCCACCGGGTGGACCGACAGCGCGGCCGCGAGGAGCTTGTCCGAGCGGACGTGGACAGCCTGGCCCTGGTAGGCCTGGACGCCCGTGTCCTCGAGCACGATCGCCGTGGCGACGAACGCGCTGCCCGAGCGGGTGGCGGCGCCGAAGTCGAACTTCGGCCGCTTGACCGCCGAGGACCCCAGCGTCTTCTTCAGGAACGCGACGTGCGCGGCCTCATGGCCACTCACGACGGTGGCGAACCGCTTGAGCTCGCCGGTCAGGCCGGCGTTCTCCAGCGACCGGGCGTAGAACGCGGCCTCCAGGTACTCCAGCGTCAGCGCGAAGTTCATGATCGACTTGTCGACCGGTCCGAACCCCTTGCCGAACGCCGTTGCGGGGAACAGCGTGGTGGCCGCGGCGCCACCGGCGACGAAGCCGGCGTTGCGCAGCAGGCCGCGGCGCGAGACCGCGGTCTTGACGTTCGCCGCAGCCTCCTGGATGGCGCCGTCGGCGTCGAAGACGTGGAGGTGCGAGACGTCCACGGGTGCGATGTTCTTGCTCATGTGCAGTCTCCCTAGGACTTGATGAAGCCGGTCTTGCCGACCGCGTCGAGGATCTCGTCCATCGTCGCCGGAGCGTCGAAGGCCGCCGGTGCCGGAAGCACCCGGTTGCCGGAGCCGCCGATGAGACGGCGGACCCAGGCTGCGTGGCGCGCCTCGACGGCGAGGATCGCGCCCGCCGGGGCGAGCACGGCGTTCTGGTGGATGCGCGGGCCCTGGCCCGCGTAGGCGGCGACGCCCGTGTCCTCGAGGACCTTGGAGGTCAGCAGGAACGAGCTCGTCTTGCGGGTCGTGCCCTTGAAGTCGAACGTCGGCTTCTTGACGGCCTTGGAGCCCAGCACCGCCTTGAGCGCCTGGACGTGCGTGGCCTCGTGCGAGGCGACCGTCTGGGCGAAGTAGCGCGTCCGAGGACCGAACTTGGCCTGGTCGGCGTGCTTGACGGCCAGCGCGTAGAACTCGGCCTCGAGGTACTCGAGGGTCAGCGCGAAGTTCAGGATCTCGATGTCCTGCTTCTTCGAGCCGCCGATGCGGCCGAACGCGCTGCTCGTCGGCAGCAGCGTCGCTGCCAGCGCGCCGCCGGCCAACAGGCCGCCGCGCTTCAGGGCGGTGCCCCGTGTCATCTCCTGCAGGCCGGTCATGGCCTCGGCAACCGCTTCGTCGCGGTCGAACTCGGTGACGTCCAACTGTGCCTCCCGGTAGGTGTTGGTGGTGGGGCTGGTACTCCTCTCCCTCAGGTCTGGATCACTCGCCGGTGCGAGAACCCATCACCCACCGGCGTGGTAGGGTTTGTTAGGTCGCCCTAATGAGGGTGGCCTAATCCGGACAAGACTCGAAGGACCAAACCTTGCTTCCCACGTTCGTCATCGGCCTGCGCGAAGGCGTCGAAGCCAGCCTCATCGTCGGGATCGTCGCCGCGTTCCTATCCAAGCAGGACCGCCGCGACGCCCTGCGCTGGATGTGGACGGGCGTCGCCATCGCGATCGCCGTCTGCATCGCGGCCGCCGTCGGCCTCGAGGTGCTCAACGAGCAGCTGCCCCAGCGCGAGCAGGAGGGCCTCGAGACGATCGTGGCCCTGCTCGCCGTCGGCATGGTCACGTTCATGATCGTCTGGATGCGCCGCAACGCCGGCGGCCTGGCGAGCGACCTGCGCACCAACGCGTCGGCCGCCCTGGCGCGCGGCTCGATGTGGGCGCTCGTCGGCATGGCGTTCTTCGCCGTCCTGCGCGAGGGCCTGGAGACCGCGGTCTTCCTGCTGGCCGCGTTCCAGAGCTCGACCGACCCGACCGCCGCGGGTGGCGGCGCCGCGCTCGGCGTCCTGATCGCCGTGGCCATCGGCTTCGGCATCTACCGCGGCGGCGTCCGCCTCAACTACGCCAAGTTCTTCCGCGCGACGGCCGCCGTCCTCGTGCTCGTCGCCGCCGGCCTCGTCGCCAGCGCGCTGCACACCGCCCACGAGGCGACGTGGCTGAACACGGGTCAGGGCACCGCCTTCGACCTCGGCTGGCTGATCCAGCCCGGCACCATCATCAGCTCGCTGGCCACCGGCATCCTCGGCCTGCAGCCGCAGCCCACGGTCATCGAGGTCGCAGGCTGGCTGCTCTACGCGCTGCCGATGCTCCTCTACGTGCTGTGGCCCGACGGCCGCCGCGTCCCGGGCGGCAAGGCCGCCGTCGCGTCGGCACTGACGCTCGGCGCGGTCGCGTTCGTCGTGGCCGCCTGCGGCGGGAGCTCCGGCTCGGGCGACACCGGCGACGCCGCCCCGGCAGCGCAGGGCAAGGGCGCGCAGACGGTCGAGGTCGAGCTGACCGACCAGGGCTGCGACCCCGCGAGCACGTCGGTGGCCACCGGGCCCATCACCTTCGAGATCACCAACGCCGGTTCGACGAAGAACAGCGAGTTCGAGATCGTCGACGCCAAGGGCGTGATCCTCGGCGAGCGCGAGAACATCGTCTCGGGCCTGTCGGGGGCGTTCACGCTCAACCTCCAGCCCGGCACCTACGTCGCGCAGTGCCCCGGCGCCGACACGCCCGAGCGGCCGTTCGAGGTCACCGGCCAGGCCACCGCGTCGGCCGGCAGCGACGACAAGGTCGCCGCCGCCACCGCGGGCTGGAAGGCCTACGTCGAGGAGCAGTCCAACCAGCTGCTCGACAAGACCCGGGCGTTCGCCGCCGCGGTCAAGGCGGGCGACGTCCAGAAGGCCAAGGACCTGTTCGCCACCACCCGCTCGCACTACGAGCGCATCGAGCCGGTCGCCGAGAGCTTCGGCGACCTCGATCCCGCCATCGACGCGCGCGTCAACGACGTCGCCAAGGGCACCGAGTGGACCGGCTTTCACCGCATCGAGCACGCGCTGTGGGTCAAGGGCAGCACCGCGGGCCTCGCGCCCGTCGCCGCGCGCCTGGTCCGCGACGTCACGAAGCTGCACGACCAGATCCCGTCGCTGGACTTCCAGGCCGCCCAGCTGGCCAACGGCGCCGTGGAGCTGCTCAACGAGGTCTCCAAGTCGAAGATCAGCGGCGAAGAGGACCGCTACTCCCACACCGACCTCGCCGATTTCCAGGCCAACCTGGAGGGCGCGAACAAGGCCTTCGAGCTCCTGCGGCCCGCGCTCGAGACGCGCGGCCACGAGGATCTCGCCGGCACGCTCGACGAGCGCTTCTCGTCGGTCGGCAGCAGGCTCGGCCGCTACCGCCGCCCCGCCGCCGCCTCGGGCTGGGCGCACTACGACGAGCTGACCGCGGCGGACCGCCGCGCGCTGACGCAGGCCCTCGACGCGCTCGCCGAGCCACTCTCGACGGTGGCGGCGCGCGTGGCCGCCTGATGGCCGCGCTGACCCGGCGGCGCCTGCTCGGCGCGGCCGGGACCGGCGCCGCGGGGCTGGCCGTCGGCGGCTACGCCGTCGGCCGCGCCTCCGAGGGCGACGGACCGCACCCCTCCGCCCTGCCGGTCCCGTTCTACGGCGAGCACCAGGCGGGGATCGTCACGCCGGCCCAGGATCGCCTGGCCTTCGGTGCCTTCGACCTCACGCTGACCAGCGCCGCCGAGCTGCGCGACCTCCTGCGTGCCTGGTCGATCGCCGCCGAGCGCATGACCCGCGGCGAGCCGGCGGGCGAGCCGGGGACCGTGCCGCTCGCGCCGCCCGAGGACACCGGCGAGGCGCTCGACCTGCCCGCCGCGCGCCTGACGGTGACCATCGGCCTGGGCCCCGGCGTGTTCGGCGAGCGCTTCGGCCTGGCCGGCAAGCGCCCGGCGTCGCTGAAGGAGCTCGAGGCGCTGCCCGGCGACGAGCTCGAGGCCGCGCGCAGCGGCGGCGACCTGTGCGTGCAGGCGTGCGCCGACGACCCGCAGGTCGCCTTCCACGCGATGCGCAACCTCACCCGCATCGCCCGCGGCGCCGCGACGCTGCGCTGGGCCCAGCTCGGCTTCGGCCGCACGTCGGCGATCACCTCTGGCCAGGAGGTCCCGCGCAACCTGATGGGCTTCCGCGACGGGACCAACAACCTGCGCGGCGACGATCCGGCCGCGATGGACAAGCACGTGTGGGTCGGCGCCGACGAGCCGCAGGCGTGGCTGCGCGGCGGCAGCTACCTGGTCGCGCGCCGCATCCGGATGCTCATCGAGTCCTGGGACCGCGCGAGCCTCGACGATCAGGAGAACACGATCGGGCGCAGGAAGATCGCCAACGATCTGCTGCCCCATCGCGGGCCCGAGACCGCGCACGTGCGCCTCGCCGATCCCAAGGCCAACGACGGCGCCGCGCTGCTGCGCCGCGGCTACTCCTACACCGACGGCATCGACGCCGCGTCGGGGCAGCTCGACGCCGGCCTGTTCTTCATCTCGTTCCAGCGCGACCCCGAGCAGTTCGTCGCGATCCAGCGGCGCCTCGGCTCCTCCGACGCGCTCAACGAGTACATCCGCCACACCGGCAGCGCCGTGTTCGCGGTCCCACCCGGAACGCGTGCAGGGGGCTTCGTCGGGGAAGCCCTCTTTGCATGAAGCTCGGCTACTTCCTCTCCGCAGAAGAGTACGACCCAAAGGCCCTCGTGGCCCAGGCCAAGCAGGCGGAGGAGGCGGGATTTCACGCCCTGTGGATCTCCGATCACTACCACCCGTGGAACGACGAGCAGGGCCACAGCCCGTTCGTCTGGTCGGTCATCGGCGCGCTCAGCGAGGCGACGGATCTCCCGGTCACGACCGGCGTGACGTGCCCGACCTTCCGCGTGCACCCGGCGATCATCGCCCAGGCCGCGGCGACGAGCGGCGTGCTGCTCGGCGGCCGCTTCATGCTCGGCGTGGGCAGCGGCGAGGCGCTCAACGAGCACATCCTGGGCGACGCGTGGCCGAACATCGAGACGCGGCTGGAGATGCTCGAGGAGGCCGTCGAGGTCATCCGCACGCTCTGGGAGGGCGGCTTCCAGGACCACCGAGGCATCCATTACGAGGTCCAGAACGCACGCATCTACGACATGCCCGACACACCGCCCCCGATCTACGTCTCCGGCTTCGGCCCGAAGGCCACGCGCCTGGCCGCCCGCATCGGCGACGGCTACTGCACGGCCTCCCCGGACAAGGAGCTCATCGACCTGTACCGCTCCGAGGGCGGGAAGGGCCCGGTGCAGGCCGGCACCAAGGTCTGCTTCGGCCCCGACAAGGACGCGGCGCGCGAGACCGTCCATCGCCTGTGGCCCAACGAGGCCCTGCCGGGCGAGCTCGCCCAGGTGCTGCCCACGCCGCCGCACTTCGAGCAGGCCTGTGAGCTCGTCACCCCCGAGATGCTGCAGACGCCCACCGGCCCCGACCTCGACGAGCATGCCGAGTCCCTGCAGGCCTACGCCGATGCCGGCGTCGACGAGCTCTTCGTCCAGCAGATCGGCCCCGACCACGATCAGTTCTTCGCCGAGTGGGCGCCGGCGATGCTCGCGCGTTTCGGGTGATCGACTTCGAGCGCACGGGCGCCCGCGACGGCGAGCCGCTCGTGCTGCTGCACGGCATCGGCGGCGAGCGCTGCGTGTGGGAGGCCGTGCTCGAACCCCTCGGCGAGCGGTTCGACGTCTACGCGATCGACCTGCCGGGCTTCGGCCGGTCGCCCGCCCTTCCCGCGGACGTGACGCCCACGCCGCAGGCGCTCGCGCTCGAGGTCGGGCGCTTCCTCGACGCCCAGGGCCTCGACCGCGCCCACCTCGCCGGCAACTCGCTGGGCGGGTGGATCGCGCTGGAGCTCGGCAAGCTCGGGCGTGCCCGTTCTGTCACCGGCCTGTGCCCCGCCGGGCTGTGGGGGCGCCCGCTCCTGCCCGCCGGCTCGATGGTCCGCGGCCGCGCGCACCGCGTGGTCCGCCGGCTGCGTCCCGTCGTGCCGGTGGCGCTGCTCAGCCGCCGCGCCCGGCGCCTGGCGCTCTCGCCGTTCGTCGCCGATCCCGACAAGGTCCCCTACCGCGCGGCCTGGCGGATGATCAGCTCCTACGGCCGGTCGACCGCCTACGACGCGACGAGCAACGCGATGCGCCAGAGCTTCTTCGAGGACCCCTCGGCGATCGACGTGCCGGTGACGCTGGCCTTCGGCGAGGCCGACCGGCTGATCCGCCCCGCGCGCATCGACCAAGCCGGCGCGCGCACCGTGCTGCTGCCGGGCTGCGGCCACATCCCGATGTGGGACGACCCCGGGCTGGTGGTCGAGGTGATCGAGCAGACGGCGAGCGCCGCGCACGCCGCCCGCAGCGCGGCCTAGCCCGAGTAGATCTGCACGCGCTGGACGTCGCCGGCGCCGTCGAGGTCGTCCTGCTTCTCGTTGACCGGGAACGCGTAGAGCGTCAGGTTGCCGTAGGGCAGTGGCGCGTGGGCGCGCCAGCGCGTCGGCGAGATCTGCTTGGCGAAGACGGCGTCGTCGATCGCCTTCTTGCCCTTGCTCTTGCGCCGGACCCAGTTGAAGACGATGCCGCCCGCCGGCGCGCGGCCGGTCGTGCGCAGCGTCACGTCGCAGTAGATCGCGCCGCAGGTGATGCCGCCGATCTTGACCGCCGGCGTGTCGACCACCGGGGGCGGCGGCGGGACGACGACATCGCCGTTGAGGATCGCGGTCTGCTGATCGATCCACTTCGCGAACCAGCTGACGCGGCTGTAGACCCCGGGGATGTCCTTGCGGCCGCAGCCGTTGCCGAAGCTCACAAGCCCGACGAGCCGGGTCGCGGCGCCCTCGCCGGAGAAGACCGGCCCGCCGCTGTCGCCCTGGCAGGAGTCCTCGCCCGCGCGCTTGGAGCCGATGCACAGCTGCGAGGCGTCGTCGATCTCGCCGTAGACGCGGTCGCAGTAGCCGTGCGAGCGCATCGTCAGGCGGACGAAGAGCAGCTCGTCGTTGATGCTCCCGCCCTCGGAGGTGGCGCCCCAGCCCGCGGTGATCACGCGGGTACCCGGTGCGGTCAGCCCGTCGTCGGCCGGGTGGGCGATGGCCAGCGGCGGGACGCTCGTCGGGCGCGAGAGCTGCAGCAGCGCGGCGTCGCCGCTCGTCTGCTGCGGGTCGTAGTCGGGGTACTGGACGATCTTCTTGACCCGGATCCGCTCACCCGCGTCGTCCTGGGAGAGCACGGTGCGGCCGAGAACCACGTCCATCTCCGCTGCGCGGGTCCCGTAGACGCAGTGGGCGGCGGTCAGCACGACGCGCGGCGCGATCACCGTGCCGCCGCAATAGGCGCCGTCGACCGCGCGCTCGGCCCCCGAGTCCATCAGCGAGGCCATCCACGGGAACTGCCCGGGAGCAGCCACCGCGCCACCGAGGATCTTGACGTCGCGGCCGCCCTTGGACGTCACCGCTCCGGACGTGGCGGGCAGCAGAAGCAGGCCGGCGAGACCGGCCAGGAGGGCGCGGGACATGCGCGAATTGTCCTGGACGGGTCAAGGGTAATCTCGAGGAGTGCACGAGTTCCTCTACGCGATCGAGCCGCTGCCGCCCGGCCGGCTGCCGTTTCATCGCTGGCGCTGGGAGCTCTGGCAGGGCGCCTGGATGCTCGCCGCGGGCTGGTGCACCGAGCCCGCGCTGACGGAGCGCGCGCTGCTGCGCGCCGCGTCGCGGCGTGTGCACGAGCTGCGCGGCGTCCGCGCCCTGCGGCCCGAGCGGGCCCGGGCGCTCGACGGCGCCCCCGGCCACGGCCGCAGCACGCGCGTCGACACCGGCGCGGGCGTGTGCCTGCTCGTTCCGCGCGAGGCGGCCGAGACGGCGACTAGGGCCGCCTGACGTAGACCACCTCGTCCTGCCAGATCCCGCGCTGCCAGACCGCGGGATCGAAGCTGCCCGGCGTGAAGCGGATGACGACCTCCTGCGGGTCGGGGAAGGCGTCGACCTGGGTGTCGATCTGATCGACACCGCCGACCCGGCGGGCGACGACCGCGTCGATCGCGCCGAACGGCGTGTCGGTCAGCGCGGAGGTCACGCACGCCGCGGTCGGGCACGACGCCGCCGTTTCGATGGCGCGCACCCGCGCGGCGAGCCGCGCACGCGGATGGGCGTAGCGGGCGCGCAGGGCGAGGAACCCGTTGAAGGGGCGGATGACCAGCAGCGCGCTCCGCTCGCCCGCCAGCACGGTGAGCTCATCGGCCGGCCGGCCGGTGACGCCGGTGATGAACTCGCCCATCTCCCGCGGGGTCTCCAGGTCGAACGGCAGGTGCGCGCCGGCGGTCAGCGGCCCCGTCGCCAGGTCCGCCCCCTGCCGCGCGCCGAGCACGAACGTGGCACCGGCGGCGACGATCGCCAGCACGATGCTCACCGCGCGCAGTCCCGCCGGCGGCAGCGCGCGGCCCAGCGAGCCGGGCGCCGTCATCCCCTCCAGCGCGACCGGGACCGCCGCGCCCAGCGTCGCCCACAGCAGCGTCACGGCCCGATGGGGCTGCAGCTGGTTCTCCGACAGCAGCAGCGTGGTCACCGAGAGCAGCTGCCACGCGATGGCCGCGCCGATGAGCCCGGCCACCGCGCGGCCGGCGGTCCAGCGACCCCCGAGCACCAGCGCGGCGACGACGGCGACCGCCAGCACGATCAGCTCGGCCGGGCCGTTGAACGCAACCTGGACCTGCAGGAAGTCGGGCGCCAGGTAATGGCCCTGGGAGGCCGCGCCGCCCACCACCGACAACACGAGCGGCAGCCAGAACACCGCGGTCAGCGCCGCGAGCGCCGCAAGCAGCCGCGCCGTGCGCGCAAGCGCGACCCGCCGCCCCTGCGCCGGGAACAGCGCCAGCCCCACCAGCGCGAGCGCCAGGATGACGAACAGCAGGTAGTAGCAGAGCGCGAGCAGCGCGCCAACGCCCGCGAGCAGCGCCCAGCCCCGGCGGCTCGCACCACCGCGCACGGCCGACGCGGTCGCCGCCAGCCAGCCCGCCCCCGTGACCGCCACGAAGCACGAGTACGGCGAGTACCAGCCCTGGGTCGCGTGGCCGGAGAACCCGATCGCGTCCTGCTGGCGGGTCAGCACGAGCGACGCACCGACCGCGGCGGCCAGCGCGCCGGCCGGCGTCAGGACACGGCGCCACAGCACGTAGGCCAGCGCGAGGGCGACGCCGGTCGTCCCGATGGTGAACGGCTTGACGATGCGCCAGGGCTCCACGTCCAGCAGGTGTGCGGTGCGGCCGGCCAGCCAGAACCACGCCGGCGGATAGAAGGCGTCGAGCGATCCGAACGTGTAGTCGTGCAGGCTCCACGTCGACGCAAAGCGGGTCACGTACTCGGCGCGGAACGTCATGTCCCCGCGCAAGACGCCGAACGGCGGCTGCGGCGTGCCGTGCAGCCCGACCCACAGCGGCGCTGTGACGAACCCCGCGGCGGCCCCGGCCAGCACGGCGATCACCCAGCGGGCGCGAGCCGGGGACAGCCGCTGCTGCGCGCGGTAGCCGCCCAGCACCAGCGCAACCATCACCGCGGCCCACAGCCAGCCGACGCCCGGCGCCGCGGGATCGCTGTACCAATAGCCCGTCCCCCAGACGAAGAGCGAGATCAGCACCAGGGCTGCGGCGGCGGCCAGGGCGCCTGCGAGAAGCTCGAGCGGCGTGGGGGATCGCGGAGCGGGAACCACACCCTGCATCATGTCTGTCGTGACCCTTCCCCCCGACCTCCGCCTGGGCGCGGTGCACCTCACGGTCACCGAGCTCGACCGCTCCGTCGCGTGGTACCAGCGCTCGCTGGGCCTGCGCGTCCATCGCCACGACGCGGCGGAAGCCGAGCTCGGCGACGGAGCCGAGACGACGCTCGTGCTCGTCGAGGACCCACAGGCGGCGCCGGCCGGCCGCCACGCCGGGCTCTACCACTACGCGCTGCTGTTCCCGACCCGCGAGGAGCTGGCCCGCGCCGCCGTGCGCATCTCGGCCACCGAGACGCCGATCCAGGGCGCCTCCGACCACGGGACGCACGAGGCGATCTACCTGCCCGACCCCGACGGCAACGGGATCGAGCTGGCGGCCGACCGCCCGCGCGAGCAGTGGCCGACGCCCGAGGAGGAGTTCTCCGGCGGCGGGCCGCGACCGCTCGACGTCGCGTCGCTGCTGTCGAGCATCGACGGCGAGACGCCGACCGACCGCGTCGGCCCGGGGCTGCGGATGGGCCACGTGCACCTGCACGTCGGCGACGTCGATCAGGGCCTGGCCTTCTACCGCGACCTGATCGGCTTCGAGGTCTGGTTCGTCATGCCGACCGCCGCGTTCGTGGCGGCCGGCGGATACCACCACCACCTGGGCTTCAACGTCTGGCAGGGCCGCGGCGTCGGGCCCGCGCCGGACCGCACGGTCGGGTTGCGCCACTGGACCGTCCAGCTGCCGTTGGCCGACGACGTCGAGCGGGTCCGCGGCCGGCTCGAGGCGGGCGGGGTCGCCGTCCTCGCCGACGACACGGGCTTTCACGTCCGGGATCCGTGGGACATCGCCGTGCGCTTCGAGGTGGCGGCATGAGCCAAGGTCCCGTCGTCCCACGGGTGAAGGCCGAGCGCCCGATCGACCCGGGCACCTGGGTCGGCCACGTCCACCTGCGCACCG
This sequence comes from Solirubrobacteraceae bacterium, assembly GCA_045805505.1. Lineage (GTDB taxonomy): Bacteria > Actinomycetota > Thermoleophilia > Solirubrobacterales > Solirubrobacteraceae > BP-464. The sequence goes on from JBJMLA010000075.1 coordinate 82,613, forward strand.
CCGACATCGATCGCGTGCGCGACTTCTACGTCGGCATCCTCGGCTTCGACGTCATCCAGGAGGAGCGCGACGTGCCGGGCTGGGGCACGACCGGAGACGTGCTGTTCCTGTCGGCGGGCGGCTTCCACCACCACCTCGGGTTCAACACGTGGAAATCCGCCGGCGGCGGTCCGACGCCCGACGGCGTGGCCGGGCTGCACCACGTCGCGCTGCACTTCCCGACGCGCGCCGCGCTGGGCGCGGTCGTCGGCCGGCTGCGCGAGGCGCAGTGGCCGCTGCGCTCCGCGGTCGACCACGGCACCCACCAGGCCGTCTATCTCGCCGACCCTGACGGCAACGACCTCGAGCTCGCCTGGGACCGGCCGTTCGACGAGTGGCCGCTCGACGGCGACGGGCATGTGACCATGGCCATGGGCGACCCGCTCGACCTCGAGGGATTGATCGCGGAGGGCGCCCACGGTTAGTGTCGCGCCATGCGACACGCAACCCTGCTCCTGCTCGTGGCCGGGCTGGTCGTGCCGGCCGCTGCGGCCGGCGGCGACCAGGTCACCCTGTACCCCGCGCTCGCCGCGGCACCGCTGCTCGACGACGTGCGCGCGGAGTCGGGACTCAAGGTCCTGCTGCCCGAGATCATGCACGCCGACGACTACACCGACGGCCCGCGCCACTTCCGGCTGCGCGCGACGACCAGCGCGAGCTCCTACGACCTCTGGCTGGTCAACCTGGCGTGTCCGAAATCGGCGCCGTGCCGCCGGATCATCGCGTTCAGCGCCACCCGCACCGACGACGCCGCGACCGGCGACATCGCGCTCGACCGCGGGCGCACCGGCTCCTTCACGCTCGGCAGCTGCACGGGCGGCGGCTGCACCCCGGCATCCATCAGCTGGATCGAGCGCGGCGCCCGCTACACGCTCTACGCCAACCGCGGCGCGAAGAAGCTGGCGAGCTACGCCAACCAGGCGATCCGCAACGGCCCGCGCCGCTAGCTACGGCGTCAGACCGAGGCGGCGAGGAAGCACAGCCCCGACAGCGACACCCCGCGGCTGCTGCGGCCGAGCAGCGCGCGGGCCTGGACGGGCGTCAGCCAGCGCCCGGCCGACACCGCGGTCCCCGGCCGGGGGTCGTAGCGGTAGACGTCGAAGCCGCGGCGCTTGTCGTTGCCGAAGAGGTAGAAGCCGCCGCGGCTGGCCCGCACGGCCTTGGCGGCCCACGTGTCGGAGTCGGTGAAGCGGTACCAGCCGAGCTGCCTGATCCCCACGCCGGTGCGGCCCACCGCCACGCCGGACAGGCCCGAGAGGTCGAGCACGCGGACGCCGGCGTTGTACCAGCCCATGGTCATGATCTTGGCCTGCCGGTCGATCTGGAAGACGTGCGCGGTGCAGCGCGCGACGTAGGCGTCGGCGGCGACCGTCCCCGGCGCGAGGCCGACCTGGTCGATCTGGAAGACGCCGACCGGCAGCGCGACCGCCTCGTCGGTGATGTCGTAGACGTGGACGGCGCCGCTCGGGCATTCGCCCGTCCCCTCGGCGCCCGCGAACTCGTCCTCGGCGATCAGGAAGCTGCGCTCGCCCAGGAGCGGATCGTCGACGGTCAGCTCCTCCATCTGATGCCAGACGTTGAGCGTCGGGTCGACGATCGTGGAGACCCGCTCGGGATGGGCGGGATCGGATGTGTCGAGGATCTCGCCGTGCGAGAGCGCCGCGACATAGGCCCGGCTGCCGTCGGGCGAGAACGTGATGTCGTGCGCGTCGGTCCCCAGCCCGGGGACGGTCTGCAGCGCGAACTCGCCGACGACCTTCGGGTGCTCGAGGTCGCCGATGTCGACGATCTCGATCGACGGCGTGAGGTCGGTGATGAGGTCCGCGTTGGAGTTGTAGATGTAGCGACCCGACGGGTGCACGGTCGTGTTGTGCGACCCCAGCCCCATGCCCAGCGCGTTGGTCCCCGCATCGATCGCCAGGAACGTGACGAGGTGCGGCGCGAGCGGATCGGTCACGTCGACGATGTAGGTGCCGCCGTACTGGGCGGACGGGTCGAAGCCCAGCGCCTTGGCCTCGTCGACGCAGTCGGAGGCGAACTGGTCGTAGCCGTCGTCCTGCGCGTAGGCGACCAGCACCCGGCCGTCGCGGCGGAAGACCTGGACGTCGCCCTGGCCGACGCCGCAGTCGTAGCTGGCGACCTTCGTCGCGTGCTCGGGGTCGGTGACGTCGATGATGTCGAGACCGTCGTAGTAGGAGCCGGCGAACGCGTAGGTGCGCCCGTCGATGGCGGCGAGCTCGAAGTCGGTGGCCTGCTGCGTCTGCGCCGGGTTGGCCTGCTCGGTGTGCGGGATGTTCTGCAGGTGCCGGATCGCCTCGCCGACGCCGGTCTTCTCCACGGCGAACGACGGTGCGGGCAGGACGAGCAGGACCGCGGCGGCGGCGAGCGCGAGACGGTGCATGCCAGCGCCAACGCACCGGAAACACGATTCTTGCGGTCAGCGGAGCGGGCGACTCGGCCATCCGTCCAGAACGGCTCCTCATGCGGCGCTCACACCATTCGGCTCCCTTGCTCATCCACGGCTGCCGCACCCTCCCGGCCATCCCCTGACACGGGAGCGAAACGGCAAACCCGCCGCGAGGCGGGGACGCAAAGCCAGAGGTCTGCCAGGGAGGTAGACAGCTCGGCCGCCGACTCCCTTCGAACCTTTCGAAGGAGTCCCCCACATGGCTTTCATCAGCGAGGACGTCGCCGACGTCCGCGTCATCCATCTCATCGGCGCGCTCGATGTCCGCAGCGCGGTGCAGCTGCGCAACGAGCTCGGCCGCGTGACCAGCGCGCCGTCAGACCGCGTCCTGCTCGACCTGTCGGAGGTCCCGAGCGTCGACGGAAGCGGCGTCGGGATCCTCGTCGCCGCCCAGCGCCGCGCGTCGAAGGTCGGGGCACGCTTCGCCCTGGCCGATCCGCACGCCCGGGTCAGCGGGGACCGGATGCTCGACATCCACCCGACCGTCGGCAGCGGCACGCATGCGCTGATGTCGGCCTAGGGAGCCCTTCACAACAGGCCGGTTGCGCGTATATGGTCGGCAAACCAGACCATGACGGCGTCCCAGCCCCCCGACGTCTCCCTGACCGATCTGCACAAGTCCTACGGCGATGTCGCCGCGGTGGACGGCGTGACGCTCGAGGTCGGGCGGGGCGAGTTCTTCACGATGCTCGGCCCCTCCGGGTCCGGCAAGACGACGACGCTGCGCCTGATCGCGGGCTTCGAGCTGCCCGACGCGGGCACGGTGGCGCTCGGCGGCGAGGACGTCACGCGCCGCCCGCCGAACGCGCGCGACGTCAACACGGTCTTTCAGGACTACGCGCTGTTCCCGCACATGACCGTGCTCGACAACGTCGGCTACGGCCTGCGCGTCAAGAAGGTCGCGCGCGACGAGCGCCGCCGGCGCGCCGAGGAGGCGCTGGAGATGGTGCGGCTGACCGGGTACGGCGCCCGCAAGCCCGCCCAGCTGTCCGGCGGCCAGCGCCAGCGCGTCGCGCTGGCGCGCGCGATCGTCAACCGCCCCCGCGTGCTGCTGCTCGACGAGCCGCTCGGCGCCCTCGACCTGAAGCTGCGCGAGGAGATGCAGGTCGAGCTCAAGCGCATCCAGGGCGAGGTCGGGATCACGTTCGTCTACGTGACCCACGACCAGGAGGAGGCGCTGACCATGAGCGACCGCCTCGCCGTCTTCCACGACGGCAAGATCGTCCAGGTCGGCGCGCCCGCCGAGGTCTATGAGAAGCCCGCGACCGACTTCGTGGCCGGCTTCGTCGGCGTCTCGAACGTGCTCGAGCGCGACGGCCGCCGCTTCACGGTCCGCCCCGAGAAGATCCGGCTGTTCGACGCTGCCGAGCCCGCCGACGGGCTCCGCGTGGAGGGCGGCCGCGTGGCGGACGTCGCCTACGCCGGGATGGTCACGCGCTACCGCGTGGCCCTCGATGCCGGAGGAGAGCTGCAGGTCGTCCGCCAGAACCTCGAGACCTCGTCGGCCGAGGCGCTCGAGCAGGCGGGCCGCAACGTGAGGGTCGGCTGGTCGCCGGCCCACGAGTACGTCATCCAAGAGGAGGGTGCATGAACACGAAGTCGATGTGGGTCGCGGTGCTCCTGTGCACGGCGATGTTCGGCGTGGCCGCCTGCGGCGACGACGGTGACAGCGGCGGCGGGTCGGGCGGCAGCGCCCAGAGCGGGGGCTTCAAGGTCCCCGACATCCCGATGCAGAAGTCGCTCGGCGCCGGCGAGGGCAAGCTCAACATCATCGCCTGGGCGGGATATGCGGAGGACGGCTCGACCGATCCCAGCGTCGACTGGGTCACCCCGTTCGAGAAGGAGACGGGCTGTCAGGTCAACGTCAAGACCGGCAACACCTCCGACGAGATGGTGACGCTGATGCGCACCGGCCGCTACGACGGCGTGTCCGCCTCGGGTGACGCGACCCTGCGGCTGATCGCCGGCGGCGACGTGGCCCCGGTCAACACCGATCTGGTGCCCAACTACGCCGACGTCTACGAGGGCCTCAAGAACCAGGCGTTCAACTCGGTCGACGGGCAGATGTACGGCATCCCGCACGGCCGCGGAGCCAACCTGCTGATGTGGCGCAAGGACAAGGTCACGCCGGCCCCCGACAGCTGGTCGGCGGTCTTCGACGACGCCTCGGCCAACAGCGGCAAGGTCACCGCCTACGACAGCCCGATCTACATCGCCGACGCGGCGGTGTACCTGAAGGCCACGCAGCCCGACCTGGGGATCGACAACCCCTACGAGCTCGACGACAAGCAGTTCACGGCGGCGATCGACCTGCTCAAGAAGCAGCGGTCGAGCATCGGCGAGTACTGGTCGGACTACACCAAGGAGCAGGCGGCGTTCGCCAACGGCGACAGCGTCGTCGGCACGACGTGGCAGGTCATCGCCAACCTGCTCGACGCCGACAAGGTCAAGGTCGGCACGACGCTCCCGAAGGAGGGGTCGACGGGCTGGTCGGACACGTGGATGATCTCGTCGAAGGCCAAGAACCCCAACTGCATGTACATGTGGATGAACCACATCATCAGCCCCAAGGCGAACGCCCAGGTGGCCGAGTGGTTCGGGGAGGCGCCGTCCAACGCCAAGTCGTGCGCGGAGACCGCGGTGAAGAACCACTGCGAGATCTTCCACGCGGCCGATCAGGCCTACTTCGACAAGGTGGCCTACTGGACGACGCCGCTGAAGGACTGTGGCGATGACCGCGGAGACGTCTGCAAGGACTACTCCGACTGGGTCCAGGCCTGGACCGAGGTCAAGGGCTGAGCGCACACGCTCACACGCCTGCCCGGCGCCGGCTGCAGCTCGGAATGCTGCTGTCGGCGCCGGTGGGCTGGCTGGTCGTCGCCTACCTCGGGTCGCTGGCCGTGCTGTTCGTCGCCGCCTTCTGGCGGCTCGACGACTTCAGCGGGCAGATCGTCCACTCCTGGGGCACGGGGAACTTCGAGACCCTGTGGCACGGCGAGGTCTACCGGACGATCGTGCTGCGCACGGTCGGCATCGCCGCGGCGGTGACGGTGACCGACGCGCTGCTCGCCTTCCCGATCGCCTTCTACATGGCGAAGGTGGCGACGCCGCGCGTGCGCAACCTGCTGGTCGTCGCGGTCCTGCTGCCGCTGTGGTCGAGCTACCTGGTCAAGGTCTACGCGTGGCGCACGATCCTCAACGAGGAGGGCATCCTCAACTGGGTGCTCAACCCGTTCGGGCTCAGCGGGCCCGGCTTCGGCCTGGTGGCCACGTGGCTGGTCTTCAGCTACCTGTGGCTGCCGTACATGATCCTGCCGGTCTACGCCGGCTTCGAGCGGATCCCCAACTCGCTGCTCGACGCCTCCGGTGACCTCGGCGCCGGCGCCGGCCGCACGTTCCGGACCGTCGTCCTGCCGCTCGTGTTCCCCTCGGTGGTCGCCGGCTCGATCTTCACCTTCGCGCTGACGCTCGGCGACTACATCACGCCCTCGCTGGTCTCGAGCAAGCAGTTCATCGGCAACGTCGTCTACTCGAACGTGGGCGTGGCCAACAACCTGCCGCTGGCCGCCGCGTTCGCCACGGTGCCGGTCGTCGTGATGATCGCCTACCTCCTGGGCGCGCGCCGCCTGGGTGCCTTCGAGAGCCTCTGATGCACCTGTCGAGAGGCTCGCGGTGGTTCCTGCGCATCGGCACGGCGTTCACGCTGCTGTTCATCTACTTCCCGCTGGCGGTGATCGCGCTCTACGCGTTCAACGCCCAGCGCGTCCAGACGTGGCCGATCAAGGGCCTGACGTTCGACTGGTTCGAGAAGGCGTGGCACAACCCCGGGCTGCGCGACGCGATCTGGACGTCCGTGGAGGCCGGCCTCGGCGCGACCGCGATCGCCATGGTGCTCGGGAGCCTCGCCGCCTACGCCGTCTCGCGCTACCGCTTCTTCGGCCGCGAGACCATCTCGTTCCTGGTCATCCTGCCGCTCGCGCTGCCCGGCATCGTCACCGGCATGGCGCTGAACTCGACGTTCACGCAGGTGCTGCACATCGACCTGTCGCTGTTCACGATCATCGTCGGCCACGCCACGTTCTGCATCGTGCTCGTCTACAACAACGTCGTCGCCCGGCTGCGGCGAACGTCGGTGTCGTTCGAGGAGGCCTCCTACGACCTCGGCGCCGGGCAGCTGCGGACGTTCTGGCTCGTGACGTTCCCGCAGCTGCGCTCCGCGCTCATCGCCGGTGCGCTGCTGGCCTTTGCGCTGAGCTTCGACGAGGTCATCGTCACGACGTTCACCGCGGGCGACCGCGAGACGCTGCCGATCTGGATCCTCAACAACCTGTCGCGGCCGCGGAACCTCCCGATTGTCAACGTCGCCGGCGTGGTAGTGATCCTCCTGTCGATGATCCCGGTATACGTTGCGCACCGACTGACCGCCGACCCGGTGGCCAGCGGCCGCTGAGCATGACCCGGACCTACCGTTTCGCCATGACCGTCTGCGGCCCCATCGTCCGGTGGTGGGGGCGCCTCGAGGTGACCGGACTCGAGCATCTGCCCGAGTCGGGTCCGACGCTGCTGGCCGGCAACCACGACAGCTACTGGGATCCGGTCTCGGTCGGCGTCGCGGCGATCCCCCGCCGCCAGGTCCAGGCGCTGGCCAAGTCGTCGCTGTGGAAGCCCGGCCTGGGCCCGATCCTCGACGGCATGGGCCAGATCCCGATCGAGCGCGGCAAGGGCGACGCCCACGCGATGGACCGCGCGGTCAGCGAGCTGCGCGCCGGCGCGTGCATCGGGATCTTCCCCGAGGGCACGCGGTCGAAGGGCAAGGAGCTGCGGGCCCGCAGCGGCTTCGGCCGGCTGGCCGCCGACGTCCCGGAGGCCGAGATCGTCTGCGTGGCGATCACCGGCACGACGGACATCCCGCGCTTCCCCACGCGCCCGAAGGTCACCGTCTCGTTCTTCCGGCCGGCGGGCGGCGGGATGCAGCCCGGCGAGGACGCCGCCGCGTTGGGCGCGCGCCTGCTCGCCGAGATCCGCGCCAGGGCGCCGATCTCCGCGGCGGGACGCCGGCGCGCGTAGCATCGCGGCATGTCGCTGCCCGTCGAGGCCTTCCAGCTGCCCGGCATCTCGCCGCGGGCCTACCAGCACCCGGCCGACCGCGCCGCCACCGCGGCGCTCAAGAAGGTCCCCTACCTCGATGACGTGGTGCGCAAGCTCGTCTCGCTGGGCTACGAGCGGGCGCTGCGCGCGGCGTCGCTCGGCGCGTCGGTCCGGCTCGGCCAGGAGCAGCTGCCCCACATCTGGGTGCTGCATCGCGAGTGCTTCCACGCACTCGACCTGCCGGACGTCCCCGACCTCTACATGACCCAGTACCCGATGGCCAACGCGGCGACGTTCGGCACGGGGCACCCGGTCGTGGTCCTCAACTCAGAGCTCGTGCGGATCCTCGACGACCCGGGCCGCCGGGCGGTGCTCGCCCATGAAGCCGCGCACGTGCACTCCGATCACGTGCTCTACCAGACCGCGCTGCTGATCCTTCTGCGCATCGGGGCGTCCGCCCGGCTGCCGCTGCTGGCCGGCCTGCCGCTGATGGGCATCCAGCTCGCGCTGCTCGAGTGGTCGCGCGCGGCCGAGCTCAGCTGCGACCGCGGCGCCGCGCTGGTGACCCGGGATCCGCTGGCGGTGTGCCGCGCGCTGATGGTCATCAGCGCGGGCGAGGCGGCAGGCCAGCTCAACCTCGACGCGTTCATCGCCCAGGCCATGGACTACGACGAGGGCGGCACGGGCCTGGACCGGCTCACCCGCCAGCTGCAGGACCTGCGGCTGACCCATCCGATGCCGGTCCGCCGTGTGCGCGAGCTGCTGAGCTGGGTGCGCGGCGGCGACTACGACCGGATCCTGGGCGGCGAGTACATCCGCCGCGGCCACGAGCCCCCGCTGCGCGAGGAGGCCGATGCGGTCCAGGACCACTACGGCCGCAAGGTCGGCGACGCGTTCGCCGCCGCGGGGTCCTCGATCGCCGACGTCGGCCTTCAGCTCGGCGACTGGCTCAAGCGCTCCGGCGACTGATCATCCCGCCCGCACGTGCGGACGCAGCAGCCGCTGGAAGGACTTGACGTACTGCTGGTACTCGGTGGGACAGCGGCGCAGGCGCTCGTCGCCGAGGATCCCGGCCTGCTCGATGATCTTGTAGTCGTGCTCGCTGGCTCCGGCGACCCAGCAGACGATGCTGTAGGCGCGCTGCTTGTCGAGCGAGTGCTCGTCCCAGTAGTCGCCCTCGGCGAGCTTGCGCTGGCGGGCCGACAGCGTGTCGAAGAACTTCGCGGCGTCGAACGCGTACTCCGAGCCCCCGTCGACGAACTCGGTCATGAACACGGTGGCCAGCGCGTCGGCGGCGTCCTCCTCCTTGCCTAGGACGGGGAGGTCGTAGAGGTCGATCAGGGCGTGGCCCCACTCGTGGATGAGGATGAAGTCGTTGACCGCGGCCCAGTCGCGGCCCAGCTCGGTCTGGTTGGTCTGCAGGTCCGGGAAGTTGGCCACCAGGAGGTTGCCGACGTAGCTGGCGAAGCCGTAGGACAGCGAGATGGTGCGCACCGAAGGGTCGTAGTAGGGACCGTCGGAGCCGTTGGTGACGCGGATGCGGACGTCGGCCGGCAGCTTGAAGGACTTGGTGAAGCCCGCGGCGATGCCGTCGAGCCCGCCGGCCTGGAGGATCTCCTTGGCCTGGACGGCCGCGGCCCCGGCCGGGTCCTCGTAGGCCGTCGTGACCTTGCCCGTCGGCTCGGGCTTGGCGGGCGCGGTGCTCGAGTTCGTGGCCGCCGAGTCGGAGGCGTCGCCTCCGCAGCCGGCGAAGGCGAGGCCGGCGAGAAGGGTCAGCAGGATGACGCGCATGCGCACGAACCTCCCAGAGTTCGTCGCTGCGGGTCAACTTTGCGTACCACTTGCCGATGATCCGGAGGTCCCCACGTTCCAGCAAGGAAGCATCATGAAGACCTTCGCCTGCGGTTCTGTCGTCCCCGGCTGCGTCGCGACGTTCCACGCAGAATCCGACCAGGGCATCCTCGAGCAGGTCGCCGCGCACGCCCGCGCCGACCACGGCATGACCGAGATCCCTGACGAGCTCGTGGGTCAGGTGTGCTCGCACATCACGACCACGGCCTAGCCACCGACCTCCACGCGGCGGTCGAGGCGGCGTGCCGGCGGCCGGAGCTGGTCGCCACCGTCTTTCAGCCGATCGTCGACGTCTCCCGGGCCACCATCACCGGCTACGAGGCGCTGACGCGCTTCGACCTGGAGCCGCGGATGGCGCCGGACCGGTGGTTCGCCGCAGCCGAGCGCCTCGGCATGGGTCCGCGGCTGGAGGCCGTCGCGCTGCGCTCGGCGCTGGCCCATCGCCACCGGCTGCCGCGCAACTGCTTCCTGACCGTCAACCTGGGCCCCCACGCGCTGCTCGCGCCCGTCGTGCGCGAGGTGCTCGCCACGGCAGGCGACCTGCGCGGCGTCGTGATCGAGCTGACCGAGCAGGCCCCGGTCGAGGACTACGGCGCCCTGCTCACCGTGCTCGACCCGTTGCGCGCGGCCGGCGTGCTGCTGGCCGTAGACGACGCCGGCGCAGGCTTCGCCTCGCTCAAGCACATCACGCGGCTGCGGCCCGAGTTCATCAAGATCGACCGCGGACACGTCTCGGGCATCGACACCGACGGCACGAAGGTCGCGGTCGTCCAGACGCTGGGCGACTTCGCCTCGCGCATGGACGCCTGGGTCATCGCCGAGGGCGTCGAGACGCGCGCCGAGCTCGACGCGCTCGCCGGCTTCGCCGTGCCGCTCGCCCAGGGCTACTTCCTCGGTCGCCCCGACGCGGCGATGACCGACGTCAGCGCCGAGGCGACGACCGCTCACCGCGAGCGGACCGAGCGCGAGACCGCGGGCACCATCGGGCCGCTGCTCGAGCGCGCGGTCTGCATCCCCGCGGCCGGTGCGGCCGCGCAGGCGCTGCTGGGCGACCCGACGCTGCAGACCGTCGTCATCGTCGACGAGCACGGTCGCCCCGTGCGGCTCGCCCACCGCCGCGGCAACCGCGGCACGTCCCCGGCGATGTCGATCGGGCTCGACGCGGACCTGCCGTCGCTGGCCAGGCGCATCGTGGTGCGCCCCGAGGAGGTCCGCTTCGACCCGGTCGTGGCCTGCGACGAGCTCGGCCGCGCGGTCGGGCTGCTGAGCGTCGACCGGCTGATGCTCGCGCTCGCCGAGAGCGCTGCCGGCTGAGGCTGCTCTAGTGCAGGGGTGCGCGTCTTCGCCTGCCCCACCTGCCACCGCCTCGTGACCTTCGAGAGCGTGGTGTGCCTGAACTGCTCGACCGAGCTCGCGTTCGACCACGGTCCGCGGGAGATCGTCGCCTCGCAGGAGCGCTGCGCCAACGCCGCGATCGCCGCCTGCAACTGGCTGGCCGCCGTCCCGGGCGGCCTGTGCGCCGCCTGCGTCCTGACCCGGACGCGCCCGGCCGACTCCGACGCCGTGGGCATGGCGGCCTTCCCGGCGGCCGAGGCCGCCAAGCGCCGGCTGCTGTTCGAGCTCGGCGAGCTCGGCCTGGCCTGGGACGGCCTGACGTTCGACCTGCTGTCGAGCGCCTTCGAGCCGGTGACCACAGGCCACGCCGACGGCGTGGTCACGCTCGATCTCGCCGAGGCCGACCCCGCCAGCCGCGAGCAGCGCCGCACCGAGCTCGACGAGCCCTACCGGACGGTGCTCGGGCACCTGCGCCACGAGGTCGGCCACTACTACCAGGACGTCCTGGTGGCCGAGGACACCGCCGATCGCGAGGAGATGCGCGAGCTGTTCGGCGACGAGCGGGCGTCCTATCAGGAGGCGATCGACCACCACTACGCGTCCGGGCCGCCCGAGGACTGGCGCGAGCACTTCGTCAGCGCCTACGCGACCATGCACCCGTGGGAGGACTGGGCCGAGACGTTCGCCCACTACCTCCACATCCGCGACGCGCTGCAGACCGCCGCCTCGCACGGGCTGCGCGTCGAGGGGCCCGACATCGAGGTCGCCGACGAGGCGCCGCTGCACGCCGATCCCGTCGAGGAGGGCAGCATCCAGACGCTGCTGCGGGCCTGGCTGCCGCTGACCTACGCGCTCAACGCGATGAGCCGCAGCCTCGGCTCGCGCGACGTCTACCCATTCGTCATCTCGCGGTCGGTCATGGCGAAGCTCGGCTTCGTGCACCGCTTCATGGGGTCGTGAAGCCGAGGATCAGCTCGGCCGTCTCGAGCGGGACGTCGAGCTGCGGGCAGTGGCCGACGTCGTCGAGCACGACCCAGTCGGCGTGCGGCAGCCAGTCGCGCCGGAAGCGCTCGGCGGCGTCCGGCCACGGCAGCAGCCGGTCCTGTGTGCCCCAGACGATGCGCACCGGGCAGCCGATGCGCTCGGCGTCGAGCGCGTAGCCCCCGTCCCGGGCGACGGCGACGAGGCGGGCCGCCCCCTCGCAGGCGGCGATGCCCACCATCTGGTGGACGAGCAGCTCGCGCGGGATGTGCTCGTAGTTGACGGTCGAGAGCAGCGTCGCGCGCCTGCGGCCCTGCGGGCGCTCGAGCAGGAGCTCCGCGCGCGGCGCCGCGAGCCTGACCTGCTGCTGGAGCGTGAGCTGCAGGTCGAACACCGACTCGTAGGCGTCGTCGGCCCAGCCACCGGCGGGCGCCAGCGCGACCACCGACCGCGCACGGCCGCGGGCCGCGAGCTGGAGGGCCAGCCAGCCGCCCAGCGAGTTGCCGGCGATGTGCGCGGTGGCGATTCCCGCCTCGTCCATGGCGTGCCCGACGGCGTCGGCGAGCGTGGAGTTCGTCACCGGCTCGGCCAGCGGCGGTCCGCCCGCGTGGCCGGCCAGCGTCGGCGCCAGCACGTCGTGCCGGCGCTCGAGCGCGGGCAGCACCAGATCCCACGTGCACCAGGTGTCCATGAACCCGTGCAGCAGGACCAGGGGTTCGCCCGCGCCGCCGCGGTGGGCGGGGGTGAAGAGCGAGGTCACGCCGCTTCGTCCGCCCGCGCGCGGAGCAGCGCCCCCGCCTGTCGGGCGTCCATCCACATCTCCCAGCGGCCCGAAGCCGAGTCCCGGTCGCCGAGGAACCGGTAGGGGCGCCGGCCGCCGAACTCGGTGTGGCGCAGGTGCGACACGCCGCCGAGCACCGACGCGATGCGCCGCCGCGGCCAGCCGATCGCGTCCTCGATCTCCGGGAACGGGCGCGGGGTGTCGGGCGCCTGGGCGAGGCCGGCGAGGAGCTCGCGCATCAGGTCGCTGCAGCGGTCGTGGAAGCGCGCGATCTCGCTGGCGTCCTGCATCGCGTTGTGGGGCGCGTGCTCGCGCGCGTGCTCCATGCGGCGAGACGATACGCCGCGATCGGGAGGCTCCTGGGAGGTCCCGTCGAATCGGCAGGGATGACCGCGCTCCAGATCGCCGGCCGCGTCCTCTTCGCGCTCGTCTTCGTCGTCTCCCCCGGCGGCGTCCTGCGGCAGGCGCGCATGGTCGCGGGCGCACCCCCGTTGCGCTGGATCCCGCGCAACGTCGTCCTGCCGCTGATCGTCGGAGCCAGCCTTGTCGCCGTGGCCGGCGCGCTGCTCGTCGCGTTCGGGATCTGGCCCGACCTCGGCGCGCTGCTGCTCCTCGCCTTCCTGGTCCCGGTGACGCTGACCATGCACCGCTTCTGGGAGATCACCGAGCCGGGGCCGCGCGCGATCAAGCGCGGGTCGTTCCTGCTCAACGTCGGCCTCGCCGGCGGGGCGATCCTCGCGTTCTGCCTGTTCAACGAGATGCAGGACGTGCCCGGCGGGCTGACCGACCCGCTGTTCGGGCGCTGGTAGCCGTCGCGCTAGCGCGGTGCCTTCAGGGTGAACCTGATGGCCTTCGCGACCGCGGCGGTCGGCGCGCGGTCCACGCGAACGGTCACCCGCACCTTGAGCTTCTTGGCCTTGCGCAGCCGCCGCAGGGCGTTCTTCGTCAGCGTGACCACCGCGGCCCGGGACTTCCCGGCCTTGACGCTCACCACCGCTCGTCCCAGCCGGATCGTCCGCGTGCCCTTCTTGGTGGTGGCCCGGATCGTGACCTTGCACGCGGTGCCGCCGGCCGGGCAGACGACGGCCAGGCCCGTGTTCAGGCGACGCCGCACGAGGCGCGGCGCGCGGACGCGCTTGATGGTCGGCAGCGTCTGGCCGGGCGGCGTGACCACCGGCGGGGTGACGACCGGAGGCGCGGCGGCCTGGGTCCCCGAGCCCGACAGGCCCACGGCGATCGACGGCGCGTTGCTCGTCACCGTGATCGAACCGGTCTCGGCCCCGACCGCGGACGGGTCGAACTGCACGCGCACCTGGCAGGTCTGTCCCGTCGTCAGGGCGGTTCCCGCCGCGCAGTCCGTCGCGCTCCCGGTCAGCCGCGTGAAGTCAGCCGCGTCGCTGACGCCGGTCAGCGTGACGGTGGCAGCACCCGGGTTGGTGATGGTCGAGACCTGCGTCGCGCTCGGCCCCGCGGCGATGTCGCGCTCGCCGAACGCCAGCGCCGCCGGGTCACGGGAGAGCAGCGGATCGTCGCGCTGGGACTCACCCACGGCGATCGATCGCAGGTTGGTGCTCAGGGCGCCGTTGGTGCTCAGCGCACCCGTGGCCAGGTTCAGGCGGTAGACGCTGCTGGTGCCGCCGACTCCGAGCACGGCGATGGCCTCGCCGGCGGCCGGCAGGTTGCTCGTGGCCACCGCGACCTCGCTCGGGATGTCCAGGCCGGCGAACGTCGTGACGTTGACGGGCGACCCGCCGAGGGTCAGGGCGAGCGGCACCGTCTGCGTGCCGGCGTTCGGCGCGTTCTGGATGTAGAGCGTGTCGGTGGCGGCCGAGAGGGTGTACATCGTCGTGACGCCGGCGACCAGCGACTGCCCGTAGGCGTTGGTGTAGCTCGTCGCGTTGAGGCCCGTCACGCCCGAGCCGTTGACGGACGCGTCCGGGTTGACGCCGGTGGGCGTGCCCGAGTTGAGGTTGCCGTCGATCGGCCCACCGGTGTTCGGGTTGACGCGCGCGTTGATCCCGGTCGACGTCACGACGCGCAGGCGGTCGACGGCCGGATTGAAGTCGAGCCCCCAGGCGGCGGATGCCGGGTCCGGCAAGTCGATCGCCGTGCTGCCGTCGGCGGCGACCCACGCGATCCCGCCGGCGCCGCCGACGAGGGTCACGGCGCCGGTCTGCGGATCGAGGAGGTAGAGCGAGCCCGTGTTCGCCGTCGCGTTGACGCCCAGCCCGAAGTACTGACCCGTCTGCGGCCGCAGGGCGAGGCCGACGAGCGTCTCGCCGGCGGTGAGGCTTCCCGTCGCGAGCGCCTGGGTCGTGGTGGTCGACGGCGTGGAGCTCGAGAACCGCACGAGGCTCGTGCCTCCCGTGTCGAGGCCGACGACCGGGAAGCCCCCGTCATCGAAGTCGCGCTGCAGCGCGAGGCCGCGAACGCTCGCCGCGCCGGTGCCGATGGTGCCCACCAGCGTCGCCTTGGCGTCAACGAGGTTGATGGCGTACAGGCCGGTCACCCCGCCGACCGACAGCGCGGCGTAGCCCGTTCCGCTCGTCACGGCCGCGTTCGAGGACGGCGCGTTGACGCCCGGATCGATGTCGAACCCGGAGGCGTTGGTGAAGTTGAGCGTCGAGCCGCCGAGCGTCACCGTCTGGCCGCTCGCTTGCGTGCCCACGTTCGGCGGGTTCTGGATGTACAGCGAGTCGGTCGATGCGCTGAGCGTGTAGAGCGTCGTCACGTTGCCGTTGTTGGGACGGTCGTTCGTGTAGGCGGCTCCGTCGACGCTCGTCGTGGCGCCGCTGACGGGCCCGTCGGGGTTCGTGCCCGTGACCGTCCCCGAGGTGAGCCCGGTGTTGTCGCCGTCGACCCCGAGGCCGGTGTTGGGGTTGATGCGGAAGTTGAGGCTGCCCGCGACGACCCGCACCCGGTCGGCCGCCGGGTTGAAGTCGATGCCGTAGCCGGTCGTCGCCGTGTCGGGCAGGTCGACCGGTGTGACTCCGTCGGTCGTCAGGGCGACCGCGCCCGCCGCCGAGCTCACGACGTTCAGGACGGTGGTCCTGGGCGACAGCGTGTAGAGCGTCGCGGTGTTGGCCGTCGCGTTGACGCCGAGCGCGTAGAGGATCCCGTTCTGCGGCCGCACGTCGATCCCGGCGAGCGCCTCTCCGGCGGTGAGCCCCGTGATGGCCGTCGTGGTCACGGCCGTGGGCTTGGCCGGATCGAACGAGAGCAGGTTCGTGCCCGACAGCGCGTAGGCGACCTGGGCCGGCGCCGCCTGCGCGGCCGGGGCGCTCAGGACCAGCGCCGCCACCGTGGCGACCAAGAGGCAACCGGCTCGGAGAGGTCCGGGGATGGGCCAAGTAGACCAGACGGCGCCACCCACGGACAACCCCAGCGTTGCGGGTCGTCGGCTTGAGTCCGAGCGGTTCCGCCAGGGCTCGTGCTCGTGCGCGAGCCAGACCAGCTCGGGGTCGAGTTCACGGACACGCAGCCGGCCCTCGCACTGCGGGTCGTCGAGCTCGGCGAACCACACCGCGACGACCGGCCGCCGAACGAAGACTCATCGGACCGGAACGCGAAAACCCCGCCGGTAGCGGGGCCTTCTGCAGCGCGCCCGAAAGGACTCGAACCTCTGACCTTCGGTTCCGTAGGCGCCCCGGGACGCTCTGCCGCGTTCGGCCTAGTTCAAAGTCCACTTCAGCGGCTGCTCCAACCTCTTCGGCCACGGGCGTAGGTCGAATCCCTGTTCGTAGGGGTGGTCCGGAATGCCGCGCCACCGCTCCGCGAAGGTCTCGGGAACCACGGCGGGTTGCGAGCCATG
Source organism: Solirubrobacteraceae bacterium (assembly GCA_045805505.1). GTDB lineage: Bacteria > Actinomycetota > Thermoleophilia > Solirubrobacterales > Solirubrobacteraceae > BP-464. The sequence continues at coordinate 98,966 of JBJMLA010000075.1, forward strand.
GCGGTCTTACGGCGCGATTTCGTTGTCGACGGACACGTCCGCCGAGTCGGCTCCCCGTAGTCCGTTTACCCCCCAGAAGGAGAGTTCGACAGCGCGCCTGCCACCGGGCGGAATGTCATTCGTGGGGAACGTGTAGGTCCCGCCGATCACGTCGCCGCCGCTGTCACGGACCACCACAAAAACATCAGTGAGGGACGAGAGCGGTTGATCCAACGTGTTCTCGACCTGAGCGCGGATGGTGAGCCCAAAGGTGGAGTCCTTCTCCACCCGGACATTCGTGACCTTCGGCAGCGGATGCTCGGGCGGTCCGGAGTCGTCGGTCTGCACGCTTATCTCCAAGTCGCTGACCTTGGCCCGTCCAACGCTGATGTCACCGCCGATGTTGAAGGCCTCTCCAGGAGGCACGACGCTCACCGTGGCGTCGTCGGTGCCGATGACATCGCCCTTGCGATCAAGCGCGTTGGTCGAGACTGAAATATCGAGCGCTTCTGAATCGCTCGACGGATTCTCGATAACGACTCCATAGACAACGGAATCGCCGTCCTGGGTGAATCCGTAATCCTTGACGCGAGCCTCCGCCGACGCCCCGGTGTCCACTTGCTTTTCTTCTTTTTCTTCTTCGCGCTGCCGTCGGCGGAGCTACTGCTGCCTGACGAGCTTCCAGCCTTCCCCTTGTCGTCGGCGCAGCCTGCGACGCCGAAGGCGACTACAAGCAAAGCGGCCGGGAGAGAAGAGCGGAGAGCGCTGGACATGGCGAAGAACCTATCCATGCGAGAAAGATGGCGTCGAGTCTCCGAACACTCAGCAGGCACCTACTTGAAGCCGTTGCGGCTACAACCGCCTAGCCCCCAGCGGAGAGCCACCCGGGAGGAACATCGGGGGGCCTCGTGTTGCCCCCTCAGTTGCTCCAGCGGCGAAAACCGCGCTGCGGGCGGTCCTTAGGAACACAAAAACCCCCGGGTTGACGGGGGTTTTCATGGACGCGCCCGAGAGGACTCGAACCTCTGACCTTCGGTTCCGTAGACCGACGCTCTATCCAACTGAGCTACGGGCGCAGCGCCGAGGCAGTGTAGTCATCGCAGTGCCCGGGGTCCTGCAGCGGAGAGGGCGGGATTCGAACCCGCGAAGGAGCTTTCAGCCCCTTACTCGCTTAGCAGGCGAGTGCCTTCAGCCACTCGGCCACCTCTCCGTGAGAGCGGCCCAGTGTAAAGGCTTGCCGGGGCGTGGCCGATGTCCTGTGCAGAGGGATGACCGAGCGGCCGACAGCCACACCGAGCGAAGCGATCCTGGCCGTCTCCCGCCTGCTCGGCGAGGGCGCGGGGTCGAGCGGGCCCGCAACGGTGCGCGCGGCGGTGGTCCGCGAGGCGCGGGCGCTGTTTGGCGTCGACGCCGCGCTGCTGCTGGCCCTCGACGAGCCCCAGCACCTGCTCAACGTGCTCGCCGCCGACCCGCCCGGCCCGGAGTCCCACACGGTCGCCGGCCATGCCCTGGCCTCGGTCCCCGCGGTCCGCGATCTGCTCGAGCTGCGCCTCAGCGTCGCCCACGGCTCGATCGACGACACGCCGCTGGCCGCCGCCATCGGCTGGACCGAACCCGCCGCGACCGTCCTGTTCGTGCCGATCCGCGAGCGCGACCACGTCAGCCACGTGCTGGCGCTCGCCCGCGCCCAGGTCCAGCCGTTCCAGCGCGGCGAGCAGGAGGTGGCGACCGCGTTCGCCGCCGCCGCGTCGGGTGCGCTGGCCCAGGTCCGCCTTGCCGACGAGCACGCGCACAACATGGCCCAGCAGTCCGCGCTGGCCCGCGCCGCACGGACGCTCAACGAGAGCCTCGACCTCCCCCAGCTGCTGACCGCGATCTGCCGCGAGGCCCAGGCGATCATCGGCGCCGACAACTCAGGCATCTACCTCGGCGACAAGGACACCGGCCTGATCGCCGAGGCGATCTACAACCACGACGAGCGCGTGCTGGGCTACCGGTTGCCCACCGGCCGCGGCCTCGCCGGGCGGGTCGCCGAGACCGGCGAGTCCCAGGTCTCCAACGACTACCAGGCGGGCACGCAGCCCGGACCGGACTCGCCGTTCGCGGCGGTGCGCTCGGCCATCGCCGTGCCGATGGTCTGGGACGGCGCGCTGCGCGGCGTGCTGTCGGTCGGCTACAACCGCCCGTTCTCGGTCGGCTCCGAGGAGGTGCGCCTGCTCGAGACGGTCGCCGAGCTCGCCGCCGCCGCGTGTCGCAACGCCAACGCCGCCGCCGGCCTCGCGCTGGCCGCCCGCACCGATGCGCTGACCGGCTGCCTCAACCACGCCGCACTGCAGGACGGCCTGCGCCGCGAGATCGAGCGCAGCACCCGCACCGCGCAGAACCTCTCGCTCGTGCTCATCGACCTCGACCACTTCAAGCAGGTCAACGAGGAGCACGGCCACCTCGTCGGCGACGAGGTCCTGCGCCGCGTCGGCCACAGCCTGCGCTCGAGCGTGCGGCCCTACGACCTCTGCGCGCGCTACGGCGGCGACGAGTTCGCCATCGTCTGCGCCGACACCGGCGAGGGCGAGGCCGAAGTCATCGCCGCCCGCGCCATCGAGCGCCTGGCGGACACGCTCAGCGAGCTCGACGGCGCCGAGGGAACCGGCGCCACCGCCGGCATCGCGCGCTGGATCCCCGGCCAAAGCGCCACCGGCCTGCTCGAGGAGGCCGACCGCGCGCTGCTCTACGGCAAGCAGCAGGACACGCGCGGCACCACGATCCGCGCCGCCGACATCCCGGCCGGCTTCCGGCCCAACCGCTTCACCCGCGCCGAAGCCGCCGAGACCCTGCACAACACCGTCAAGACCTCGCTGGGTCCCGACGCGCTGCACGCCCAGCGCCAGGCCGAGCGCCTGCAGAAGCGCACCCGCCAGCTCGTGCTGGCCAACGCGCTCGGCGCCCGGCTGGCCGGCATGCAGGACGAGCAGGACATCGTCGCGGCCGCCGTCGACGAGCTGCACCGCGCGTTCGGCTACTTCCTCTGCGCGGTCATCCGGCTGCGCGAGGACGGCTTCGTCGAGGGCGCCTCGCTGCGCGGCGCGCCGTTCATCCGGCTCGGCGAGCAGTCGTGGTCCCAGCCCCGCCACGCCGGCATCATCGGCCGCTGCCTGCGCGAGCGGCGCGTCGTGCTCGTCAACGACATCTCGCAGGAGCCCGCCTATGAGAAGACGCCCGAGACCGGCGGCACGCGCGCCGAGCTCGTCGCGCCGCTGTGGGTCGGCGGTCGCCTGTGGGGCTGTCTGAACATCGAGGAGGACCACCTCGACGCCTTCGACGACGACGACGCCCGGCTCGTGCAGATGGTCGCCGACCAGGTCGGCGCCGCGCTGCGCTCCGCCCAGCTCTACGAGCAGCTCGAGCGCGCCTACCTCGGCACCGCCGAGGCGCTCGCCGCCGCCCTCGAGGCGCGCGACGCCCTGTCGGGCGCGACGTCGTCTTCGATCGTCGGCCTCGCCGGCGAGGTCGGCGAGTGGCTCGGGCTCGAGGGCGCCGAGCTGCGCGACCTGCGCTACGGCGCCGCGCTGCACGACATCGGCAAGATCGCGGTGCCCCAGGCCATCCTCGACAAGCCCGGGCCGCTCGACCCGCAGGAGCGGGCGATCATGGAGCGCCACCCGCTGGTCGGTGAGCAGATCCTCGGTCCCGTCGAGTTCCTGACCGGCGTCGCGACGCTGGTCCGCCACGCCCACGAACGCTGGGACGGTGCCGGCTATCCCGACGGGCTCGTCGGCGAAGCCATCCCGCTCGGCGCCCGCATCATCCACGCCTGCGACGCCTACAGCGCGATGACCGGCGAGCGTCCCTACCGCCCGCGGTTCAGCGGCGCCGAGGCGTGCGAGGAGCTGCGCGCCCACGCCGGCTCGCAGTTCGACCCGCGCGCGATCGACGCCCTCCTCTCCGTTCTGGACCCCGATGCGGAAGTAGCATCGGTGCCCTCGGAGGGGTGGCAGAGCGGTTGAATGCGACGGTCTTGAAAACCGTTGGGCCGGTAACCCCGGTCCCGAGGGTTCGAATCCCTCCCCCTCCGCTGCTGCTCATGACACGGTCCACGGCATTGCTCATCGCGCTGGTCGCGCTCGTCCTGACTCCCGGCGCGCAGGCCGCCAAGCCTCGCTGGTCGGGCTGCAGGGCGGTGACCTCGTCGCAGCTGGTGATCAAGACCGGACCGGTCCACCAGATCGGCTCGTCATGCCGATACGCCCGGGAGGAGATCGAGCAGTTCCTCAGCTTCAACGACGGCTTCCGCGGCCTGCACTACCAGTACAACGGCCGCAACGAGGACCCCGGTGTCATCGCGGCCTGCGTCGGCCGCACGCGCCATCGCGGCGGGCGGACGTTCATCCACGTCTTCTGCCGCGGCGCGGGCGAGACCGGCCCGGATTCCGGCGGGGCCTGGCGCTTCGACATCGATTCGCGTTACTACGAGCCCTACGAGTAGTGTCGCCCCATGCCTGGGCGATTCGAAGGAACGACCGTCATCGACCGGCCGATCGAGGAGGTGTTCGCCTTCCTCGCCGACGGGACCAACGACACGAAGTTCAGCCCGCGCGTCCAGGAGATCCGGCAGACCACCGACGGGCCTCCCGGCAAGGGCACGCGCTACGCGTCGACGGTCAAGGACGCCGGCATGACCACCACGCGCGAGTTCGAGCTCACGGAGTTCGTCGCCCCGACGACCATCCGCTGGGCCGAGCGCTCGAAGAACACGGTGACCGCGTCCGAGGGCGGCTACGACCTCGTCAGCGAGGGCACGGGCACGCGCGTGACGATCCACAACGTCCTCGAGGGCCACGGCTTCGGCAAGCTCATCGCGCCGCTGGCGCTGCGCGCCGCCCGCAAGGACGCGCCGGAGTTCGCGGCGCGCATCAAGGCCGCGGTGGAGGCGTCGTGACCAGGCTCGCGCTGCTCTTCGCGCTGGCCGTGCTCGCGCTGCCCGCGCTCGCGCAGGCCGACCCGCGGCCCAGCCCCAGCCAGTCGACGACGTGCGACCACAGCATGGTCGCGCTGCACACCTCCCACCGGCACGTCAACTACCTGCACCAGACCTACACGGGCTGCGCCACGGCGCACCACGTCGCCCAGCTGTGGCTCGTGCACGACTGCGGCACGGCGCTGTGCAACTTCAAGTACCAGGACATCTGGTGGTCCTGCTCCGGCCGCAAGACCTCCTACGCCGGCGACCGCGACGAGTGGCTGGCGACGTGCCGGCAGGGCGGCTACGTCGTCCTGATCGGCTGGGTCCGCAAGTGAGAGCGGCGCTCTGGGCGGCCGTCGCACTCGCCTTTGCCTGTGCCGCACCCGCCGGCGCCTACGAGGACCGGTTCCTTCCGCCGCCCGACAACTGCCACGCGCATCCCACGACGCACGGCATCCACCACATCTACGTGGGGGCGCGGTACGTCGATTGCGACGCCGCGCGCCACGTGGTGTCGGACTGGCTGGCGCGCCACGCGGAGTGCCACAAGACGGGCTACTGCCGGGTGCTGGCCGGCGGGTGGACCTGCCACACGACCTTCGAGTCGAGCTCCTACCACACGCACTGCACGTGGCTCTACGGCGCGGGCGAGACCTTCACGGCCTGGAAGCGCGTCTAGGGCGATCACCACACCGGGCGCAGCGGCGGATGGTCGTCGCCCTCTCCGGTGTCGACTACGCGCTCGAGCGCGCTGCGCAGCCGGCGGGCGTCGTCGGCGCCGAGGGTGCGCGCCCAGCGACGCTCCGTGGCGCGCTGGATTGCCGCCGACCGCCGCAGAAGGTCCCGTCCGCGATCGGTCAGGATGACGCGGCGCGCCCGGGCATCGGCCTCGTCGGGTGCGCGCTCGACATAGCCGAGCGACTCGAGGGACTCAACGAGCTTCGCCGCGCCCTGCTTGGTCATCTCCAGAACCCCGGCGAGCCGCGAGGCCGTCGTCCCGCGGTCGCCCACGGCTACCAGCGCATAGCCATGGGCAGGGCGGATGTCCGGATGCCCCTGACGGGCCAGCTCGGTGTGCAGTTCGTCGATGGCCGCGCGCGTCGCGGCCGAGAGCAGTCGGGCCAGCGGGAGATCGGAATCCACCGGGCCGATACTAGACAACCCGGTTGTCTTGTACTAGAATAGGCAACTCGGTTGTCTACCTGAAGGAGCCCCTATGTCATCGAACACGCGCGCCCACCAAACCCCGAACGCGGTGATGACCACCCTCGCCAGCCCTTCGCTCAACGGCTCGCCGCTCGCCGTGTGGCGCGTCGAGATGGCGCCAGGAGCAAGCGGGCCACAGCACGAGGCCGGGCTCGAGCAGGTGCTTGTCGTGACCGACGGCGAACTCGCGGTCACGGTGGACGGGGCCCGGCACGACCTGCGGTCGGGCGATGCGCTCAGGCTCCCAGCCGCCGCGCCGCGCCAGGTGGTCAATGAGGGCCCGTTGCCGGCGACCGCGGTCGTCAGCTCGTTTCCGGGCGCGACGGCGACCGTCCCGGGTCAGGACCCGGTGCCGATCCCGTGGGCGGCCTAGCTCGTAGCGATCGCGCGCGCCGCGTGCATCGCGGCGGCGCGGACCACGGCGGCATCGACCGGCGCCGCGTTCGGCACACCGTCCGGGGTCCGGCTGACCCGCACGCCGCTGCGGGCCAGGTGCATCGTCCCGAGCGCCGCCGCCCAGAGGTGGTTGGCCGAGAAGTCCGGGTCCTCGACGGTGAAGACACCAGCCGCGCTGCCGTCGCGCAGGACGTCGGCGCACACGCCCAGGCACGAGGCCATCCCCTGGCCGAGGCGGAACCAGACCGCGTCGGAGACCAGCTCCTGGAGCACCTCGTGCGGGCGGCGCAGCAGCGAGATCGCGCAGTCGAGGAACGCCGGGTACTCCAGCGCGAAGTCGGCGAACGCGCCGGTCACCGCCTCGAGGCGCTCGACGTGATCCTCCGACGACGCGGCGGCATCGTCGAGGCGCCCGGAGAGCTCGGCCAGGTAGCGCGTGACCGTCAGGATGAACAGCTCCTCCTTGGAGGAGAAGTGCCGGTAGATCAGCGCGCGGCTGAGGCCGACGGCGCGAGCGATGTCATCGATCGGGACCTCCTGCATCCCTCGCTCGTCGAACAGCGCGCGTGTTGCGTCGACGATGTCCTGCTCGCGCTGGCGGACGGTCATGCGACGGCGCGCTCCTGCAGGAGCCGCCGCGCGACCGCGTCGTCGATCCACGCGGGCTCGGTCGTCTCCATGAAGTCGCGCAGCGTCTCGGCGAAGCGGACGGGGTCGTTGCGGTGCGGGAAGTGCCCGGCGCCGGGGAAGATCTCCAGGCGGCTGCCGTCGATGAGCTCGGCGGCGGCGTAACCGTGCTCGACCGGGATGATGCGATCGGCGTCGCCCCAGATCAGCAGCGTCGGCATGCCGTCGGCGAGGTAGAGCCGGTCGCGCGCGCTGACGCGCTGGCCCAGCGGGTCGATGACCGAGCGGACCGTGTGGACGAACGCGGTGCGGGTGTGCAGGTCGGCAAAGCCGTTGATGCCCCGCGCCACCTCCTCCATGTCGGGTCCGCCGCGCAGGCCGATCTTGCCCAGGGCGCCGGCGATCGCCCCGCCCGCGCGCAGCAGCGGCGTGGAGAACAGCAGGGGCAGCACGAGCTCGGAGCCGGGCAGCGATGCGGCGCGCAGCGCGATGCTGACCTCGCGGCCGAGGCCGCCGCTGTCGACGAGCACCATCCGCTCGGTCCGCTCGGGGAACTGGTAGGCGAAGATCATCGCGATGCCGCCGCCGAGCGAGTGCCCGACGATCGTCGCGCGGTCGTGGCCCAGGACGGCGAGCAGGTCGCGCAGGCCGCTGGCGTAGGCGCCCAGCGAGTAGTCGCCGCGGGGCTTGGCCGACTCACCGTGGCCGAGCAGGTCCGGGGCGATCACCGTGTAGTCGCGAGCCAGTGCCGGGATGACCTCCTCCCAGGTCTGCGAGCTGCCGGCGATCCCGTGCACGAGGAGCAGGACCGGGTTGTCCGGGCTGCTGCTGGCGGTTCGGTAGCGAACCGCGTGACCGTGGATTCGCACTTCCTCGACGGTTGTCTCTGGCCTCATGACAATGAGTGTGACACACTGTTACCCATGTCTGCCACCGACACTTCCCAGGCCGAGGCCCTCGAGGCCGCCACCGCCGCCGCCGGCGAGGACCAGCCGCCGTTCTCGCTCGAGCTCAGCCAGGACCAGAAGGACATCCAGGAGTGGGCCCACGGGTTCGCCGAGAACGTCATCCGCCCCGCGGGCGCGGAGTACGACGAGCGCGAGGAGACGCCCTGGGACATCATCAAGGAAGCCGCCAAGATCGGCATCTACGGCTTTGAGTCGCTGGCCCAGTTCTTCGCCGACCCCTCCGGACTGACGCTTCCGATCGTCAACGAGGAGCTCACCTGGGGCGACGCGGGCATCGGCATGGCGATCATGGGCACCGCGCTGCCCGTCGCCGCGATCTTCGGCCAGGCCACCGGCGAGCAGATCGGCGAGTGGATCCCGCGCTGCTTCGGCACTGTCGACGAGCCCAAGGTCGGCGCGTTCTGCTCCTCCGAGCCCAACGCCGGCTCCGACGTCTCGGGCATCCGCACCAACGCCAAGTACGACGAGGCCACCGACGAGTGGGTCCTCAACGGCCAGAAGGCCTGGGCGACCAACGGAGGCATCGCCGACGTCCACGTCGTCATCGCCACCGTCGACCGCGAGCTCGGCTCGCGCGGCCACGCCGCGTTCGTCGTCTCCAAGGACGAGAACAAGGGCATCACGCAGGGTTCGAAGGTCAAGAAGCACGGCCTGCGCGCCTCGCACACCGCCGACGTCTTCCTCGACGACTGCCGCATCCCCGGCCGCCAGCTGCTGGGCGGCAAGGAGAAGCTCGACGAGCGCCTCGCCCGCGTCCGCGAGGGCAAGAAGTCCTCGTCGCAGGCCGCGATGCAGACCTTCGAGGCCAGCCGGCCGACCGTCGGCGCCCAGGCGCTGGGCATCGCCCGTGCCGCCTACGAGTACTCGCTCGAGTACGCCAAGGACCGCGAGCAGTTCGGCCGCAAGATCATCGAGAACCAGTCGATCGCCTTCACGCTGGCCCGCATGAAGATGGAGATCGACGCCGCCCGCCTGCTGGTCTGGCGCGCGTCGTGGATGGGTCGCACGGGCCAGACGTTCAAGAACGCCGAGGGCTCGATGAGCAAGCTGAAGTCCGGCGAGGTCGCCGTCTGGGCCACCGAGCGGGCGATGCAGATCATGGGCGGCAACGGCTACGCGCGGGAGTTCCCCGTCGAGCGCTGGCACCGCGACGCCAAGATCTACGACATCTTCGAGGGCACGGCCGAGATCCAGCAGCTGGTCATCTCCCGGGCCATCTCGGGCATGCACATCCGCTGACCCGCGGCTTGACTTCATCACGGCGAAGCGAGTAGAGAAGAGTCGTGTCCTTCGGATCCGCCCAGTTCGAGCTGGCCGAGGAGCGGTTGAACAGTGACACCCGGGTGATCTCGGTCAGTGGCGAGATCCACGTCACGACCGCTCCGGAGTTCAGCCAGCGCCTCAACGACGCCATCGCCGCGGGCACCCGCGGCGTGGTGATCGACATGTCGGGCGTCGAGTTCATCGACTCGACCGGCCTCAGCGTCCTGCTCAACGGCCTGCGGCGCGTCACGCGCGCCGACGGTCAGATGGCGCTCGTGGTCTCCAACCCGACGGTGCTGCGGCTCTTCGAGATCACCAAGCTCGACTCGACGTTCGACATCCAGCCGACGCGCGAGGCCGCGATCGGCCGGATTCAGCTCGACGGAGCGGCGAGCTCCGACGGCGCGCCGTAGGCCTGCAGGCAGGCCGGCAGCTCGACCGAGCCGTCCTCGCGCTGGCCGTTCTCGAGCAGCGCGATCATGTGCCGCCACGTCACTGCGGTGCCGTTGAGCGTGTGGGCGACGACCGGCTTGCCCGCGTCGTTGCGCAGACGGATGTCCAGGCGGCGGGCCTGGTAGTCGGTGGTGTTGGAGGTCGAGGTGACCTCGCGGTAGCGCGCCTGTCCGGGCATCCACGCCTCGCAGTCGAACTTGCGGGCCGCCGACGCGCCCAGGTCGTCGATGGCGATGTCGACGACGCGGTAGGGGATGCCGAGCTCGCCGAGGATCTCCTCCTCGATCGACAGCAGCCTCCGGTGCTCGTCGAACGACTCCTCCGGCGCGACGAAGCTGAACATCTCGACCTTGTCGAACTGGTGGACGCGGAAGATGCCGCGCGTGTCGCGGCCGGCGGCGCCGGCCTCGCGGCGGAAGCAGCTCGAGAAGCCGGCGTAGCGGACCGGCACGGCGTCGAGGATCTCGCCGGCGTGCAGTGACGCCAGGGCGACCTCGCTCGTGCCGACCAGGTACAGGTCGTCCTCGGGCAGGTGGTAGATCTGCTGCTCGGTGTCGGGCAGGAAGCCCGTGCCGTAGAGCGCCTCCTCGCGGACGAGGACCGGCGGGATGACCGGCTCGAAGCCATGGCCGCGCAGCTTGTGCAGCGCCCACTGGACGAGCGCGAACTCCAGCAGCACGAGATCGCCCTTGAGGTAGGCGAAGCGCGAGCCGCTCAGGCGCGCGCCGCGCTCCATGTCGATGCGGTCGCCGGCCAGCGCGAGGTGATCGGCGCCTTCCTTGGTGGCGTCGCCGACCTCCTTGAGCACCGTGTCCTCGGCGGGCGCGTCGGGGTCGGGCAGGTTGGGCAGCTGTGCCAGCGCGGCGTCGAGCTCCTCCTGCGCGGCCTGCGCGGCGGCGCTGCGGGCCTTGACCTCGTCGGAGATCTCCTTGACAGCGGCCATCGCCTCGGCGGCGTCCTCGCCGCGCTGCTTGGCGGCGCCGATCTCCTGCGAGGCCTCCTTCTGACGTGCGCGCAGCTCCTCGGCCGCGTGCGTCTCGCCGCGCCAGCGCTCGTCGAGCGCGAGGACGTGATCGATCGCCGCAGCGGTGTCGCCGCCGCGGCGGGCCAGCGCCGCCCGCGTCCCGTCGGGGTCGCGGCGGATCTCCTTGAGGTCGAGCACAGGCGGGCGCGGGGGCTAGGAGCCGCCCTGGCCCTGCCCGGTGTTCGTCTCGTTGTCGCCTTCCTTGGCCGCCTTCGCCTCGGCGCCCGAGTACTTCGCCAGGAACTCCGCGACCTTCTGTGCGTCATCGCCGACGACGATGTTCTCGGGCATGATCGCCCCGGAGAACCCACCGTTGCGGATCGCGTAGAGGACCTGGTCGACCTCTTCCTTGCGGGTGTTGAAGTTCGGGCCGTCGACGCGCTCGCGGTTGCGGATGGTGACCGCCGAGCCCTGCGTGCCGGCGGCGTCGAGGGTGTGGCATCCCGCGCAGCTCTGGGAGAAGATCTGCGCGCCCTCGTGGTTGGGATCGCTCGCGGGCACCGAGACCGATCGGCTGCCGCAGCCGGAGGCGGCAAACGGCACGATTGTCAGGAGGGCGAGGACGAGGAGACGACCGGGCTTCATGCGGGCGGCACTATACGACCCATACGCTTCCGGCGATGCCCAGAGCGGCCCGCCTCCTGCCGGTCCTGCTGGGCGCCGCCGTTCTCGCCGGGGGGTGCGGCGACCCGAAGCCCGAGCCCGCCGAGAACATGACGATCGGGCTGCGGCTCGACGAGTACCGGATCATGCCCCAGGCGGTGAGCGCTCCCGCGGGGCACCTGCGGCTGATCATGCGCAACCTCGGGACCCTCCCCCACAACGTCGTGGTGACGACGATCCCGGAGGTCGGCAGCGACGATCCCGCCGTCGAGATCGCCCGCACCGAGACCGTGCATGCCGGTGAGCGCACCGAGGTCAGCTTCACGCTCAAGCCCGGCACCTACCGCCTGTACTGCGCGATCGGCAACCACGACGACCTCGGGCAGGCCGGCACCCTCGTCGTGAAGTAAAAGCCCGGCGCCGACCGTCGGTTGCCGCCGTGTGAAGACGGACGCGGTGCGTGTGGCTTGCGGCCGTCATCGTGGCCGGCGCCGGGACCATGACGGGGGTTCGACGTGAGGGGGTCCGGCCCCTTTATGTTGGGGCGGGTGGATGCGCGCGAGTTCCGCGACACGCTGGGTGCCTTCCCGACGGGCGTCGCCGTCGTCACGACCACCGGCGCCGCCGGGCCCGCCGGCCTGACCACCAACGCGTTCTCCTCGCTGTCGCTGGATCCGCCGCTGATCCTCGTCTGCTTCGACCACGGCTCGCGGACCCTGGCCGTGGTCCGCGAGAGCCGGCGCTTCGCGGTCAACATCCTGCGGGCCGGCGACGAGGACCTCGCGAAGCTGTTCGCCGGCAAGCTCCCTCACCCGGAGAAGTTCGCCTCGGTGACCCACAAGGTCGACCACGGTGTCCCGGTGCTCGACTCGGCGCTGGCGTGGCTCGTGTGCGACCTCACCGCGCTGCACCTCGCAGGCGACCACGACATCGGCGTCGGTGCCGTCACCGCGCTCGGGCGCGACCCGGCCGGCGAGCCGCTGGTCTTCCACGCCGGCCGCTTCCGCGGCCTCAGCCCTTCTTGACGACCAGCACGGCGGTGTCGACCGCGCTCGCCGCACCCGATGTCGCGGTCAGCCGCAGCGTGTAGCGGCCGGGCTTGAAGCGCTTCTTCTTGGCGAACGCCAGCGCGTTGCGCCCGACCTTCGCGGTCCCGGTCCTGGTGGCCAGGACCTTGACGCCCTGGAGGACCTGGGCCTTGACGGCGAAGGCCGCGTTGGCCACGTAGGGCACGCGCAGCCGGGCGCGGCGGCCGATCGAGGTCCGGGCCCTGGCCAGGGCGACGAAGAGGGTCGTGGCGTTCTGGCCCGACGGACCGGCGGCGCCGATGGGGCCGGCCGGACCGACAGGTCCGATCTGGCCGGTCGGCCCGGTGTTGACGGGCGCTGCGTCGTCGTCGGTGATGCCGATGATCGTCGTCGCCGGGGAACCGACCGGCACCGGCCCGGAGACGGAACTGCGCGCGTTCGACAGCGACAGCTGGAAGAACTCGTTGCCCTCGTACACCGCGTCATCGGCGAGCTGGACCGTGATGTTCTTGGTGGTCTCGCCGGCCGCGAACGTCAGCGTGGAGGACCCGGTGACGAAGTCGGTAGGCCGCGTCGCCGTGCCCTCGGCGATCGTCACGTCGACGGTGACCGCGTCAAGGTGGGTGCTGCCGCCGATGCGGCGGACCACGATCTGCGAGCTGCCACTGCCCTCGGCGAGAACACGCGAGGGCACCGCGACGCGGACCGGCGAGGGAGCCTGGTCGAGGACCGCCAGCCCATCGAGCGCGAGCCCGCCTCCGATGGTCCCGACCAGGGTCGCCGTCCCCGCGGCCAGGTTGATCGTGTAGAGCCTGCCCAGACCGCCGACCGTCAGCTCCGCGTAGGCGACGCCCGACTGGGCGATGTCGAAGCCCGAAGGCCCGAGCATGTCGACGCCCAGCCCGACACCCACGACCGAGAGCGTCCCGTTGTTGGGAGGGTTCTGCACCTCCAGCAGATCGGCGTTGAAGTCGAGGTCGTACAGGGTCGTCGCGGTCGCGCCGGAGAACGGGTTGCTGTACGCCGCGCCCGAGACGCCGATGTTCGACAGCGTCGCGTCGACGACGAACGTGCCGTCGTCGGGGTTGATCCGCAGGTTCTTGCCGGTGTCGTCGACCACCCGGATCCGGTCGGCCACCGGGTTGAAGTCCATGCCGACCCACGAGAGGCCTGAGCTGAAGGGGGTCGAGCTGATCGTGGTGGTCGCTCCGCTCAACGCGTTGATGGTCACGACGTGCGACTGGCTGGTCACGCCGTAGAGCTCGCCGGTGGCCGGACGGACGTCGATCCCGTAGACGAACTCCCCGGCGTTGAGCCCGGACAGGACCACCGGTGACCCGATGATGGTGCCGGGCGTGGCGCTGTCGAAGTGGTAGAGCGTGTTGCTGCTCTCGCCCAGTGCCACGAGCCGCACGGCGTGCGCCGCCGGGGCGGCGGCCAGGCAGATGAGGGCGACGACCAGCGAGACCGCGCGGGACCGGGGGGTAAGCATGCGGACCACCCTGCACCTCTCGCCCGCGAGAAGCAACCGCGCGGGCCGCGGTCTACAGGCCCGCCGACGTCCCCAGCGCCCTGAGCGCCAGGAAGCAGATGACGGCGGCGGCGAGCGTCATCACCCCCACCTCGCGGCGCATGATCGCCACGACGACCGACTGCTGTTCTGCCGCCGGCCGCTCGCCGAGCGCCTGGGCGCTTTCGATCTCGCGGCTGTCGAGCACCGTCTGCGCCGAGACGACGCGCAGTTGCTCTGACACGAAGTTCACGCCGATCGGGATCAGCGCGTAGACCCAGAAGAGCCCGTCGTCGGGTCGCCTGCCCAGCGCGGCCGCCACGCCGGCGGCGCCGGCGAGCAGCACGGCCGCTCCCTGCGACCCGCGCAGGAGCAGCCAGAACACCCGCGCCGGGCGCACCTGCCACCACGCCCACGCACCGGCCAGCGCGGCCAGCGCCGAGGACCCGGCGAGCGTGACCGCCAACACGTCGATCAGCCCCGCCACAAGCGCCCTCTGCCACTAAGTATCAACACAGCACAAACGCTGCTAGAACACACAGCCGGAATGCTGCGAACCTACCTCCCGGCGATCGTGTTCGTCCTGCTCGGTGCGGGGGTGGGTGGCGCGTTCGCCGTCCTCAACTCGGTGATCGGACCCAAGGGCCGCTCCGAGCTCAAGTCGAAGTCCGACCCCTACGAGTGCGGCCTGCCGTCGGAGGTCAAGACCGGCTTCCGCTTCGGCATCAGCTTCTACCTCGTCGCGATGCTGTTCATCCTGTTCGACATCGAGGTGCTGTTCCTCTACCCCGTGGCCGTCCAGCTGCGGGCGTTCGGAACCTTCGCGCTCGTGGAGACCGTGGTCTTCGTGGCGCTCCTCTTCGTCGCCTTCGTCTATGTCTGGAGAAGGGGAGCCCTCGAATGGAGGTGATCCGCCACAGCGCGTCGGGTCTGACCGAGCGCGAGAAGCAGGACTTCAAGATCCGCCAGCTGCGCTCGCGCGACCTGCTGGCCGGCAACCTCGATGGTGACGCGCTCGAGCGCCACGTCGAGGAGTCGATCATCACGACGACGGTCGACAAGGCGGTCTCGTGGGCGCGCGGCAACGCGATGTTCCCGGCCACCTTCGGGCTGGCCTGCTGCGCGATCGAGATGATGTCGATCGTCGCCGGCCGCGTCGACGTCGCCCGCTTCGGATACGAGGCGTTCCGGGCCTCGCCGCGCCAGGCCGACCTGCTCATCCTCTCCGGGCGCATCAGCATCAAGATGGCGCCGATCGTCCGCCGCATCTGGGACCAGATGCTCGAGCCGAAGTGGTCGATCGCCATGGGCGCCTGCTCCAGCTCGATGGGCGTCTTCAACAACTACGCGATCGTCCCGGCCGACAAGTTCATGCCGGTCGCCGTCCATGTCCCGGGCTGCCCGCCGCGCCCCGAGGCGCTCATGCACGGCATCCTCAAGCTGCGCCAGGAGATCGTCGAGGGTCCCGACGAGGGCTGGCGCAACCGCTATCGCGCGGTCGGCACCGAGGAGCTGGTGATGATCGACCACAACGAGGGCGTGCCGCTCCTCGATCCCGGCGCCGCGACCGCCGACAACGTCTCCCGGCCGAGCGGAACCGACCGTGCCTGACGCGACCGGCCTGGAGCTGCTCGCCCAGGAGCTGCGCGACGCCGACGCCGACGCCGTGCTCGACACGCTGCACTTCCGCGGCAAGGGCACGATCATCATCGAGCCCAAGGCCATCCGCTCGGTCCTCGCGGCGCTGCGCGCCAAGGGCTTCACCTTCCTGGCCTCGGTCCACGGCGTCGACTACCACCCCGAGGAGCCACGCCTCGGGGTGCACTACGAGCTGCTCGACATGAACGGCCCGGACCGCATCACGGTCAAGCTGCGCGTCCACACCGAGGCGCCCGAGGTCGAGTCGGTGACCGCGGACTGGCCCACGGCCGACCACCAGGAGCGCGAGATCTTCGACATGTTCGGCGTGATCTTCACGGGCCACCCGAACCTGCGCCGCATCCTCATGCCCGAGGACTACGAGGGCCATCCGCAGCGCCGCGACTTCCCCATCGGTGGCGAGCCGATCCTCTTCACCGTCGACGAGGCCATGGGCGGCGACTACACGATCGGAGCGCACCAGTGAGCGCCACCGACTACGACCCCAAGCAGCTCGAGGACTCGATCACCATGGCGCCGCTCGGGCGCCAGGTCTCCGAGAACATCCACGACGAACTGCTGACGCTCAACTTCGGCCCGCACCACCCGGCGACCCACGGCGTGCTGCGCATCCTCGTCACGCTCGAGGGCGAGGTCGTCCGCGACATCGCGCCGATCATCGGCTACGTCCACACCGGCATCGAGAAGACGGCCGAGGACAAGAGCTACTGGAAGGCCATCCCCGTCATGGAGCGGATGGACTACCTGGCCTACTACTTCAACGCCTACGCCTTCTGCGGCGCGGTCGAGACGTTGGTCGAGGTCGAGGTCCCCAAGCGCGCGCAGTACCTGCGCGTGATCCACATGGAGCTCAACCGGATCATGAGCCACCTCGTGTGGCTCGGCACGTCGTGCCTGGATCTCGGCGCGATCTCGATGTTCTGGTACGGCTTCCGCGAGCGCGAGCGCATCCTCGACCTCTTCGAGCAGTCCTCCGGCCAGCGCATGCACACGCGCTACATCCAGGTCGGCGGCGTGATGGAGGACGTGCCGGTCGGCTGGGCCGAGAAGCTGCGCCAGTTCATCGCCGTGATGCCCGAGCGCGTCGATCAGTACGAGGCGCTGCTCGACCGCAACGAGATCGTCCTGCAGCGCCTGCGCCACACGTGCCCGGTCGACTCGCAGACGCTGCTCGACCTCGGCGTCACCGGCCCTCTGCTGCGCGCCACCGGGCACCCGTGGGACCTGCGCAAGGCCGATCCGTACTCGGTCTACGACCGGTTCGACTTCAAGATCCCTGTCGGCACGGTGGGCGACAACTACGACCGCTTCCGCGTCCGCATGGCGGAGATGCGCGAGTCGATCAAGATCGTCGAGCAGGCGCTCGACGGCCTGCCCGAGGGCCCCTACATCACCGACAACCGCAAGATCGCGCTGCCGCCGCGCCACGAGCTGGCGACGAGCATGGAGGCGCTGATCCAC
>JBJMLA010000076.1:0-1737 GCA_045805505.1 Solirubrobacteraceae bacterium
AGGTCTTCCGCATCCACCCGGCGGCCGCGCCCGCGACGCCGGGATCGGGGGTGCCGGGCCAACCGGTCTAGGGCGCGAACGGGCGACCTCCCGGGGAAGAGCGGGGCCATTGCCCGCTGAGCGAGCGAAAACCGGCCGCCATGCCCGACAACGGCGCGGTCCCGCGCTAGGTGCGGCGCGCGCCCGCGCCCTCGACCCGGTCGGCGTAGCGCTCGGCATCGTCCTCCGGGCGGTAGCCGAGCAGCTCCTGCGTCGGGCCGATGTCCCAGTAGCGGCGCGCGTTGCCGGAGATCGCGTAGAAGATGCCCCAGTTGAGCGGCGTCTCGACGGCCCGCCAGGTCAGTTGCGCCATGTCGCGCGGCGAGAGCCAGGTGCTCAGGTGGCGGGTGCTCGTCGGCTCCGGCAGCCACGAGCCGATCCGCAGGCAGATCACCGCCAGCCCGTACTCGTCCACGTAGAACCGCGCCAGCGCCTCGCCGAACGCCTTCGACGCGCCGTAGTAGCTGTCGGGCCGGACGGGCATGTCCGGATAGCAGGGGCGCAACTCGCGCTCGTAATACCCCGTGACGTGGTTGGTGGAGGCGAAGACCATGCGGCGCACGCCCTCCTGTCGCATCGCCTGGAGGGCGGTGTGCATGCCGACGATGTTGTTCTGCAGCACGCCCTCCCAGGGGGTCCCGCCGCTGGCCGAGGCCGCCAGGTGGACCACCGCGTCGACGCCGCGCACGGCCGCGCGCATCGCCGCCAGATCGACGACGTCCGCCTGCACGATCTCCTCCCCCTCCCGCGCCGGGCCAATAGATTTCCCGCCGGGCCGCTCCTGCAAGCGCAACGCATAGCGATCCCTGAGCAGATCGCGCAACGAGACACCGATCATCCCGCTCGCACCGGTCATGAGCACTTTCTTCATCGCGCCATCCTCTCTACCAGGTAAAACAGGCCACGCCGAGTATAGCGCAGGCATCTCGCGATCAAAGAAGTCGGGGCCGCATGTGCGTATCTCCCAGAAAAACCGAATGTCGCGATACCGTCTCGATACCCACCCGGCACAGAGGCCGCGTGCGACATCTCATGAGAAGTGTTTGGACAAGACCGCCCCCGCCTCTGGATCGTGCCCGAACGCCTGCACCCGTTCGGCACGGATGTTGGTCACGCCATCAACGCGTTCGATTGTCCCCTCCACCGCAATCAATGTCGCGAGCCGGAGCGTCTGCCGATAGCGTGCATACACATCAGGCATGACGACGACGTTGCACGTGCCTCCTTCGTCCTCCAGGGTCATGAACAGAATACCCTTGGCAGTCGGGGGCCGCTGTTGGATGGCGACGACACCACCAACCCGCACGCGCCATCCGTGTGGCACCGTGTGGAGGTCTTTCGTGGCAACCACCCGCCACTTCTCCATACGGTCGCGATAGAACCGCATCAAGTGCCTTCCTCCGGGAGCACAGCCGATGATCTGATAATCCAACCGCACCTCTCCCTCCTCGGTGAGGGGCGGCAACATGGGAATCTCCAGCGGCGGATCGGGCAGCAGGCCGTCTCGCACATCGACCACGCCCGCTGCCCAGATGGCCTCGCGCCGGGAGAGGCCGAGCGAGGCGAACACCCCCACCGCCGCCAGGTTTGCAAGTGCATCGCGGGGCAAACCGAGACGGCGCACCACGTCATACATCGTGATGTACGGACCGTGTTGCGATTCTTCCTCGATGCACTCGCGCAGTTCCTTCCCAACCC
>JBJMLA010000077.1:0-27356 GCA_045805505.1 Solirubrobacteraceae bacterium
GCCGACGCCCATGCCGACGATCGTGTTCTCCGAGATCGGCGTGTCGCGCACGCGCTTCTCGCCGAACTCGGCCAGCAGCCCGTTGGTGACCTTGAACGCGCCGTTGAAGACGCCGATGTCCTCGCCCATGAGGATCACGTTCTCGTCGCGCTCGAGCTCCTCGCGCAGCGCCTGGTTGAGCGCGTCGCGGTAGCGCACGACGGTCACTGGTCCTCACCCGCCTCGAGCGCCTGGGTCATCGCCTGCGGCACCGCGCCGGTCTCGGACTGCGTGCTGACGTTGTCGGGGGAGCCGGTCTCCGGATGCAGCGTGTCGACCGAGTACCAGCCGCGCACCTGGCCGCCGAGCACGTAGACGTCGTCGTAGAGCGACTCGGGCGTGGGGAACGGCGAGGCGTCCGCGAACGCCACCGCGGCGTCGACGCGCGCGACCGCGTCGGCGTCCATCGCCTCGCGCGCGGCCTCGTCGATGACGTTCTCGGCCACCAGGCGGTCGCCGAAGGTGATCAGCGGGTCGCGCTTGCGCCACTCGGCGACCTGCTCCTTGGAGCGGTACTCCTCGGGGTCGGCCATCGAGTGGCCGCGGAAGCGATAGGTCAGCGCCTCGACGAGGATCGGCCGGCGCTCCTCGCGGGCGATGCGCAGCGCCTCGGTGGTGACGGCCAGCGTGTCGAGCACGTCCATCCCGTCGCACTGCATCCCCGGGACGCCGAACCCCTCGCCGCGCTTGTGCAGGTCGGTGACCGCGGAGTGGCGCTCGAGCGCGGTGCCCATCCCGAAGCGGTTGTTGGTGACCATGAAGACCACCGGCAGCTTCCACAGCGCCGCCAGGTTGAGCGTCTCGCCGAACGTCCCCTGGTTCGACGCGCCGTCGCCGAACTGACACAGCGTGGCGTCCTCGGTGCCCAGGTAGTCCGAGGCCAGGCCGAAGCCCGCGGCGAGCGGCAGGTTGCCGCCGACGATCCCGTAGCCGCCCATGAAGCGCCGCTCGAGGTCGAACATGTGCATCGAGCCCCCCCGGCCGCGGCAGACTCCGTCCTGCTTGCCGAACAGCTCGGCCATGACGGCGTCGGGGTTGGTGCCGCGAGACAGCGCGTGACCGTGCGATCGGTAGGTCGAGATCAGGTAGTCGCGGTCGCGCATCGCGCGGACCGAGCCGACGATCGTCGCCTCCTCGCCGATGGCCAGGTGCAGGAACCCGCCGACCTTGGCCTTGGCGTACATCTCTCCCGCCCGCTCCTCGAAGCGGCGGATGAGCATCATGGTCGCCAGCCATTCCTTGGCGACCTCTGGCTCCGGGAGCGGATGGTCGGCCATCGCCTCGGAGCGTATCGCGGGGCGGCTACCGTCGAGGGTCGTGCGCAGCGTCGCCGCCGACCTCGACATCACCCCGGAGCGGGCTTGGGAGCTCTACTCGCACCCTGACGAATGGCCCGCCTGGGCCCCGCATCTGCGCGGCTCGTCGGGGCTGACGGGCTACCGCGGCGAGGTCCGCGCGGGGGCTCGCGGGCTCGTCTGGCTGCTCGGCGTCGCGCCGATCCCGGCGCGTGTGACGTGGGTGGACCGGGGCCACAGCTGGTCCTGGAAGATCGGGCCGGTCGAGATGGACCACGTCGTCGAGCCGCGCGACGAGGGCGGCTGCCGCGTCGCGCTGGTCTTCCGCGGCTCGTCGCTGGTCGAGCGGATCGCGGCCATCGTCTACGGCACGCCGGCGCAGCTGTTCCTGCGCAACATGGGCCGCGTCGGCCGCGCGTAGTTGCCTCACGCCTCCGGGCGTGATCTGATCGGCCCATCATGGGTCTCGTCATCGCCATCGTGGTCGTCGTCCTGCTGGTCGTGCTGCTCGCCGCGGCCTACAACGGGCTGATCGGCAAGCGCAACCGCTCGGAGAACGCCTGGGCGCAGGTCGACGTCCAGCTGCGGCGCCGGTCCGACCTGATCCCCAACCTCGTCGAGTCCGTCAAGGGCTACGCCGCGCACGAGCAGGGGACGTTCGCGGCGGTGACCGAGGCGCGCGCCGCCGCGCAGAAGGCGGAGGGACCCGAGCAGCAGGGCCAGGCCGAGGCCGCGCTGAGCGGCGCGCTGGGCCGGCTGATGGCGGTGGCCGAGGCCTACCCGGAGCTGCGGGCGACCGAGAACTTCCAGCAGCTCCAGGCCCAGCTGGCCGAGTCCGAGAACAAGATCGCCGTCTCCCGGCAGGTCTACAACGACACGGTCCTGACCTACAACAACGCGGTCCAGCAGGTGCCGACGAACATCGTCGCCGGCGTCTTCGGCTTCCGGACCCGCGAGTACTTCGAGGTCGAGCTCGGCGACGCCGCCCGCGACCCGGTCGCGGTGAAGTTCTGAGGGTCCTGCGGGCGCTGGCCCTCGCGCTCGCCGCGACGCTCGCCGCGACGCTCGCCGCCGGCGCGTCGCCCGCCGCGGCGAAGTCGTTCACGCTGCCCGGCGCGCAGGTCGAGATCGGCGTCGCACCCGACGGCGGGGTCGCGGTCGAGGAGGCGATCACGTTCGACTTCGTCGGTCCGTTCAGCGGCGGCTACCGCGACATCCCCCTGCGCCCCGGCGAGCGCATCGACCAGGTCTCCGTCCAGGAGGGTCCCGAGCACTACCGGCCGGGCGGCTCGACGGAGCTCGGCACCCCTGGGCCGCCGGCGCAGTTCGGAGTCGCCCGGCAGGCGGATCGCACGCGCATCGTCTGGCGCTACCGCGCCGCCGACGAGCGTCGCACCTTCACGCTGCGCTACCGCCTCTCCGGGCTCGCCGTCGCCTACGACGACGTGGTCGACGTCAACCTCCAGGTGTGGGGCGACGAGTGGAAGACGAGCCTCGGGCGCCTGCAGGCGACCATGGCCGCGCCGCGCAGTGTCAGCGGCGAGAGCGCGCGGATCTTCGGCCACCCGGTCGAGGTCCGCGGCGACACGGCGTTCGCCGGTGGCAAGGCGCAGTTGCGCGCCGAGCAGATCCCGGCCGGGCAGTTCGTCGAGATGCGCCTGCTGTTCCCGCGCGCGCAGCTGACCTCGACGGCGCGCGCGAAGGTCGTCCACGGCTCCGGCCGGGCGAAGATCCTCGCCGAAGAGCAGGCCGACGCCGCGTCGTTCGAGGAGAGCCGGCACAAGATCGACGACGCGCTGCACCACATCGGCCGCACGCTGCTGCTCTTCCTGCTGCTGTCGGTCGGCCCGGCCGCGCTGATCCTCGGCGTCATCTGGCTGCTGCTCTCGCGCGAGCGGCGCGTGCCCGACTACGACCGCGAGTACGAGCAGGAGCCGCCGTCCGACGATCCGCCCGCGCTCGTCGGCCCGCTGCTGCGCCAGTCGACCAAGCCCGGCGGCGCCGAGTTCACCGCCACGCTGTTCGACCTGATCCGCCGCGGCTACTACAAGACCGAGGCGATCACGACCGAGAAGTGGAGCTGGGGAGCGCTGGGCAAGCGCCCGCAGCCGGACCTGACGCTGTCGCGCACCGGCGGCACCGGCGAGGCGACCGGGACCGACAAGCAGGTCGCGAGCATCGTGGACAGCGCGCTCTCGGGAGAGGTCGTCGCGCTCTCGGACCTGGCGGGCAAGATCAAGGGCGACCGCGTCAAGAACGCCGAGCGGTTCACGTCGTGGCAGACGGCGGTCGGGCGGCAGTTCTCCAGCCGCCGCTGGTACGACAACCGCGCCGCGCTGGCCATCGTCGCCGCCGCGCTCGTCTTCACCATCCTGGCCGTCGTGCTGATCTGGATCGGCGCCGACGGCTTCGTGCCCCGCAGCGCCCGCTGGTCGGAGGTGCTGCAGATCGCGCTCGGCGCCGCGGCGGTCGTCAACGCCGTCGTCCTCTGGGTGTCGCTGGGCAGCGAGCGCCTGCGCCGCCGCTGGACGCCGAAGGCCGCGTTGGAGGCGGCGCGCTGGGCCGCGTTCCGGCGCTACCTGCGCGACTTCCCGCGCCTGCAGGAGGCGCCGCCCGCGTCGATCGCCATGTGGGAGCGGCTGCTGGTCTACGGCATCGCGTTCGGGCTGGCCGACCGCGTGCTGCAGGCGGCGAAGATCGCCGCGCCGGCCGAGCTCGCCCAGCAGAGCTCGCTGTACATGCCCGGCTACTACGCAGGCGGCGGCGACGGCTTCTACTCGGGCTCGAGCATCTCCGGGCTGTCGAGCGGCTTCAGCGGCGCGATGGCGCCGCCGTCGAGCGGCTCGGGCGGCGGTGGGGGCGGCTTCTCCGGCGGCGGGGGAGGCGGCGGTGGCGGCGGCGGTGGCGGCGCCTGGTAGCTACTGCAGCGAGGCGGTCCAGTGGATCGTGACGTGGACGGGGCCCCGGCTGGTCTGGCGGTAGTAGCCGTAGGTGCCGGCGACGTGCCGGGCGTCGGTCCAGCGGCCCTTGAGGTCGTGGTGGCCCTGGTGGACGTGGAAGCCGTGGCCGTTGCTGCTCACGTAGGCGCGCCCGACGTCGATGCGGTTGTCGAGCCGCCAGCTCTCGACGTGCTGGCCGACGTAGGCGAAGTGCACGGGCCGGTTGCCGAGATCGTGTCCCGCATAGGTGCCGTGGGCGGGGGTGAAGGCGTCAGCGGCGGCCGGGGCGAGCGCCAGTGCCGCGACGACGGCGACCAGGAGTCTCATGGCGCGACACTACCGGTCGCGCCATCGCTCCAGGAAGGCCTCGCCGTCGAGCTGTGCCATGTCCGCGCGCAGCTGGCGCAAGGTCAGCGGCGCATCGCGCGACGGCAGGTCCCAGAGCAGCACCGTCTCGCCCAGAGCGATGTCGACGACCTCGATCTGGTCGAAGCGCTCGGCCGCCGCGAAGCGGCTCGGCGTGCGACCGCCGCGGCGGTGCAGCAGGCGGTAGGAGCGATTGGCCCTCATGCCGCCGCCGTCGCGGCGTCGAGCGCCTCGCGCACGCCGCGCGTGTCGAGCGCCTTGAGCACGGCGCGGGGGTGCATCTCGCAGGCCGCGGCGGCGATGACGATGTTGTCGTCGGAGTCCAGGGGCCGGCCCGCGGCGAAGGCCTGGCGGAACGCCGCGAGCGAGAACGCCACGGCGCGGCCAATCTGCTTGGCGTACGTCGCCGCGAGCATCGCGCGCTCGGAGTCGAAGGGAAACGGCTCGGGCCAGCGGATCGCCTGCAGCCCCATCGCGGCGGCACGGCGCTCGACGTCCTCGCGCAGCGACGCGACCTCCTCCGCGCAGCGGTAGGCCGGCGGGGCCAGGACCGGAACCCACTCGACCGACGGGTCCTCGGTGCGCAGCCGCTCGCCCTCGAGATAGGCGAACGGGTCCGCGAGGTCGTACCGGAACGTCCTAGCCGTGGATGAGCCAGCCATCGGCCGCTCGGGCAGCTTCCATGACGGCTTCGGAGAGGGTCGGGTGGCCGTGGATCATGCGGGCGACCTCGGGGTAGCCGCCCTCGAGCGCGCGGACGTTGACGAGCTCCTGGATGAGCTCGGTCGCCTTGGCGCCGATGATGTGGCCGCCGAGCAGCTCGCCGTACTTCTTGTCGCCGACGATCTTGACCAGGCCGGTGCGGTCGCCGTAGACGGTGCCGGCGCCGACGGCGCCGTACTGGATCTTGCCGACGACGACGTCGTGGCCGGCCTCCTTGGCCTGCGCCTCGGTCAGGCCGAAGCTCGCGACGTTCGGCGTGCAGAACGTCGCGCGCGGGATGTCGACGTGGACGATCGGATGGGTGCTCAGGCCGGCGGCGTCCTCGGCGGCGATGACGCCCTCGTCGCTGGCCTTGTGCGCGAGCGCGGGGCCGGGGACCAGGTCGCCGATGGCGTAGACGCCCTTGACGCTGGTGCGCAGCGCGCCGTCGACCTCGATCAGGCCCTGCTCGGTGAGCTTGACCCCGGCGTCTGCCAGCCCGAGGCCCTCGACGTCGGGGGCGCGGCCGGCCGCGATGACGATCCAGTCGGCGTCCTGGCCGTGCTCGGCCATGTCGAAGAAGGTCTTGGTGTGGACCGTGATGCCCTGCTTCTTGAAGCCGCGCTCGGCGAGCTTGGAGATGTCTGCGTCCTCGGACGGCAGCACGCGGTCGAGACCCTCGAACAGCGTGATCTCGGTGCCGAGCCGCGCGTAGGCGCTGGCGATCTCCGAGCCCGACGCGCCGGCCCCGATGACCACCATCTTCTTCGGGAGCTCCTCGAGCGCCCAGGCCTCCTCGGTGCCGATCACCTTGCCGCCGAACTCCAGCCCGGGGATCGGCCGCTTGACCGAGCCGCAGGCCAGGATGACGGCCTTGGCGACCTCGATCTCGTCGCCGTCGAAGTTCCCGCCGACCTTCACGTTGCCCTCCGCGGTAACGCTGCCGAAGCCCTCGATCACGTCGATCTCGTTCTTCTTCATCAGGCCGGCCACGCCGCCGGTCAGCGTCTTGATGACCTTCTTGCGCCGCTCGCCCACAGCGCCGAAGTCGACGGTCGGGTCAGACACCGTGATGCCGAACTCGTCGGCGTCGCGGATCTCCTGGAGGACATCGGCCACGCGCAGCACGGCCTTGGCCGGGATGCACGCGTAGTTCAGGCAGCGCCCGCCGATCACGTCCTTCTCGACGACCGCGGTCTTCATGCCGAGCTGGGCGGCCCGGATGGCGGCGACGTAACCGCCCGGCCCGGACCCGATGACGACGCAGTCATAGGAGCTAGCAGCCATGCCTTGGACCCTAGCGGGGGGAGGCCGACTGCCGCTCGGGCATCTGGATCCGCGCGAGCGCGCGGATGAGCTTCCAGAACATCCAGCACAGCAACCCGATGACGACGACGATGATCAGCCCGACCCACCACTTCTCGACCACGACCACGGCGGCCGACAGCGTGAGGATCTGAAAGACGAGCACGACCATGAAGCCGAGCACCGCCCAGTAGCGGGCGCCGAACCACATGCCCCACGCGCAGGCGAAGAGCACGACGTTGGACATGATCGTGAAGCTCAGCGCGTTGCTGCCCAGCGCCTCGCCGGCGACGGCGGCGATGGTGTTCGCCAGTGCCATGGCGAGCGAGACGATCGCCGCGACGGTGACGGCGCCCGGGCGCTCGCCGGGGGCCAGCGGCTCGAGCGACTGGCGGATCGCCTCGTTGCGCTCGCGCGAGCGCTCGTAGCCGCGCTCCATCGAGCGGGGTTGCGCCTCCACCCGCCCCGCCACCGACTTCTTGCGGCTGCGCTTACCCAACGACGGCCTCCCCGGCGACGGCGGAGCGCAGCGCGCGGGCGGCGCGCTCCGGATCGGCGGCCTCGGCGATCGCGCGGACCACGACGATGCGCCGCGCGCCCGCGGCGACGATGTCGCCGACGTTGTCCTCGTCGATCCCGCCGATGGCGAACCACGGGATGCCGACGGGTGCGTGCGCGGCGGCGTGGCGCACGTAGTCGATGCCGGCCGCGCGGCGGCCGGGCTTGGTCGGGGTCGCGTGCACCGGGCCCACGGCCACGTAGTCGGCGTCGGCGGAGCCGGCCAGGTGGTCGGGCTCGTGCGTGGAGCGGCCGACGATCAGGCCGTCGCCGACGATCGCGCGCGCCTGCTCGACCGGCATGTCCTCCTGGCCGACGTGCACGCCGTCGGCGCCCGCGGCGACCGCGAGGTCGGGGCGGTCGTTGACGATGAACAGCGCGCCGTGCTCGGCGCACAGGGCGCGGGCCTGAGCAGCTGCCTCGAGGATCTCCTCGTCCGGCGCCGCCTTGTCGCGCAGCTGGAAGACGTCGACCCCGCCACGCAGCGCGGGAGCGAGCACGTCGGCCAGCGCCCGGCCGCCCGGCCGGCGGCCGCAGACGAAGTACAGCAGGGCGGCATCCAGCCGCTCGTGGGCGCTGCTCACGCGAAGTAGCATGGCAACACACGGGAGCCTCCGGGCTGAGAGGGCGTTCTCCGAGCGTCGACCGTCCGAACCTGCACCGGGCAATGCCGGCGAAGGGAGCCATCACATCCACTGCCGCACCCGACGTCGCCGTCATCGGCGGCGGGGTGATCGGGTTGTCCGTTGCGCGAGCGGCGGCGCTGCGCGGGATGTCGGTGACGGTGCTCGACCGCGGACCGCTGGGCGGCGGCGCGTCCCGGGTGGCCGCGGGGATGCTCGCTCCGGTCTCCGAGGCCGACGCGGGGGAGCCCGCGCTGCTGCGCGCCGGGCTGGCGAGCCTGCGCCGCTGGCCCGCGTTCGCGGCCGAGCTCGGCCTGGGCACCGCCTACCGCGAGTGCGGCACGCTGGTCGTCGCGCGCGATGCCGACGAGCTCGAGGCGCTCGACCGCGAGCGTGCGCTGCGCGAGGAGCTGGGCCTGTCGGTGACACGGCTGCGCGGCAGCGAGGCGCGCAAGCTCGAGCCCGGTCTCGCGCCCGGCGTGCGCGGCGCGCTCGACGCCTCGGGCGATCACGCCGTCGACCCCCGTGCGCTCGTCGAGGCGCTGATCGCCGCCTGCGAGCAAGCCGGCGTGACGCTGCGCCCGGACGAGGACGTCACCGAGCTGCCGGCGGCCGGCCACGTGGTGCTGGCCACGGGGGCCTGGGCCGGCGCGCCGGTGCGCCCGGTCAAGGGCCAGATCCTGCGCCTGCGCGATCCCGACGGCCCGGGGCTGCTGCACCGCGTGATCCGCCACGAGCGCTTCTACCTGGTGCCGCGCGAGGACGGCCGCTACATCCTGGGCGCGACCATGGAGGAGCGCGGCTTCGACGTCACCGTGACCGCCGGAGGCGTCCGCGAGCTGCTGCAGGAGGCGCAGATGCTGGTGCCCGGGATCGACGAGATGGTGCTCGAGGAGGCGGCCGCCGGGCTGCGCCCGGGAACGCCCGACAACGGCCCGCTGCTCGGCGAGCGCGAGGATGGTGTCGTGCTCGCCACCGGCCACCACCGCAACGGCATCCTGCTCGCCCCGCTGACGGGCGAGGCGATCGCCGCGCTGCTGGCCGGCGAGGAGCTACCGCCCGAGGCCGCGCCGTTCGCGCCGGGCCGCTTCGCTGAGGTGGGCGCGTGATCTCGGTCAACGGCGATCCGAGCGACGTGGCGCCGGGCACGACCGTCCGCGAGCTGCTCGCGGCGCTCGACGCGCCCGACCGCGGGGTGGCGGTGGCCGTCGACGGCGAGGTGGTGCCGCGCGGCGCCTGGGACCGCACGACGCTGGCCGACGAGGCCAAGGTCGAGGTCGTCATGGCGGTGCAGGGCGGATGATCGTCGCGGGCAAGGAGATCGACCCGCTGATCCTCGGGACCGGTGGCTTCACGCGGCTCGAGACGCTCGGCGAGGCGATCGCGGTGACCGGCACGAGCATGGTCACGGTGGCCTTGCGCCGCATCGATCCGGGGGCGCAGGGATCGCTGATGGACGTCCTCGATGCCCACGGCGTCGACGTCCTGCCGAACACCGCCGGCTGCTACACGGCCCGCGACGCGGTGCGCACCGCCCAGCTCGCCCGCGAGGCGTTCGAGACCGACTGGCTCAAGCTCGAGGTCATCGGCGACGAGCGCACGCTGCTGCCCGATGCGCCCGAGCTGCTGGCCGCCGCCGAGGAGCTCGTCGACGATGGCTTCACGGTCATGCCCTACACCACCGACGATCCCGTGCTCGCGCGGCGCCTGGAGGACGTGGGCTGCGCTGCGATCATGCCGCTGGGATCGCCGATCGGCAGCGGCATGGGCATCCGCAACCCCTACAACCTCACGCTGATCCGCGAGCAGACGCAGCTGCCCGTCATCTGCGACGCCGGCCTCGGCACGGCCAGCGACGCCGCGCTGGCGATGGAGCTGGGCTGCGACGGCATCCTCGTGGCCAGCGCCATCTCCCGCGCGCACGACCCGGTGGCCATGGCGCAGGCGTTCCGCCACGGCGTCGACGCCGGCCGCCTGGCCCGCGGCGCGGGGCGCATCCCGCGCCGGCGCTACGCGGAGGCCTCGACGACCGATGAGGGTCTGGCCGACCTCACGCCGTGAACGAGCTGCTCGACAGCTTCGAGGCGGCCTGGGGCAGCGGCGACCCGCGCGCGTTCATGAGCTGCTGCGCGCCCGACGTCCATTACGAGGACCCGCTCACGCGCGACCCGCTCGACGGCCCGGCGGCCATCGGCGCCCACGCCCAGCGGCTGTGGGCGGGCTTCCCGGACGCCCGGGTCGAGCGCACCGGCGAGCGGCTCTCCGACGGCCGGTTCGTCGCGGCGCCGGCCAAGGTCCTGGGTACCCACCGCCACGAGCTCGAGGGCATCCCGGCGACCAAGCGGTTCATGGTCGTCCACGTCGTCTTCTACGCCGAGCTCGACCCGCCGCGCGAGCGGCTGTGGCGTGTCCGCGCGTTCTTCGACGTCTACGACGCGGCGCAGCAGCTGGGCATCCTGCCGCGCCACGGGACGGTCGGCGAGCGCGCGCTGCTGATGCTGCGCGGCTTCGGCCTCAACCGCCAGCGCTAGAGCCGTCAGTCCACGACGGTGATGGTTCCGTCCATGCCCGGGTGCAGCGTGCACTCGTACTTGACGGTCCCGGCCTTGTCGGCGGTCCACGCGTAGGTCTCGCCCTCGTTGAAGACGTCGGACTTGAAGTCGGCGCCCTCGTTGGCCACGACGTTGTGCGGGACGTTCTCCTTGTCGGTCCAGACGACCTTCGCGCCGGTCTTGACGGTGATCGCGTCGGGGTCGAACTTCAGGCGGTTCATGCCGACGTCGACGGTGCCCGTCTGCGGCGTTGCCGGGGCGGACGAGGAGCTCGACGAGGAGTCGTCGCCGCCGCAGCCGGCCAGGAGGACGGCGGCGACGGCGGCGATCGGAAGCAGGGCGATGCGCATCGCCCGCAAGCTACTTCACCGTGAGCGTGGCCTTCATCTGCGAGTGGTAGGTGCAGACGTAGGAGAACGTGCCGGGCTTGTCGGCGGTGTAGACGAACGTGTCGCCCTGCTCGAGATCCTCGGACTTGAACGTGCCGTCGTCGGCGACGACGTTGTGCTCGGCCGAGTCCCCGTTGGTCCACGTGATCTTCGTGCCGACCTTGACCGTCTTGTCGGCGGGGTTGAACGCGAAGTTCTTGATGTCGACCTTGTCGCCGGAGGTCGCGGCGCCCTGGTCGGAGGAGTACCCGCGGGCGGTCGAGGTGGTGTCGCTCGCGGACGAGTCGTCGCTGTCGTCGCCGCCGCAACCGGCGGCGAACAGGACGAGCGTGGCGCTGATGGCAAGGAGTGCTCTCATGCCCCTTACTGACGTCGCTGCGCGCCCGTTCCTTCCCGCAGCTCGACGATGACCGGGGCGTGGTCAGACAGCACCCCGCGGTCGGGCACGTCCTGGCCGGCCGGCTCGAAGCCCGAGCACAGCACGTGGTCGACGCCGTGGCCACCGGCGTGGAGCAGGCCGGCGGCGACCGGCACGCGCACGTTGAGGTCGCCGCCGACGACGAACGGCGCACCGCGCGACCAGGCCCGGACGGTCTCGGCCGACACGCCGATGTCGGCCTGCGCGCGCTCCTCGGAGTGGACCTGGGCGTGCAGGTTGCCCACCCACGTGCCGTCGCCCAGCCGCACCGCGTGCACCACCCGGCGCTCGGGCCACCAGCGCAGCCGGCGGGTCCTGTGCTCGGCGATCTCCCCGCGTACGAGGACCGCGTTGGCCCCGCCGCCGTTGGACTTGATCAGGTCGGGCCGGCGCTGCGCGATCGGCCGGCGCAGCCACAGCCCGAGGTTGCGCGACGTCAGCGCCGTGCGCTCCTGCGCCCCCGCCGCCCGCGCCAGCTCGGCCGGCCACCACGGCGGCACCTCCTGCAGCAGGGCCACGTTCCACTCCCACCCGGCGATCGCCTCACGGAACTCCGCCAGGTGATCACCGATCGTCGAGGGGCCAGGCCCCTCAACAATTCGGCGGCCGTGGTAGAGGTTCCAGGTCAGGACGAGCACTAGGGTCTTCTTCTTGACACGGCATTTCCTCACCGGTGCAGAGCTCGATCGCGATGAGCAGCTCGCGCTTCTGAAGCGCGCCGCCGAGCTGAAGTCTGCCCCGCGATCGTCCGACGCACTCGACGGTCAGGTCATCGCGTTGCTGTTCGAGCGCCCGAGCACCCGGACGCGGCTGTCGTTCGAGGCCGGCGTCGTCGAGCTCGGCGGCCATCCGATGGTGCTGCGGCCGGGCGAGCTGCAGCTCGAGCGCGGCGAGTCGGTCAAGGACACCGCGCTCGTGCTCTCGCGTCACGTGCAGGCCGTCGGGGTGCGCACCGGGCCGCACGCGACGGTCTCCGAGCTCGCCGCCGAGGGCTCGATCCCGGTCTTCAACATGCTCACCAGCGAGCATCACCCGGTCCAGGCCCTGGCCGACCTGCAGACGCTGCGTGAGACGTTCGGCACGCTCGAGGGCCTCAAGCTCGCCTACGTCGGCGACGGCAACAACGTCACGCGCTCGCTGGCCATCGCCTGCGCGATCGCGGGCGTCGAGCTGGCCGTTGCCTCGCCCGAGGGCTACGAGCTCGAGGGCGATCCGCACGGCGCGACGCTGCTGCGCGACCCGGCCGAGGCCGTCGCCGGTGCGCACGCCGTCTACGGCGACGTCTGGGTCAGCATGGGCGACGAGGAGACCGCCGACGAGCGCCGCGCGGCGCTGTCGGGCTATCAGATCAACGACGCGCTGCTCGACCTCGCGCGCGAGGACGCCGTCGCCCTGCACTGCCTCCCGGCCAAGCCGGGCGAGGACATCACGGCCGACGTGCTCTACGGCCCGCGCCAGCGCATCTGGGACCAGGCGGAGAACCGCCGCCACGCCCAGAAGGCGCTGCTCGAACTGCTCTGCGGGTAGCCTCGGAGCCATGTCGCAGCCCAAGAAGAAGGCGAGCGCCGCCAAGCGCGCGCCGGCGAAGGGCGCAGCGGCCACGGAGGCCTCGCTGCGCGACTCGCTCGCCGAGCTGCGACTGACGCTGACCAAGGGCGTCCTGCTGACGCGCGAGCGCATCAACGAGACGCTCGAGGACGCGGTGCGCCGCGGCCGCATGACGCGCGACGACGCCGAGGAGCTCGCCGCCAGCCTGATGGGCATCGGCCGTCGCCAGGCCCAGGACCTGCTGGCCGACGTCGACACGCTGCTGGGCTCGAGCAGGCGCCGCACCGCCGAGAGCACCGACGCGATCGTCCGCCAGGTCGACAAGGCCCGCCGCGCGGCCGGCCTCGGCTCGACGTTCCCCGTCATGGGCTACGACGACCTCACGGCGGCGCAGATCGCCGAGCGCCTCACCGACCTCACGCCGGCCCAGCTGCGCAAGGTGCGCGACCACGAGCGCCGCAACGCGAACCGCAAGTCGGTCCTCACCGCCGTCGACCGCGCGCTCGGATGAGCGTCGCGTCCGAGACCGCGCCCCGCGCGCGTCCGCCCAAGCCGCCGGCCGAGGTCGAGGTCACCATCGACTCGATGGCCCACGGCGGCGCCGGCGTCGCCCGGCTCGAGGGCTACGTGCTGTTCGTCAGCGGTGCGATCCCCGGCGACCGCGTCCGTGCCGTCATCACCAAGAGCAAGCGCGCCTACGCCGAGGCGCGCACCCTCGAGGTCCTCGAGCCCAGCCCCGAGCGCATCCCGCCGGTCGCCGACCATCCCGGGGCGCCGTGGCAGGTGCTGCCCTACGAGCGCCAGCTCGAGATCAAGGCCGAGCAGGTCGAGGACGCGCTGCGGCGCATCGGCAAGCTCGACGGCTTCGAGGTCGAGCCGATCGTGCCCGCCGAGCAGCAGTGGCGCTACCGCAACAAGGTCGAGTTCTCCTTCGGCCGCCAGGACGACCGGCTGGTCTGCGGCTTCCACGCGGCCGGCAGCTGGGAGGACATCGTCGACATGGACGACTGCCTGCTGGTCTCCGAGCAGGTCAACGACGTCCGCAGGGCCGTCCTCGAGCACCTCCGGGCCGAGGGCTACGAGCCGTGGGACCGCCGCTCGCAGCTCGGCTTCCTGCGCAACCTCATCATCCGCGAGGGGCGCCGGACCGGCCAGCTGCAGGTTCGCCTGGTCACCAGCAAGGGCGAGCTCGACGGCGACGCGCTCGCCGCGGCCGTTCCGGGCGACGGCGGTGTCTTCTGGACCCAGGCGGCCGGCGTCGCCGAGACGACGCAGGGCGGCTACACCGAGCACCTCTCCGGCCCGCCCGCGCTCGACGAGGAGCTCGGCGGCCTGCGTTTCGCCATCTCGCCCGATGCGTTCTTCCAGACCAACACCGAGATGGCCGAGCAGCTCTACGCGATCGCCATCGAGTACGCCCAGCTCAAGGGCTGGGAGCGCGTCTTCGACCTGTTCTGCGGCATCGGCACCATCGGCCTGTCGCTGGCCGGCCGCGCCGGCGAGGTGTGGGGCGTCGAGATCGTCGAGCACGCCGCGCGCGACGCGATCGCCAACGCCAAGCGCAACGAGATCGGCAACGCGCACTTCTTCGCCGGCGACGTGCGCCTGGCCATGCGCGACCTCGTCGAGCGGGCGGGCCGCCCGGACGTCCTCGTGGTCGACCCCCCGCGGGCCGGCCTGTCGCAGAAGATCGTCCGCCGGGTCATCGAGGCCAACCCCAAGCGGATCGTCTACGTCTCCTGCAACCCGACGACGCTGGCGCCCAACGCGGCGCAGCTGACCGAGGCCGGCTACGTGCTCAAGAAGGTCCGGCCCGTCGACATGTTCCCGCAGACGCACCACGTCGAGTGCGTCGCGGTGCTCGACCGCGCGGGCTAGCGCTTCTTCAGCGCGCCAGGCTTGTGCGCGGCCTTCGCGCCCGTCTTCGACGACTCGACGAGGTACTGCGGGTCGTCCTGGGACGCCTTGACCTCGTGGCCCTTGATCTTGGTCGGCGAGGTCAGCTTCTTGGCGACCTTCCCGTCGGTCTCGCCCTGCGACGTGCTCCAGGCGACCTTGTCGCCCTTCCTCAGTGACTTGGCCATGCAGAGGGCGTGCCCGCCCGCCCCTGTGGATCACTCGTAAGCTGGCGCGCCATGCGTGCCGCCACCGTCCGCGACGGAGAGATCGTCATCGAGGAGCACCCGGATCCCGAGCCGGGGTCGGGGGAGGTCCTCGTCCGCGTCCGCGGCGCCGGGCTCAACGGCGCCGACATGTTGCAGCGCAAGGGCGCCTACCCGGCGCCGCCCGGGTCGCCGCCCGACATCCCGGGCCTCGAGCTGGCCGGCGAGGTCGTGGGTCTCGGTCCGGCCGCGACGCGCTTCGCCGAGGGCGACCGCGTCATGGCCATCGTCGGCGGCGGCGGCCAGGGTGAGCTGGCGGTCGTCCACGAGCGCCAGCTCATGCCCGTCCCGGCCGGCCTGGACTGGCCGCAGGCCGGCGGCGTACCCGAGGTCTTCACCACCGCCCACGACGCGGTCTTCACCCAGTGCGGCCTGCGCGCCGGCGAGCGGCTGCTCGTCCACGGCGCGGCGGGCGGGGTGGGCAGCGCCGCGGTCCAGCTCGGGCGCGCCGCCGGCGCGCACGTCACCGCGACGGTGCGCAGCGAGGAGCTGCGCGACGGCGTGTCGGAGCTCGGCGCCCACGAGGTGCTCGCGCCGGAGGGCTTCGAGGAGCACGGGCCGTTCGACGTCATCCTCGAGCTCGTCGGCGCGCCGAACATCCCGGACGATCTCAAGGCCCTGGAGACCGGCGGCCGGATCGTCGTCATCGGCGTGGGCGGCGGCTTCAAGGCGGAGGTCAACCTGCTGGCGCTGATGGGCAAGCGCGCGTCGCTGCGCGCCTCCACGCTTCGCGCCCGGCCGCTCGAGGAGAAGGCGGCCACCGCGCGCGCCATGGAGCGCCACGTGCTGCCGCTGTTCGAGCAGGGCGCGCTGCAGGTCCCGGTCGCCGCGACCTTCCCGCTCGAGGAGGCCGCGGCCGCCTACGAGCGCTTCGCCGCCGGGTCCAAGCTCGGCAAGGTCGTGCTGCTGCCCGGCGCCTAGAGCTCGGGCGCCTCTTCGGGATCCAGCGGCACCTGCTCCGCCGCGTGGATCGCGCAGAGGTTCGGGCCGCCGGACTCGAGCACCGCGGCCTGCTCGCGCTCGGTGAGCGTGGCCCCGCACTCCTGGCAGGTCGCGCCGGCCGACTCCAAGGTCTTCTCTTCGAGGTCCATGTCCGGTCTCTACCCCGTCTGCTCGCGGGCAAGCAGCTGCCCGAAGCGGTCGAGGTTGGCGATCCAGTAGCCGACCGCGACGAGCGGCAGCGCCGGCACCGCGCGATCGAGCAGGACCGACAGGATCACCGCGGCGAACAGGCCGGCGACCATGCCGACGGCGGTCGCCCGCCGCCGCAGCCCGAAGCGCGCGGCCCAGACGCTGAACATGGCCAGGAAGATGGCGTCCACGAGACCCAGGCGCGACGCGGCACCGGGCGCGTCGCCCCACGCCGGCAGGTCGAAGCTCAGCTCGGCCGCCCCGCGCGCCCCGCTCTCGGACAGGCGCGAGCTCGGCCCCGAAGCGACGCTCCACGCATCGATGATGGCCACGAAGATCGGGATGGCGAACGCCACCGCCGGGGCGGCCAGCCAGCGCCCGAGCAGGACGCCGAACGTGCCGGCGGCGACCGCCTCGAACGCCGAGACGCTCGACCCGGCCCCGGCCGCGTCCATGCCCGCCACGAGCATGAAGCTGCCGAGGAACAGCAGCGTCAGCGGGAAGAGCTCCTCGCCGGCGGCGGCGACGCCCAGGACGATCGCGGCGACGAAGCCGACGCCCACGAGCCCGGCGACCAGTACCGCCGCATCGCCCGATCCGAGGTCGGGCAGCTCCCCCGCGACGAGGAAGTAGACCAGCGCAACGACGGTCGCGCCTAGTAGGGCGGCAGGTCGCCGTACCACTCGCCGAGGACCTTGAAGGACGACCAGAACTCGCGCTTGGCCGCTTCCTCGTCGAGGGAGTCGTCGATGTTGGGGACCACCAGCGTCTCGACCGACGGCGTCAGCGACTGCACGACGCCGGGACGGTCCTCGACGGGGCGCGCCAGGGGCAGCCCGAGCTCGTTGAGGACGCCGAGGGCGTCGGAGCCCATCACGACGACCATGCGCGGCTGGACGATCGCGATCTCCTCGACCAGGCGCTGGACGCAGCCCGGGTCGGCGAGGGACGGATCGGTGACCGGGCACTTGACACACAGGGTCCCGTAGACGGCCAGCGGGTCGATGCCCAGGCGCTTGAGGGACTTCATCAGCGCGGTGCCGCTGCGGCCATAGAACGCGACGCCCTCCTCGACCTCGGAGACGCGTGGTGCGTACTTGAGCATGAGGATGTCGGCCTGCGGGTGGCCGGAGCCGAGCACCGGCACGCGGTTGCCCCGCGGGCACAGGTCGCAGGTCTGGAGCTCCCGCGTAAGAGCGTTGAGCTCGCGGATGGCGCGCTCGAGGTACTTCTCGCGGATCTCGTCGTCGGTCGCGGGCATTGGTGCCAGGGGATTCGACGGCCCCGGGCGCGCTCCCTCGCCCTGCATCACGCCTTGCGGGTCGCTCTGCGCACGCGCCGCTCCTTGCGGGCGCGCCGCGCGCCCGCCGGAGTGGCCTTGGTCTCGAGGAACTTCAGCGCCTGCACGTAGAGCAGGCTCGACGGCTTGGTGATGATGTCGGCGGTCCGCAGCGACTCCAGGAACTCCTCGGGCCCGTCGAAGTCGTGCATCCGGATGCGCACGCTGCCCAGCCCCTGGGCGACGTGGGAGTCCGATCCGGCGCCCGCGACGATGCGGTACTTGCGGGCGAAGCGCTCGGCCTCCTCGTTGAAGGAGCCGATGGCCACGCGCGGGTTGTAGACCTCGATCGCGTCGATGTCGGGGAGGATCGCCAGCAGGTGCTCGTAGTCGGGCACGGAGTGCATCCGGTCGAACGGATGCGGGACGTAGACCAGGCCGCCCTGGCGCTTGATCTCGGCGACCGTCTCCTGCAGCGTCATGCCGCGCGGGATCTTCTCGGTGAGGAACAGGCCGATGACCTCGCCCTGCTCGGCGGTCTTGACCTCCTCGCCGACGATGACCTTGACGCCGAACTGCTCGGCCTTGGCGGCGGCGGCCAGCGCGCCGGAGATCTCGTTGTGCTCGGTCACCGCGATCGCGCCGAGGCCCTGCTCCTTCGCCGTCGCCAGCAGCACCTCGACCGGTGTGGCGCAGTCGTAGGAGTGGTCGGTGTGCATGTGCAGGTCGACGTCGATCATCCGGCGGCGCGTCAGCCGCGCGCGCACCGCGGGATTGCCGCCGGTGGGGTGGCGGCGGGCGACGAGCTCGGCGTAGGCGGCCTCGAGCTCGTCGGTCACGCGCTCCCACGACAGCCTGTGGCGGATGGCGTCGCCGGCCTCGCGCAGGCGGGCGCGCAGCTGGGCATCGCCGATCAGCCGCTCGAGCTGCTCGGCGAGCACCTCGGTGTCGCCGGGCTCGAACAGCAGGCCGCAGCCGTCGCCGATCAGCTCCTCGTACGCGGGCAGGCGGGAGGCGAGCGGCACGGCCCCGACCGCGAGCGCCCGCAGCAGCACGCCCGGCGCGGGCGCGCTGCCGTCGCCCGCGGCGACGAGGATGTCGCCGTCGATCTCGGCGTCCTCGACGAACGTGATGCGCTCGCGCAGCTCGGCGCGCAGCGGCGTCGTCGACGAGGGTCCGCGGGCGCTGATGACCGTCGCCTCCCAGTCGAGCCCGGGGTCCAGGCGCCGCAGCGCGCGCAGGAACAGCCGCAGCGCGCCGCGCTCCTCGCGGTCGACGAAGACGATCCGCGGGCGGCTGGTCTCGCTCGCGGCGGGAGCCTGGTCGACGCCCGGCAGGATCACCCGGTAGTCGCCGGGGAAGAACCGGCGCATCAGTGCCGCGGTCGCATCGAAGCTGGCGATCCGCGCGTCGATCCGGCCGAACACGAGCTGGACGAGCTTGCGCGCGACCTGCGTGGAGACGACGCGCTCGGTCGGCGCGTGGAACGTGCCGACGTTGAGGTAGGGCGAGACGCGCAGCGCGGCGCTGGCGACGCTCGGCGCCCACGGCTCGTGGACGTGGACGACGTCGAACTCGACCGCCTCGAACAGCGCGTCGACGGCGCGGCCGACGTCGACGGGAAGGGCGGCGCGGCGTCCCTGCGGGGCGATCGACTCCGAGACCGCGAGCACCTCGGGCCCGCCGCTCTGCCACACCGTGCCGTCGCGCAGCCGCTTGCGCGTCTCGCGCACCGCCGCCTGGGACGAGGAGGGCGCGACGATGGCCACGCGATGGCCGCGGCGGACGAGCTCGTGGGCCGTGCGCTCGATCTGGCGGTTGACCTCGTTGTCG
This sequence comes from Solirubrobacteraceae bacterium, assembly GCA_045805505.1. Classification (GTDB taxonomy): domain Bacteria; phylum Actinomycetota; class Thermoleophilia; order Solirubrobacterales; family Solirubrobacteraceae; genus BP-464. The sequence continues at coordinate 19,140 of JBJMLA010000077.1, forward strand.
GTCTCCCACGTGTAGGGCGAGACCTGCGCGATGGTCAGCTGGGACACGCCGGGGATGGTAGGCCGAGCGCTCAGCGGATGGCCACCGCCAGGCGGATCGTCCGGCCTCGGCGCGGCGTCAGCACGAGGGTCGCCTTCGCGCCGGCGCGCAGCCGCGCCGCGCTGCGGATCGTCAGCCTTCCGCTGCGCCCGCGCGTCGCGGTGGCCTTCCAGCTGCGGCCGTTGGCCGAGATGGCCGCCGCGACGATCCGGGACGAGAGCTTGACCGAGCAGGTGATCCTGATCCGGCCGTTGATCGGCTTGCGGGGGGCGGTGCAGGTCACCTTCGCGTCGCGGCCCCGGGGGCCTCGCGCGCCGGTGGGACCGGCCGCGCCGGCGGCCCCATCGGTCCCGTTGGCGCCCGCCGTGCCGTTGCTGCCCGCGGCGCCGGTGGCGCCGGTGGCGCCGGTGGCTCCGGTCGCCCCCGCGGCTCCAGTGGCCCCCGTGGTGCCGTTCGTGCCGTTCGTCCCGTTGGTCCCGTTGGTGCCGTTGGCCGGGACCGTCAGGACCAGGCTGGTGGCGCTCACCGCGGCAGTGTCGTTGGTCGCGGTCACGCGGCAGGAGACCGCATGACCGACGTCGGCCGGCGCCACCAGGTAGGTCGTCGCGGTCTCGCCGCCGATGGTCGCCCCGTCACGCAGCCACTGGCGGGCGAACGACGCCGGGCGCCCGGTCCAGCTGCCCGTGGAGCACGACAGCATCTGCCCCTGCAGCGCGGTGCCGCTCAGCGTCGGCAGCGCCGTCGCCGTGGGACTCGGTGTGCCGAACACGGCAAAGCCGCCGTGCGAGCGGTTGCCGAGCCGCCTGAAGCCGCCGGCGGCGTACAGCGTCGTCCCGGAGAACAGCAGCGCCTGAACGCCGCTGTCCGAGTCGGGATTCCAGGCTCTGGCCAGGCCGGTGGTGGTATCGACCGCGGCCAGTCGCCGGCGGGCTTGTCCCCCGATCGTGGTGAAGTAGCCGCCGGCGTAGAGCGTCGTGCCCGACAGCGCGAGCGTCAGGACAGAGCTCGAGGCGTCCGGGTCCCATGCCGTGGCCAGGCCGGTCGTGGTGTCAAGCGCGGCAAGCCGGTGGCGGGTCTGGCCGCCGATCGTCGTGTAGGAGCCGCCGGCGTAGAGCGTCGTGCCCGACAGCTCCAGCCCGTAGACGGTGCTGGAGGCGTTGGGGTTGAAGGCCGTGGCCAGGCCGGTCGTGGTGTCGAGCGCGGCAAGCCGGTGGCGGGTCTGGCCGCCGATCGCCGTGAAGTCGCCGGCGGCGTAGAGCGTCGTGCCCGACAGCTGCAGCGCGTAGACGGTGTCAGACGCGTTGGGGTTGAACGCCGTGGCCAGGCCGGTGGTGGTGTTGAGCGCGGCGACATAATTTCGGGTCTGGCCGCCGATCGAGCTGAAGTCGCCCCCGGCGTACAACACGGAGCCGCTGGCCACGAGGGACCGCACGGTGCTGTCCGGGGCCGGGTTGAAGGACGTCGGCGCGCCCGTGGTCGTGTCGAGCGCGGCGAGGTAGTCGCGGGCCTGTCCGCCGACCGAGTGGAAGTCGCCGCCCACGTAGATCAGCGAGCCGGCGATGCGTAGCGCGAGGACCTGGGCGTCTGGGTTGGGAGCTAAGGAGGTCGGGATCCCGGTCGCCGCATCCAGGACGGCGAGGTTCCGGCGCGGGACGCCGCCCACCGAGCGGAAGCCGCCACCGGCGAAGATGGCCGATCCCGATACGGCCAGCGTCGCCGCCGCTCCCCCGATGGACGGATCCCACGAGCCGGCGAGGCCGGACACGGCGTCGAGCGCGGCGCCCCCGTGACGCGCCGCGCCGCCTGCCACGGTGAAGCTCCCGCCGACGTACACCGTGGAGCCGTCGACGGCGATGGCGGTCGCCCTGGCGTCGGTTGCGGGGTTCCAGGCCGTGGCCAGGCCGGTGCTCGCGACGAGGGCGGCGAGGCCGTTGCGGCTCTGTCCGCCGATCGTCGAGAAGCCCCCGCCCACGTAGACCGTGGTTCCCGACGCGGCGATGGCGGCGGGCGGGCCGCTCAGGTCCGAGGCGGGGTTCCACGGAGCGACGGCTCCTGTCGTGGCGTCCACCGCCGCGAGGTGGTTGCGCGCCTGGCCGGAGATGCCGTTGAAGTAGCCCCCGACGTAGAGCGTGGAGCCGCCGAGTGCGACGACGGTGGGAAACGCGTTCTGGACGTCGACATCCGCGACGAACGCCGTCGCGAGGCCGGTCCCGGCGTCGAGCGCGGCCAGGTCGATGCGCGCCTGCCCGCCGATCGTGTCGAAGACGCCGCCCGCGTAGACCGTCGATCCGGACACGGCCAGGGCGGCGATCACCGGGGTCGAGCCCGCCAAGCTCGGCGCCGGGTCCCAGGCGCTCACCACGCCGGTGCTCGTGTCGATGGCGGCAAATCCGTTGCGCGGCACGCCGCCGACGGATGTGAAGTCGCCCCCCACGTAGAGCGTCGATCCCGACAGCGCCATGGCGAGCAGGGAGCCGCCTGCGACGCCGGGGTTGAACGACGCGTCAAGCGTCCCGTCGGCGAGCACGTGGGCGAGGCCGGCGCGAGCGTGCCCCCCGACGTGCGTCAACCCGCCGCCGATGTAGAACCCGCCGGCGTCATCGGCGACAGACGCGGTGACACCGTCGATGCGCAGCGCGGGCGCGGTCAGCGCTCCGTCGTCGGGCGACAGCGTCACCCCGTCCCCGGTGTTCGGACCGACATAGTCGAAATCCCCGCCGAGGTAGATGGAATTGCCGCTGCGGGCCAGGGCGTTCACTTGCCCGTTGGTCACCCACGTGTCCAGCGGCTGATCGGAGATCGCCGCGGCGGCGCCCGGCGCAAGGGCCATCGACAAGAGGACTGCTGCTGGACCGGCGAGGGTGCGGATACGGCCGAGCATCTCGGCCTCCTTGCGTCCCTGCCAGGGGTGGGTGTGGACCGGTCTCGACCATCCCACTCCGTACGTTGGAAAGCAACCGTCAGCTCGACGCGAAGACGAACGCCCAGCGCCCGAGGCCCAGCGAGCCCGCGCCACCGGTGGCGGTCCAGTTGACCTGCGTGCTCGCGCGCACGGTGTCGTCGGCGGTCAGCGTGAACGGCGTCGGAAGGTCCAGCCGCTGGCAGCCGACGCCGTCGGCGGGCGGGTTGAACGTCGCGTAGACCGGCGTGTCGGTGGCCAGCGGGGTGTCGGTGCGCGGCACACGGTTGACGAACAGGTAGATCGCGGTCATGGCCACGCCCGCCGAGCTCGCGTCGTAGCACGCGTCGAGACCGACGAGCTTGAGCGGCTTGCCCTGGATCTCGACCGGCGCGTCGGGGTAGAGCGCGAACCCGCTCATGCCGGTGGCCGTCGCGGTCATGCTCGCCGACTCCGTGGCCTTGAAGATGTTCACGTTGTTGAACAGCAGGAAGTTGTGTGGCCACATCGCGACGATCGTCTCGCCCGGGCGCACGAACCGCGCGTCGCTCTCGGCCTTGGTGAAGAACTGCGAGGTGTCCGGGGCGCCGGCCGGTCCCGCCGGTCCCGTGTCGCCCTTCGCGCCTGTCTCGCCCTTCGGCCCGGCCGCGCCCGCCGCGCCCGCGGCGCCCGCGGGCAGCTTGCCCTTCAGCCGGTTGACCGGCACCGAGCGCTTCTTGATGTCGGCGCCGGTCAGCGATCCGTCGGCCACGTTCTTGCCGGTCACGCGCAGCGCCGCATAGGCGCTGCCGCCCAGCGCGACGACGAGCGCGAGCAGCGAGATGACGTTGGCAAAGCGCGTTCCGTGCATGCGGCCGATGCTCCGTCACGGCTCCCTGCTTCGCGACGGTGGGCACCACTGACATCGACCACAACATTTTCGGCGTCAGGTCAGTCGAACCCGCAGGCGGACGGCGTTGCCGGTCCTGGGCGAGAGGGTCACCGTGACGGTCTGGCCACGGTGCAGGCGCAGACCCTGCACGGCCACGCGCACCCGCCCACCATGCTGCTGAACGGTTGCCCGCCGGGTCGCCACGCGAGCACGCACCACGCGGGTGGCGCTGACGAGCTTCACGGTGCAGGTCACCCGGACCTTGCCGTTGCGGGGCTTGGCGACCTTGCACGTCGCCCGCGCGTTCTTGCCGGCGGGGCCTGCGGGTCCCGTGGCGCCGTCCGCGCCCTTCGGTCCTTCGGCACCCGTGGCTCCGACCGGACCCGTAGGCCCCGAGGCCCCGCTCGGACCGGCTGCGCCGGTCGGCCCCGTCGCGCCGGTGACCGCCACGCCGACCGGTGCGCTCTCCGCTGAGGCTCCCGCGGTGTCGTTGCGCGCGGTGACCCGGCACGAGAGACCGTGACCGGCGTCGGCAGCGGTGACTGTGTGCGTCGACGCGTTCTCACCTGCGATGGGCGAGCCGTCGCGAAGCCATTCGTAGGCGAAGCCGGTCGGGCTGCCCGTCCAGGAGCCCTGGCTGCAGCTCGTCGAGCCGCCGGCGGCGGGCGCGCCCGAGACCACCGGTGGTGAGAGGTTCGCCGGCGCCGGGGAGCCGAACGACGCGAAGTTGCTCGCGGCCTCGGCGCCGAGCCGGGAGAAGACGCCGCCGATGAAGGCCGTCGACCCAGACACCAGGACGGCGGTCACGTCGTTGTTCACCTCCGGGTTGAAGTCCGTCGCGAACCCTGTGGACGGATCGACGGCGACGACGCGGGTGCGCCGCTGCTGACCGACCAGGGTGAAGGCGCCACCGGCAAACACCACCGACGATGTCGCCGCGACGGCGTACACGAAGCCGTTGGGGCTCGGGTCCCACGCCGTCGCCAGGCCGGAGGTCTTGTCGATCGCGGCGAGGTACTGCCGGGACGCGCCGCCACCGATGGTGGTGAACGCACCGCCCGCGTAGACGTTCGTTCCGCTGACGGCCAGCGCGCGAACCTGCGCGCCGGCTCCCGGATTCCAGCCGGTCGCGGCTGCGCTCGTCGTGTCAAGCGCTGCGAGGTTGACGCGGCCGGCGCCGCCGGCGGACGTGAAGGTCCCGCCCGCGTAGAGGGTCGAGCCGTCCAGCGCCAGCGCGCTGACCGACCCGTTGACCCCGGGCACCCACGACGTCGCCGCACCGGTGGCGGCGCTGAGGGCGGCGAGGCCTGTGCGGTTGCTGCCTCCGATCGTGGCGAAGGCGCCGCCGGCGTACACGGTGGAGCCGGAGACCACGAGCGCGTTGACCGTGCTGCTCGCGCCGGGATTCCACCCGGTGGCCGCACCGGTCACGCTGTCGATGGCGGCGATCCGCGCTCGTGCCGCGCCGCCGGCGGTGGCGAAGCTGCCGCCCGCGTAGACGGTCGTCCCGCTGACGGCCAGCGCCTGCACGCCGCCGTCGGTGCCCGGGTTCCACCCCGTCGCCTGGCCCGTGGCGGTGTCGACCGCCGCGAGATTGTCGCGCGCGACGCCGCCGGCCATGTCGAAGGACCCGCCGACGACGATCCCCTGGGGGGTGGTCATGATGGTGTTCGTCTGACCGCCGGGCGCGGGTGACCACGGCGTCGCCGTTCCTGTGGTGATGTCGACCGCGCCGGCGTTGAGGCGCGTGCTGCCACCCAGCGACGTGAAGCCTCCGCCGGCATACAGCGTTCCGCCCGACAGGGCCAGCGTCTTCACTCCCCCGTTGGGCGAGGGGTTCCAGCTCGTCGCCAGTCCCGTCGACGCGCTCAGCGCGGCCAGGCTGCTGCGGGACTGCCCGCCGATGGCGCTGAAGCTGCCGCCCGCGTAGACGGTCGAGGCGGTTGCGAGGAGTGTGGAGACCGACCCGGTGATCGACGGCGCCCACGACGTGGCCAGCCCGGTCGCGGTGCTCAGAGCGGCAAGCCCGGGCCGAGCGGCGCCGCCGATGTTCGAGAAGCTTCCGCTGGCGTAGACGACGGAGCCGGAGAGTGCGAGAGCCGTCAGGTCGCTGTTCGCGTTCGGGTTCCAGGACGTCGCCACGCCGCTGTTGGGGTTGACCGCAGCGATGTTGTTGCGCGCGGATCCGCCCATCACCGAGAAGACGCCGCCCACGTAGAGCGTCGTGCTGTCGTTCGCCAGCGCCAGCGACGTCACCGTTCCCCCGGCGGTGGCATCGAACGTCGAGTTCGCCACGCCGTTCTCGTTGAGGACGGCGAGGTTGGGCCTGTTCGCACCGCCGATGGTCGCGAAGTCGCCCCCGACGATGAGCCGGTTCACAGAGGGGTACCGGACCAGCGCGCTGACCGTTGCGTCGGGCTCGGGGGCGTAGTTCGCGTCGACGGTGCCATCGGCCAGGATGTGGGCGAGGTTCTTCCGGGCGACGCCGCCGACGCGAGAGAAGGATCCGCCCAGGTAGAAGCCGCCGGCTCCGTCGCGGGCGGTTGCGTAGATCGTCCCGACGACGCGCAGCCGAGGCTCGAGCAGGGCGCCGCTGCCGGCATCGGTGATCACGGCGGGACCAGTGTTCGGGCCGATGCGCGAGAACGTTCCGCCCAGATAGACGACGTCCCCGCTGCGGGCGATGGCGTTCACCGCACCGTCGCTGACCCATGTGTCGAGCGGCACATCGGGTGTGGCAGCGCCGGCCGATGATGCCGCGAAACCCAGCGTGAGCCCGAGGATGGCGACGAGGTGAGCGAAGCGCGATCCGTGCATCGGCAGATGCTAGAGCGCCGGCGGCGCGGCCTGCAACGCGTTTCCGACAGACCTGAAAAACGCGAACGGCCCGCCGGAGGCGGGCCGTTCGGCGCAGCTGGATGTCGGTGAGGCGCTAGGCCTTCGCGGCGGGGGCGGGGCGCCTCTTCGGCGCCGTGCGGCCCTTGGGCTTGGTGCCCGGGCCGGACTTGCCCGCGTACTTGGCGACGAACTTCTCGGTCGCCTCGCGCGCCTCGTCGTCGGGCCGCTGGTTGTGCGGCGACTTCATGAGGTAGGAGCTCGGGCCGTCGATCTGCCCGCCGATCCCGTGGTTGAGGGCGAGCTTGCAGCAGCGGACCGCGTCGATGACGATGCCGGCCGAGTTCGGGGAGTCCCAGACCTCGAGCTTCATCTCCATGTTCAGCGGCACGTCGCCGAAGGCCTGGCCCTCGAGCCGGATGTGCGCCCACTTGCGGTCGGTCAGCCACGGCACGTAGTCCGACGGGCCGATGTAGACGTCCTCGGGCGGCAGCTTGTGGCCCATGATCGACGTCACGGCGTTGGTCTTGGAGATCTTCTTGGACTCCAGGCGCTCGCGCTCGAGCATGTTGTAGAAGTCCATGTTGCCGCCGACGTTGAGCTGCGACGTGCGCACCATCTTCACGCCGCGCTCGTGCATGAGGCGGGCGAGGTTGCGGTGCACGATCGTGGCGCCCACCTGCGACTTGATGTCGTCGCCGACGATCGGCAGGCCGGCCTTCTTGAACTTCTTGTCCCAGTACGGCTCGCTGGCGATGAACACCGGGATGCAGTTGACGAAGCCGACGCCGGCCTCGAGCGCCTGCTCGACGTACCACTTGGTCGCCTGCTCGGAGCCGACCGGGAGGTAGGAGACGAGGACGTCGGTCTTCGTGTCCTTGAGGATCTGGACGATGTCCGCCGTCTGCCCCTCGGCCTTCGTGATCTTCTGGCTCAGGTACTTGCCGAGGCCGTCATGAGTCATCCCGCGGTCGACCGTGACCCCGATCTCCGGCACGTCAGCGAACTTGATCGTGTTGTTCTGGCCCGACCAGATCGCCTCCGAAAGATCCTTGCCTACCTTGTCCGCGTCGATGTCGAAGGCCGCCGTGAACTCGATGTCCGAGACGTGGTAGCCGCCGAGATCGACGTGCATCAGGCCCGGAACCCGCTTTGTGGGATCCGCGTCCTTGTAGTAGTGCACGCCCTGCACGAAAGCCGATGCGCAGTTGCCGACGCCGACGATTGCCACCCGGACCTTTTCGGTCTGGTAGCGGCCGTGTCCGTTCGTTCCTGTCAAGTGAATGTCCTCCTGGGAGATACCGAAGCCCCGCGCGCCGTGCGGCAGGCGTTGATTGTGACGAAACCCGTGGTGCCCGGTTGGTTACGCGGCGGCGCTTGTCAGCGCCTTGCGGACGTGAAAGACCCGCTGGAAAACCGTGAAAACAGTGAGCACCGCCAGCACGTACACAGCTGGCGCGAGAAGGTCGACGTCGAAGATGCTAGCCCCCTTCGCGAACACCAGCCCGATCGAGAGGATTACTACCCGGACCGCGCGTGTAGCCAACCCGCCCTTGTTCTCCACGCCCAGCGC
>JBJMLA010000078.1:0-35291 GCA_045805505.1 Solirubrobacteraceae bacterium
AAGTCGATCTGCGCGTTGAAGAAGAAGCTCAGGCGCGGGGCGAAGTCGTCGACGTCGAGGCCGCGGGCGACGGCCTCCTCGACGTAGGTCAGGCCGTCCTTGAGCGTGAAGGCCAGCTCCTGCGCGGCGGTCGATCCGGCCTCGCGGATGTGGTAGCCGGAGATCGAGACCGGATGCCAGCGCGGCATGTTCTGCGAGCTCCACTCGATCATGTCGCCGAGCAGGCGCATCGCGGGGTCGATCGGGAAGCACCACTCCTTCTGGGCGATGTACTCCTTGAGGATGTCGGCCTGGATCGTGCCGCCGAGCGCGGTGGCGGGGACGCCGGCCTCCTCGGCCGCGACGACGTAGAACGCGAGCATGATCGCCGCGGGCGCGTTGATCGTCATCGACACCGTGACCTCGCCGAGGTCGATGCCGGCGAACAGGGTCTCCATGTCGTCGAGCGTGTCGATGGCGACGCCCTCGCGCCCGACCTCGCCCAGCGACCGCGGCGAATCCGAGTCGTGGCCCATCAGCGACGGCATGTCGAACGCCGTGCTCAGCCCGGTCTGGCCGTGGTCGAGCAGGTAGCGGAACCGCTCGTTGGTCTCCTCCGCCGTGCCGAAGCCCGCGAACTGGCGCATCGTCCACAGCCGGCCCCGGTACATGCTCGGATAGACCCCGCGCGTGTACGGATACTGGCCGGGCAGCCCGATGTCCTCGGTCGCCGGCAGGTCCTGCTCGGTGTAGAGCGGCTTGATCGGCAGGCCGGAGAGCGTCGTGAACGTCGCGTCGCGCTCGGGCGTGGCCGCGTACGCCTCCTGCCAGCCGTCGAGCGGCGTCTGGATCGCCATGTCGCGAAGGGTAATGCGGCAACCCGCGCCTCGAAAGCGACCGTCGCCTACCTTGTCGGCCATGGAGCTGACGCGGCGCAGGTTCATCGCGGCCGGAGCGGCGGGCGGCGCCGCCATCTGGCTGCCCGACGCCGCGGGCATCGCCGACGCCGCGTCCCGGCGCCGGGTGCCGCTGGCGCGCGGCGGCGGCTTCTCGACGGGCGTGCTCTCCGGCGACCCGGGGCCACGGTCGGTGACCCTGTGGACGCGGCTCGACGACGCCGACCCGCGGCAGCTGCGCCTGCGCCTCGAGATGGCCACCGACGAGCAGTTCCGGCATGTCGTCCTGCGCCGCGACGTGCCGGCGATCCACACCGCCGACCACACGGCGAAGGTGCGCGTGGGCGGGCTGCAGCCCGACACGCGCTACTGGTTCCGGTTCTCGACCAAGACGACGCACTCGGAGGTCGGGCGCACGCAGACCGCGCCGGCGCCCGACTCGCAGCGGCCGATCAAGGTCGGCTACTTCGCCTGCCAGGACTTCAGCTCGGGCTACTACGGGGCCTACCAGAAGCTGCTGGCGCTCGATCCCGACTTCGTCATCTGCGGCGGCGACTACATCTACGACCGCATCTACGCGGACTCGGGCTACGGCGGGGTGCGCGAGGACAAGGCGGGGACGGGCCCGGACTCGGTGGCGCGCAAGCTGCGCGAGTACCGCGCGAAGTACCGGCTCTACCGCACCGACCCCGACCTGCACGAGCTGCACCGGCTCGTCCCGCTCGTCGCGCAGTGGGACGACCACGAGGTCGTCGACAACTACGTCGGCACGCTGCAGACCGCGCAGCCGCAGCCCGCCGACGACGGCAGCGAGTCCGACACGTTCACCGCCGGCCGGATCATGAACGGGTGGCGGGCGTGGCATGAGTACATGCCGTCGCTGCGCTACGGGCGCTCGTTCAGGACCTACCGCAAGCTGCGCTTCGGCCGCAACGTCGAGCTGTTCATGTGCGACTCGCGCTCCTACCGCGAGAACCAGCCCTGCGGCGGCAGCGGCTTCAAGCCGTGCGACGAGCAGGATCAGCCGCGCAAGTACCTCGGCGACGAGCAGCTCGCCTGGCTCAAGGCCGGGCTGGCGGGCTCCTCGGCCAACTGGAAGCTCGTCGGCAACCAGCTGATGATCATGCCGTTCAACATCGAGCAGGGCGTGCCCGTCGAGGTCGACTCGTGGAACGGCTACCACGCCGAGCGCAACGACCTGCTCGCCCACGTCGGCGACCACGCGAAGGACGTCGTGTTCCTCACGGGCGACATCCACACCTTCTTCGCCGGCGAGGTCCTGCGCGCGGGCGAGTCCGGGCCGCCCGTGGCCACCGAGCTGGTCGGCGGCTCGACGACGTCGCTGGGCACCTCGCAGGTGCTCTCCCAGCAGGCCGGCAGCGGCGCGCTGCCCCCCGAGCTGATCAAGCCGCTCACCGACGCCGGCATTCCCGTCGTCAACCCGTGGATCACCTACGCCGAGACCCGCACCCACGGCTGCGCGTTCGCCACCGTCAGCGAGGGCGCCGTCGACGCCCAGTACCTCGGCATGCGCGACCTGACCACCCAGGCCGGCTCCCGCGACGTCCGCACCCTCGCGAACCTCAGGATCGCCCGCGGAACGCCGGGCGTCACGGTCTCGTAACCCTCAGCCAACCCTCCCAAAGGGGTCAGACCCCTTTATGTTCGCCGCCGCGTTTCCCGGCGCGAACCCTCGACCACCCTCCGAAAGGGGTCAGACCCCTTTAGGTTTCAGAAGCCCTGGGAGTGGAGCCAGTCGACGGTGCGGACCAGGCCCTCTTCGAGCGGGACGGCGGGTTCCCAGCCCAGGACGCGGCGGGCCTTGGCGTTGGAGTAGGTGCCGCGGCGGAGCATGTAGCGCAGGGCGAGCGGGTTGATGTCGTTGTCGCCCGGGCGCAGACGGGCGGCGCGCTGGACGGCCGCGGAGGCGGCGAGCGCGAGCGGTGTCGGGAGGGTGCGCAGGCGACGGCCGGTGAGCTCGGCGTACGGCGCGAAGAAGTCGCGGTTGGGGATGCCGTTGCCGTCGGAGAGCGTGAAGACCTGGCCGACGGCCTCGGGGCTGGCCGCCGCGAGGACGACGCCGTCGACGAGGTTGTCGACGTAGACCGGCGAGAAGATGCCCTTGCCGCCGGCCGGCAGCACGAAGCGGCGGTCGCGGATCAGCTGGGCCGGCAGCAGCGCCCAGGCGCGCGAGCGCGGTCCGTAGACGTCGGCCGGGCGCACGATCGTGACGTCGATGCGGCCCTCGAGCTGGGCCTGGAGGACGACCTGCTCGGAGGCGATCTTGGTGTCGGCGTACGGGACGCCGCTGGGCGCCACGGGATGTCGTTCGTCGGCGCCGTCCGGGAAGTCGAAGCCGAAGACGGTGACGCTCGAGAAGTGGACGAAGCGGCTCGCCCCGCCCCGCTCGGCGGCCTCGAGCGCATGCGCGGTGCCCAGGACGTTGGCCCGCCAGACCTCGGCGGGCCGCTCCGTGCGTAGCGAGACGATCGCCGCCGTGTGGATCACCAGATCGCTGCCGGCGGCGTGCTCCTGCCAGGTCCCGGCGACCGCGACGTCGCCGGCCACGACGTCGCGCGCGGGATCCGCGACGAGGTCCATGCCGGACACCTCGTGGCCGTCCGCGGCGTAGCGTTCGCACAGCGCCCGGCCCAGGAACCCCGACGCACCGGTGACGAAGACCCTCATCGGCCGCAACCTAGCCGCGGGATCGACCCCGGAAACCTGTGCATTGGCCCGCACCCCGGTCCGGCGACCCTCGCGGCGCGCATCAATGGCGCCATGGCCACCGCGCTGATGTGCTCGCTCGTCGTCATCCCGCTGATGCTGCTCGTCGCCAGCCTGTTCGGCTTCCGCGGCCTCGAGCGCGCGCTCGGCGTGGTCGAGCCGCGGTTTGATCCGCGGCACGACGGGAAGCCCGCTTCCCATGGCCAAGACGAAGAACTCCACTGACCTCCTCGGCACCCTGCGCACCCGTCTGGGCGGCGCGTCGAAGAAGCCGACCGGCGCGCAGCGCGTGCTCGGTGAGCTCCGCGGCCTCCTCCCCGGCGGCAGCACGCGCAGCGACGCCGGCAAGAAGGCGGCGCTGACCCGCAAGCGCAACGCGGCAAAGCGCAGCGCGGCCTCGCGCAAGGGCGCGGCGACCCGCGCCAAGGCCAAGCGCCGCTAGCGGGCCGCTTCGCCGAGCAGGGCGCGGGCGATGACCAGGCGCTGGATCTCGCTCGTGCCCTCGTAGATCTCGGTGACCTTGGCGTCGCGGTAGTAGCGCTCGACCGGGAACTCCTTGGTGTAGCCGTAGCCGCCGAGCACCTGGATGGCCTCGCCGGTGACCTCGCGCGCGGTCTTCGACGCGAACAGCTTGGCCTGCGCGCCCTCGACGGTGTGGGGCCGTCCGGCCTCCTTGCACCGAGCGGCGCGCCAGGTCAGCGCGCGAGCGGCCTCGACGCTCGTCTGCATGTCGGCCAGCTTCTGCTGGATCGCCTGGTGCCCGCCGATCGGCTTGCCGAACGTGCGGCGCTCCTGCGCGTAGGCCACGGCGGCGTCGAGCGCGGCCTGGGCGATCCCGACGGCCTGGGCGGCGATGCCGATGCGCCCGCCGTCGAGCGTCGCCAGCGCGATGCGCATCCCTGCGCCGCTCTCCCCCAGCCGCTCGCCCGGCGTCTCCTCCAGCGCGAGATCCGCGGTCGACGAGGAGTGCAAGCCCATCTTCTCCTCCTCGCGCGTCACGCGGAAGCCCGCGGCGCCGCGGCGCACGACGAACGCGCTGGCCTTCTCCGGGTCCTTGGCGAAGACGAGGAACGTGTGGGCGTGCGAGCCATTGGTGATCCACTGCTTGGTGCCGGTGAGGCGCTGCTCGTCGTCGGCGCGGGTCAGCATCGCGCTCGCGTCGCTGCCACTCCCCGACTCGGTCAGCGCGACCGCGCCGATCTCGTGGCCCTGGGCCAGCGCCGGCACCAGCGCGTCGATCTGCTCGCGCGAGCCGTGAGCGATCAGCGGCAGCGTGCACGCGCTCGTGTGCACCGCGACCGTCACGCCGACGCCGGCGTCACCGCGCGAGAGCTCCTCGAGGACCAGCACGTAGGAGAGGAAGTCCGCGCCCGCGCCCGCGAGCTCGGCGGGAACGCAGACGCCCATCAGCCCGAGCTCGCCGAGCTGCGTGAACACGTCGGAGGGGAACTCGTGATCGCGGTCCCACTGCGCCGCGCGCGGCGCGATGACCTCGTCGGCGAAGCGCCGGGCCAAGTCGCGGATCTCGCGCTGCTCGTCGCTGAGCATCAGGGCCGCCGCACCCGGCCGGCGGCCGCGCTGGTGGCGCCGGCGGCGACGAGCGCCGCACCGATCTTCAGCCGGCGCCCGAGCGTCTCGAAGCGCATGACGTCCCACTCCTCGTCGCGGGCGATCCGCGTCAGCTCGGGATCGGGGTTGACCACCACCGCGTGGCCGACGGCGCGCAGCATCGGCAGGTCCGACGCGCTGTCGGAGTAGGCCCAGGACTGGGCGAGGTCGATGCCGTCGCGGTCGGCGATCTCCTGCATGCGGATCGGCTTTCCCTCGCCGTAGCAGAACGGGCCGTCGAAGCGGCCGGTGTAGAAGCCGTCGCGCTTCTCCAGGCGCGACCCCGCGGCGCCGTCGAAGCCCAGCACCTCGGCGAGGATCTCGGCCATGTCCTGCGTGGCCGCGGTGACGATGTAGACCGGTCGCCCCTCGTCCTGGTGGTCGTAGGCGGTCTGCAGCATCCGCTCGTAGAGCCGCGGCAGCACGCCGGCCAGGACCTGCGGCCCGAGCCGTTCGAGGTCCTTGACCCGCCGGCCCTCGAGGAAGCCGCCGAGCCGGTCCTTGACCGCCTCGGTCTCGGCGTCGGTGGAGCCGCGCAGCCGGAACTTGACGTTGGCCCACGCGTCGGCCGACATCTGCCGGCGGTTGACGAGGCCCGCGCGGTACGCCGCGCGAGCCCAGTGCAGGCCGGAGGACCCGGCCATGAGCGTCCGGTCGAGGTCGAAGAAGGCCGCGGCCTTCGCCATCGCGGGCCTAGCCGTTGACGCGGATGATGATCGCGTCGCCCTGCCCGCCGCCCGAGCAGATCGCCGCGCAGCCCAGGCCGCCGCCGCGCCGGCGCAGCTCGTGGACGAGCGCGCCGATGATGCGGGCGCCGGAGGCGCCGATCGGATGGCCGAGCGCCACGGCGCCGCCGTTGACGTTGACCTTCTCCTCGTCGACGCCGAGCAGCCGCATCGAGTGCAGGGCGACCGAGGCGAAGGCCTCGTTGATCTCCCACAGGTCGATGTCCGACGCCTGGAGGCCGGCCTTCTCGAGCGCCTTCTGCGCGCTGCTGGCCGGGGTCGTCGCGAGGTAGGCGAAGTCGTTGGCGGTCTGGGCGTGGGCGACGATCTCGGCCAGGACGGTCTTGCCGTTGGCCGCGGCCCACTCGTCGCTGGCCAGCACGAGCGCGCCCGCGCCGTCGTTGACGCCCGGGGAGGTGCCGGCGGTGTGCGAGCCCTCCTTGGAGACCAGGCCGGGAAGCTTGGCGAGCGTCTCGAGTGTCGAGCCCGCGCGCGGGGCCTCGTCGACCTCGACGACGGTGTCGCCCTTGCGGCCCTTGATCGTCACGGGAACGATCTCCTCGGGCAGGCGGCCGGCATCGGTCGCCTCGAGCGCGCGCTCGTGGCTGCGCAGCGCCCAGCGGTCGAGGTCGGGGCGGGTGATCTCGAGCTCGTCGCCGACCTCGGTGGCCTCGACGAACATCTGCTTGCCGCTGAAGGGGTTGGTCAGGCCGTCGTTGACCATGGCGTCGAGCGCCTTGGCGTCGCCCATGCGGTAGCCGAAGCGGGCCTGGGGCAGCAGGTACGGGGCCTGGGACATCGACTCCATGCCGCCGCCGACGCCGACCTCGACGTCGCCCGCGCGGATGGCCTGGTCGAGGATCACCGCGGCGCGCACGCCCGAGGCGCAGACCTTGTTGACGGTCTCGGAGGAGACCTCCTTGGGGATGCCCGCCTTGATCTGGGCCTGCCGCGACGGGATCTGGCCCTGACCGGCCTGGAGGACCTGCCCCATGACGACGTGGTCGACCTGCTCGGGAGCGACGTCGGCACGCTCGAGGGCGGCGGAGATGGCGATGCCGCCGAGCTCGGTGGCGTCGAGGGAGGCGAGCGCGCCGCCCATCTTGCCGATGGGGGTGCGGGCGGAGCCGAGGATCACGGTCTTGGGCATGGCGACCATCGTAGTTTGAGCGGCATGCGCGTCACCGCCACCACCGCCGCTCCCGCCACGACCAGCGCCGACACGATCGTCGTCGGCGTCTTCGAGGACGAGGGCGTCGCCCATGACCTTCCGGGTGGAGAGCTGTCGGCGCTGCTCGACGCGGGCGAGGCCAGGCGCTCGTTCAGGCACCTCGCTGTCTGGCATCAGGACGGGCGCCGCTGGATCGTCGCGGGCCTGGGCGCACGCGACGCCTTCACGGGCGAGCGCGCGCGCATCGCCGCGGCCGTGGCCCACGGCCGCGCGAAGGAGCTCGGGGCCAAGGTCCTGTGCTGGGAGGTCCCGCACCATGTCGGCGACGAGGTGGTCGGCGGGCTGGTGGAAGGGACGGTGATGGGCGCCTACCGGTTCGATCGCTTCAAGTCGTCGGCGAAGGGCGACGAGGGCGTGCGGGAGCTGCTGCTCTCCGCCCACCACGACGTCTCTGCAGCGGTCGCCCGCGGTGGGGTGGTCGCCGACGCGGTCAACGCCGCGCGTGACCTGCAGAACGCGCCCGCCAACGTGCTGACCCCGACCGCGCTGGGCGAGCGGGCGCTGGCGCTCGAGGGCGTGCACGTGGAGGTCGAGGGGCCTGACCGGATCGCCCAGCGCGGCATGGGCTCGTTCATGGCGGTCGCCCAGGGCTCCTACGAGGAGCCGCGGCTGATCACCGTGGCCCATGACCCGCCGGAGTCCGTGGGCCCGCACCTCGTCTTCGTCGGCAAGGCCGTCACGTTCGACTCGGGCGGGATCTCCATCAAGCCCGGGGCCAAGATGGCGGACATGAAGTTCGACATGTCGGGCGGCGCGGCGGTCATCGAGGCCGTCGGCGCGATCGCCCGGCTCGGGCTGCCCGTGCGCGTGACCGGTGTCGTCGGCGCGACGGAGAACATGCCCAGCGGCCGGTCGATGCGGCCCAGTGACGTCGTGACGGCCATGAACGGCACGACGATCGAGATCATCAACACCGACTGCGAGGGCCGCATGGTCCTCGCCGACTGCCTCGCGCACGCGGTGAACCTCGGCGCCGAGCGCATCGTCGACCTGGCGACGCTGACCGGCGCGATGGCCAACTTCTTCGGGACGACCTACGCCGGCCTGCTCGGCGACGACGACGCCTGGGTCGAGGCCGTCACGGCCGCCGGCGACCGCACCGGCGAGCTGGTCTGGCGCCTGCCGCTGCACGAGAGCTACGGCGAGCTGATCGAGGGCTCGACGGGCGACATCGTCAACCTCAACGAGCCGCGGTCGGCCGGCGGGATCACCGCCGCGCACTTCCTGCAGCACTTCACGGGCGGCGTGCCGTGGGCGCACATCGACATGGCGGGCACCGCCGACGGGACGGGCAGGGCCTACGCGCCGAAGGGCGGCGCGGGCTGGGGCGTCCGGCTGCTCGTCGACCTCGCCGCTCAGGTCGCCGCGGACTCCGGCTCGCTGTAGACCGCCTTGCGCCAGGGCGGCGCGATGGCGTAGAGGCCGGGGAGGGTTGCGGGGTCCAGCGGGACGAGACGTGGTGCCGGGCCCAGGGCGGCGAAGGAGGACGAGACGTAGCCCGCGTGCGAGTTCTTCGCGATCGCGTAGCCGTTGGCGTACCGGGTCCAGCCTCGTCGCCAGCGTTCCGGCACCCACTGCGGGCGGACCTGGTTGACGTTGAGGTCGGGGCCGATGCGCCGCCCGGTGTAGCCGTGATGGGCCGAGGCCCGCGCCCACGCGATCCCGTCGGGGTCGATGCGGACCTGGAAGGACTCCCAGTCGTCGGCGTGGCGGCCGGCGACGCCGTGCCACGAGCTCTCGGGCCAGTAGGCCCAGTACTGCACGTAGGTCGTGGTGCCGCGGTGGAGCACGTGGGTGAACAGGACCGGCGTGGCCCCGATCGAGCACGCGACCGCGCGGCACGTGCGCGGATCGACCGGAACGCCCGTCGTGCCGCGCTCGAGCACCAGCGCCGGCGCCCACCGGCGGGCGAGCGCGAGGGCGGCGCCCTCGCTGGGCGGTATTCGTCGGCCGTGGGCCGACAAATACGGCCCGGCCGCCAGCGTGGCCGCCGTGAACAGGAGCGCGACGACGCCTATGAGGGCAATCCACTCCACGCTCGCCTGGCCGCGATCGTTCATTTCTCCAGCGTGGACGGGCGCATGTGCCCCGGGAGCCACACATCGCCACAGAAGTGACGACTACGGAACCGGCCCCTCGATGCCGAAGGGACCAGGGAGCCCATGCGCCTCTGGCTGACCATCATCGCTGCCGTCCTGGTCGTCGCCGGCGGTGTGCTCTACGCCTCCGAGGTCCAGCGGACGACCGCCGAGGAGAACTTCGACGAGGTCCAGCTCGCACACAACCTGCGCACGTCCATGCTCCAGGCCGAGCTGTCGCTCGACCAGGGCCTGGCCGGCCTGGGCGCCGAGTCCCTGCCGGCCATCCGGCGTGCCGAAGGCGAGGTACAGGACGCGCTCGACGACCTCGACGAGGTGGTTGCCGACGACGCCGAGGAGACCGCGATGGTCGTCGCCCAGCGCGGAGCGGCCAAGTCGTGGCACGCAGCTGCCGCCGACGAGGTCACCGAGCTCGACCAGCCGGCGCGCACCCGGGCCGGCGGCCTCGACGACCGCACGGGCCCGCTCGAGGACTTCCTGCGGGCCAACGACCGCCTGGCATCGCGGCTGAACGTCAATCGCGACGAGGAGACCAGCGCCGCCGCGCTGGTGCCCGTCAAGATCGTGATCCTTCTCTCGGCGCTGTTCCTGCTCGCCGGAGGGCTCTTCGTACGGCGCGACACCCAGCGCCGCCGCCAGCGTGCCGCCGCCGGCGCGGCGCGCCGCGAATCCGCTGCGGAGTTCATCGAGACCCAGCGGCGCCTGAGCGAGGCGCTCCAGGCCGCCGGCGATCAGCGCGAGGCCCACCAGCTCCTGCGCGGCCATCTCCAGCGCTGGATCCCCGAGAGCGTCGTCCACATCCTCAACCGCAACAACAGCGCCGACCGCCTCGAGTCCTCGACCGAGCTCGACGAGTCCTCGCCTCTGGCGGCCGCGCTCGAGACCGCTGAGCCCCGCAGCTGCATCGCCGTGCGCCTGAGCCGCCCGTTCGAGCGCGCCCAGACCTCCACCGAGGTGCTCGAGTGCGAGCTGTGCGGCAAGCTGGCCGGCGAGACGTCGTGCCGACCGCTGCTGGTCGGCGGCGAGGTCATCGGCTCCGTTCTCGTCGAGCGCCAGGGTGGCCTGGGCGACGACGAGACCCGCCGCATCGACGAGTCCGTGACGTCCGCCGCACCCGTGCTCGCCAACCTGCGCAACCTCGCGATCGCCGAGATGCGCGCCGCCACCGATTCGCTGACCGGCCTCCCGAACCGCCGCTCGCTCGACGACACGATCAAGCGCATGCTCGCCCAGTCGAGCCGCAGCATGAACCCGATGGCCGTCGTGCAGATCGACCTCGATCACTTCAAGCAGATCAACGACACGTTCGGCCACGAGCGCGGCGACACCGTGCTCGCGGGCTTCGGCGCGCTGCTGCGGTCCTCGCTGCGGGCGTCGGACTTCGCCGCCCGGTCCGGTGGCGAGGAGTTCGTGCTGCTGCTGCCCGAGACCGACCGCCAGGGTGCGCTGAAGCTCACCGAGAAGCTGCGCCGCTCGGTCCACGCGCTGCGCGCCGAGGGCGTCGATCGCCGCATCACGACGAGCATCGGCGTCTCGGTCTTCCCCGACGACGCCGTCGACGAGCAGACGCTGATGCGCCTCGCCGACCGCGCGCTCTACACCGCCAAGCAGCACGGCCGCGACCGGGTCGAGACGGTCTCGGAACTGGGCAGCGGAAGTCCCGAGCCCGCCGGATAGTCTCCGGCGGCCATGGACTTCGAGCTGTCAGACGATCACAAGGCCATCCAGCGACTGGTGCGCGACTTCGCCGACGGCGAGGTCCGGCCGGCGGCCGAGCACCTCGATCGGACCAAGTCGTTTCCCTACGAGATCGTCGCCAAGCTCGGCGAGCTCAACCTGATGGGGATCCCGTTCCCGGAGGAGTACGGCGGGGGCGGCGGCGACTCGCTGGCCTACGCGCTGGCCGTCGAGGAGCTCACGCGGGTCGACTCGAGCGTCGCGATCACGCTGTGCGCGCACACCTCGCTAGGCACCCAGCCGATCTACCTGTTCGGCAGCGACGAGCAGAAGGCCAAGTACCTGCCCGACCTGCTCAGCGGGCGCAAGCTCGGCGCGTTCGGCCTGACCGAGCCCGAGGCCGGCTCGGACGCCGGCAACGTCAAGACGCGGGCCGAGCTCGACGGCGGCGTGTGGACGATCAACGGCGCCAAGCAGTTCATCACCAACGCCGGCACCGACATCTCCGGCCACGTGGCGATCACCGCACGCACGGGCGAGAACGAGATCTCCAACCTCATCATCGAGAACGGCACCGCCGGCTACGAGCAGGGCGAGCCGTACCGCAAGATGGGCTGGAACGCCTCCGACACGCGGCCGCTGACCTTCACCGATTGCGAGGTCCCCGAGGAGAACCTGCTCGGGCCGCGCGGCGCGGGCTTCAAGCAGTTCCTGCACATCCTCGACATCGGCCGCATCGGCGTCGCGGCGATGGGCGTCGGCCTCGCCCAGGGCTGCCTCGACGAGGCGCTGGCCTACGCGAAGGAGCGTCGCGCGTTCGGCCAGCCGATCTCGAAGTTCCAGGCCATCCAGTCCAAGCTCGCCGACATGGCCACCGAGATCGCCGCGGGCCGGATGCTCGTCTACAAGGCGGCCAAGGAGAAGGACGCCGGGCAGAACTTCACGCTGACCGCCGCGATGGCCAAGCTCAAGACCGGCCGGCTCGCCGTCCGCTGCGCCGAGGAGGCCGTCCAGATCCACGGCGGCTACGGCTACATCGAGGAGTACCCGGTCTGCCGGCACTACCGCGACGCCAAGATCCTGACCATCGGGGAGGGGACCGATGAGGTCCAGCAGATGGTCATCGCTCGGGCGCTCGGCGCTTAGCGCCGGCGCCCTTCCGGCGCTGCTGTTCGCCGTCTACACGCTGACGCTCGGGACCCACGCCCAGCCCGGGTCGCGGCTGACCGCCGCCGAGGCCCACGTCCTGCTCACCGCCGCGTCGATCGCCGACGACGGCGATCTGGACCTGCGCAACCAGCACGACGAGGAGGCCTGGCGGCCCTTCTACCGGGGCGACCTGCACCCGACCGCGCGGCCCGATCTGGCCGGCCGCATCCTCGAGCCGCAGGGCGCCGGGCTGCCGCTCGCGCTGGCCCCCGCCTACGCGCTCGGCGGCGTCACGCTGGTGCGGCTGCTGCTGGCCGCCCTCGCGGCGATCGCCATCGCCTGCGGCGCCGCGCTGGCGCGCCGCGTGGTGCCCGATCCATGGACCTCGTTCGCCGCCCTGGGCATCGGGCTGTCACCCCCGATGGTCGCCGCCGCCACGACCATCCGCCCCGAGATCCCGGCGGCCGCCGCCCTCGCCGGCGCGGCCGTGCTCGCGTTGCGCATCCGCGACGATCCCCAGGCCGCCCCGGCGTTCTGGGCCGCGCTGCTGCTGGCGATCATCCCGTGGATCGCGCTGCCGGCCATCCTGCCGGCGGTGGTCATCGCCATGGCCATGACACGCTGGCTGCGCCGCCGGCGCCGGGGGCTGGCCGGGTTCGTCGCGCTCGAGGTGATCCTCACCTCGCTCGTGGTGTTCATCACGGTCAACGACAACCTCTTCGGCGGCCGCACGCCCTACGCGTCCGGGCTCCGCGAGGGCCCGGCGACGCGGATCGACGGCGCCGGCGACGTGCTCTCCCGCCTGCGGCACATCGCCGAGCTCGCGGGCGAGCTGCTGCGCTGGGCGCCCATGACCCTGCTCGTGCTGGCCGGCGCGTGGCTGCTGCTCGCCGCGCACCGCGAACGGCTGGCCGCGATCGCCCCCGACCACGTCCATGTCGAGGTCGTCGCCGCCTTCGCCGCCCTGCTGCTCGCCGCCCAGCTGGGCGCCGGCGGGCTGCTGGCCCCGCACATCCACGGCGACTGGTTCCCCACGCGCTACCTCGTGCCGGTGCTGCCGTTCGCCGTCGCCCTGGCCGCCTGGGGCCTGCGCCGCTACCGCAGGACCGGAGCGGCCCTCATCGCGGTGACGCTGGGCCTGACGGCGTGGATGCTGATCGCCGCGCTCGCGGGGGACGCGACGCTCGCCCCGCCCGACGGCTTCGGCTGGGCCGTCTAGAGGTTGCGGCGGGTGAGCATGAACGGGATGGTCCGCAGCAGGATCTTGAGGTCCGACCACAGGGTCCAGCGCGCCGCGTAGAGGTAGTCGATCTTGACCATCTCGGGCAGCGGGACCCGCCCCGAGCCGGCGATCTGCCAGCGGCCGGTCATCCCGGGTGTGAGGTGCAGCCGGCGACGGTCCCAGCCGCGGACCTGGGCGTCCTCGTCGACGACCAGGGGTCGCGGCCCGACGATGCTCATCTCGCCGCGCAGGACGTTGATGATCTGGGGCAGCTCGTCGAGACAGCTCGACCGCAGCAGCCGGCCGACGCGGGTCATCCGCGGATCCGCCTCGAGCTTGAACAGCCCGTGCTCGGGAACCTGGTAGAGCTTGCGCAGCTCGTCCTTGCGCTGCTCGGCGTCGGCGACCATCGTGCGGAACTTCAGGATCTGAAACGGCTTGCCGTTGCGTCCGATGCGCACCTGCCGGAAGAGGACCGGGCCGCCGGAGTCGAGCATGATCGCCAGGGCCACGACGGCCATGACCGGCGCCGCGACGATGAAGGCGGCGGTGGCGACGACGAGGTCGAAGGTGCGCTTGGCCACCCACGAGGAGCGGCTCATGCCGAAGCTGCGCACGCCGAGCAGCGTCATGCCGTCGAGCTCGTCGAACTCCACGGCGGTGCCGACGACGTCGAGGACCTTGGGCAGCAGGCTGACGCGCAGGCCGAGGCCCTTGAGCGCGCGGACGAGATCGAGCATCTCGGCCTCGGGCAGCGCGCTCGGCTCGACGATCACGCGCTGCGCGCCGGAGTGGGCCAGCAGCGAGACGAGGCTGACCGCGCCGGCGCCGGGCGGCGTGTCGCCGTAGGCGTCGAGCGACCCCGGCGAGACGCACGACACCAGCCGCGCGTGCGTGGCGTTGGAGGCCAGCTTGCCGGCCAGCCGGCGGTACTCGCGGCCGTCGCCGACGAACACGCAGCGCTCCTCGGCGACGAACCGGCCGACGGCGCGGCGGCTCAGCGCGCGCAGCCCGGCGAGCAGGCACAGCAGCAGCGAGCCGAGGACCACGAACTCGGCGCGGTCGGCGGGCGTGATGCCGGTCAGCCACAGCCCGACGAGGATCAGCATGGCCAGCTGGAAGAGCTTGGGCGCCTCCTCGAGCGTGGTCTTGCGCAGGATGACCTCGTCACGGTCATAGAGCCCGAGCAGCTTGCCGGCGCAGATCAGGGCCACCGGCGTGAAGACCATGGCCCAGGCGAGCGCCATCGAGCCGTAGACGAGGGCGGCGGTGATGACCGCGACCCAGCCGGCCGTGACGTCGGCCAGCGCGAGCGAGCGGCGGTAGCGGCGGTCGCGGACGCGGATCGCCGCGACGGCGGCGCCGACATCGGCCGGCTCCTCGACGCGAACAGGAACGGCAGCAGGCGCCCAGAGCAACCCCTCGGTGGTGCTCATGAACCGACCGCCTGGTCAAGCATCGTGCCCTACCTCTGTTCTTCGTGGGACCCCCCACGGCGCGCGATGCGCCGTGTTGGCCCCAACGAACCGGAAGGCCAGAACTTGCGGGCTCGCCGGACCGGGCGGCTGCGCGTCAGCGAGCGGACACGACGTCGGACGTGCCGATCACGGTGTGCCGCACGATCGGGTCGTACAGCGCCGTGAGGGCGCCGACTCCCGCCGCCGGGACGTAGCGGTCAGTCACCGAGCTCGCGCGCCAGGATCTCGGTCGCGGCGCTGGCGGGATCGAGACGGCGCTCGGCCACCTCGTCGAGCAGGCGCTGGAAGTCGGCGTCCTCGGCGAGGTCGGCCTCGAGCTTGCGGCGCATACGCGAGGTGCAGATCGCGACGACCTCGTTGCGCAGGTTGCGCTTGCGGCGCTCCGACAGCGTGCCCTCGGCCTCGATGTGCGCGCGGTGCTCGTCGAGGCGCTCGACGAGCTCCGGGACGCCCTCGCCGCGGTGGGCCTCGGTCTTGACGATCGGCACCCGCCAGCCACGCTGCGGCGCGAGCGACAGGACGCCGCGGATCTCGCGGACCATCGTGTCGGTCAGGGGATGGTCGGCCTTGTTGACGACGATGATGTCGGGGATCTCCATGACGCCGGCCTTCAGCGCCTGGATGGAGTCGCCGGAGCCCGGCATGAGGACCAGGACGATGGTGTCGGCGTGATCGATGACGTCGATCTCGGCCTGCCCGACGCCCACTGTCTCGAGCAGCACGTCATCCTTGCCGGAGGCGTCCATCAGCAGCGCTGCCTGGAGCGCCGCCTCGCTGAGGCCGCCGAGCGCGCCGCGGTTGGCCATCGAGCGGATGAAGACGCCCTTGTCGAGGAAGTGCTCGGTCAGGCGGATGCGGTCGCCGAGCAGCGCGCCGTGCGTGAAGGGCGACGAGGGGTCGATCGAGAGGACCGCGACCTCGCGCTCTGCCGCGCGGCGCAGCTTGGTCAGCGCGCTGATCAGCGTCGACTTGCCGGCGCCCGGCGCGCCGGTCAGCCCGACCACGATCGCCTTGCCGGTGTGGGGGTAGATCTCGCTGACGAGCGCCCAGCCGCGCGGGTCGTCGTTCTCCACCAGCGAGATGGCGCGGGCGAGCGCGCGCTTGTCCCCGCTGAGGAGGCGTTCGGCGAGGTTGTCGTCGCGGCTGCTCATGCGGCGCCGCAGACTACGATCTGCGGTGCTTTGGAGCGTGCCTCGCTGCCCAACCATGTTCCACCGCTGCCGCGCGGCATCGCGCCGTCGCCGCCTTCGCGGCTGCCGGTCGAGCTGCGCAACGAGCCGCCGCCGCTGCGCGGCAACCTCCTGACGTTCCTGCGCTTCGCCCGCAAGAACAAGCTGTTCTCGTTCAACTACGCGTTCCTGGTCGCGCGATGGGCCTGGCTGAAGCTGCGCTGGCGCGGCCGGCTGGTCACCGACGGCGTCTGCTTCGTCTGCCCGCGCGTGAAGTTCGAGATCGGCAAGAACGCGCAGGTCCATCTCGGCCGGTGGTCGTGGATCGGCCACGGGACCAAGATCCGCGCGCACGAGGGCGAGGTCCACATCGGGGCCAAGTCGGTGCTGGGCCAGGAGTGCACGATCTCGGCCTTCCAGCATGTCTCGATCGGCCGCGAATGCATCGTCGCCGACCGGGTGATGCTCATCGACTTCGACCACGGCGTCGTCGAGGTCGAGCGCCCGATCCGCCACCAGGGCATCTACAAGCGCGACGTGCGGGTCGGCCACAACGTGTGGATCGGCTACGGCGCATGCTTCCTGCGCGGCGTGACGGTCGGCGACAACGCGATCGTCGGCACCAGCGCGGTCGTCACCAAGGACGTGCCGGCCAACGCCGTCGTCGGCGGCATCCCGGCCAAGCTGATCCGCATGCGGCCGCGGCCGCGCACGCTGCGGTGGGGCTGACCCCCGAGCAGGCGATCCGCGCGGTGCTGGCCGATCGGGAGACCACGGCCTGCCCGTCGGAGGCCGCGCGCCTGCTCGACCCCGGCGGCTGGCGCGACCGCATGGACGACGTCCGCTCCGCCGCCGCGGAGCTGGCCGAGCGCGGCGAGCTCGACGTGACGCAGGGCGGCGAGGTCGTCGACGTGCGGGCCGCCCGCGGTCCGGTCCGTCTCCGCGCCCGCCGCTAGGCCGGCTTGCGGCCGACCGCCACGAGGTAATCCGCCTCGATGCGCACGCTGCCGTCCGTCGCCCGGTTGCTGCGCTCGACCAGCGCCAGGAGGTCGGCGTGCAATGCGGCGAACGCCTCCTCGCCCAGCGCCTTGCGGGCGGTCACGAGCGGGCCGAAGTTGTCCTCGAACTCGCGCTGGTAGCTCTCGGGGTCCGCGCCGAGGAACGGACACGACGCGCGGTGGAACTCGAGCTCGATGCCCTGGCTGCCCACGAGCTCGTGCCAGCGGGCCTCGGTGCCCCAGGCGACCGGTGCCACGGTGCCGGGCGGCGGCGCCGGCATGTGCGAGCCCGTCACCTTGAACAGCTGGCCGTTGGCGCCGTCCGGCGTCCACATCGCGCAGACGATCATCCCGCCGGGCCGGCACAGGCGGACGAGCTCGCGCGCCGCGCCCTCCTGGTCGGGCGCGAACGCGTGACCGAACGTGGACATCACGCGATCGAAGCTCTCGTCGGCCAGGGGCATGGCCGCCGCGTCGCCCTCGACCCAGGTGACCTCGACGCCGGCCTCGGTCATGCGCCGCCTGGCGTGCTCGAAGTGCTCGGGCGCGACGTCGGCGCCCGTCACGGTCGCGCCCCGCAACGCGGCAGGGATCGCGATTGTCCCGCCGCTGCCGCAGCCGACGTCGAGGACCGTCATGCCGGCCTCGACGCCCGCCAGGTCCAGAACGACGCCGCTGACCGGAGGCAGGTGCTTGGACACCGCGTCCCAGTTGCCCGCCGCCCATACGGCACGCGACCGCGCGCGTGCCTCTTCCGCGAGGTCGCTCATGGAGCGACACTACGCCGCGCTCGCAACGGGCGCAATGGAGGCGCCACAGCTGCGCATCAGGGACTGGACGTACGTACGAGTGTGATGGCACCGTCACCGTTCTAGGTTCCGATGATGAGCCGACGGGCGGTCCTGGTCGCGGTGCTCGCGACCCTGTCAGCAACGAGTCCAGCGCGGGCCAGCATGAACGTCAGCGTCGGCAGCATCGACGGCCTCCTGCAGGTCAGCGAAAGCGCCACGACCGCGGTCGACGACGTCACGATCACGGCCGACGCCAGCCAGTACACGGTCAACGACGCGTCTGCGCCCCTGACGGCGATGGGCAGCTGCACGCAGGTCGGCACGAACGACGTCACGTGCCCCCTGCCCGCCATGGCGACCGCACATGCCCAGGTCCTGCTCGGAGAGGGCAATGACGTGCTGCGCGCCCCGACGGGGCTCGCGTTCTCGTTCGCGGGCGGCGGCGCCGGCAACGACGAGCTGCACGGCGGCGCGCTCAACGACACCATCTGGGGCGACCCGGGCAACGACGCGATCTTCGGCGGCGCGGGCTCCGACACCCTGAACGGCCGGGCCGGCGACGACACCCTCGACGGAGAGGGCGACGCCGACCAGCTCACGGGCGGCAAGGGCGCAGACGCACTCACCGACAGCGGCACCTCCGGCATGGACTTCGCCGACTACTCGACCGTCGACACCACGGGCCCTGTCACGGTCACGATGGGCAGCGGCGACCACAACGACGGCAACGGGATCGACGACGACTCCGGTGGCCTGCGCGACGACGTCGGCGCGGGCATCGACGCGGTCCGAGGCAGCCGGTTCTCGGACACGCTGACCGGCTCGTCCGGGGCCGACGAGCTCGACGCAGGGGCCGGCGACGACACGATCACGGGCGGCGCGGGCACCGACCTCCTCCTGGGCGGCGCCGGCGAGGACGACGTGTTCGCCCGCGACGGAGCGCAGGACTCGATCAGCTGCGACAGCGGCTACTCGGTCCCGTCATCGGCGGCGGGCACGGCGGACGTCGCGCAGGTCGACGGGCCCGATGTCGATCCGGGCTCCGAGATCGCCGACTGCGAGACCATCGACCGCCCGGGGGCCACCACCCCCACGAGCCCCACGACCCCCACCACCCCGACGACCCCCACCACTCCCATCACCGGGCCGGTGACCGCGGCCGGGCTCTGCCCCACGGGCGCGGTCATGCGCGTGGCGGGCGACTACGACCTCGAGACCGCCATGGGGCAGAAGATGACCGCGCGCGTCGATGTTCCCGGCGAGGGATGGCAGGTCGCCGCGGGGCTGCACGACTACGACCCGGCGACCGACGAGCCTGGCGACGAGCTCGGGCCCGACGACACTCTCACCTCCACCAAGGCCGGCCAGCAGCGCGTGCACCTGCGGCTCACCAACGTCGCGGGAGCCGCGCTTCGCCAGCGCGCCGGCAAGGGTGCGGTGCAGGTCGCGATCGTGATGTCCGTGCAGGCGCCCGGTTGCCGCGCGCTCATCACCTCGGGCGTGGTGGAGCTCGAGTCGCACCCGGACGGCGTTCCGGACACCGCGGCGAAGGGCTCGTCGCGCAGCACGAGCGGCGCGACGTGCGGCGAGATCGAGCAGGCGTGCGTCAACCCTCCCGCGGAGCCGCCGAAGCCCCGCTGCAGCCAGCTCGAGAGCATCGGCCTGGGCCATCTCACCGGCGAATGCCTCGAGATCACCAACCCGAAGTTCCCCGAGCGGCTGACGAGCAGGTTGCCCGTCAAGCTCAACGGCCTGGTCTTCGAGCCGCACGGCGATCTGAAGATCGACACGAAGGAGCTCACGATCAAGTCCAGCGGCTCGGTGAAGATCGCGCTGCCCTACACGGACCTCGGTGGCGGCGACCACGAGCTGGTCCTGCTCGACAAGAAGATCGACCTCAACCTCAGCCGGGCCGACATCGACATCGCGCCGGGCGACCTCTCCAAGTCGGCGACCCTGGGCGGCTTCACGCTCGACGGTGGTGTGAGCGTCCACCTCAAGGGCGACGGCACCGGCACCGCGGCCATCCACGTCGGTCTGAAGAGCGCGCTGACCGGCACCGACGCCCAGGGCGCGGCGACCATCGCCTACGGCCCGAGCGGCTTCCAGCTCAACAGCGTGTCGATCTCGCTGCCGAAGCTCGAGTTCGCCGGCTGGTCGCTGGAGGACACCACGCTCAGCTATCGCAAGCTCCCCGCTCCGACGGGCGGCGAGGGCTGGAGCGGCAGGCTGTCGGTCGGCCTGCCGCGCGTCAACCTCGTTGCCGCGGACCGGCCGAAGATCTCGGTCGCTGCGGAGTTCGTCAACGGCAAGATGGTCTCGGGGTCGGCCAACCTCCTCAACGCCTCGCAGTGGAACCTGCCGGTCATCACGCTCAACAGCCTGGGCGGCGAGGTCAACTTCTCCGAGCCATCGCCCCAGGCGAGCGCCAACATCGGCTTCGCCTTCGGCGGCTCCCCGAAGCCCATCGCGACGCTCAACGGCAAGGCCACCTACGCGTGGACGAAGCCCGGCGAGTGGACGGTCGGCGGCGACATCTCGCTCTTCGAGGGCGTGGCGAAGGCGCAGGGGACGGTCCACTACTTCACCGACGGCCGCTTCACGTTCGACGCGAACCTCGACGCGGCCTTCGCCGGCGCAACCGCGACCGGCACCCTGAAGGGATCGATGGACGAGAAGGGCCTCTTCGCCGAGGGCAACGGGTCGATCGTCGTCGGCAGCCTCACGGCCGACGGTCACCTCGCGATCAGCCCGAAGGGCATGACCGCCTGTGGCACCGTCGTCTCGCAGGGAGTCACCCTCCCGATCGGCTTCGGCTACACGTACCCGGGCCAGGGCGTCAAGCTCTTCGACAGCTGCGGCGCCAAGCCGTTCGGCACGCCGAAGCCCGCCGCGGGCTCGCGGGCGGCCGGCCGGGCGGCAACCGGCGCGTTCACCATGCCCGACGACCTGCCCAGCGCCGTCGTCGCCATCCCCGGCGAGCGACCCGGCGCCGCCCTCGTCGGCCCGGACGGCGAGCGGGTCGTCGCACCCTCGCGCACTGACGCGGGGGTGGCCTTCACGGCCGGCGGCAAGACCTACTTCGTCGTGCCGAAGCCGCACGCGGGGACCTGGGCGGTCGCCGGGCCCGACGGCTCCCCGATCGCCGGCGCCGAGCTGGCCGAAGGCGAGCCGCAGCCCAAGCTGCGCGTCGAGGCGGCGTCGAAGGACGACCACGGAAGCCGGCTGCTGACGATCACCGCCACCAAGATGCCCGACACCGGCGACGTGGTGCTCTACGAGCGCGGCAACGGCATCTTCCACCGCATCGGCGAGGTCTCCCGGAGGGTCATCCAGATCATGCGGTTCGTCCCGGCGGACGGCCCCGGCGAGAAGCGCCAGGTCATCGCGCGCGTCGAGCGCGACCGTCTTCCGGGCCCCGAGCAGGTGGTCGCGACCTTCCGGGTCGGCGACCCGCCGAAGCCCGAGATCCCGCTCTACGGCGGTGGCACCCCGAAGGGCACCCGGGTGCACCTGACCGCGCGCGGGAAGACCATCACCGCCCACTGGAGGGGCCTCAAGGACATCGACGGCTACCAGGTCACCTTCGTCGTGGCCAACGACGGGCGCCGCGAGGTCCGCCAGACGAAGGGCAACGACGCCACCGTCAAGGACATCGACCGCTACGACCGGCTGCGCGTCAGCGTCCGCTCGATCAACGAGCTCGGCCAGCTCGGCCCCGCGGCCGAGGTCGTGCTCCCGGGCGACAAGCTCAGGCCGCCCAGCCACCAGCAGCGGTTCCCGGAGTCCACGGACGCCGCTCAGGTCGAGATCGAGATGTAGGAGGGTTAGGGTTCGCGCCATGGCGCGCGACCCCGACAAGCTGAGCACCGGGCGCGTCCGGCGGACCGCGTCGGTCGGCGCGGCCGTGGGCGCCGCCGGCTTCAAGGGCGCGCGGGGAGACCATCAGGCGGCGGCCGAGCGGATGGTCAAGACGCTCGGGCAGCTCAAGGGCGGCGCGGCGAAGATCGCGCAGCTCGCGTCGTTCATCGACACCGACTTCATCCCCGACGAGTACCGCGGCGTCTACCAGGAGGAGCTCGGCAAGCTGCGCTCAGACGCGCCGGCCATGCCCTTCAAGGACGTCAAGGACGTGCTCGAGGACGCGTGGGACGACCCGATCGAGGAGCTCTTCAGCGAGTTCGACGAGACCGCGACGGCGGCTGCGTCGATCGGCCAGGTCCACCGCGCGGTCATGAAGGACGGGCGCAGGGTCGCGGTCAAGATCCAGTACCCGGGCATGGCCAAGGCGCTGGCCGCCGACATGTCCAACGTCCGGCTGATCATGAGCCTTGCCAAGGCCTTGGCGCCCGGCCTGGACGCGAAGTCCGTGGCCGCCGAGCTCAAGGAGCGCGTGCTCGAGGAGCTCGACTACGAGATCGAGGCGGCCAACCAGCGGACGTTCGCCCGCGCCTACCGCGGGCATCCGTTCATCGTGGTGCCCGACGTCATCACCGCGCTCTCGACCGAGCGCGTGCTGGTCACCGAGTGGATCGACGGCGTCGGCTTCGATGAGGTCAAGAAGCGGCCGCAGGAGGAGAAGGACCGGTTCGGCGAGATCGTCTTCCGGTTCTGCTTCGGGTCGGTCTACCACCTGCAGCACTTCAACGCCGATGCCCATCCGGGCAACTACCTGCTGATGGACGACGGCCGGGTCGCCTTCCTGGACTTCGGCATGACCAAGCGGCTGGAGACCGAGCAGATCGAGCTCGAGATCGCCGCCATCGAGGCCGCGGTCTCCAACGATCCCGCGCAGGTGCGAGCGGCGCTCGACGAGATCGGCTACCTGCGCAACGCCGCGAAGATCGATCCCGAGAAGCTGATGCGTCACGTCAAGGCCGTCGGCGGCTGGTACATGGCCGACGAGGAGAAGACGATCGACGCGGACGTGGTGATGACGGCGATGGCCGCGATGACCGATCCGCGATCGGAGTTCTACGACCTGGTGCGCCAGCAGTCCCTGCCCGCCGACGAGCTCATGGGCCAGCGGATGCAGACCGGCGTCCTCGCCGTGCTCGGGCAGCTCAACGCGACGCGCAACTGGATGCGGATCGGGCAGGAGTGGTGGCTGGCGGCCGAGCCGGCGACCGAGCTCGGCGTCGCCGAGTGGGCCTACTTCGAGGCCAAGGGCGAGAAGCGCGTGCGCAAGTTCGCGCTGCGCGCTACCCCGGGTTGACGCGCCACTCGCCGTCCTGCTTGACGAAGCGGATGGTCTGCGCGCCGTCCTTGCCGTGGACCTTCGCCGTCGCCTTGTCGCCGTCGACGGCGACGCTCTGGATCTCGACGTCGGCGTCGGTGTTGTCCTGGGATCGCGAGAGATCGACGCAGGCGTCGTGACCGCCGAGGTCCGAGAGCGCGGCGTCGGTGAGGCGATCGCAGATCGAGGCAGGGTTGCTGCTGCCCTCCTTGACGATGTCGCGGATCTCGTCCTCGTCGCTCGCCCCGCCGCAGCCGGCCAGCAGCACGAACGACGCCGCGGACAGCGCGGTCCTACCGGACATCGTCGACCTTCCAGTCACCGTCCTCGCGCACGAGGCGGACGCGCTCGCGCGCGGCGTCCTTGATCACCACCGCGGTCGCCTTGTCGCCGTTGATGCGGACGTCCTTCACCGTGCCGGCGGGCGCGCGCTCGGGCGAGGCGGCGACGCACGAGCCGTGGCCGCCGATCGCGTCGAGCATGCCGCCGGACAGGTGGTCGCAGAGCGTCGCCGGCCGGCTCGCCCCGCGCGTAAGCAGGGTGGTGATGGCCTGGGTGTCCGAGGTGCCGCCACTGAGGCTCAGCCACGCGGCGGGCAGCGCGATCAGCAGCGCCAGGCCGGCGAGCGCGACCGCGCGCCGGCGGCGGATCACCTGCGCCGAGGGACCTCGGGGCGGAGGCACCGCGCGCAGGTGGGCGCGTCGGGCCGGCGCCTGCTCGAGCGGACGTGCGGGCTGGGCCATCGTCGCAACGTAGACCGGGCCCTGGACGGACAACCGATGGCACCGGGGCGCGCGGCCTGCAATTCTCCCGGCGTGCGCGAGGAGACCGAGCTCGAGGGGGGCCTCGATCCATCGGAGCTGCGCTTCCGGGTCGACTCCGTCCCGGCCGGCGCCTGGGTGACCTTCATCGTCTGCTTCGCCGGTCTGGGCTACGTGCTCGGCTGGTCGCACGAACACGAGAGCGCGCTCGGCGCCCTGTTCGCCCTGGGCGCGGTCGGCGGTGGCGTGGTCCTCGCGCTGCCCTGGGAGCGGATCGTGCGATCGCGCTGGCGCGAGCACGTCTTCTGCGCGTGGAGCCTGCTCGACCTGCTGCTCATCCTGGGCATCGCCGCGCTCGACGGCGGCGGGGACAGCGTGTTCGTCGGCGTGCTGGTCATCCCGATCGTCTTCGCCGCCATCTCCTACCCGCGGTCGATCGTCGTCGCCATGAGCGGGCTGACGATCATCGGCTATCTGGCGCTGGCGCTGGCCACCGACACCGAGGGCAGCTACACGCTGATGTGGGCGGCGACCATCGCCTGCACGGCGCTGATGTGCGTGTGGCAGGCGCGCAACCACGAGCGCCGCCGCGAGCTCCTGGCCGTCGCGTCGCGCACCGATCCGCTCACCGGCGCGCTGAACCGCCGGGGCTTTCAGCTCGCGGCGCGCTCGATGCTCGCCGGCGTCGCTCGTCTCGGCTTCCCCGCGAGTCTCGTCCTGCTCGACCTCGACGAGTTCAAGCAGTTCAACGACACCCACGGCCACGCCGCCGGCGACGAGCTCCTCTGCTGGACTGTCGAGCGCATCCGCTCGTCGCTGCGCCCCACCGACGCGCTGGCCCGCCTCGGCGGCGACGAGTTCGCCGTGCTGCTCGCCGGCGCCGACCGCCCCGCCGCCCAGGCCGCCGTGATCCGCATCACCAACGATCTCTCGTCGCGCGTCGCCACCTCCTGCGGCCTCGCCGCGGCGCCCGCGGACGGCGACGACATCGACGCTCTCTACCGCCAGGCCGACACCGAGCTCTACGAGGTCAAGCGCAGCCGCTCGGCCGGCGGGTCGGTGTCGCGGTTGCCGGCGCGGTAGGGGCGAACGTCCCATCGATCCCGATATGTCGGGATGGAATGGACGTTCGTTTGGGATTTGGGGAGAAGGTGGCGTTCCGCTCGGGCGCCGTCGTGGAGCGAACGCCTCCCGTTGGCAGCGAGGGAGGGTGTGTCCTGCCGCGCGTGAGGCAGGACGTGCGGACCAACCGAACGTCCCGGAGGACACCTCAGCAGGTGTCGGCCCGGACGCTCGGGCCGTTCGGGGCCTCCCATGCCCCTCCCCCTCGCCGCCCTAGCCAGCGTCGGCGCCCGGCAGGGGTGATGCGGACGACCGCACTGAACGTCCATTCCATCCCGAAATAACGGGATGAACTGGACGTTCGGCCCGCCCGCACCCTCAGCGCAGCAGCGACCGCGGCGTCGGCGCGAGCCGGAGCGTCACGCGCCCCGCCGGCCCGACCTCCTCCGGAGCCTCGCGCCAGACCCGCACGCAGACGTGGACGTCCTCGCGGACGGGGAGCGAGGGGAAGGTGTTGGGCACGCGCAGGGTGACGAACGAGGCGAGCGCCTCGGGCGCGGGCGGCGGGGTCCCGACCGGCTCGAGGGGGTCGATCGTCACGATGAGGTCGGCGGCCGGACCCGACCGCTGGTCCGGCAGCGCGAGCCCGGTGTCGTCGCGTTCCGGCGTCAGCAGGAGCACGTCGTCGAACGCGACCATCGTCGCGTTGGCCGCGTCCTTGTGCGCCGCCCACACCGGGCCGCCGTAGAACGCCTCGAGCGCGTCGCGGCGGACGTCCATGTCCTCGAAGCCGCGCAGCCAGACGAACTGGTCGGGATCGTCGCGGTCGCGGAACTGGCCGAGGACGCGCGCGCCGACGGCGTCCTGGGTCTCGACGAGCTCGCGGTCGAACAGCTCGATGAGGGTGTCACGCGCGCCGGGATGCAGCGTGTAGCGCCGCAGCTCGACGACCGGACAACCCATCAGTCCTCGGCGAGGACGACGACCCGGTCGCCCGGCGCGGGCACGAAGACGTGCGCCTTGGGCGGGTTGACCGTGACGCCGTACTGCTCCGACGGATCCTGCGCGAGCGCGGCCGTGCGGTAACCGATCGCGGTCTCGTCACGCCGGCGCGCCGCCTCGACCATCGTGGCGAAGCTCGTCTCGCGGCCGAGCTGGACGTACTCCTCGGCCGGCCGCAGGTACAGCTCGGCGCCGTCGGCGTCGAGCAGGTCGCCGAACACGGCATCGAGCCGGGCGTTCTCGGAGACCTGGGCGATGACGAGGCTGAGGATCTTGTCCGACACGATGACGTCGTCGACCTCGGTGACCTGGGCGAGCTCGCGGTTGCGATCGTCGAGCATCTCGCTGACGATGCCGGGCCGCTGCTCGTGCGGCACGTGGGCGAGCATCTCGCGCAGGTGCAGCAGGGTGACGAGCGTCCGGGCGTCCGCGCGCTGCGGATCCAGGTGGTCGGAGTAGCAGAGGACGATCACCTGGTTGAAGCGGGCCACGTCGAGCGCCTCGAGCGTCGCGCGGTCGGTCGTCGGCACCTGGCGGACCTCCGACGTGAGGTTCGCCGTCTCGGGCAGGTCGATGTCGCCGAACTCGGCGGCCACCAGCAGGCGCGAGCCCGGCGCCACGTACTGGTCGAGCTCGTGGACGATCAGCGAGGCGCGGTCGTTCCAACCGAGGATGAGCGCGTGCGAGGGCGGCTCGTCGCTGCGCGGAGCGGCCACGATCACCGCCTCGTCGACCACGCCGACCAGGCCGCCGGCGGCCTCCAGGCGCGAGTCGTCCTCGGCGATGGCCACGACCGAATGCCCCTCGATCCGCGTGTCGGGCAGCGGGTTGAGACGCACGTCGCCGTCGTCGGCGCCGGCCAGTCCGATGACGCAGCAGTCCTCGTAGGCCAGCAGCGCCTCGCCGTAGGTCTTGCCCTCCAGCCGCTCGTCGCGGTGGAAGTAGACCTCGTCGCCGTCGAAGTCGAAGAGCTCGGTGTAGACGACCGACGCGCCGGACTGCCGCGAGGTCTGCACGATCAGCCGCGCGATCGTCTCGCGCTTGTCGATGACGATCGCCTCGTCGCCGGCCACCAGCCGCGCCGCCTCGAGGTTCGCGGGGTTCTGGATCTCGGCGACGATGTGGTAGGGCTCCTCGCGCCGGCGGGGACCGCGCGTGAGCGCCAGCACGGTCTTGATGACCTCGCTGTCGGGGTCCTCCCCCTCGGGCGCCAGGACGATGATCGAGCGCGCCGTCTGATGGTTGACGATCTCGAGGTCGTCGAGGTCGATCGGCGAGCCGGTGCGGCAGACCACGCGCGTGCCGCGCAGCTCGGGCACCTTCTCGCGGATCGCGTCCTCCATCTCGACCTTGTCCTGCTCGGCGAGCACGACGACGGCCGGGCGCTTGCGCGACTCGTTGGCGATCGCCAGCTCGCTGACGATGGTGAAGACGCTCTCGGACCAGCCGAGGATCAGCGTGTGCTCGCGCTCGAGCACGCGCGAGCGGCCCTTGCGCAGGTCGACGAGCTTCTCGTCGATGCCGGTGGCGATGACGCCGATCAGCGCGCTGACGATGAACAGGCCGCCGAGCGTCAGCAGCAGCATGACCAGCAGGAAGCGCCACGAGCCGGTGTCGCCGGCGACCGTGCCGGGGTCCAGCGCGTGCATCAGGCTGTAGAAGAGCTGGCCGAAGATCGTGTCGTGGCCGCTCTCGAGGCCCGTGAGCAGCACGATCGCGCTGAACAGGACGATCAGCAGCAGCGTGGCCAGCCCGAGCCAGGCGACGAGCGCCTTGGGCCCGGCGGCCATCGTCGCGTCGAAGCCGTAGCGCAGCTTCTCGCGCAGCGTCGGCTCGAGCGCCAGCTCCTTCCTCGGCTTGGCGACGGCACCCATGCCGCCGGACTGCTTCAGGGCGCGCTTCGTGCGCTCGCGGGTTCTGCGTCCAGTGCTCGACATTCCGCGGCGACCTTACGGTAGACCGCGGCAGTCTCGACGGCGATGTCGGCCCAGTCGAAGCGCAGCACATGCTCGGAGGCCTCCGTGACCAGCCGGTCGCGCAGGTCGTCGTCGGTCAGCACGCGCGCCACCCAGTGGGCCAGCGAGCGGGGCGACTCGGCCCGGAAGCGCAGGCCGACGTCGCGGTTGGGAACGACCTCGCGCAGGCCACCGGTGTCGGCCACGATGCACGGGCAGCCGCTGGCCATCGCCTCGAGTGCGACGAGCCCGAACGGCTCGTAGATGCTCGGCACCACCGTCAGGTCGGCGATCCGGTAGAGCGAGTGCAGCACGTCGTCGCCGATCCAGCCCAGGAACGTCCCGTGCTCGGCGATCCCCAGCTTCTGCGCCTGCTTCTTGAGCTCGGCCTCGTGGGTGCCGCTGCCGGCCACCAGGTAGCGCACGTTGCCCAGCCGGCGGATCAGCCCGGGCAGCGCGGCGAGCGCGTCCTGAAAGCCCTTCTCGTAGACCAGCCGGCCGACGAGCAGGACGAGCTTCTCGCCGGGCGCGGCGAACTGCGCGCGCAGGGCGTCGAGGTCCTCGACCGCCTGGAGGTCGTCGGGGTCGATGCCGTTGGGGATGACGCTGATGCGCTCCTCGTCGAGCTCGTAGACGTCGGCGACGTGGCCGCGCATGTAGTGCGAGCAGGTGATCACGTGCTCGGCGCGCTGGGCCATCCAGGTCTCGGCGGCGTGAATGTAGGACTGCGGGTGCTTGTCGACCCAGCCCTGGTGGCGGCCGTACTCGGTCGCGTGGATCGTCGTCAGGTACGGAACGCCGGCCTGGCGGGCGAGATTGTCGGCGGCGTCGGCGACCAGCCAGTCGTGGCCGTGGACGAGGTCGGCGCTCTCGGCCAGCTCGGAGCCCAGCGCGACCATGTCGGCGTTCATCCGGTCGACCCACTTGAGGAACGCGTCGAGGTCCTGCGGGTGCGACGTCTCGGGCACCCGGTGGACGTGGACGCCGTCGAGCACCTCGTAGGCGGGCGTGTCCTTGGCGCCGCGCGTGAGGACGTGGACCTCGAGATCGTCGTCGGCGACGAGGTTCTCCGAGAGCTTGCGCACGTGCCGCGCGAGGCCACCGGCCACGATCGGCGGGTACTCCCACGACAGGATCAGGACGTTCATGTCAGCAACGGCGCGACGGTGGCGAACGGCGCGAGATTGCGCAGCGGCGCCTCCTGCGAGCCTAGCGAGGAAAGCTCCCGCGCCAAGCCCTCGCGGTGCTCTTCGGCGCGGGCGTGCCCGTAGGCCGCGGCGAGATCGCGGTGGACCAGGAAGGCCCAGTCGCTGGACTGCAGCGCCAGCAGCTCGCGGACCGCGCGCGGCGTGGCGTCGCGCCCCGCGCGCAGCAGGTCGAGCTCGGCGCGGCGGGCGCGCCAGGCGAAGTCCTCGACGCCGGGGCCGTCCCAGGTCGTCAGGTCGCGCGGCGAGCCCCATGTGGTCGTCGGCAGCTCCGGCGCCGGCGCGGGCTCGATCGCCTCGATCGCGTCGTCGAGCGCCACGAGATCGAGGCCCTGGCGGCCGCACTCCTCCACGACGGCGCGCAGCCATTGCGGCCCCTCGTACCACCAGTGGCCCAGCAGCTCGGTGTCCAGCGCGCAGACCACCAGCGCGTCATCGACCTCGTTGGAGCGCACGAGCGCGCGGGCGACGAAGTCCACCGCGTGCTCGTGGGCCAGCGCCTGCGCGCGCTCGGCGTCGTACGGCGTGCCGTCGACCGCGTGCGGCCGGTGGTCCATGCGCGTGCGGTGGTGGTAGTCGCGGTAGGCGCCGTCGGCCGGGTAGCCCTGGTCGCTCCAGACCAGCTCGATCGTCTGGCGATCGATCGGCACGAGCGTTATGCCCGCCTCGGTCCGCAGCGGCGTCAGGTGCTTCCGCGAGCCGTAGCCGAAGACGTCGGTGAGGTCGACGCACGTCGCGCGCGCGCCCGCGTCCTCGAGCAGATGGTCGAGCCACGTCGCGTGCCCGCACTCCGGCAGCCAGAACCCGCCGCGCCAGCCGGCGCCGAAGCGCCGCCGGTGGCTCTCGACGCCGGTGACGATCTGCAGCCGCGCCCCCGCGTCGGTGGCCGTCAGGGGCAGCACGGCGTGCGTCGCCGAGGAGGTCCAGGCGGCGTACGGCCCGAACGCCTCGAGCAGGTCGATGTCCTCCAGGCGCTCGGCGGCGCGCGCGTAATCGGCGGCGCTGCGCTCGAGCGCCGGGTGCAGCTCGGCCGGCTGCTCCGCCAGATCGATCCGGTGTGACTCGGGCCGCAGCTCGCGCAGGAAGGTCAGGCAGCGCTCCTTGGCGCCCGGCGCGGCGAGCTGATCGCAGAGGACCGGCGTGAGCGAGAGCGTGATCGGCGCGCCCGTGTCCTCGAGGACCTCGAGCACCGGCAGGTAGCTCGTGGCGATCGCCTCCCACAGCCACTCCTCGCCGAACGGCCACGTGTCGAAGCCCTCCACGTACGGCATGTGGGTGTGCAGGACGATGGAGAGGCGGCCGCTCACGGACGGCAGACGGCCAGGAAGTCCAGCGCCTTGTCGAGGTCCGTCGCGCGCAGCGCGAAGTCGCGGACGTCGATCGCCGGGGTGAAGCGGTCGTAGAACGGCTTGGTGAACCCGAGCCGCTTGTGCACGTCGTCCCAGCGCGCGTGGCGGATGGCCAGCTCGTGCAGGCGCAGCTTGCGCGCGTGGAACAGGCCGAGGATCTCGACGTGGGAGAAGTGCGCCGCGCAGAGCTCGCGGAACTCCTCGGCCCGGTACTCCTTGACGTGCCAGGGGTTCCCGGACTTCTCGGCGCCCTCCGGCGCGATCGTCAGCAGGTTGGGCGTCGAGACGTAGACCGCGCCCTGGCCGCGCAGCTGGCTCTTGAAGTGCTCGAGCACCGCGCCGGGGTCGGGGACGTGCTCGATCGTCTGCAGGAACGTGATCGCGTCGCACTCCTCGACGAAGTCGTCGGCCAGCGCACGGCGGAACCGCACGCGCGGGTACCGGGCGACCGCGTGCTCGTAGGCCTCCGGGTTGGGCTCGATGCCCAGAACCGACGTCGCGCGCTCGGCCAGCGTGTCGGCGCCGTAGCCCTCACCCGACGCGACATCGACCACGTGCAGGCCGTCGACCCGGGTCGCGATCCACTGATAGACGACCAGGTGGCGCTGGTACCAGTAGTTCTCCTCGGGGACGTCCGGAAGCGTGCGCTCGCCGGTCAGGGCGAGCGGCGGTACCCCGTCGGGCTGGTTGCGCTGGAGGTAGACCTTGTCTGACACCGGCGCCGCAGGGTATTGGTGGGCGGATGCTCGAAGCCGGATTCTGGGGACTGGTCGGCGGCGCGGCGCTGCTGGTGGGCGCTGTCGCGGGCATCCTCCTGCCCACGCCCAAGCGGGTCATCGGCATGGTCATGGGCTTCGGCGCGGGCGTGCTGATCAGCGCGCTGGCCTTCGAGCTGACCGACGAGGCCTTCCGCCGCGGCGGCGCCGACGCGGTGGCGATCGGGCTCGCGCTCGGGGCGCTGACCTTCTTCGGCGGCGACTGGATCCTCGATCACCGCGGCGGGAAGGACCGCAAGCGCTCGGGCGGACAGCAGGCCGACGGCGCGCCGATGGCCATCGTGCTCGGCGCGCTGCTCGACGGCATCCCGGAGTCGGTGGCCATCGGCGCGACCCTGCTCGGCGGCGGAGGCGTGGGCGTCGCGGTCGTCGCCGCCGTGTTCCTGTCCAACGTCCCGGAGTCGCTGAGCGCAGCGACCGGCCTGCAGAAGGCCGGGCACTCCGCCCGCTGGATCCTCGGGCTGTGGACGGCGGTGATGGTCGTCTCGGCGCTCGCGGCGGCGGTCGGCTACGCGACGCTCGGCGGGGCCTCGCCCAACCTGCTCGGCGGGATCCAGGCCTTCGCGGCCGGGGCGATCCTGACCATGCTGGCCGACACGATGATGCCCGAGGCCTTCGAGGAGGGCGGCGCGTTCGTCGGCCTGGTCACCGTGCTGGGCTTCGCACTGGCGTTCCTGCTCTCGACGGCGTCATAGACTTCCGCGGCCATGGCTGCCCCTCCGACCGCAGAGCAGATCCGCGAGGTCAACACCCGCTACCACGACGTCGCCGCCGCCGAGTACGACGCCAAGTGGGGCATCGACTTCGGCGACATCGGCCGCAGCCAGGTGCTGGGGAAGGTCCGCAAGCTGCTGGGCCGCCACCCCGGGCCGTTCGAGCACAGCCTCGAGATCGGCTCCGGCACGGGCTACTTCACGCTGAACCTCATGCAGGAGGGGATCATCGAGCGGGCCACCTGCTCGGACATCTCGCCCGGCATGCTCGAGACGCTGGCCGGCAACGCCAAGCGCCTGGGGCTCGACGTCACCACCGCGCCGGCCGACGCCGAGGGCCTGCCGTTCGCCGACGAGAGCTTCGACCTGGTGCTCGGCCACGCCGTCCTCCACCACATCCCCAACCTGCAGGCGGCGTTCCGCGAGTTCCACCGGGTGCTCAAGCCCGGCGGGGTGTTCTTCTTCGCCGGCGAGCCGTCGCGCGTCGGCGACAAGATCGCCGCCTACCCCAAGCGCGGCGCCTCGGCGCTGTCGCCCGTCTGGCGGCGCGTGATGCGCGCGCAGCCCGCCCAGCACCACCATCACGACAACGGTCACGGTCCCGACGACCATGCGCTCGAGGCGTTCGTCGACGTCCACGCCTTCACGCCGGAGGACCTGGGCGAGTTCGCCAAGACCGCGCAGTTCGACGACGTCAAGGTCCGCGGCGAGGAGCTGCTGGCCAACTGGTTCGGCTGGGCCAACAGGACGTTCGAGGCCTCCGCGACGCCCGAGAGCATCCCGTGGGCGTGGCGCCAGTACGCCTACCGCGGCTACCTCGCGCTGCAGGAGGTCGATCGCCGGCTGCTCGAGCCGCGGTTCCCGGCCAAGGTGTTCTACAACCTGATGATCACGGGGACCAAGCCCTCCTGATTGCCGGGCGCGGCTTGAGGGCAGTCTCGGCTGACGTGCCCGCCGACCTGCGCCCTGAGGACCTGCCCATGCACCGCCCGCTGGGGGCCCGTCCGGGCTCCGGGGGCGTCGAGTTCCGGGTCTGGGCGCCCAACGCCGGCGCGGTCGCCGTGCGCGTCGGCGACACCGACCACCCGCTCGAGGAAGCGGGCTGGGGCGTCTACGAGGGGACCGTCGAAGGCGCGAGCGCGGGCGACGACTACTGGTTCGTCCTCGACGGCACCCCGTGGCCGGACCCGTCCACGCGCTGGCAGCCCGACGGCATGCGCGGCCCGTCGCGGGTGCTCGACACGAGCGCCTTCGCCTGGACCGACGAGGGATTCACGCCGCCCGCGATGGCCGACATGGTCATCTACGAGCTGCACGTCGGCGCGTTCTCGCCCGAGGGCACGTTCGACGGCGCCATCCCCCACCTCGCCGCGCTCGCCGAGCTCGGCGTCAACGCCATCGAGCTGCTGCCCGTCGCCGACGGCCCGGGCGACCGCGGCTGGGGCTACGACGGCGTCTACCCGAGCGCGACGCACCGCGCCTACGGCGGGCCCGACGGGCTCGCGCGGCTCGTCGACGCCGCCCACGGCGCCGGCATCGCGGTGATCCTCGACGTCGTCTACAACCACGTCGGCGCGTCGGGCAACCAGGCCTACCAGGCCTACGGGCCGTACTTCACCGAGCGCTACTCGACGTTCTGGGGAGAGGCCATCAACTACGACGACCAGGGCGCCGACGGCGTCCGCGAGTGGGTCTGGCAGAGCGCGACGCAGTGGATCACCGACTTCCACATCGACGGCCTGCGGCTCGACGCGATCCACGCGATCTACGACACGAGCGCCCGCCACGTCCTGCAGGAGCTGACCGACCGCGTCCACGCGGCGCGGCCCGGCGCGGTGGTCATCGCCGAGAGCGGCCTGAACGACCCGAAGGTCATGCAGCCCGTCGCCGGCAACGGGTTCGGCTGCGACAGCGCCTG
Source organism: Solirubrobacteraceae bacterium (assembly GCA_045805505.1). Lineage (GTDB taxonomy): Bacteria > Actinomycetota > Thermoleophilia > Solirubrobacterales > Solirubrobacteraceae > BP-464. Next base: position 33,727 of record JBJMLA010000078.1, read on the forward strand.
GGCCGACGACTTCCACCACGCGATGCGGGTGCTGCTGACCGGCGAGCGCGAGGGCTACTACGCGGACTTCGGCTCGATGGACCAGCTGGCCAAGGCCTGGCGCACGCCGCACGTCCACGACGGCACGTGGTCCGACGTCCGCTGCCGCATCTTCGGCGCGCCGAGCGAGCACCTGGCGCCGGACGCGTTCGTCGTCTTCGCCCAGGACCACGACCAGGTCGGCAACCGCGCGATCGGCGACCGCCTGCCCGCCGAATGCCGCGAGCTCGCCGCGTTCTGCTACCTCCTCTCCCCGTTCGTGCCCATGCTCTTCATGGGCGAGGAGTACGGCGAGGACGCCCCGTTTCAGTTCTTCACCGACCACATCGACGAGGAGATCGCCATCGCCACGCGTGAGGGCCGCCGCCGCGAGTTCGCCGGGTTCGCCGGCTTCGCCGCCGAGGACGTGCCCGATCCCCAGGACCCGCAGACCTTCGAGCACTCCAAGCTGACGCGCGAGGAGACGCCCGGGATGCGCGAGCACTACCGCCGGCTGATCACGCTGCGCTCCGAGCTCGGACCGGTGGAGTCGATCGAGCACGGCGAGGACTGGCTGGTCGTCCGCCGGGCGCCGGGCGTGACCCTGGCGATGAACTTCGCGCGCTCCGAGCAGGAGGTCGCCGGCCGGGTCCTCGCGCCCCTGTCGGGCGAGGTCCTGCGATGAGCTTCGAGGTCTGGCCGGGCAACCCGTTCCCGCTCGGCGCGACGTGGGACGGAGAGGGCACGAACTTCGCCCTGTTCTCCGAGAACGCCGAGCGCGTGGAGCTGTGCCTCTACGACGACGACGGCAACGAGGAGCGCATCAACGTCGGCGAGCACACCGCGTTCAACTGGCACTGCTATCTCCCGGGCATCGAGCCGGGGCAGCGCTACGGCTACCGGGTCCATGGCCCGTACGCCCCGCTGGAGGGCCACCGCTTCAACCCCGCCAAGCTGCTGATCGACCCGTACGCCAAGGCGATCGAGGGGCCCGTGCTGTTCGACCGCGCGAGCGTCCTGCCCTACGTCCCGGATCCCGGCAACGAGAACGCCGACCTCGAGATCGACGACACCGACAGCGCCGACGCGATCCCGCGCAGCATCGTCGTCGACGAGTCCTTCGACTGGGAGGGCGACCGGTCGCCGGGGCACCGCTGGCGCGACACGGTGATCTACGAGACGCACGTCAAGGGCTTCACCAAGCTGCACCCGCACGTGCCCGAGGAGCTGCGCGGGACCTACGCCGGCCTCGGTTCGCCGCAGGCCATCGAGCACCTGCAGTCGCTGGGTGTCACCGCCGTGGAGCTGCTGCCGATCCACCACATCGTCGACGAGGAGTTCCTCCACGAGAAGGGGCTGACCAACTACTGGGGCTACAGCTCGATCGGCTACCTCGCGCCGCACGCCGGCTATTCGGCGTCGGGCGCCCGCGGCCAGCAGCTGACCGAGTTCAAGGCGATGGTCAAGTCGCTGCACGCGCACGACATCGAGGTGATCCTCGACGTCGTCTACAACCACACCGCGGAGGGCAACCACCTCGGTCCGAT
>JBJMLA010000079.1:0-15402 GCA_045805505.1 Solirubrobacteraceae bacterium
CCAGTTCCTCGAGGACGTGGAGTGGGGCGAGCTCGACTACCTGCTCATCGACCTGCCGCCCGGCACCGGCGACGTCTCGATGACGCTCGCCCAGCTGCTGCCGCAGGCGAAGTTCCTGATCGTCACCACGCCGCAGCCGGCGGCCCAGAAGGTCGCCAAGCGCGCCGCCGAGATGGCCACCAAGGTCAACCTCGAGGTCTGTGGCGTCATCGAGAACATGGCCGGCTTCGTGACGCCCGACGGCGAGCGCTACGCGATCTTCGGCGAGGGCGGCGGCCAGGAGCTCGCCGACGAGCTCGACGTCCCGCTGCTCGGCAAGGTCCCGCTGACGATGCCGCTGCGCGAGCAAGCCGACGCGGGGACGCCGCTCGTCGCGACCGACCCCGACGATCCGGCCGCCCAGGCCGTGCGGCACGCCGCACGCGGGCTGCTGGCGCTGTTCCCGGCGGCTCTGCCCGTGCTGGGCATGGTGCCGTCGGTGGCGCCGGAGGCCGCGGTCAGCGGCTTTCAGCTGCCGATGGTGCAGGCCTAGCCCGTGGGCTTCAACGACGACGACGACGGCCCCGTCGAGCGCTACGTGCCGTCGCCCGAGCGGCTGGCGGCGGCCAAGGTCGCCAACCAGCGCGCGCTGCGGATCGTCTACATCGTCACGGCCGTGACCGCGGTGACGGGTCTCGTCGCCGCGGTGCTGGTCGGCCTGACGACCTAGGGCGTGTTCTTGAAGTAGTCCGCGTTGATCTGCGCGAACTTCTGCCACTCGTCGGGCAGCTGATCCTCGGCGAAGCACGCGTCGACCGGGCAGGCCTCGACGCACGCATCGCAGTCGATGCACTCCTCCGGGTCGATGTAGAGCATCTCGACCTTGTCGTAGTCGGGCTCGTCCGGGGTGGGATGGATGCAGTCGACCGGACACACCTCGACGCACGAGTTGTCCTTGGTGGCGATGCACGGCTCAGCGATGACGTAGGCCATAAGCGTTCTCTGGTCTCGTGGGTCTGCGAAGGGAGGGGTCCGGGATCGTAGTACGGTCCGCCCGGCCATGATCCTTCTCACGGGTGCCACCGGCCTCGTCGGGTCGGCTCTCCTTCCCCGCCTGGTCGCTCCCGAGGGGCCGGGACAGCCCGTCCGCTGCCTCGTCCGGGACCCGCGGCGGCTCGGAGCCGACCGCGTCCGCGTCCAGATCGCGCTGGGCGATCTGGCCGATCCTCCGTCGTTTCGCAACGCGCTGCGCGGCGTCAAGACGGTCATCCACCTGGCCGCCACGATCCGCGATCAGCCCCGCGGCTCGATCGAGGAGCTCAACGGCATCGCCACCTGGCGCCTGGTCCAGGCCGCCGAGCGCGCCGGCGTCGAGCGGTTCGTCTTCTTCAGCGCGCTCAACGCGACGTCTCACGACCGCACCCGCTTCCTGCGGGCCAAGGCGCTGGCCGAGGAGGCTGTGAGCAAGTCGGCGATCCCGTCGCACACGATCTTCGCGCCGTCGATCGTCTACGCGCCGCACGACCGCTTCCTGGCGCTGCTCGGCCGCATGACGCTGCTGCCGCTCATGCCGGTCAGCGGGCGCGGTGGGGCGAGCTATCAGCCGATCTGGTCCCAGGACGTCGCCTCCTGCGTGATGGCCGACCTCGCGCTCGAGCCCGGTCGCCGTCGCCACGAGCTCGCCGGTCCCGAGACGCTGACCCACGACGACATCGTCCGCGCCGTCCAGGAGTCCTCGGGCCGCCGCCGGCGCCTGCTGCACGTCCCGACGCCGATCGTCAGCCGCTCGCTCAAGGCCGCCGAGGCGCTCATGAAGTCCCGCGCCCCCGCGGTCTGGGACGAGGCCGAGCTCATGGAGGTCTCGCTCGTCACCCCCCGCGGCACCGCCGACGCCGAGGCCCTCGGCGTCACGCCCCGGACCATGCGCGACGTCCTCGGCGCGCCGGTCTCCGCAGTCGCGTAACACCCGGCGCGCCTTCCGCCACGCTCGTGCCGCCACGCTGGAGGCGTGGGCGGGCAAAGGCACCTCGGCGGTCACTTCGACGGCCCAGCGCTGGCGAGGCGGCACTGGGTCGTCTCGTTCGACGAGCTCGTGGCCGCCGGATTGACCAAGCGTCAGGTACTCCGCCGGGCGGCCGACGGCGTGCTGCACCGCATCCACCATGGCGTCTATGCGGTGGGCCGGCCGGAGTTGAGCTTCGAAGGCTGGTGCCGAGCGGCCGTTCTTGCCTGCGGTCCTGGGTCGGCGGTCAGTCACTGGCCGGCGGCTCGTCTGCACGAGTTCGCGAAGTGGAGCGGGGCCATCCATGTCTCGGGGCCGCGATCGCTCGGGGGCCACCCGAAGCTGATCGTACACCGCCCACGATCTCTTCCCCTCGATGACCTGGCCACGAGGAACGGGGTGCCGGTTACGTCGGTGGCGCGGACGCTCTTGGACCTCGCGCCCTTCACGTCGATAGACAAGCTCGGCGGGTGGATCCACGAGGCGGGGGTCCAACGCGGATTTACCCCGTTCGAGGTGTGGGCGGTGCTCGAACGTCACCCGCATCATCGAGGGAGGAGGAAGCTGGAGGCGGCCCTGGAGGTCGAGGTTCTTCCCACGCGGTCGGGGCTGGAGAAGGCGTTCGTGCCGATCATCCGACAGGCCGGATTGCCGACGCCGCTGGTGAACTCCGAGCAATGGTCCGGTGAGAAGGATGAGGAGGTCGACTTCTGCTGGCCGGATCTGCGGCTGATCGTCGAGACCGATGGCGGCAGGTATCACTGGTCGCGCTGGCGGCAGCGCAGAGATGCCGCGAAGGACGAGCGGTTTCGCAACGAAGGGTGGGTCGTCTGGCGCGTGCCGGAGCTCGCGATCTCCCTCGATCCCGGCGGCACCGCCCGCCACCTCGCCACGCTTGGGCGGCCGAAGTGATCGATGTGGTCACTTTGACCGCCCAACCCGCCGGTTCAGGCCGTCGCGAGCTCCGGGCGGCGCTGCGCGAAGGGCTGGGCCGCCTCGAGCTGGGCCGAGAGCGCGAGGAGCGCACCCTCCTGCGCCGGCCTGCCGACGAGCTGGACGGAGAGCGGCGTGGCCACGCCGTCGGTGCGGTCGAACAGCGGCAGGGTGATCGCGGGCTGGCCCGAGACGTTGAACAGCGCCGTGAACGGCGTGAACGTGCCGGAGCGCGCGAACGCGCCCATCGGGTCGTCGGACTGCGGGTCGATGACACCGTGCTTGACCGGCGCCTCGGCGAGCGCGGGCGTCACGAGCGCGTCGTACTCGCTCATCCAGGCCATGACCTGCCGCGTGAACGCCTGCAGCTGGACCTGGGCGCCCGCGCCGTCGATCGAGGAGATCTTGTCCTTGCACAGGCGCCAGATCCCCCACGACAGCGCCTCCATGTCCTCCGCGGTCGCTTCGCGGCCGGCGAGGATCTCCGCAAAGGCGATGTTGAGCCCGACGAGCGGCCCGAAGCAGGCCGTGAACATCTCCAGCACGCCGGGCTGGCGCCACGGCGGGTCGGCCTCGACGACCTCGTGGCCGAGCGAGGCGAGCAGCTCGCCGGTGTCGCGGACCGAGCGGATCGCGTCGGCGTCGAGCTCGCCGTGCTCGATCGGCGACTGCGAGGTCAGCGCGATGCGCAGCTTGCCCGGCTCGCGCGCGGCGCTCGCGGCGAACGGCTCGGAGGGATCGGGCGCCCAGTACGGATCGCCGACCTCGTAGCCCGCGAGGATGTCGAGCAGCAGCGCGGTCTCGCGCGTCGTGCGCGTGAGGACGCCGTCCTGGACGAGGAACTCGCCGCCGCCGATCGGCGCGGTCGAGATGCGGCCGCGCTGGGGCTTGAGCCCGACGAGCCCGACGCAGGCGGCGGGGATGCGGGTCGAGCCGCCGCCGTCGTTGGCGTGGGCGATCGGCACCATCCCGGACGAGACGGCCGCCGCCGACCCGCCGCTCGAGCCACCGGGCGTGCGGTCGGTGTCGTAGGGGTTGCGGGTGGTGCCGAACCGCGCCGTGTCGGTGACGGGCAGGATGCCCCACTCGGGCAGGGTGGTCGAGCCGACGATGATGAAGCCGGCGTCCTTCAGGCGCCGCACGACGTTGTCGTCGTGGCCGGCCACGAAGTCACCCATGAACTCCGCCGCCACCGTGTAACGCTTGCCGGCGATGGCGCGGTTGTTCTTGACGGCGATCGGCACGCCGGCGAACGGCCGCTCGTCGCCGGGCTTCATCGCGTCGGCGGCAGCCAGCGCCTCGTCGGCGAACACGTCGACGAACGCGTTGAGCTGCGGGTTGAGCTCGTCGATGCGATCGATCGACTCCTGCACGAGCTCGCGGGCCGACAGCTCTCCGGAGCGGACCAGGCCGGCCAGCTCGTCGACGGGACGGAACATGAGGTCGGCAGACATCGGCAGAGCCTAACCTTCAAGGGCATGAGCGCGACCACGGATTCTCCCGACCTCTCCGACGTACAGAGCGGGCTCGAAGGGGTCGTCGCCTTCGCGACGACCATCGCCGAGCCCGACAAGGAAGGTGGCGCGCTGCGCTACCGCGGCGTCGACATCGAAGACCTCGTCGGAGCAGTGCCCTACGAGAAGGTCTGGGGGCTGCTCGTCGACGGTTCGTTCGAGCCGGGCCTGCCGCCCGCCGAGCCGCACGCGCTGACCGTCCGGTCGGGCAACGCCCGCGTCGACGTGCAGAGCGCGCTGGCCATGCTCGCCCCCGAGTGGGGCTTCGGCGAGATCATCGACATCTCCGACGAGGAGGCCCGCGACCAGCTCGCCCGCGCCTCCGTCATGGCGCTGAGCTTCGTGGCCCAGTCGGCCCGCGGCATCGGCCAGCCGCCGGTCCCGCAGAGCGAGGTCGACAAGGGCACGTCGATCCCCGAGCGCTTCCTCATCCGCTGGCGCGGCGAGGCGAACCCCGACCACGCCAAGGCCATCGACGCCTACTGGATCTCGGCGGCCGAGCACGGCATGAACGCCTCGACGTTCACCGCGCGCGTCATCGCCTCCACGGGCGCCGATGTCGCCGCGGCGCTGAGCGGCGCGGTCGGCGCGCTGAGCGGCCCCCTGCACGGCGGCGCCCCCAGCCGCGTGCTCAAGATGCTCGACGGCGTCAAGGAGATGGGCGACGCCGACAAGTGGGTCAAGCAGGCCCTCGACAGCGGCGAGCGGCTGATGGGCTTCGGCCACCGCGTCTACCGCGCCGAGGACCCCCGCGCCCGCGTCCTGCGCCGCACGGCCAAGGAGATCGGCTCGGAGCGCTACGAGGTCGCCGAGGCGCTGGAGAAGGCCGCGCTCGCCGAGCTCAAGGCGCGCAAGCCCGATCGCGTGCTGGCCACCAACGTCGAGTTCTGGAGCGCGGTCGTCCTCGACACCGCCGAGGTGCCCGCCGACCTCTTCACGCCGCTGTTCACCTGCGCGCGCGTCGCGGGCTGGAGCGCCCACATCCTCGAGCAGAAGCGCGAGGGCCGGCTCATCCGCCCGACCGCGAAGTACATCGGGCCCGGGCCGCGGCCGGTGTCCGAGCTCGGCTAGCTCTTCCGGATCACGACGATGAACTCGTGACGGTTCTGCCGTGCGGCGACCACCGCCGCCGGCAGGCCGAACGCGGGCAGCTGACCGAGGAACTCCTCCCGGGTCCAGCAGTGGAAGTGGATCGGGTACTGCCCGCGCTCGAGCGCGACGGCGTGCGCCGCGACGTCGTCGGCGTCGACGAACCCCAGCGGGAGGTCGACGAGCTCGGCCCACTCGCGGTAGTGCCGCGCGCGGGACGCGGCGCCGCCGTCGGCGTGGTCGGCCTGGAGGTGCTCGAGCGTCACGGGGGAGCGCCGCGTGTCGATGCCCGTCCGGCGGTCGGGCATCGCGAGCAGCAGCGTGCCGCCCGGGCGCAGGACCGCGACGTGCCGGCGCAGCGCGCCGATCGGATCCTGGAGGTGCTCGAGGACGTGGCTGGCGATCACGAAGTCCTGCGAGCCGTCGGCGACCGTGGCCAGCGTCGCGCCGTCGTCGACGATCTCGACCTCGGCGAACGGCTCGCCCGCCAGCTCCGGGTACTCCTCGCGCAGCTGCGCGGTGGTCAGCCGGTCGACGTAGCGGACGCGCGCGCCGGCGGGCAGCGGGAACGGGCTGTGCAGCGCGCCGATCTCGATCCCCTCGCCGGCCAGGAACCGCCGGCCCACGCGCTCGCGCGTGCGGGCGTAGAGCCACTGGCGCGGCCTCACGTCACTCGCCGAGCGCGCGCCGCAGCAGGTCGCGGAGGTCGCGCGCGTCGTCGTCGCTGAGGTGGTTGAGCGCTGGGGCGGGCTCGGCCATCTGCAGCCGGAACCGGTCGCGGACCTCCGCGCCCTCGGCGGTGACCGCCAGCATCTTGACCCGGCGGTCGTGCTCGGCAGGTCGCCGCTCGACGAGGTCGCGCGCCTCGAGCCGGTCGACGATCCCGGTGACGTTGGAGCTGTCGCAGCCCAGCGTGTCGGCGAGGTCGCCCATCGGCACGGGCCGGTCGGGCTCGAGCTGCAGCAGCGCGCCCATCTGCGGCGGCGAGAGCTTCTCCTCGGCGGCGATCTGCAGGAAGCGCCGGCGCTGGGACATGAACAGCCGGTGCATCAACTGCCACGCTTCCGCGTGGGGCGTCGTGGTCTTCGCGCCCATGTCCACCTCTCAATATAGTTGACTCTTCGGACGGTTGCCAACCTCAACCAATCTGCTAGGGTCGCCGGCCATGACGCGCGAGAACGGCATCACGGCCTCGGGGCTCGTCCGGGAGTTCAAGGGCGATATCCGCGCCGTCGACGGCATCGACCTGGTGGTCGCGCCCGGCGAGATCTACGGGTTCCTCGGTCCCAACGGCGCCGGCAAGTCGACGACGGTCCACATGCTCACCACGCTGCTGCCGCCCAGCTCCGGCAGCGCGACGGTCGCGGGCTACGACGTCGCGACACAGGGCCCGGACGTCCGGCGCAACATCGGCGCCGCGCTGCAGGAGGCGGCGCTCGACATGTTCCTCACCGGCCGCGAGCACTTCACGCTCCAGGGCGGCCTGCACGGGCTGTCGAAGGCCGAGCGCCGGTCGCGCGGCGACGAGCTGCTCGAGCGCGTGGGCCTGACCGACGCGGCCGACCGCAAGGTCGGCGGCTACTCCGGCGGCATGAAGCGCCGCCTGGACCTGGCGCTCGCGCTCGTCCACCGGCCGACCGTCCTGTTCCTCGACGAGCCGACCACCGGCCTGGATCCGCAGAGCCGCTCGGCGCTGTGGGCCGAGGTCGGGCGTCTGGCCAAGGAGGACGGGGTGACCGTCTTTCTGACCACGCAGTACCTCGAGGAGGCCGACGTCCTCGCCGACCGTGTGGGGATCATCGACCGCGGCCGCATCGTGGCCGAGGGGACGCCCGCCAGCCTGAAGGCCGAGATCGGCCAGTCGACGGTCGAGGCGGTCCCGGCCGATCCGGGCGATCAGGACGCGGTCTCCGGCGTGCTCGCCCAGTTCGGCGAGCCGGCCGCCGCCTCGCCCAAGGGCGTGGCGGTGCGGCTCTCCGGTGGCGCCGACGACCTGGCCGCCGTGGTCCGCGCGCTCGACGGCAAGGACCTCAGGATCGCCCACCTGCAGCTGCACACGCCGTCCCTCGACGACGTCTTCCTGGCCAAGACCGGCCGCTCGCTCGAGGGCGCCGCCGAGGCCGAGCCGGAGGCCGCGTGAACCAGCTGGGCCTCGTCGCCTCCCGCTCGCTGATGCGCACGCTGCGCCAGCCGTTCTTCATCGTCCCCTCGCTGGTCTTCCCGCTGTTCCTGCTGGCGGTCAACTCCAGCGGCCTGGACGCCGCCACGAAGATCCCCGGCTTCCCGGCCGACAGCTACCTGGACTTCGCGCTGACCGTGACGTTCATGCAGGGTGCGCTGTTCGCCGCGATCACCGCCGGGACGACGGTCGCCGGCGACATCGAGAACGGCTTCCTCAACCGGCTCGCGCTGACGCCGCTGAGCGGCCCCGCCATCCTCGTCGGCCAGCTGGCCGGAGCGGTGGCCATCGCGCTGATCGGCATCCTGACCTTCATCACCGTGGGGCTCATCGCCGGCGTCTCGATCGCCGGCGGCGTGCTCGGTTGCCTGCTGCTCATCGTGCTCGCCCTGCTCGTCGCGGTCGCCTTCGCGGGCATCGGCACGGCGATCGGCGTGCGCACGGGCCGGGCCGAGGCCGTCCAGGGCGTCTTCCCGCTCCTGTTCGTCACGCTGTTCCTCTCGTCGTCGAACCTGCCGCGCAACCTCATCCAGACCGACTGGTTCCGCGAGATCGCGACCTACAACCCGATCTCCTACCTGGTGGAGGGCATGCGCAGCCTGATCATCACGGGCTGGGACTGGGAGGCCCTCGGCCAGGGCTTCGGCTGGGTCCTGGTCATCGGCGCCGGCGCGTGGTGGCTGGCCGGCCGCGAGATGCGCACGAGGATGGCCCGCACATGACCACCCTGCACGTGGCGATGGCGGTGGCCCGCCGCAGCCTGACCCACTCGTTCAAGAACCCGGCGCTGCTGCTGCCGTCGATCATCTTCCCGCTGGTCTTCTTCGTCGCCTTCGCGGGCGGTCTCTCGAAGATCGGGACGGTCCCGGGCTTCGACTACGCGCCGGGCTACACCGCGTTTCAGTTCGTGTTCGTGTTCCTGCAGTCGGCCGCGTTCGGTGGCGTCTTCACCGGCTTCGGCATCGCCGCGGACTGGGAGGCGGGCTTCGCGCGCCGGCTGCTGCTCGCCGCGCCGCACCGTGGCGGGCTGATCTTCGGCTACGTGATCGCCGCGCTCGTGCGCTGGCTCGTCACCGGCACCGCGCTGACCGTCGTCGCGCTGCTCAGCGGGATGAACGTCGACGGCAACGGCATCGAGCTCGGCGGCATCGTGCTGCTCGGGCTGCTGGTCAGCACGGCGTCGTGCCTGTGGGGGGCCGGGATCGCCTGGCGCTTCAAGACGTTGCAGGCCGGCCCGCTGATGCAGATCCCGGTGTTCCTGCTGCTGTTCATGGCGCCCGTCTACGTGCCCCAGCACCTCCTGGCCGGATGGATCCACACCGCGGCGAGCATCAACCCGATCACCGCGATCATGAACGGCGCGCGCGGCTTCCTGGCCGGCGTGCCGCACCACAGCGCGCTGGCCTTCGCCTGCGGCGCCGGGATGGTCGCGCTGTTCTCGCTGTGGGCCGTGGCGAACCTGCGGCGGGTCGAGCGCGGCCAGTAGGGCGGCTACGCTCACGGCGTGGCGGAGCGAGCGCTCGATCCCCAGCAGCTTGGTGATCACCTCGACCGCCTCTACCGGGCGGCGTGGGGCCTCTGCGGCTCGCGCGAGGAGGCTGAGGACCTCGTCCAGGACACCTATGCCCGGGTGCTGTCCAAGCCGCGGATGCTGCGCAACGACGACGACCTCGGCTACCTGCTGCGCGTCATGCGCAACACGTTCATCAGCCGCCACCGGACCGCCGAGCGGCGCCCGAAGACCGAGCCGTTCGCCGAGGGCGCCGATCCCGCCGACCTGCGGCCGGAGCTGCGTCCCGACGCGGCCCTCGAGGCGCGCGACGTGTTCGGCGCGATCGCCGCGCTGCCCGACGACTTCCGCGACGCGCTCGTCGCCGTCGACGTCGCCGGGCTGTCCTACCGGGAGGCGGGCAAGCTGCTCAAGACCAAGGAAGCGACGATCACCAGCCGCCTGCACCGGGCGCGCAAGCAGGTCGCGGAACTGCTCGGGCAGGAATCGACCCGGGAAGGCGTCATCTAGATGGAAGAGCCCATGGGACCCGAACCCGAAAACGACGCGATCACGACCATCGTGCGTTCCGTCCGCGCCCCGGACGCGCTGCGCGCGCGGATCGCCGCCGAGACCGACCGGACCCTCGTCCGGCGCACGATCGTCAAGCGCATGAAGCTCAGCGGCGCGCTCGCCGCGGCTGCCGCCTGCCTGGGCATCGTCGTCGGGCTCGCCTCGCTGGGCGGCTCCGACGATCCGTCCGCGCTCGCTGCGGCCAACCTCGCGACGCGCGGGGCGGTGGCCGCGGCGCCGGCCGTGGACCCTGCGAACGGCAAGGTGCTCACGGCTCGCGTCGACAACGTCTCCTTCCCGGTATGGGCCGATCGCTTCCCGTGGAAGGCGAAGGGGATCCGCACGGACGAGCTCGAGGGTCGCAAGACGACGACGGTCTTCTACGACGATCCGCAGGGCGTGCGGCTCGGCTACACGATCGTGGCCGGCGAGGCGCTCGACTGGCCGCAGGACTCACGGCGCGTCGTGCGCAACGGCATCGAGGTGCGGACCACGACCCAGGACGGTCGGATCGTCGCCTTCTGGCGCGAGCACGGCCACACGTGCGTGATCTCGGCGCCCGACACGGTGCCCGAGGACCGCATGATCACGCTGGCCTCGTCGGGCTACGTCTAGGCCAGCGTCACCGCGTCGCCCACGGCGACGCGCGCCCGGCCGACCGGCCGGGCGTTGATGCCGAACAGCGTGGCCCGCTCGGCGCTCAGGTAGCGCAGGAGCTCGGGCTTCTTGTCGGCGGTCGCGGGATCGCGGGTGGGGATGACGCAGCGCACGCACGGATGCAGCAGCTGCAGCTCCGCGTCGCCGACGCGCAGCGTCCGTCCCTCCCAGCCGCCCTCGGCGAACGCGTCGGCGTCGGCCTCGACGTGGATGTTGGTCCGCCAGCGGCGGGCGTCGAGCGGCTCGCCCAGATCGGCCTCGACGGCGCGGTGGCTGGCGCCGAAGGTGACCAGCAGCGAGTCGGGCAGGTCCTGCATCAGCGCCGGATCGCGGCGCAGCGTCACGCGGCGGCCGAGGTCCTCGGACAGCGCATCGGCAAGGCCCGGGTCGTTCCAGCCGTACCGCTCGCCGCTCGGCGCCGTGACCGTGGGCTCGGGCGGGTCGTCGAGCGGCACGTCGGCCTCGGCGTAGGCGGCGTGCCAGAGCAGCATCCGCGGCACCTGCCGGACCGTCAGCCGCCGCGGCGCGCCCTTGAACTCGTCGAAGAGCGCGTGGGCGCGGTCGCCCGCCGCACCCCGGCCGTCGAGGTCGAGGGCGCCGACGTCCTCGCCTCCGAGCGACTTGACCGGCCAGCGATGCAGCGAGACGACACGTCCCTGCATCTAGTCCCGGGAGAAGGGGAGCTCCGAGGTCAGCCAGCTGATGAGCTCGCCCGGGTTGCGGGTCTGGGCCCACACCTTGCCGGGACCGGTGAACTCGAAGACCAGGCCCTCGCCGCTCTTGATCGCGCCCATGATGCCCTTGGTGACCGTCCGGGTCGTCAGCGTCAGCGAGTCCTCGTAGGCGACCAGGTGGCCCGAGTCGAGGACGAGCTGCTCGCCGGCCGCCACCTCGTAGGTCTCCATCGCGCCGTAGCAGCTGACCACGACCTTGCCCGTGCCGTTGGCCTTGATCAGGAAGCCGCCCTCGCCGCCCATCAGGTTCTTGAAGCCGCCCCACTTGGTGTCGATGGTCACGCCGCCGTCGTTGAGCAGCCAGGCGCCGCTGGTGAGGTTCAGCGAGCCGTTGACGTCGAGGACCTGGAGATCGCCGGGCAGCCGCGCGGCCGCGTCGACCCAGTCGCCGTCCTTGCTGCCGGTGAGCTTGGTGACGAACAGCGACTCGCCGCCGAGCACGCTGCGCATCAGCCCCTTCTTCAGGCCGCCCTCCATCTTGGACTCGAGCTGCACGCCGGCGGCCATGGCCATCATGGCCCCGGCCTCGACGCTGATCTGCTCGCCGGCGCCGATCTCGGCGCGCACGACGGCGAAGGAGGGGTTGTGTCGGATCGCGAGGTTCATGACCTTCGAAGCTACCGGAAACGGGTTGTATGACAATCGAAACTGATTGTCCTACAATCACGCACCATGTCCAAGGCCCGCCTCCTACTTGCGACCGTTGCGGCGTACCTGCCAGCCGGCGCGCTGCCGCCGCTGGCCGAGGGCCGCGACGTCCCCGGCGGTCCACTGGACCCGGCGGTCCTGACCGTCCCGTTCTGCCTCGGCTTCGCGATCGGCTTCCCCGCCTGGGGGCGGCTGGCCGACCGTCGCGATCCCGCCTGGGTCATCCGCGTGGCGCTCGTGCTCACCGCGCTGGCCGGCGTCCTGGTGGCCGTGGCCCCCGGCGAGGCGGCGCTGATCGGGGCGCGGGCGCTGCAGGGCCTGGCCGCCGCCGGCGTCCCCCCTGCGGTGCAGGCGGCGATGGCCGCATCGGCCGCGCAGGAGCGCACCGGGCGCGCCATGAGCCCGATGATGCTCGCGGTCGCCGTCGCGGTCTTCGTCGGCCCGGCGGTGGCGCCCCTGATCGGCGACTGGACCCTCGCGGCGATCGCGCTCGGCGTCGTGCTGCCGTTGGCCGTCAGCCTCGGCCCGATCCCCGCCACGCGGCAGCCTGTCGTGCGCGCACCCCGCGAAACGGCTCCGTATCTCGACGCGCGCGGTGTCCACGCCGGATGGCTGGTCAGCGCGCTCGTGCTCGCCGGGCACTGGACGGTCCTCACGCGGCTCGTCGAGGCGCCCGGCGACTCGAGCATCGCGGCGCTGACCGGCGTGGTCGGTCTGCCACTGGTCGTGCTCGCCGCGCGGGCCTCGGATGCCGTCGGTCCGCGCCGCACGATGACCGCCACCCTGATCGCCGGCGCGCTCGGCTTCTCGCTGGCCTCGACCGCCGGCGACGCGCTGGTGTTCACGCTGACGGCCGGCGTCGGGATCGCCGTCTACTGGGCCTACCTGCCGGTCGTCGCCGCGCAGGTGCAGCGCAGCGCGGGCGAGCTGGCGCGCGGCCGGGCGGCCGGCGGGCTCTACGCCTCGATGTGGGGTTCGGCCGCCGCGGCCGGGCTGGTCGCCTCGTTCGCCCCGTCGTGGCGCGAGGTGCTGGTGGGCGCCGGCGTGCTCTGGGCCGCCGGAGCAATCGTCGCCGCTAGGGAGTTCTTGGGAGCATCCGTGGCATGGCGGGGCGGGAATCGATCGGTACCACGGCCGTCGCCGCGCTGACCGCTGCGCTGCGCGACCGGATCCTCGACGGGGATCTGGCGCCGGGCACGCGGCTGGTCGAGCGCGAGATCGTCGAGGACAACGGCGTCTCGCGGGTCACCGCCCGCAGCGCGCTGGGCCGCCTCGAGGCCGAGGGCCTGGTCAACAGCGCGCCGCACCGCGGGGCCTGGGTCGCCTCCCTCGGAGCCGAGCAGCTCCACGACCTCTTCGCGCTGCGCACCGCGCTCGAGGTCGAGGCCGCCCGCATCGCGCTGGCGGAGCGGCCCGACGCGCTCGACGCCGAGCTGGGCGAGGCCGTCGACGCGCTCGCCGCGGCCTGCCGCCCCAAGCGCGTGGTGTGGCGCCGGGTCGGCGAGGCGCACGAGGAGGTCCACCGCGCGCTCGTCGACGCCGCCCACAGCCCGCGCATCTCGGCCGCCCACCGCGCGCTCGCCGCCGAGATGCGGATCTTCGTCCTCCAGCTGCGCCCTGTCTGGTCGCCCACCGAGATGGTCGACCACCACCGCCAGCTGCGCGCGGACCTGCGCACCGACGGCCCCGAAGCCGTCCGCCGCCACCTCGCCGAGGGCGAGCACGCGGTCGCGACGACTTAGGAAAGGGGTCTGACCCCGTTTCTAAAGAGACGGCAGGCGCTGCTCCCACGGCGCGGCCGCCTCGAGCTGGGCGGCGACGCGGAGGAGCAGGTCCTCGCGGCCGAAGGCGGCCACGAGCTGGACCCCGACGGGAAGGCCGTCCTCGGTCTGGCCGAGCGGGAGCGAGATGGCGGGCTGGCCCGTGGTGTTGAAGCCGGCGGTGAAGACCGCGAACGGGGTTGCGCGGATGATCCCGGCCACCGGGTTGCCCGGCTGCGGGCCGTGCTCACCGAGGAGCGGAGCCGGCTCGCCGGTGGTGGGCGTCAGCAGCAGGTCGTGCCCGTCGGCCCACCACTGGGCGGCGGTGCGCGACACCTTCTGGCCGTACTCGACCGCGCGCAGGAAGTCGGCGCCGCTGTGCGCCTTGCCCGCCTCGGCCAGTGCCCAGGTCAGCGGCTCGACGTCCTCGGGCGTGATCTCGCGGCCGATCTTCGCGGCCCAGTACTGCAGGTTCCACTGGACACCGGAGGTCCAGCGCACGAGGAAGTTCGGGATGTACTCGGGGTCGTCGAGGCCGTCGGGCGAGGAGTCGTCGAGCTCGTGGCCCAGCGAGGACAGAAGCTCCGCCGCCTCCCGCGCCGCCGCGACGCAGGCGGGATGCGCCTCGAACTGCCCACCCGGCGGCGTGGTCAGCACGCCGATGCGCAGCGTGCCGGCGTCGGCTCCCACCTCGTCGAGGAACGGTCGCGCCGGCGGCGGCACGGCGTAGGGATCGCCGACCGCCGGGCCACTGATCGCGTCGAGCATCGCGGCGGTGTCGCGCACGGACCGCGTCACCGCCAGCTCGGTGGTCAGGCCGCCCATGACGTCGCCGAAGTCCGGCCCGCTCGAGACCCTGGCGCGCGACGGCTTCAGGCCGACCAGCCCGCAGTGGGCCGCCGGGATGCGGATCGAGCCGCCGCCGTCGCTGGCGTGTGCCGCGGCGACCATGCCGGCGGCGACCGCCGCGGCGGACCCGCCGCTGGAACCGCCGGGCGAGCGCGTCGTGTCCCACGGGTTCCTGGTGGCGCCGTGCGCCGCCGGCTCCGTCGTCGGCAGGATCCCGAACTCGGGGGTGTTGGTGCGCCCCACGACCACGAACCCCGCCGCCTTGTAGCGCTCGACGACGACCGTGTCGTGATCGGCGCGCCAGTCGAGCGCCTTGAGGAACGCCGTGCCCTCGTGCAGCGGCTCGCCGGTCTGGAACGCGTGCAGGTCCTTGAGCAGCAGCGGCACGCCACGGAACGGCCCGTCGGGCAGCTCGCCCGCGGCGTCGGCCCGCGCGCCGTCGAAGCGCTCGTGGATGACCGCGTTGATCTCGGGGTTGAGCCGCTCGATCCGCTCGATGGCCTGATCGACGAGCTCGGACGGCGAGACCTCGCCGTCGCGCACCATCCGGGCCTGCTCCATGGCGTCCATGGAGCGGACCCTCTCAGAAACGACGAGGGGCCCGGCGAATGCCGGGCCCCTCGCACAAACCTGCAGCGCAGAAGCGCTGGGCTACATCATGCCGCCCATGTCGGGCATGCCGCCGCCCATGCCGCCGCCATCCTTGTCCGGGATCTCGGCCACGATGGCCTCGGTCGTCAGGATGTTCTTGGCGATGGACGCCGCGTTCTGCAGCGCCGAGCGCGTGACCATGGCCGGGTCGATGACGCCGGCGCCGACGAGATCGACGATCTCGTTCGTGGCGGCGTTGAGGCCCCAGCCCTTCTTGGCCTTGCGGACGTCGGCCACGACGACCGAGCCCTCGAGGCCGGCCTTCACGGCGATCTTACGCATCGGCTCCTCGAGCGCGCGGACGACGATCTTCGCGCCCGTCTTCTCGTCCTCGATGTCGAACGA
>JBJMLA010000080.1:0-12829 GCA_045805505.1 Solirubrobacteraceae bacterium
ATCGACAAGATCGTCCTGAACATGGGCGTCGGGGAGGCCAAGCAGGACTCCAAGATGCTCGAGGCGGCCCAGGAGCAGCTGGCGACGATCGCCGGCCAGAAGCCCAACGTCCGCCGTGCCCGCAAGTCGATCGCGCAGTTCAAGGTCCGCGAGGGGATGCCTGTCGGCATCTCCGTGACGCTGCGCCGCGAGCGCGCGTACGAGTTCCTCGACCGCCTGATGTCGATCGCGATCCCGCGGATTCGCGACTTCCGCGGGCTCAAGTCCAACGCCTTCGACGGCCGCGGCAACTACTCGATGGGCCTCCGCGAGCAGATCATCTTCCCGGAGATCGACTACGACGCCGTCGACGCCGTTCGCGGCCTCGATGTCACGATCACCACCTCGGCCAAGACGGACGCCGAGGCGTTCGCGCTGCTGCAGGCGTTCGGCATGCCGTTCGCCCGCGACGGCCGCGGTCCAGGCGAGGACAAGCCCATTACTTCAGAGGAGGCCTGACGTGGCCAAGACGTCCCAGCGCGTGCGCCAGGCACGCGGTTCGAAGTTCAAGACGCGCGAGTACACCCGCTGCCGCCGCTGCGGGCGCTCGCGTTCGGTGTTCCGCAAGTTCGGCGTGTGCCGCATCTGCCTGCGCGAGCTCGCGCACAACGGCTACATCCCCGGCATGACGAAGAGCAGCTGGTAGCAGCATGTCGATGACAGACCCCATCGCCGACTTCCTCACGCGGATCCGCAACGGCATCCACGCGTCGCACACGACGGTGGACATCCCTGCGTCCAAGCTCAAGACCGAGATGGCGCGCATCCTCACCGAGCAGGGGTACATCTCCGGCTACGAGGTCGAGGCGCCCTCGCCCGACCACCCCGGCGAGATCATCCGCGTCACGCTCAAGTACACCGAGGACCGCCGCTCGGCCATCTCCGGCCTGCGCCGCGTCTCGCGTCCCGGCCAGCGCAGCTACGCCGGCTCCAAGGGCGTGCGCAAGGTCCAGGGCGGCATGGGCACCTCCATCGTCTCGACGTCCCACGGCGTCATGACCGGCCACCAGGCGCGCCAGCAGGGCGTCGGCGGCGAGGTCGTGGCAGAGGTCTGGTAGGCGCAGCATGAGTCGCATCGGCCGCAAGCCCATTGCTGTCCCATCGGGCGTCACCGTGACGATCGACCCTGACGTCGTGCGTGTGCACGGACCCAAGGGCGAGCTCTCCGAGCGCATCCCGCGCGACATCACGGTCGCGCAGGAGGGCGAGGAGATCAACGTCACGCGCCCGACCGACCGCGGCGAGCACCGGGCCCTGCACGGGCTCACCCGCTCGCTCGTGGCGAACATGGTCGAGGGCGTCACCGAGGGCTTCCAGAAGACCCTGGAGATCCAGGGCGTCGGCTACCGCGCGCAGCTCAAGGGCAGGGACCTCGAACTCGCGCTCGGCTACTCGCACCCCGTGCCCGTCAAGGCGCCGGAGGGCATCGAGTTCGAGGTGCCCCAGCCCACGCGCGTGATCGTCAAGGGCAACTCCAAGCAGCAGGTCGGCGAGCTCGCCGCCTACATCCGCAAGCAGCGGCCCCCGGAGCCCTACAAGGGCAAGGGCATCCGCTACGAGGGCGAGTACGTCGCCCGGAAGGTCGGTAAGCGCGCATGAGCGTCATCACCAAGGAACGGCGCCGCCTCAAGCGCCGCCGCCGCGTCCGCGCGAAGATCACCGGCAGCGCCGAGCGCCCGCGCATCAGCGTGTTCCGCTCCAACCGCGGCATCTCGGTGCAGCTCATCGACGACCTCTCCGGCCGCACGCTGGCCGCGGTCGACTGGACCGAGTTCCGCGACGTCGCCAAGGCCGATCAGCCCGCGAAGGTCGGCTCCGCGCTGGCCGAGCGCGCGAAGGCCGCCGGCGTCGAGACTGCCGTGTTCGATCGCGGCGGCTACCAGTACCACGGGCGCGTCAAGGCCCTCGCCGAAGCCGCCCGGGAGGGCGGCCTGGCCTTCTAGGCTCAAGGACTCCGCATGCCCATTCAGACCATCGATCGCACCGTCAGCCCCGCCGGCCTGGACCTCCAGGAGCGCGTCGTCGAGATCAACCGGGTCGCCAAGGTCGTCAAGGGCGGCCGTCGCTTCTCGTTCACGGCCCTCGTGGTCGTCGGCGACGAGCGCGACATCGTCGGCGTCGGCTACGGCAAGGCCAACGAGGTCCCGCTCGCCATCCAGAAGGGCGTCGAGGCCGCGAAGAAGAACCTCTTCCGCGTGCCCAAGCACGGCGCGACGATCACCCACCAGACGCTCGGCATCTTCGGCTCCGGCCGCGTGATGCTCAAGCCGGCCTCGCCCGGTACCGGCGTCATCGCCGGTGGCGGCGTCCGCGCGGTGCTCGAGCTCGCCGGCATCCACGACATCCTGAGCAAGTCGCTCGGCTCGCAGAACCCGATCAACCTCGTCAAGGCGACGGTTGCCGGCCTGCAGTCCCTGCGCCGCCCGGAGGAGGTCGCGGAGCTCCGCGGCCTGTCCGTCAACGGCGTGCTCGGCCTCGTCGAGAAGCCCGAGGCCCCGGTCGAGACCATCGCCGGCGTCAACGGCGACGCGCCCGAGACGGAGGCCGAGGCCACCGAGGCCGCGTCGACCGAGGCGCAGGGGTCGGACACCGCTCCCGCCGCGGACGCCGAGCCCGCTGCCGACGAGGGGTCTGACCTCTCGGAGACCGCGCCCGACGCTGACGCGACGGAGACCCCCGAGGAGCCGACGGCCTGATGAAGATCACGCAGGTCAAGTCGAAGAACGGCGCGAACCACGCGCAGCGCGAGACGCTGCGCTCGCTCGGCCTTCGGCGCATCAACCACACCGTCGAGGTGAAGGACAACCCCCAGACCCGAGGGATGCTGCACCGCGTGCGGCACCTCATCAAGGTGGACGACGATGGCTGATCCGAAGAAGCCCGAGGCCTCCGAGGAGGCCATCGGCCTCCACAACCTCAAGCCCGCTGACGGCTCGCGCAAGTCGCGCAAGCGCGTCGGGCGCGGCCACGGCTCGGGCATGGGCAAGACCTCCGGCCGCGGGCAGAAGGGCGCGGGCTCACGCTCGGGCTCGAAGTCGCGCGCCAACTTCGAGGGCGGCCAGATGCCGATTCACATGCGGATGCGCAAGCTGCGCGGCCCGCACATGAAGAAGTCGATGCCGTTCGAGATGTTCCGCACGCACACGCAGCCGGTCAACCTCGGCGACCTCGAGGCGCGCTTCGAGGCCGGTGACGAGGTGACCCCCGAGACGATGTCGGGCAAGGGCCTGGCGACGCGCAAGGGGATTCCGGTGAAGGTGCTGGCCAAGGGCACCATCTCCAAGAAGCTCACCATCCGGGCCCACGGGTTCTCCGCTGCTGCCAAGGAGGCCATCGAGGCCGCCGGCGGCACCGCGGAGACCCTCGACGCGTAGTCTTCCGGCGGCACCATGCTGTCGACGATCCTCAGCGCGTTCACCGTTGCGGAGATCCGCAAGAAGCTGCTGTTCACCGCAGCGCTGCTTGCGCTCTACCGCGTCGGGTCGCACCTGCCCGTGCCGGGGATCAACCTCCAGGCGGTCGACGACATCCAGAGCCAGTTCGGTGGCTCGAACATCCTCGGCTTCCTCAACCTGTTCAGCGGTGGCGGGCTCTCGCGCTACGCGATCTTCGCGCTCGGGATCATGCCGTACATCACGGCCTCGATCATCCTGCAGTTGCTGCAGGTCGTCGTGCCGTCGCTCGAGAAGCTCTCCAAGGAGGGCGAGGTCGGCCAGCAGCGCATCACGCAGTACACGCGCTACCTGACCGTCGGCCTGGCCTTCGCGCAGTCGATCGGCTACGTCTTCCTGTTCCGCTCGCTGCAGCAGAGCGCCGGCACACCGATCATCGAGCAGTTCGACGCCCCGCACGTGCTGATGATCGTCATCTCGATGACGGCCGGCACGATCCTGCTGATGTGGATGGGCGAGCTCATCACCCAGCGCGGCATCGGCAACGGCATCTCGCTGATGATCTTCGCCTCCATCGTCGCCCGCCTGCCGCAGGGCGTGCAGGCCTGGTGGACGAACCCCGACCAGGTCTTCAAGGTGATGATGCCGTTCATCGCCCTGGCCGTGATCGCGGCGATCGTCTTCGTCCAGGAGGGCCAGCGCCGGATCCCGGTCCAGTACGCCAAGCGCGTCATCGGCCGGCGCATGACCAGCGGCGGGCAGACCTACCTGCCGCTGCGCGTCAACATGGCCGGCGTCATCCCGGTCATCTTCGCCGCATCGCTGATGGCCTTCCCGCCGACCGTCGGCCAGCTGATCAACACGCCGGCCGCCAAGGACGTGGCGAACTTCTTCCAGCCCAACGGCTGGGCCTACGTCGTCGGCGAGTCGATCCTGATCATCCTCTTCACGTACTTCTACACGGCGGTCACGTTCAACCCCGTCGACCAGGCCGACAACCTCAAGAAGTACGGCGGCTTCATCCCGGGCGTGCGTCCCGGGCGGCCCACGGCGGAGTTCCTCGACCGCATCCTGGCCCGCCTGACCTTCCCCGGCGCGCTGTACCTGGCGGTGGTCGCGGCGCTGCCGACGATCATCATCAACCAGACGAGCGCCAACTTCTTCTTCGGCGGCACGTCGATCCTGATCGTCATCGGCGTCGCCCTCGACACCATGAAGCAGCTCGAGGCGCAACTGATGATGCGCAACTACGAGGGCTTCCTGAAGTAGTGTCCGCCGCGTCGCCGTCCGCGGCCCCCAAAGCTGTGTCCTCCGAGTTGAACCTCATCCTTCTGGGCCCGCCCGGAGCAGGGAAGGGCACGCAGGCCGATCGCCTGCGCGACGACTTCAACCTGCCCTACATCGCCACGGGCGACATGCTCCGCGCGCAGGTCAAGGACGGCACCGAGCTCGGCCGCAAGGCCAAGGAGTTCATGGACCGCGGCGACCTCGTCCCCGACGAGGTGATCATCGGGATGATCCTCGAGTGCGTCAACGGCGACGGCTGCGCCGACGGGTTCCTGCTCGACGGCTTCCCGCGTACGGTCGACCAGGCCGAGGCCCTCGACGAGGCGCTGTCCAAGCTCGATCGCAAGCTCACCGCCGTCCTGCTCATCGAGGCGCCCGACGAGGAGATCGTCAAGCGCATCTCGGGCCGCCGCGTGTGCTCGAAGGCCGGCCACGTCTACCACGTCGATGCGGACCCGCCCAAGCACGAGGGCGTCTGCGACCAGGACGGCTCCAAGCTGATCCTCCGCGACGACGACAAGCCCGAGACCGTCCAGAAGCGCCTCGACGTCTACCACGCGCAGACCTCGCCGCTGATCCCCTTCTACGAGGACCGCAGCCTGCTGCGGCGCTTCGACGGCACGCGGTCGCCGACGGAGGTCCACGACCACATCCGCGCGACGATCGCGACGCTGCGGCTCGAAGACCAGCTGTGATCGTCAAGAAGTCCCCGGCCGAGATCGACAAAATGGCCGCGGCGGGCGACATCCTCGTCCGCACCCTGAAGCTCCTGGAGGGCAAGGTCCGCGAGGGCGTCTCCACGCTCGAGCTCGACGAGGCCGCCGAGAAGTTCATCCGCTCGCAGGGCGCGACGCCGGCCTTCAAGGGCTATCGCGGCTTCACCGGCTCGATCTGCGCGTCGCCCAACTCGATGGTCGTCCACGGCATCCCCGGGCCCTACCGGCTCGAGCGCGGCGACATCATCAGCCTCGACGTCGGGGTGGTCAAGGACGGCTGGGTCACCGACGCCGCCCGGACCTTCCCGGTCGGCCCGGTCTCGGTCATCGCCTCAAAGCTCCTCGACGTCACCAAGGCCTCGCTCTTCGCCGCCGTCGAGCAGTGCCGGCCCGGCAACCGGCTCGGCGACGTCTCCCACGCCGTCCAGGAGTGCGTCGAGGCCGAGGGCCTGTCGATCGTGCGCTCGCTCGTCGGCCACGGGATCGGCCGCGAGATGCACGAGGAGCCCCAGATCCCCAACTACGGCGACCCGGGCAAGGGCCCGCTGCTGGAGGAGGGGATGGTGCTGGCTGTCGAGCCCATGGTCAACGCCGGTCGCCACCAGGTCCGCATGGGCGACGACGGCTGGGCGATCTACTCCCAGGACGGCTCGCTGGCCGCCCACTTCGAGTTCACCATCGCCGTCACCGCCGAGGGCCCGCGCATCCTGACGCCCTGGCACCTCGAGGCCGACGCCGCCTGACTCAGGGAGCGGGGGCGTTCTCGCCCCCGAAGCCCGAGCGCGTCATCACGCCCCACGCGGTGTCGCCGCGCAGGTACTTGACGAGGCCGCGGATCCGCCAGTACGCGGTGAGCTGCCGGTAGCCCAGGGGCTCGAGCAGGCTGAAGGCGACCAGGACGAGCCGCTCGCGCAGGCCGCCGTAGGCGCGGTAGGTCCACTCGTCGAGCAGCAGCGTCAGCATCGTCATGGCCAGCCCGAGGACGTAGGCGACGCCGAAGAACAGCACCGCGAACGGCCAGTTGACCGCGCCGGTGGCGATCCCCGCCACCAGGCCGAGCAGGCCGACGGCCTCGACCACGGGAGCGGCGAGCTCCACGCAGAGGAAGTACGGCGCCGCCACCAGCCCGAGGCTGCCGTAGCGGCGGCGGCCGATGATGTCGCGGTGGCGCCAGAGCACGTCGGCCAGGCCGCGGTGCCAGCGGTCGCGCTGGCGGCCCAGGACGCGCAGCGAGCTGGGCACCTCGGTCCAGGCCACGGGGTCGGGCACGAACTCCACGCGGCCCGGGCCGCCCTGCTCGTAGGCGCGGCGGCGCAGCCGCACCACCAGCTCCATGTCCTCGCCGATGCTGCGGTGCTCGTAGCCGCCGACGGCGAGCGTCTCCTCGCGGCGGAACAGCCCGAACGCGCCCGAGATGATCAGGTTGCCGCCCAGCCGGTTCCAGCCGAGCCGGCCGGTCAGGAAGGCCCGCAGGTACTCCACCGCCTGCACGCCCGGGACGAAGGCCCGGGGGGCGCGCGCCTCGGCAACCCGGCCGTGGCGCACCACGGCGCCGTTGGCGGCCCGGATGGTGCCCCCGGCAGCCACCACGTCGTCGCGGGTGAGGAACGGGCGGACCATCCGCTGGAGCGCCTCGCGCTCGATGATGGTGTCGGCGTCGATCGCGCAGACGAGGTCGCCGCTGGCGATGTTGAGGCCCGCGTTGAGCGCGTCGGCCTTGCCGCCGTTGGCCTTGTCGACGACCACCAGGCTCTGGGCCGCGCGGGAGCGGTGGACGCCGAGGACGTCGGCCGAGTCGACCTGACGGCGGAAGACGGGGTGGATGGGGGCGAGGTCGAAGGCCTCGGTGAGCACGCTCATCGTGGCGTCGGAGGAGCCGTCGTTGACGAGCACGACCTCCAGCCGCGGGTAGGCGAGCGTGAGCAGCGAGCGCACGCTCTCGATGACGGTCAGCTCTTCGTTGTAGGCCGGCGCGATGATCGAGATCGACGGGGCGGCCTCCGAGCTCAGCAGCCGCCAGCGGCCCTCCTGCCAGACCTCGAGGCGATGGCGGCGCATCTCCACCGCCGAGCTGACCAGCAGGACGAGCAGGAAGAGGTTGACCGCCAGGAAGTAGGCCAGGATGACCCACTGCAGGTCGACCAGGACGACCCGCGCGACGTCGGCGACGCTGCCGATCACGGCAGGAACGGCTCCACGGTGCCCGGGAGGTCGAGCACCTGGCGGGCGATGTCCCGCGCGAAGCGGTCCTCGTGCTCGAGCGTTCGGCGCAGCAGCAGCAGCCCGGGAGCGCCGAGCGCCCGCAACGACAGCGCGGCCCCCTGGCGGACGTCCCAGGCCGGATCGCCGAGCCGCTCGGCCAGCAGGGTGGCCGACGGCCACGCCATGAGCCGGCCGAGGCCGCGCGCTGCAGCGGCTCGCACGGCCGCGTCGTCGTCGCCGAGCATGGTCTCCAGCACCGAGACCGCCCGCTCGCCACCGAGCGCGGCCAGCAGCGTGGCGGCTCCCGCCCTCGTTCCCGCGTGCCCGTCCTGCCCGAGGCGCAGGGCGTCGGGCAGCATCCCGGCGGCGGCCAGGGGGGGCGCCGCGCGCAGCAGAGGAGCGGCCTGCGCGCCGCTGACGGCCGCCAGCCGCTGCTCGAGCGGGCCGACCGCGGCGGGCCCGAGGCGCTGGAGCGCGTCGCGGACCGCGTAGCGCGCAAGGGCGTCTCCGGAGACGAGCAGGTCGAGCAGGCGCGCGATCACTCCGGGGGTCGCGTGATCAGAGGACCACTCGACCGCCTGGGCGCGCACCTCGGGGCGCCGGTCGTCGAGCAGCGGTCGCAGGTGCTCGGAGCCGCCGCCGAGCGCGGTGAACAGGCGCGCGCCCTTCAGTCGCGCGCGCCAGCGCCGGCTGTGCGCCAGGCGCGCGGCGCTGCTCAGCGCACCGGCGACGCCGGCGATGTCGCCGACCCGCGCGCGGCCGCGCCCCGTCAGGCTGCGTCCGGTCTCCGTCAGCAGCTCGACCCGTTCTTCGTCGGGCAGCGCCCGCAGCGCCAGGATCACGGCGGAGTCGATGCGCGGGGACTCGAGTGCTTCGGCGAGCAGCGCCCGCGCCCGCGCGGATCGCATGTCGCGGCGGGTGCGGCGTCCGCCGAGCAGGAGGCCATGGGCGACGAGGATCAGCACGGTGGCTCCCACGACGCCCGCCTCGACGAGGAGGACCGTGAGGACCAGCCGCGAGTCGATCACTGCGGCCGCGTCAGCGCGTGGCGTATTCGCTGCATCAGGACCGGGATGCTGAAGGGCTTGGCGATGTGGTCCATCGCTCCGGCCTCGAGCGCCTGGAGGACCTCGGCCTCCGTGGCGCGGCCCGTGAGCATGATGACCTGGCTGCGGCGCAGCGTGCCGTTCTCGGCCATCGTGGTGAGGATCCGCAGGCCGTCGACGCTGGGCAGATCCCAGTCGAGCAGCACGATCGGAGCCACGACCTCGGGCGTCGCCGCGGCGAGCTCCACCGACGCCTCGAGCCCGTCCATGAAGCGCCGGGTCGTGTACCCGCGGGTGTGCAGGGCGTGCTCGACGAGCTCGCAGAGCATCTCGTCGTCCTCGACGAGGACGACGTCGACGCGCTCGGGGTCGCCTTGGAGGTCGGCGCCCGCGTCGTGGACGCGGTCGCCGCCCGCGCTCTTGGCGGCGTAGAGCGCGCGGTCGGCCGCGCGGTGCAGCTCGTCGAGGTCGGTGGCGTCGCGGGGATACTCGGCGACGCCGGCCGAAGCCCGCACGAGCTCTTCGCCCTTGCCCACGCCGGCGGCGCGCAGGTCCTCGAGGAACGCCGCCAGGCGCTCGCGGGCGTCGGCCGCGGTCAGCCCGGGCATGCTCACCACGAACTCGTCGCCGCCCCAGCGCGCGACGTTCTCCATCCCGCTGAACGTGCGGTTCAAGGCGCCTGCGACGGCCCGCAGCGCGCTGTCGCCGGCGGCGTGGCCGTGCACGTCGTTGAGCTGCTTGAAGCCGTCGAGGTCGATGACCGACAGGCTCAGCGGCTCGCCGAGGCGATCGCTGCCGGCCAGCGACTCGGTCAGCGCCTCGTAGGAACGGCGCCGGTTGGCCAGGCCGGTCAGAGGATCGGTCTCCGCAAGCGCACGGAAGAGCCTTACGCGCTCGAGCCGGCCGTGGATGCGCGCCAGCAGCTCGGGGCCGATGAACGGCTTGGAGACGAAGTCGTCGGCGCCCGCAGCGAAGACGTCGACGACCGTGGCCTGATCGGTGCGCGCGGTCAGGATCATCACCGGCAGGCTCTCCCAGCGGGCGTCGCCGCGCAGCGCGCGGCACAGCTCCAGGCCGGAGACGTGCGGCATGTCGACGTCGAGGACGACGAGGTCGGGCCGGACGCGCTCGAGCGACTCCCAGAAGACGCCCGGGTTCTCGCAGCGCTCGACCCGCAGCCCGGCGGCGCCGAGGACCACGCTGAGCGCGTCGAGCATCGCGGGGTCGTCGTCGACGGCGAGGATCGTCGCGTCGCGGGGTCGCAGCCGGGCGCGCAGCGACAGGACGGCATCGACGAGATCCAGCGGACTGGCGCGGCGCGGCAGGAACGTCCGGCCACCCCGGCGGGCCACCTCCACGCGGTCGACGAGCAGCTCGGGATCGGTGAGCACGACGACCGGCAGCTCGAGGGCGGCGGCGGCCAGGACGTCGAGCGCTTCGCCCACGCCCTCCGGCGCGGCGAGGTCGAGGACCAGCAGGTCGGCGCCGTCGCGAATGGCGGGCGCCACCGCGTCGAGCCCGAACAGGGCGCGGGTGGTCACGCCGCGCGCGTTGGCCTCGGCGGCGATGTCGGCGGTCAGCTCCGGATCGCCGGCGACCAGCACGGAGGGACGAGGGGCCGCCGGTGCCTGCGCCGTGTCGGCGGGCTCCTCGGCCGCAGCGCCGGGCGCGCCCTCGAGCTCGGTCCGCAGCGCACCGGCGAGCTCCGCCAGGCGCACGAGCTCGGAGTGCTCGACGCCCCCGTCGTGGCCGAAGGCGCGCTCGAGCTCGCGCGCGTTCTCCGACGCCGCGGCAAAGCCGAAGGTGCCCGCCGATCCGGCCAGCATGTGGGCCTCCCGGGCGGCGCGCTCGCGCAGCTCGGCGTCGAGCGTCCCGCCGAGAGCGGCGGCGACCGCCGCCTCGACGACGCCGACGCGCTCGAGGACGTTCTCGCGCCGTTGCTCCCAGATGGCCCGCAGCGCGTCGAGCGTGTCGTTCACGGAGCGTCCCACCCCAGCGCGGCCGCGACGTCGCCGGCCAGCGATCCGATGTCGAACGGCTTGGCGATGACGCCCTGGGCGTCGCCCGCCGTGAACGCCCCCTCCTCCTTGGCGGTGAGGAACAGGACGGGCACGTCGCGGGTCGCCTCCTGCGCGCGCAGCAGCGCGAGCGTCTGGGGCCCGTCGAGGTCGTCCATGACGACGTCGAGCAGGATCGCGTCGGGCGCCTCGGCGGCGGCGAGCTCCGCGCCCTCGCGGCCGCCCGGAGCCACCAGCACCTCCCAGCCGGCCCGGCCGAGGGCCAGCTTGGCGACCTCTCGGATGAGGTCGGAGTCGTCGATGACGAGGACGCGTCGGGCCACGGCGGTCACGCTACCCCCCGCCGAGCGCTTCGAGCCGCGCCCTGGCCGCGGATTCGAGGTCGCGCCGGGCGACCCCATGGACCTCGTCGCCGGCCTCGGAGAGCAGGCCGAGCGCCTGCCAGTAGGCGCGCCGCGCGGCCGCTCCGTCGCCGGCCGCCTCGTGCGCGCGGCCGAGCTGGAACGCCGCGCCCGCGTGCGACGGATCCAGGTACAGCGCACGGCGCAGGAGCTCCACCGCGGTCGCGGGGTCGTTCTCGGCCAGGGCCGCGAGCCCGCGCTCGAACACCGCGTCGGGCTCCGGCGGATCCGGCGCGGGCGGCGCGGGGGTGGGGATGCGCACCGGGCGTTCGCGCCGGGGCCGCACCGGCGGCCGTCGTGGCTCGCGCACCAGGCGCGCCTCGCGGTGCTCCGGAGCGACGGGACCGCCGGTCAGACGGTCGGCCGCGCCCAGGATCAGCGTTCCCCCCGGCACGAGCGCGCGGCGCAGCGCCGCGATCGTGGTCTTGACGGCGTCGGGCTCGAAGTAGATGAGCACGTTGCGGCAGACCACCAGGTCGAACGGGGCCTGGCCCGCGGGTGGGATCGGGTCGCTGAGCAGGTTGTGGCGCGCGAAGCGCACGAGCTTGCGTGGCGTGGGGCCGACGGTGAGGCCGTCGGGGCGCAGCTCGAACCAGCGTCCGCGCATCGCCTCGTCGACGTGGCGGACCGAGCGCCAGCCGTAGCGGCCCGCCTGCGCGCGCGTGATCGACGACGTCGCGATGTCGGTGGCGAGGATCTCCACCGGCGGATGCCCCGGAGCGAACGCGTCGAGGGCCAGCATCGCCAGCGTGTAGGGCTCCTCGCCCGACGCGCAGGCCGCCGACCAGACGCGGACACTCATGCGCCCCGCCGACTGGGCGTGCGCGGCAAGCGCGCGCCAGTCGATGGCCTCGAGCTCCTCGCGGTGGCGCAGGAAGTAGGTCTCCTTGATCGTCACCTCGTCGATCAGCCGCTCGATCAGCGATTCCTGCAGGCCGGGCCGGGTGAGCTGCTCGAGCAGCCGGTCAGCCGTCATGCCGGGTTCGACCCGGCGGATCGCCGCCTCGAGCGCCGGCAGCTGCGACGCGCGGATCACCATGCCGCTCTCGCGCAGGACGAGCGCCGCGACCTCGGTCAGCGCGGGTGTCATGAGGCGGCCGCCGGCTTGAGCGCCCGGAGCGCACCGGGGATGTCGTCCATCGCCAGGACGAACTGGGCGCCGGCTTCGGCCGCGGCGCGCGGCATGCCGTAGACGACGCTCGAGCCCTCGTCCTGGGCCATGACCGACCCGCCGCGTTCAACGATCGCCGCGACGCCGTCGGCGCCGTCGCGGCCGAGGCCCGTCAGGACCACGCCGACGGCTCCTGCGCCCAGCGACGCGGCCATGCTCGAGAACAGCACGTCGACCGACGGGCGGTGCCGCCCTCCGGTGCGACGGTCCTCGCCGAGCTTGAGGTTCGGCCCGACCGTCATGTGGGCCTCGTCGGGAGCGAACCACGCGCCGGGGCCGGCTATCTGGCCCGGCCGGCCGACCTGGACCGGAAGCGCCGTCTGGCGCGCGAGCCACGACGCCAGGCCGGGGGTGAAGCCCACCGCCATGTGCTGGACGATGAGCAGCGGAATCGGGAAGTCGGCGGGCAGGGCCGTCAGCAGGACGGCGAGGGCCTGCGGGCCGCCCGTGGACGCTCCGATGCCGATCGCGCGGACCGGGCCGGTCAGGCGCGGTGTGCGGGTGACGCGTGGAGCCGGCGCCTGGGCCGGGCGCCCCGCCGGCCGCTGCGCCGCCGG
>JBJMLA010000081.1:0-1657 GCA_045805505.1 Solirubrobacteraceae bacterium
CGACTGCTCGCCGGACGCGGAGAAGCCCTGCATCAGCCGCAACAGGACGAGCAGCGCCGGCGCCCACAGGCCGATGGAGTTGTACGTCGGCAGGCAGCCGACCAGGCAGGGCGAGAGGCCCATCATCAGGATCGTCAGCACGAGCACGCGCTTGCGGCCGTAGCGGTCGCCGAGATGGCCCATGAACAACGCGCCGATCGGCCGCGCGACGTATCCGACGCCGTAGGTGGCGAACGACAGCAGCGTGCCGGTGGCCGGGTCGGAGTCGGGGAAGAAGACCTTCCCGAACACCAGCGCGGACGCCGTGCCGTAGATGAAGAAGTCGTAGTACTCCAGCACGCTGCCGACGGAGCTTGCCAGCGCGGCCTTGACTGGGGTCTTGCGCGGGGTCATCTCTCCTCCAAGTGCTATGTACGAACCGGTACGTACCCTCGGTCGCAACCATCAAACGTGGCGAGCCCGGTCCAACCCGTGGATTCCGCGGCGGCACGTGAGGGTAATGTACGAGTTAGTACATTATGTGCCTGGTCGGTCTCATCGGCGCCAACGTCGACGGCTCTCTCAGCCCGCCGCTGCACGAGCGCGAGGCCGACGAGCTGGGCCTGCGCTACCTCTACAAGACGATCGACATCGACCGTCTCGGGCTGCCCCCCGAGGCGGTCGGCGAGCTGATGGCCCAGGCGAGGCGGCTGGGCTTCCGGGGCCTGAACATCACCCATCCCTGCAAGCAGCTTGCCCTCCCGCACCTCGACGAGGCGTCGCCGGTGGTCGCGGCGCTCGGCGCCGTCAACACCGTCGTCTTCGAGGACGGCCGGGCGATCGGCCACAACACCGACTGCGCCGGCTTCGCGCAGAGCTTCCGCCGCGGGCTGCCGGACGCGCCGCTCGATCGCGTCGTCCTGCTCGGGGCGGGAGGGGCCGGCTCGGCCGTGGGGCACGCCGCCCTCGACCTCGGCGCGCGCCGCCTGGTCGTCGTGGACGCCGCCCGCGGGCGCGCCGAGGCGCTCGCGCAGGCGCTCGCGCGGAGCTTCGGCCCTGGGCGGGTAAGCGTCGGCGTCCCGGATGACGTCGCGGGCGCCGACGGCCTGATCCAGGCGACGCCCGTGGGCATGGTGGGCCACCCGGGCATGCCGCTGGACCCGCGGCTCCTGCACCCGGGGCTGTGGGTGGCCGAGGTCATCTACCGGCCGCTGGAGACCGAGCTGTTGCGCCGCGCGCGCGAGATGGGCTGCCGCACGCTCGACGGGGGCGGCATGG
This sequence comes from Solirubrobacteraceae bacterium, assembly GCA_045805505.1. Classification (GTDB taxonomy): domain Bacteria; phylum Actinomycetota; class Thermoleophilia; order Solirubrobacterales; family Solirubrobacteraceae; genus BP-464. The sequence goes on from JBJMLA010000081.1 coordinate 1,258, forward strand.
TGGTCAACCAGGCGGCCGAGTCCTTCTGCCTGTTCACGGGCCGCACTCCGGATCGCGAGCGCATGCTGCGCCACCTGGCCGCGCTGACCGGCGACCCAGTCGCGGTCCAGACCCGTTGATGCGCCACGCCATCGCCACGGTGTGCCTCAGCGGCACGCTCGACGAGAAGCTGGCCGCCGCTGCGCGTGCCGGGTTCGACGGGGTCGAGCTGTTCGAGAACGACCTCGTCGGCTCTCCGTGGAGCCCGGCCGAGGTGCGGGACCGCACCGCCGAGCTGGGTCTCGAGCTGATGCTCTACCAGCCGTTCCGCGACTTCGAGGCCGTGCCGGAAGGCGTGCTGGCGAGCAACCTGCGACGTGCCGAGCGCAAGTTCGACGTCATGGAGCAGCTCGGGGCCGAC
>JBJMLA010000082.1:0-2026 GCA_045805505.1 Solirubrobacteraceae bacterium
CTCGCTTGAACTGCTCGAAGGTAAGAGACTTCCCGGCGTGGAGGTCCTCGACAGTGCCTGATCGCCGCCCCTACATCGCCGGCAACTGGAAGATGCACAAGCTGCGCGACGAAGCACGCAGCTATGTGGAGACGCTGCTGCCGCTGATCGAGGGGGTCGACTGCGACGTCGGGATCTGCGCACCGTTCACGTCGCTCGGCGTCTGCGCCGAGGCGGCGAAGGGCAGTGCGCTGCGGATCGTCGCGCAGACGATGCACGAGGACGACAGTGGCCCGTTCACCGGCGAGATCTCGGCACCGATGCTGAAGGACGTGGGCGTGAGCCACGTGCTGATCGGCCACTCCGAGCGGCGCCAGTTCTGCGGTGAGACCGACAAGGCCCTGCAGCGCAAGCTGGCCTCCGCGCTCAGCGCCGGCCTCGAGCCGATCCTGGCGGTCGGTGAGCTCGAGGAGGAGCGCGAGAACGGCGAGACCGAGCGCCGCCTCCGTCACCAAGTGCAAGAGGCTTTCGAGGAGGTGGCGGCTGAAGACGTCGCGCGCGTCGTCGTCGCCTACGAGCCGGTCTGGGCGATCGGCACAGGCAAGGTCGCAACGCCCGAGCAGGCGCAGGAGGCGTGTGGCTTCATCCGCGCGCTGATCCGCGACAAGTACGCGGATCTCGCCGACCAGGTGCGGATCCAGTACGGCGGCTCGGTCAACGATGAGAACGCGCGCGAGTTGCTGGGCCTCCCGGACATCGACGGCGCGTTGGTTGGCGGCGCGAGCCTCGACCCCGAGAAGTTCGCCCGGATCGTCAAAGCGGCGTCGTGAGCTGGCACTACGGACCCGGCCCGCTCCCCGTGGAGCGCGTCGCGCTTGTGATCCTCGACGGCTGGGGCCTGGCCGAACCTGGCCCTGGGAACGCGGTCGAGCTCGCCGACACGCCGAACTTCGATCTGCTCTGGAGCGAGCACCAGACGACGACGCTGACGGCCTGCGGCCCAGCCGTCGGGTTGCCCGAAGGCCAGATGGGCAACTCCGAGGTCGGCCATCTCAACCTGGGTGCCGGGTCCGTCGTCAAGCAGGACCTGGTGCGCATCGACGCGGCGATCGCCGATGGCTCACTCGCCCAGAACGACGTGTTGAAGGCCGCGATGTCGGCCGGGCGCGAGGGCGGCCGACTGCACCTGCTGGGGCTCGTCTCGCACGGCGGGGTGCACGCGTCGGAGCGGCATCTCAAGGCGCTGATCGAGATGGCGGCCGCCGAGCAAGTGCCGGACATCGTGCTGCACGCGTTCACCGACGGCCGCGACACCCTGCCGACCTCCGGCGCTGGCTACGTCGCGGAAGCGGAGGGCTGGCTGCGCGAGGCGGGCGGGCGCGTCGGGACGGTATCGGGTCGCTACTTCGCGATGGACCGCGACAAGCGCTGGGACCGCATCGAGCTTGCGTTCGATGCGATGGTCAAGGGCGAGGCGGAGTTCCGCGCCGACAGTGGCGAGGCGGCCGTCAAGGCGGCCTACGAGCGCGACGAGACCGACGAGTTCATCAAGCCGACGGCCGTCGGCGCCGAGGCGTGCATCCGCGAGGGCGACGCCGTGATCTTCTTCAACTTCCGGCCCGACCGCGCGCGCCAGCTGTCGGAGAAGCTGAACGAGTTCGGGGTGAAGCTCACGACGTTGACGGAATATCAGGAGGACTGGGATTTCCCGGTGGCGTTCCCGCCGGCGCGGCCGGAGACGACGCTGGCGTCGACGCTCGCCGAACGCGGCATCGCCCAGCTGCACGTGGCCGAGACCGAGAAGTACGCGCACGTGACCTACTTCTTCAACGGCGGCCGCGAGGCGGAGTGGGAGGGGGAGGAGCGCTCGCTCGTGCCGTCCGCGCGTGACGTCCCCACCTACGACTACAAGCCCGAGATGAGCGCGCGCGCCGCGGCCGACGCCTTCGTCCGGCACTGGCGGGACGAGGACTACCAGTTCGGGATCATCAACTTCGCCAACCCGGACATGGTCGGGCACACCGGCGATATCCCGGCCGCCGTGAGC
>JBJMLA010000083.1:0-18812 GCA_045805505.1 Solirubrobacteraceae bacterium
AGCGCCGAGCGCAAGCAGTGGGGCAAGCCGATCGGCAAGCACGACCCCGTGGCCCAGAAGCTCGCGTTCATCGCCGGAACAGCGTTCGGGCTCGAGGCGATGGTGGACGTCACCAGCCGCATGGCCGACGACTAGCGCATCGACATCCGCATCGAGGCGGCGATCGCCAAGCTCTACGCATCCGAGCTGGGCTGGGACGTCGTCGACGAGCTCGTCCAGATCCGCGGTGGCCGCGGCTACGAGACCGCCGAGTCGCTCAAGGCGCGCGGCGAGAAGCCGGTGCCGGTCGAGCAGATGCTGCGCGACATGCGCATCAACCGGATCTTCGAGGGCTCGACGGAGATCATGCACCTGCTGATCGCCCGCGAGGCCGTCGACCAGCACCTGTCGGTGGCCGGCGACATCCTCGAGCCCAAGACGCCGGCGGCCGACAAGGCCAAGGCGGCGATGAAGGCCGGCGCGTTCTACGCGACCTGGTTCCCGAAGCTCGCCGTGGGCAAGGGGCAGAACCCGAGCTCGTTCGACGAGTTCGGCGACCTGGCCTCGCACCTGCGCTACGCCGAGCGCGCCTCGCGCAAGCTGGCCCGCTCGACCTTCTACCTGATGGGCCGCTACCAGGCCCGGATGGAGCAGAAGGGCGCCCTGCTGGGCCGCATCGTCGACATCGGCTCGGAGATCTTCGCGATCTCGGCGGCCTGCACGTACGCGTCGACGCTGGCCAAGCAGGACCCGTCGCGCAAGGACGAGGTCTTCGAGCTCGCCGCGCTGTTCTGCCAGCAGGCCAAGCGCCGCGCCGACGTCAAGTTCGACGAGCTCTGGCACAACGACGACGACGCGCAGTACGCCACCGCGCAGAAGGTGCTCGAGGGCCGCTACGAGTTCTGGGAGGCCGACATCGTCGACCCCGCCGGCTCCGGCCCGATGATCCCCGAGCACGAGGCCCCGGCCACGGAGAAGCTCGTCTCCGAGACCGAGGGCGCGCAGAAGGACACGGTACGCGCGGGCGGCGGCGGGTAGCTAGCCGCGCTTGATCTGCTTCTTGAGGTCCCGGTACGCCGGCCGCGGCGTACCGGAGACCGAGAGCAGCCCCGAGTCCCACCGGTTGCGCGTGTGGTTCTTCGCGGTCCAGGTCCCGAAGTAGTTGTAGATGTAGACGCGCTTGTAGCGCTGGCGGACGCCCTTGTGGCGCAGCAGCGTGAACAGGTAGCGCTGGCTCTTGAGCTGACGCGACAGCGAGTACTTGTAGGCGACGCGGCCCTTGACGGTCTTGAAGCCAACCATGCCGCCGGCCTCGGTCGCCCAGATGTCGCCCTTGACGGCCCTGGTCATCTGGCGCGTCCAGCTCGTCTTGAACGAGCGGTGCTTGCTGGCGTCCTGGTAGTTGTGGATGCCCCAGGGCCCGACGCCGTTGTAGTAGCGCTTGTACTTCGCCAGCCACGACGTGAGGTTGGCGTCGTCGAGGACGTCGGCGGCCAGCACCGTGCACGTGGGGCAGCCCGCGCGGACGATCTTGAAGTACTGGTAGGCGAGCTTGGGGCGGCGCGCGGTGGGCTGGAAGACGTGGTTCTCCTCGTTCCAGGGCGTGAAGACCTTCACGGCCCGGTACTTCTTGTGGAAGGCGCGGAACATCGTGCGGTACTGCGTGGGCGTCGGGCCCTTGCCCCAGTACTTCTGCTCGAGTCCGGCGATGTTGAACGCGACGTGCGGCTCGACGTGCGTGCGCTTCGCGCCGTCCAGCCACGCCTTGAGGTAGCCCGGCCAGTAGTCCTTGCGGCTCATGATGTTCCACGGCACGACGATGCGCGCCTTGCGGACCTTCAGCGGCGCGAACCACTTGTCGGCGAACATGTTGGAGTCCTGCTCGGAGATGCCCACGCTGAGCTTCGCGGCGGCCGGGGAGGCCGGCACGGCGAGGCAGGCGGTCAGGAGGGCGAGCAGCGCGAGCGCGCGGAGCGGGCGACGGGTCATGACCTCTTCTTACACCTGAGGGTGGCCAAAGATGCGCTCCGTCCGCCGCGGTGGCGTGTTCGATCCCGGAGATGCCCGTCGTCGTGCTGCTGCTGCTCGCCCTGCTCGCGCTGGCGTCCCCGTCCCCCGCGCCGGCCGCCGCGCCGGGCGAGAACGGGGCGATCGCGTTCCTCGGGCATCGGGGCCCGGACCCCGTGCTGCTCATCCGCCGCGGCGGCCGGACGGTCGGGCTGCTGCGCGAGGCCGGGCTCGCCGATCCGGCGTGGTCGCCCACGGGACGGCGGCTGGCGGTCACGCGCGAGACGGTGGGCGAGGGCCGGGCGGTGTGGATCCTCAACGCCGACGGCACCGGGCTGCGCCGGCTGACGCCACTCGAGCTGGCCGGAGCCGCGCCCGCCTGGGCGCCGGGCGGCCGCAAGCTCGCCTTCGCCGCCGGGCCGAGCGGCGCTCGGACCATCCACGTGATCACCGCCGACGGCACGGGCGAGCGCGCGGTCACGGCCGGGCCCGAGGACCAGCACGACCCCTCATGGGGCCCGCGCGACCGGATCGCCTTCGCCGCCCGCACCCCCACCGGCGAGGACATCTTCACGGTCTCCGCGCGCGGCGGGACCCCGCGGCGGCTGACCTTCAAGCCCGGCGACGACACCGATCCGGTGTGGTCGCCGCGCGGCGACCGGATCGCGTTCGTGCGCGGCTCCGGCGGCGTCTGGACGATGAGCGCCTACGGCCGCGGCGCCCGCAAGATCGCCCACATCCCGGGCGGGATGGAGCAGGGCATCGCCTGGGCGCCCGACGGCTCGCGGCTGATCTTCGGCGGCGGCAAGGCGGGCCGGCGCCAGATCTGGTCGGTCAAGCTCGACGGCAAGGGCCGCCGGACGCTGAGCCTCGAGACGTCGAACGGCGAGGACCCCGACTGGCAGTCGGCGGGGCACTTCCCGGTGATCGCGGCCGGCGGCGACATCGCCTGCCCGCCGACCGGCGCCTCCTTCAACGGCGGCATCGGCACGCCCGGTCTGTGCGCGATGGGGCGCACGTCGAACCTGCTGCTGCAGCCCGACCTCAGCGCGGTGCTCGTGCTGGGCGACGAGCAGTACGAGCAGGGCCAGCTCGAGAACTTCTACGGCTCGTTCGGGCCGAGCTGGGGGCGCCTCGGTCCGCTGCTGCGGCCCGTGCCGGGCAACCACGAATACCGCACCCCCGGCGCCGCGGGCTACTACGACTACTTCAACGGGATCGGCAACCGCCGCGGCCGCGGCGGGGACCGCGAGTCCGGCTCGTACTACAGCTTCGACGTGGGCGAGTGGCACATCGTCGCGCTCGACTCGAACTGCGCCTCGATCCCCGGCGGCTGCGCCGAGGGCTCACCGGAGCAGCGCTGGCTGCAGCGGGACCTCGCCGAGCATCGCAAGCACTGCACGCTGGCCTACTGGCACCACCCGCTCTACAGCTCCCGCGCGTCGGAGGAGGGCCGCGGCTCGCCGCAGGTGCGCGCGCTCTTCGAGACGCTCCACAACGCCGGAGCGGACGTCGTGCTCAACGGCCACCAGCACTTCTACGAGCGCCTCGCCCCCCAGGACCCCGACGGCAACCTCGACCGCGCCCACGGCCTGCGCACGTTCGTCGTCGGCACCGGCGGCAAGTCGCTCGACCAGGCCGACTTCCGCGACTCCAACAGCCAGGCCTTCAGCGCCGACACCTACGGCATCCTCGAGCTCACCCTACGCCCCAAGGGCCTCGACTGGAACTTCCGCGCCGCCGGCCCCGTCGAGTACTTCGACTCGGGCCGAGCCCCCTGCCACTGAGCGCTTTAGAAAGGGGTCTGACCCCCTTTCTAAAGACGCGACCGAGGGGGACGGACCCTTCAGCTGAAGGGTCCGTCCCTTTATCGTGCGAAGCGTGGCTGCGAGGTGGGGCCGTGACGTGAAGAGCCTGGACCACGCGTGGCGGGAGTTCCGCGGGCGGCGGTCGCCGAAGATCCTCGGCGCCGGGATCGCGCTGGCGGTCGTGGCGCGGGTGGTGTGGGGCGACTTCGGGTGGCAGGACGCGGTGGCGGCGGCCGCGATGCTGGCCATCTACCCCTTCGGCGAGTGGGCGATCCACGTCTACCTGCTGCACATGCCGCCGTTCCGGTTCCGGGGCCGCACGGTCTACCTGGCCACGGCCAAGTCGCACTGGGCCCACCACAAGGAGCCGCGCAACCTCAACATGATCCTGCTGGCGCCGATCGAGGTGCTCGCGCTGCTCGGCCTGGCCGTGCCCGCGGCCATCGCCCTGCTCGCGCTGCCGGTGTGGCTGCTGGCCGGCCCGATCCCGTTCGGGGCGCTGCTGACCGCCGCGCTGACCGGCTTCGCCCTCGTCGGCATCTACGAGTGGACGCACTTCCTCATCCACACGGCGCACCGCCCGAAGACCCGCATCTACCGCGCGGTCTGGCAGACGCACCGCCTGCACCACTTCAAGAACGAGCACTACTGGCACGGGATCACGAGCACCGTCGCCGATCGCGTGCTGGGCACCCATCCCGACCACCGTGACGTCGATCGCTCACGGACAGCGCGCACCCTCGACGTCAACGCGTAATCTGCCGCGCCCATGGCGCTGCCTCGCTCCCCGGAGCCCACGATGACCAAGGACCGCACGTGAAGGCGTGGATCGCGCGGATCGTGGCCCTGCTCGCCCTCCTCGGAGCGGCGGCGGCGATCTATCTCGCCATCACGAGCGTCAAGACCTCCCACGACGTCACGGGCGACGCGGCCAACGCCGCGATGAAGGAGCTCGCGGCCGGCAACGGCTCGCTCAGCGACGTGCTCGAGGCGCTCGGCAAGGGCGACAGCCCGCGCGCCGCGCAGGCCAAGACTCGCTCGACCGCAGACCTGACGCGCCGCCTCGACGACGACACCGACGGCGAGGGCGACATGGCCGACCGGGTCAAGGCGGTCTACGCGGCCGAGCTCACCTACCTCGACGCGGTCGGCTCGACGCTCAACAACCCGAGCAGCCCGCTGCGCAAGCAGATCGGCAAGACCGCGCAGGCGCTGCGCGATGTGCTCCAGCAGGTCCCGGGCGGCGACCACCGCGCGATCCGCGGCGGCATGGCGCTCGTCCTGTACTCCGAAGCCCGGCTGAAGGACTAGCGGGTCAGCCGATGAGGACCGGCGTCCCCACGGGGACGCGGTCGTAGAGGTCGATCACGTCGGAGACGTGCATGCGGATGCAGCCGTGCGACGCGCGCGACCCGATCGACCAGTCCTCCGACGTCCCGTGGATGCCCACGCCGTCGTAGATGCCCATCCAGCGCGCCTTCAGCGGGTTGCTCGGATCGCCGCCGGGCACCACGTCGCCGCGCTCGCCGGCCGGCACCCAGTCGGAGTCGGGCTTCGTCCAGGTCGGATCGACCTGCTTGTTCTGGATCCGGTAGGTCCCGGCCGGGGTGTCGAGGCCCGCCATGCCCACGGCGATGCCGTAGCGCTTGGAGATGCGCAGGCGCTTGAACAGGCGCAGCCGGAAGCCCTCGCGGTCGACGGTGATCACCGTCGGGTAGGCGTTGCGCAGGTCGCGCGTCGTGCGCCTGGGGCGCACCTTGAGCATCCGCTGATGCAGGCGCCGCTCGCCCAGGCCGGTCAGCGCGCGCGTGACCTTGCGCGTCACGGAGCGCTTGTTGAGCCGGAAGCCGCCACGCGACTCGGTGACGAGCATGTGGCGCAGCGTCATCCGCAGCTTCGCCGGGCGCGGGGCGCGCCACGTTCCCTTCGCCACGCTCGCGACCCACGCGCGCACCGCGGCCTTCGACCAGGTCACCGCGAGCCGCACGGTGACCGGCGCGGCGGGCGTCTCGGTCAGCGCGGCGCGCTCGGCGGTCTCGCGCGCGTCGAAGCGCAGCCTGGCCTTGCTCATCGTCAGCGTCCAGGGGATCCCGGCGGCGCCGAGCACGATGTCCTGGCGCAGCGCGGTCTGCAGCCCCATGTCGTCGCCGAGCGCGGCGGTCGCCTCGTCGACGGTCAGCAGGCTCAGGTCGACGCCGCCGGCGCTGATGCCCTCGGGGATGATCCGCTCGTCGGCCGCGTGGGCGGCGGGCGCCCCTGCGAGACCGAGGACGAGCAGGCTGGAGCAGAGCAGTCGAGCGGCGCGCATCCTGCCCGACGGTAGACGCCGCGGGCGCTCAGGCGACGACGCGCAACGGACGTTGCAGCGGGGCGCCCTGATGGATCCCCAGGAAGCTGTCGAGGAACGTCCAGGTCGTGCGCTTGGCCGAGCGGCCGGTGAGCACGCCGAGGTGGCCGCCCGGTGCGGTCTCGAGCCGCACCTGCGGAGCGTTGGGCAGCAGGCCGCCGATCGCGTGGACCGCCGGACGGGGCGCCAGGACGTCGGTCGTCCCCGCCACCGACAGCACCGGCACGCGCACGTCGGCGAGGTCGATCGTCCGCTCGGTCAGCCCCAGTGTCCCCCCCGCGAGCTCGTTGACGCGGAAGAACCGGTGGTAGAGCTGGCCGATCGTGCGCCCGGGGTAGGCGTGCATGTTGTCGGTGAAGTGGTCGACCGCCTCGATCTGCGCGAGGAAGTCGCGGTCGTGGAGGTTCGACGCGATCGCCCACGGCTTGGTCAGGTACTTGTCGATCGAGCTGAGCTGGAACGCGCGCTTGACCAGCGGCGCCGGCGCCCCGCCGAGGGCGCGGTAGACCGAGCTGAGCAGCAGGCCGTTGGTCAGGTTGGCCACCGGGCGAATCGGCGCCATCAGCCGGACCTGCTTGAAGTCGAACGGGCTGGCGATCATCGACACCGAGTTGACCGGGAGGTCTGCGTTCCCGGCCGTCGCCAGCAGCGACATGATCCCGCCCAGGCACCAGCCGACGAGCTGCACCGGCTTGCCGCCGGCGTCCTCGGAGACCGCGCGGATCGCGTTGGGGATGATGTCCTCGACCCAGTGCTCGAGCCCGAGCTCCTTGTCGGAGTAGCCGATGTGGCCGTACTCGACGAGGTACGTGCGATGCCCCAGCGCCAGCAGGTGCTCGGCCATCGAGCAGCCGCGCCGCAGGTCGAAGCAGATGGTCGGCGCGGCCAGCGGCGGGACGAGCAGCACCGGGAGCCCGCGGCTCGGCCGGTCGCCGCCCCCGCCGACGTAGCGGTAGACGGTCCGCTTGGGCGCCTCGTCGATGATCCGCGCGGGGGTCCGGCGCAGATCGGCGACGCCACCCTTGAACACCATGTCGAAGGCGTTGGCGGCGGCGTCGGCGACCTTGTCGGGTCGGGGGACTGGAAGCAGCGTGGCCATCGAGGGCCGGAACGTTAGTGCGCGGCGAGACTTGCGCTCGCGAACTCGAGCAACACGTCGACGAACCGGTCGGGCTCCTCGATCTGGGGGCAGTGCCCGCAGCGCTCGATCAGCTCATACGTCGTCTCCGGGATCGCGTCGATGATGTGCTGCGAGCCCTTGCTCGGCACCATCCGGTCGTTCTCGCCCCAGACGAGCAGCACCGGCGCCCGCACCTCGTCGAGCCGGAACGGGAAGCGCAGCTCGGGCAGCAGCCGCCCGCCCGTCTCGAGGTAGCGCGCGACCGCCCGGCGATCCCGGTGGTGCGCAGTGAAGGCCGAGACCACGTCCCGCGCGGCCGCGCGCGGCCGCGCGAACGCCAGCTGCCGGTAGGCGACGCCGACCGCACCGCGTACGACCGCCTCGGGCACGGGCAGCGGCGAGGCGAGCAGCGCGCGCACGACCGGCGCGCTCTCGATCACGCGAAACCACGCCGGGTGGTCGAGCCCCGCGGGCGCGACCGGCACGACGCCCGCCAGCTCGACGTCGCGGTTCTCGCCCAGGAGCAGCGCGACGCAGCCGCCGAGCGAGTTGCCGACGACGAACGGCGCCTCGCCGTGCTCCTCCTGCAGCCGCCCCGCCGCGGCCGCGGCGAACGCGTCGAGCTGCGGCAGGACCGGCCCGGGCCCGAGCCGGCCCGCCGCGCCGAAGCCCGGCATGTCCAGGGCGAGCGCCCGGCGCCCGCGCCGGGCCAGCCGGTCGAGCGTGCGCCGCCAGGTGTCGGCGCTGTCGGCGAAGCCGTGCAGCAGCAGCAGCGGCGGGCCGTCGCCCTCGAGCTCCAGCGCGCGCGTCCGGTGCCCGGCGAGCTCGAGGCGGTACTCGATCAGCGGCTCCATGCCGCGATGTCTACCCGTGGGCGCCGACGAAATCCTGCGGGCGCACGAGGATCGCCGCCACGATCGCTCCGGCGAAGGCGACGATCGCTGCGATCAGGAACAGCTCGTCGAGCGCGCCGGTGTAGGCCACGAGGTAGTCGTGGCGCATCGCCTCGGGCACCAGCGCGGCCTTGCCGGTCGCCAGCGCGTCGGACGGGATCCCCGGCGCCGAGAACTTCGACGAGATCAGGTGCTCGAACAGCGCGCCGAGGCCGGCGATGCCGGTGGCGATGCCCACCTGGCGGAACGTGTTGTTGATGCCCGAGGCCATGCCGCTGCGCTGCGGCTCGACGACGCCGACCGCGGTGGTGGCCAGCGAGGGGTTCGTCGTGCCGATCCCCGCGCCCGCGACGATGAAGCCGGCCAGCAGCGCGGTCCAGCCCGACGTCGGCGACACCGCGCGCATCAGCAGCAGCCCGGTCCCGACCATGCTCATGCCGGCGAAGAAGAGCCAGCGCATCGGGACCTTGCCCTGCAGCTTGCCGGCCAGCGGCGCGGCGAAGAACGACACGATCGTCATCGGCAGGAACCGCACGCCGGTCTCGAGCGGCGAGAGCTCCAGCGTGTTCTGCAGGTACAGCGTGATGTAGAGGAACAGCGCGAACATCCCGGCCGACAGGCAGAACGCGACGACGGCCGCACCGGCGAAGGCCGGGCGCCGGAACAGGCTCAGGTCGAGCATCGGCTTCTCGCGCCGCGACTCGATGAGCACGAACAGGGCGAGCAGCACGACCGCGCCGATGAGGAACCCGAGGATCAGACCGCTCGTCCAGCCCTTGGCGTTGCCGCGCACGAGCGCGAAGACGAGCAGGAACAGGCCGCCCGAGAACGTGACGAGCCCGCCCCAGTCGACGCCGCCGTGCTCGGGATCCGAGGACTCGCTGACCTTGGCCAGCGCCACCAGGATCGCGCCGATGCCGATCGGCAGGTTGATGAGGAAGATCGACTGCCAGCTGACGTGCTCGACGAGGAAGCCGCCGACCAGCGGTCCCACGGCCACGGCCGCGCCGATGGTCGCGCCCCAGATGCCGAACGCGGTGCCGCGCTCGCGGCCGACGAAGGCCTGGGCGAGCAGCGCGAGCGCCGTCGCGAACATCGCCGCGCCGCCGATGCCCTGCAGCGCGCGGGCGACGTTGAGGAAGTTCGGCGAGGTGGCCAGACCGCACAGCAGCGACGAGGCGGTGAACAGCCCGAGGCCGATAAGGAAGATGCGCTTGCGCCCGAACAGGTCGGCCAGCGAGCCCGCGGTGAGCAGCAGCGAGGCGAGCGACAGGGCGTAGGCGTCGACGACCCACTGCAGGTCGGTGAAGGACGATCCGAGGTCCTTCGCGATGTCCGGCAACGCCACGTTGACGATCGTGATGTCGATGAGGAGCATGAACGTCGCGACGCACACCGCACCCAACGTCCACCATTTGTTGTGGCTCTGTTCCATGTCCGTCCCGGGACGCTAGTGACGTCCGGATTGCGGTCTAGCTTGCCCGCCATGTTGGTGCGGGAACTCCAGGACGGCTCGGACATCGATCAGGTCCTCCTCGTCAAGGAGGTCGAAGCGCGTCAGAAGCGCGACGGTGGCGAGTTCCTCAAGCTCGTCCTCGCCGATCGCTCGGGGACCGTTCCGGCCATGGTCTGGGACGGGGTCGCGCAGTTCCGCGAGCTGTGCGTCGCAGGCTCGCCCGTGCGGGTGATCGGCCGCTACGCCGTCAGCTCGCGCTACGGCGCCCAGGTCACCGTCCGCGCCGTGCGCCAGGCGGCGCCCGGCTCGTTCGACCTCGCCGAGCTGCTCGACGGCCCGCCGCGCTCGCCGGAGCAGATGGAGCTCGACCTGCGCGAGCTCGTCGCGACGGTCCGCAACCCGCACCTGCAGAGCCTGCTGGAGCGCTTCTTCGGCGCCGCAAGTTCGACGTGGGCGAGCTACCGCAGCGCACCCGCGGCCAAGTTCTTCCACCAGGCCTACCGGCACGGGCTGCTGGAGCACTCGCTGTCGGTGGCCCAGGCCGTCGGCGCGATCAGCGCGACGTTCCCCGGCATCGACCGCGACGTCGCGGTGACCGGCGCGCTGCTGCACGACATCGGCAAGCTCGAGGCCTACACCGCGGACCCGACCACGTCGATCGACCTGACCGACGACGGGCGCCTGCAGGGCGAGATCCCGCTGGGCTACTTCCGCGTGCGCCGCGAGATCGAGGAGCTCGACGACTTCCCGCCCGCGCTCGCGCGCGCGGTGCTGCACATCATCCTCAGCCACCACGGGTCGCTGGCCCACGGCAGCCCGGTCGTCCCGTGCACGCGCGAGGCCACGCTCGTGCACATGATCGACAACCTCGGCGGCCGGCTTGGGTCCTTCGACCGCCTCGAGAAGGAACTGCCCCGCGGCCAGGAGTGGTCGGGCTTCGACCGCGCCATCGGCTCGGGCGCGTGGTTCGGCCTGCAGCTCGCCTCCGCCCTCGCGGAGGAGCCGGCCGACGAGCAGCAGGTCCGCGCCGCCTAGCGCCGCGGCGCGCCGATTACGATGGCCGGGTGAGCGTCTCCGGCGGAGTGGTCCACGATCTGCCCGCGGATCTCCGCGTGGCCCTGCTGGGCAACGCGACGGCGCTCGAGGCGTGGAACGACATCACGCCGCTGGCCCGCAACGAGTTCATCTGCTGGGTCGAGGATGCCAAGCAGGACGCCACGCGCACCCGCCGCATCCGCCGCACCCAGGAGGAGCTCGAGGAGGGCAAGCGCCGGCCCTGCTGCTGGCCCGGGTGCAAGCACCGCGAGCGCAACGGCCGGGCCTAGGCGAACGCCGCTCGCGCCTGCGCGGCGATGCACGCCGCGACCTCGGTCGGCGGCGCGGACTTCGACAGCAGCAGGTCGACCGGGACCGCCGAGAGCCGCCCGGCGGCGGCGTCGAGGTCCAGCGCGGTGACGATGGCCAGGGTGGCCCGCGGCGACGCGGCCCGGATGCGGGCCAGGCAGTCGAGCTCGAGCTCGGGCATCCACAGGTCCAGGACGACGACGTCGCGCCCGGGCGCCATCCGCTCGGCGTCCTCCCAGCACTCGCCGACGTCGGTGATCGCGACGCCGGCCTCGCGCAGCAGCGCCGACATCAGCACGCGGAAGCCGGGCGCGTCGTCGCACACGATCCCCGTGGGTCCCCCGCCGTCCACGCGCGGCGTTGTAGCACGCGCAACCGCTCAGGCGCGGTCAGCCTGCGGAGAGGCGCTCGTCGCGTTCGCTGTCGAGGATCTCGCGCATCTCGGCGGCCGCGGCGGAGACCCGGCCGAGGTACTCGGTGCGCTGCTCCTCGCTGAGCTTGTCGGCCTGGCGGTCGAGCAGCTCACAGAACCCGCTGATGACGGTCAGCGGTGTCCGCAGGTCGTGGACGAGCCGGACCAGCCGGTCGTCCCCGCTGTCGCCGGTCACCGCTCGTCGTGGTCGGGGTCGAGGGCGATCTCACCGCGCTCGAGCGCGATGGCGATCGCGTGGACGCGATTGCGCGCCTGCAGCTTGCGGATGACGTTGCGCACGTGCGTGCGGACGGTCTCGACCGAGACGCTGATCTCCTGGCCGATGGCCTCCGCCGTCCGGCCCTCGGCCATCAGGTGCATGATCTCGCGCTCGCGCGGCGAGAGCTGCGGCACGCGCGCGGTCGCGCGCGGGGAGAGCAGGATGCGGTCCAGCCGCGGGTCGACGTAGGAGCCGCCGTTGGCGACGCGGTCGATCGCGGCGGCCAGCTCCTCCATCGAGCCGGCCTTCAGCGCGTAGCCGCGGGCGCCCGAATCGAGTCCCTCGTAGAGGAGCTCGGCGTCGGAGTCGCCCGTGTAGAGGATGACCCCGAGATCGGGGCGGCGGGCGAGCAGCTCGCGGGTCAGCGCGATGCCGCTGCCGTCGGGCAGCCGGATGTCGACGATGGCGATGTCGGGATCTGAGACCTCGAGCAGGTCCAGGGCCGCGGCGACGTTGCCGGCGACGCCCAGCACCTCGTGACCGGAGTGCGTGAGCATCACCTCGAGACCCTCGCGGAGGGCCTCGTGGTCGTCGACGATCATCAACTTTGTGGCCATTGGCCGCAAACCTACACGGCGTCCCAGCGAAACGCCGCAAAAAGCGGGCGAGATGTGCACAAACGCATTCGTGACCTTCGATCGGCGGTCTATCGTGGCGAGGGATGGCCAAGGACACGGAAAAGCTCATCCGCCAGCTCAGTTTGATCTCCTACCTGATGGCGGAACGGCGGCCCGTGACGGCCCTGGAGATCCGCCGGGACGTCGAGGGCTACAGCGGGATGAACGAGGACGCGTTCGCGCGCCGCTTCTACGCGGACCGGGCCGAGCTCGAGTCGCTGAGCATCCAGCTGACGGTCGACCGGCCGGCCGACGGCGTCGCCGAGCAGGAGAACTACTCGCTGCGGCCCGAGAACTTCCACCTGCCCGCCATCGCGTTCACCGACGAGGAGCTCGCGGCGCTGCAGACCGCGCTGTCGCTGCTCGACGGCGAGTTCGCCTACGCCGAGCCGCTGCGCCTCGCGCTGCAGCAGATCACGTGGGGGCGCCCGAGCCCGCTCAACGCGCCGGCCCAGCAGGGCGTCGCGCTGGGCATCACCGGCTCGGCCGGCGGCCACGACCTCTCGGCCCGGCTGGCCAAGATCGAGACGGCGATCTTCCGCAACAAGACGATCACCTTCGACTACTACACGATGGAGCGCGACGCCGAGGGCGCCCGCAAGGTCGACCCGTACCACCTGCTCTTCCAGGGCGGCCAGTTCTACCTGCTGGGCCATTCCCACGAGCGCGGCGCGCTGCGCGTCTTCCGCCTGTCGCGGATCCGCGGCAAGGTGGCCTACGCGACCAAGGCCGAGCACGACTTCAAGCGCCCCACGGACTTCGATCCGCGCGAGTACGCCAAGCGCGGCGCCTGGCAGTTCGGCGACACCGTCGGCACCGCCGAGCTGCGCGTGTCCGAGCGCATCGCCTGGCAGATCGAGCGCCACTACGGGATCTTCGGCGAGGTCGAGTCCCACGACGACGGCACGATCACCTTCCGCACCGAGTACGCGAACCTGCGCCAGATGGCGAGCTTCGTCCTGCCCCTCGCCGAGCACGTCACCGTCGAGGGCCCCGACGAGCTGGTCGCCGAGGTCGCCGAGCGTGTCGATCGGGTCATCGCTCGCCACGAGCAGCCGTTCGAGATCGCCAACATCTCCAAGGCCAAGACGGCGGCCGCTGCCGCCGCCGCGGCCGCCGAGGCCGACTCGGGCTCGTCCTCCAAGCGCGAGCCCGGGATCCGCCCCGAGCGCTTCGCCCGTCTGGTGACGCTGGCGTCGATCCTCATCGAGGCCGGCCGCGCCGGCGAGCTGCTCGAGTCCGCCGACGTCTGCGAGCGGCTGCAGATCTCCGACGCGGAGCTGCACGAGGACGTCAACGTGCTCAACGTCGTGAACTTCGGGGGAGGTTCGTATGTGCTCTACGCGGAAGTGCGCGAGGACGGGAAGATCGAGGTCGATCCGGAGCCCTACTCCGACAACTTCGCCCGCCCGGCGCGGCTCCTGCCCGTCGAGGCCAAGGCGCTCGTCGCGGCGATCGACCTGATCGGCGAGCACCTGCCCGCCGGCTCGCTGACCTCCGCGCGCGACAAGATCGTCGGCGCGCTGGGCATGGATCCGATGGAGCAGGGCCTGCAGGTCGCGGCGACCGGCGGCGACGACTCGGCGATCGCGCGCAAGGTCTCCGAGGCGATCAGCAACCGCCAGCTGCTGCGGCTCGAGTACTACAAGCCCAACGAGGACGAGTTCATCGAGCGGACGATCGAGCCCTACGCGCTGATCAACGGTCGCGAGGGCTGGTACGTCGCGAGCTTTGACCCGTCGCGTGACGACGTGCGCCACTTCCGCCTCGACCGCGTCAAGGACGCGACGCCGCTCGAGGAGACCTTCGAGCCGCGCCCCGAGGTCGATCCGGCCGCCGACGTCGAGGGCTGGCCGCGGACCGGCGAGGTGCCGGCCTCGCGCCGCGCGCGCGTATGGATCTCCGCCGAGCGCGCCCGCTGGGCGCGCGAGGAGCGCAGCGTCGCCGAGACGCTGACCGACGGCTCGGTCGTCGTGGAGCTGGCCTTCGCCGGCACCGACTGGTTGATGCGCGAGGTGCTCAAGGAGGCCGGCGACGCCGCCGTCCTCGAGCCCGAGGACGCGCGCGAGGCGGTCCGCGATGCCGCGCTGAAGCTGCGCCAGCCGGCTCCCACGCGCTAGCTCCGCAACTCCTGTTTCACCTCCGGACGAGGCGGGTATTCATCCGTCGCTGCTGTCGGGCTGCGGGGCCCGGCGCTGACCTACACGGAGGTACAAGTTGCGCAGGGGAACGCTCCTCGGAGCCCTTATCGGGTCGCTGGCCGCATGGTCGGCCGCCCCCGCTCTCGCCGATCAGTCGGCACCCAACTGGAACTGCCGCGCGAGCGTGCTGCAGGCGTTCGGCACGTCGGCCGAGCCGCGCTTCGAGCCGCTCGTCGCCAACGGCGACGGCCAGACCGGCGCCGATCGCGCTACGTGCGCCGACGACACCGCCGGGCTGCCCGTCATCGACTCGGGTGACGGCTCGCTGCACCTCGAGACCGTCGCGGCGGCCACGCGCATCACGCCCGTCCCGGGCGCCGCGCGCGATCAGACCGCCAGCGCCGCCACCACCGTCGAGAACGCATCGTTCGCGACGCCGGGCGGCGAGCTGACGATCTCGGCCAAGGCGATCAACGCCGGCGCCGGCGCCAAGTGCGTCGGCGGCGTGCCCACCTTCGAGGGCGGCAGCACGGTCGTCGACCTCCAGGTCAACGGCCAGAAGCTGCCGATCGACGACAGCGTGATCAGCGAGATCACCCAGCAGATCAACGACTCGCCGCTGGGCGGGATCATCAAGGTCCTCGTCAACCAGAAGACCCAGACCGCCGATGGCCTCACGGTCCAGGCCGTGCGCATCGAGCTCTTCAGCGCGGTGGGGACGCCCCAGGGCGTCGTCGTCCTCGGCGAGGCCAAGGTCAGCAAGAACGGCGATACGTGCGCCGCGGCGTCGACGACGACGGGCGGGACCACGGGCGCCAACGGATCCAACGGCGCGAACGGCGCCGGCGGGACCAACGGCACGAACGGGACCAACGGCACGAACACGACCACGCCGGGGACCACCGGCTCGGGCACGACCACGGTCAAGAAGGTCATCATCAACGGCCGCAACGGCGGCTGCGGCCGCATCAAGGTGTGGTTCGAGAAGGTCGATCTGCTGCACCGCCTGCCGGGCAAGCCGATGAAGGCGACGAGCCGGTTCGGCCAACGCGTGATGATCCGCGGCCAGCTGATCTCGTGCTCGGGCAAGCCGATCATCGGCGGCCGGCTCGATCAGCTGCACTTCGTCGGCAAGGGCGTCGGGCGGCTCGTCAAGACGGGCGTCAAGACGCGCTCGGCGGGCAAGTTCACCTACATCGAGCCGCTCAACCTGACCACGCGGCGGATCGTGTTCCGCTACCGCGGCAACCTGGCCTCGGGCAAGGTCACGTCGCGCAAGGTGCTGCGGCTCACCGTCCGCGGCAAGCACGGTCAGATCATCGCCGGCAAGCCGCCGGCGACGCTGGAGTAGCCCGCACGATTTGCCCCGGAGCGCGGTGCCGGGCGGAGGTGACATAGCCTCCGCCCGGTGAGCCGCCGATCGCAGATCGAGATGTCCGAGGAGGAGGTCCTGACCTTCCTCGACGAGCAGCGGGTCGTGACCTGCGCAACGCACGGCCCGCGCGGCTGGCCGCACCTGATGCCGCTGTGGTTCCTGGTTCGCGAGGGCGAGATCTGGGCCTGGACCTACGGCAAGTCCCAGAAGGTCGTCAACCTCGAGCGCGACGCCCGCGCCACCCTGCAGGTCGAGGCCGGCACCGAGTACCACGAGCTGCGCGGCGTGATGCTCGAATGCGACGTCGTCCTGCACCGCGACACGCCGGTCGTCCAGGCGTTCGGCGAGGAGCTCTTCGAGCGCTACGCCGGCAATCCGGCCACCGAGATGGTCGCCGCGCAGGCGCCCAAACGGGTCGCGCTGCAGTTCGTCGAGCGTCGCCGCGCCACCTGGGACCACCGGAAACTGGGCGGGGTCTACTAGCCTCAGCGCCTCATGGCTGCCCTCAAAGGCCTGATCCTCTCGGGCGGGCGCGGGACGCGCCTGCGCCCCATCACCCATACCTCGGCCAAGCAGCTCGTGCCGGTGGCCAACAAGCCCGTGCTGTTCTACGGGATCGAGGCCATGGCCGAGGCCGGGATCGAGGAGATCGGGATCATCATCGCGCCCGAGACCGGCGACGAGATCCGCGACGTCACCGGCGACGGCAGCGCGTTCGGGGTCAAGATCACCTACATCGTCCAGGACGAGCCCGCGGGCCTCGCCCACGCGGTCCTGACCGCCGAGCCGTTTCTCGGCGACAGCCCGTTCGTCATGTACCTCGGTGACAACCTGCTGCAGGGCGGCATGCTCGAGCTCGTCGACGCGTTCCGCGAGCACGCCCCCGACGCGCTGATCCTGCTGACCCCGGTGCCCGACCCCGAGCACTACGGCGTCGCCGAGCTCGAGGACGGCCGCGTGGTGCGGCTCGCCGAGAAGCCCGCCGAGCCCAAGACCAACCTCGCGCTGGTCGGCGTCTACATGTTCACGGCGGCCATCCACGACGCCGCCCGCGCGATCGATCCGTCCCCGCGCGGCGAGCTCGAGATCACCGACGCGATCCAGTACCTCGTCGACCGCGGCGACCGCGTCGAGCCCCACATCGTGCGCGGCTGGTGGAAGGACACGGGGCGTCTCGACGACATGCTCGAGGCCAACCGGCTCGTGCTCGACACGCTCGAGGCGCGCGTCGAGGGCGAGCTCATCGACTCCCAGGTCGACGGCCGCGTCGTCGTGGAGCCGGGGGCCCGGCTCGAGCGCACGGTCGTGCGCGGCCCTGCCGTCATCGGCGCCGGCGCGCGGCTGACCAACTGCTACGTCGGGCCGTACACGGCGATCGGCGCCGGCTGCGTGATCGAGCGCGCCGAGGTCGAGCACTCGATCCTGCTGGAGGGCTGCTCGGTGATCGGCCTGGAGGGCCGGATGGAGTCCTCGCTGCTGGGTCGCAACGTCAAGATCGGCCGCGGCGACCGCCAGCCGCGCGCCTACAACTTCATGGTCGGCGACAACTCCGAGATCGGGATCCTCTAGCCGGATGCGGGTTCTGGTCACCGGTGCCAAGGGGATGCTCGGCCACCGCGTCGCCGCGCAGGCGCGCGAGCGCGGGCACGAGGTCTACGTCACCGACCTCCCCGAGCTCGACCTGACCGACGCCCAGGCGGTCTTCGACCACATCGGCGATCTGCAGCCCGACGCGACGATCCACTGCGCCGCCTACACCGACGTCGACGGCGCCGAGGCCGACGAGCCGCTCGCGCTGCGCATCAACATGGAGGCCGCCGGCAACGTCGCCGCGGCGTCCGGGCTCAACGGCGCCTTCGTCGTCGCGGTGTCCACCGACTACGTGTTCGCCGGCGACGCCGACCGCCCCTATGTCGAGTCCGACGAGCCCGATCCGCGCACCGCGTACGGCCGGACCAAGATGCTCGGCGAGCGCGCCGTGCAGGACCAGCACACCCCCGCCGCCATCACCCGCACGGCGTGGCTGTTCGGCGGCGGCGGCAAGAACTTCGTCGACACCATGCTCGCGCTGGGCGAGCAGCACGACGAGGTGCGCGTCGTCGGCGATCAGACCGGCTCGCCGACGTGGACGGGCTTCCTCGCCCCCGCGCTCGTCGAGATCGCCGAGCAGCAGCAAGTCGGCATCCACCATCTCGCCGGCGGCGGGCAGTGCACCTGGGCCGACCTCGCCGCGGAGGTCTTCCGCGTCGCCGAGATCGACTGCTCGGTCGTCCCCGTCACCACCGAGGAGTTCCCGCGTCCCGCGCCGCGCCCCGCCTGGAGCGTCATGGCCACCGAGCGCGACGACGCGATCCTCCTGCCCCCCTGGCAGGACCACGTCCGCACCTACCTCGAGGAGAAGTCCGCGTCATGAAGCTGCTGGTCTGCGGAGGCGCCGGGTTCATCGGCTCGAACTTCGTCCGCATCCGCCTCGCCGAGGGCGACGACGTCGTCGTGCTCGACAAGCTCACCTACGCCGGGCGCCGCGAGAACCTCGACGGTCTCGGCGTCGAGCTCGTCGAGGCCGGCATCGAGAACGCCGACGCCGTCCGGGGCGCGCTGCAGGGCGTCGACGCGGTCGTCAACTTCGCCGCCGAGACGCACGTCGACCGCTCGATCGCCGAGCCCGACGCGTTCGTCCAGACCCATGCGGTCGGCACCTGGGTGCTGCTCGAGGGCGTACGCCAGGCCGGCGTCCGCTACGTCCAGGTCTCCACCGACGAGGTCTACGGCTCAATCGAGGAGGGCTCGTTCACCGAGGAGTCCCCGCTGCAGCCGTCCTCGCCCTACAGCGCGACCAAGGCCGGTGCCGACCTGCTGGTCGCCGGCTACTTCCACACGTACGGCACCGAGGCGCTGATCTGCCGCGGGTCCAACAACTACGGCCCGTATCAGTACCCCGAGAAGCTGATCCCGCTGATGGTCCTCAACGCCCTTCACGGCGACCACCTGCCGGTCTACGGCGATGGCATGAACGTGCGCAACTGGATCTAC
>JBJMLA010000084.1:0-19703 GCA_045805505.1 Solirubrobacteraceae bacterium
CGCGCCACGGCGGCGGACGCGACCGCGACTAGCAGCAGCTGATTCACATGCACGAAGAGCACCGCCTGACGACACTGGAGTCGGGCGTACGGATCGTCACCGAGCACATGGACTCGGTGCGATCCGTCGCTCTCGGCTTCTGGATCGGCACCGGCTCGGTGGGCGAACAGCCCGCCGAGGCCGGTCTGTCGCACCTGGTCGAGCACATGCTCTTCCGGGGCACGGCCCGCTTCGGGTCGCTCGAGATCGACCAGCTGTTCGACGGCATGGGCGCCGAGCTCAACGCCGGGACCGGCAAGGAGACCACGTCGGTCTACACGCGGGTCATCGACGAGCACCTGCCCGAGGCCTTCGACGTCATGGCCGACATGGTCTGGCGGCCGCGCTTCGCGGGCGACGATCTCGACAACGAGCGCCAGATCGTGCTCGAGGAGATCGCCATGTACGAGGACGACCCGCAGGACAAGGTCTTCGACGTGCTCGGCGAGGCCGTCTTCGGCGAGCATCCCCTCGGGCGGCCGATCATCGGCACCACGGAGGTCGTCGGCGGCGTCAGTGCCGAGCGCCTCAGCGCGTTTCACGCCGCCCGGTACGTGCCCGGCAACGTCGTCATCGCCGCGGCCGGCAACGTCGACCACGACGCGCTCGTCGCGCTTGTGGAGAAGGCCGAGGCCGAGCGCGCGGGGGAGATCGCACCCGGCGTTCCCGGCCCGCCGCCGCTGCTCAAGCCGCGCACGCTGTTCATCGCCAAGCCCACCGAGCAGGTCCACGTGACGCTCGGCGCGCCCGGCATCGCCCGCGACGACGAGCGCCGCTTCGCGCTGCGCGTCCTCGACAACGTCTTCGGCGGCACGTCCTCCTCGCGGCTGTTCCAGGAGGTGCGCGAGTCGCGCGGCCTGGCCTACGCCGTCTACTCCTTCCAGTCCCTCTACGCGGGAACCGGCCAGGTCGGCCTGTACCTCGGCACGCGGCCCGACAACGTCCGCGAGGCCGTCGAGGTCGTCGCTGCCGAGCTCGATCGCCTGCGCAGCCAGCCGGCCACCGACGACGAGCTGCGCCGTTCCAAGGAGAACGTCAAGGGCCGCATGGTCCTCGCGCTCGAGTCGACCGCCGCGCGCATGAACCGCCTGGGCTCCTCGGTCCTGGCCGGGATGCCCCTGTTGACCGTCGACGAGGTCGTTCAGCGCATCGAGGCGGTCTCGCTGGCCGACCTCGAGGGCCTGGCCTCCGAGCTCTACGCGCCGGACCGGCTGAGCATCGCGGGCATCGGGCCCGACGAAGAGGCCTTCCGGGCCGCGCTCGCGCCGCTGGCGGTCGCGGCCTGATGATCCGCGTGGCCGTCGCCGGCGCCTCCGGGCGCATGGGTGCGACGGTCTGCGCCGCCGTGGAGGCGGCCGACGGGCTCGAGCTGACCGGCCGCGCCGACCCCGAGCTCGGCACCAGCGTCGAGGACGTCGTCGGCGACGCCGACGTCCTGGTCGTCTTCACGACACCGGACGCGGTCGTTCCCGCCATCACGGCCGCGCTGGCCGCCGGCACGCACTGCGTCGTGGGCTCCTCGGGCTGGGACCAGGAGGCGATCGCCGACCTGCGCGGCGCCAACGTGTTCTTCGCCCCGAACTTCGCCATCGGCGCGGTGCTGATGATGCGCTTCGCCGCCGACGCGTCGCGGCTGATGCCCCGCGCCGAGATCATCGAGCTGCACCATGACAAGAAGCTCGACGCCCCCAGCGGGACGGCGAAGCGGACCGCCGAGATGATGGAGGGCGACGTCCCGATCCACTCGGTCCGCCTGTCCGGCCTGGTGGCCCATCAGGAGGTCATCTTCGGCGGCGTCGGCGAGACGCTGACCATCCGACACGACTCCCTGGACCGGGAGTCGTTCATGCCCGGCGTCGTCCTGGCCTGCCGTCGCGTCGCGCTGCTGGACCGCTCGCCGGTCGTCGGGCTGGAGCACCTGCTCTTCGAGCAGTGACCGTCCGGCGCGCGACCCTCGACGACGAGGTCGTGGGGTTCCTGTCGGCCGATCGCTCCCGTGACGAGGACGCACCGCCGCACACACGGGAGATCTGGGCGCTCTACGTGGCCCGCTACCGGAGGGCCCTGTGAAGGTCGTTCCGGCGGTCGGCATGCCGGCGCGCATCCTGCACCTCGGCGCGGAGGAGGCCGTCGTGGTCGAGGAGGTCCGCGACGGCGGGCGCGAGATCGTCGCCGGCGGCCTCACCTTCGCCCTGAACGCGATGACGGGCCGCTTCGTCCGCGACGGCGACCCCTACTACGGCGTGCGGCTGGTGCTCGACGGCTGATCCGCCGCGTGGCCGCGGCCGACCGGCGGCAGCTCGCTCGGGTGGGCAGCGCGCGGAGCGCTCCGGGCCGAGGCCGGCTCGTCGATCGTCCAGTCCACCGCGCTGACCGGCAGCGTCAGGACGGCGGCCCACGTCGCCGGGTCGGTCGTGCCGGTGGCGGGCAGGCCGCGGGCGGTCTGGAACGTGCGCAACGCGGTGTCGGTTCCGGTGCCGAAGAGTCCGTCGACCTCGACGGTCGCGTCCTGCGAGGCCAGATGCTGCTGGAGCCAGATGACCTGATCGCCCTTGGCCTTGCGGGCCAGGACCGGCCAGCCGGGATCGTCGACGGGCTCGCCGGCCAGCGGCCCGCCGAGGGAGCTCCACGTGCTCGCGGCCGTCGATTGCCAGCTCCACCAGGAGATGCCCGGGGCGCCGTAGGAGGCCCAGATCTCGCGGAAGCGCGCGATCTCACTCGTCTTGGGCGCGTCGTAGGACTGGCCCAGCGGCGCGATCGGCGCCCCGTAGATGCGGTTGGAGGCGAACGTGTGGGCGCTGACGGCGTCGACGCCGCCGCCGATGGTCTTCCAGTACGTCTGGGGCGCGTTGACCTGGGCGGCTCCGGGCGCGAGGAACACGGAGTAGGGCAGGCTCGGGTGGTAGTCGACGTAGGGGAACGAGGCCAGCCCGATGGGGAAGGACTCGCCGACCAGCCCGCGCAGCTCGTTCATGTACCGCTGCGCCGCGCCGTACTTGCCCTGGTACTCGCTCTCGGGATCCATCACGAAGCAGTCGGCGCCGGCCTGGGCGGCGGCCGCGGCGGCACGCGCCTCGCTGACCGGGTACGTGCCGTACATGTACTGCCAGCCGCAGACCTTGATGCCCTCGGCGTGGAGCGCGCCGACGAGCGTGCTGGTGAACTGCGACCACGTGTTGGTGCCGTCGGCGCTCTTGATGAACACCGTGCTCATCCCGGCCGCGCGGGCGCGGGCGGCGATGGCGGCTGTGCTGCCACCCTCGCTCTTGCCCAGCTCCCAGATCCACATGCCGCCGCCCTGGAACGCCGCGGGCACCGAGCCCGGCGGCGGCGGCACGACGGCCGGCGGGACCGGCCGTGCCTCGAGCACCTTGAGCCTGCGGGACTTCGACCGGCGGTAGTGCCGGTCGCGGACGTAGACCCAGACCGTCCCGACACGGGCGCGCGCCGGAACCCTCACGGCCCAGCCCACGTGGCTGCGCCGCAGGGTCGTGGCCACCGCGCCGCCGCTCCAGCGGAACGTCACGCGCATGCCGTTGTAGAAGCGCCGGCCGCGCAGGACGACCTGCAGGCCGCGCGGCACCGCCGGTCCGGTCGCGCAGCGCGGCGACTGGACGGGCACGCAGCTCAGGCCGCTGAGCAGCGGCGGCGGCGTCCGCCGCTTGGCCTCCGCGACGGCGGAGGAGGGCAGGAGGCAGAGCAGGACGAGCAGCGCGATACGGCGGGACATGCCGTGATTGGAACTCCCCTGCGGCGGCAAGGTTGCGGGGAGCGGCAACGAGCCAACTTCGAGCCTGCGCACGCGTCTGTAGTCGCGTGTCCCGTGGTTCACCGCCGGTTCCTGCTGCCCGAAAGGGCTCGGTGCGCGTCAGCGACCTGCGGGGCACCGGCGGTGCGGCGTACGGCGCGGTCCTGGCCGATCCGAGCGGTCGGCGAGCATCGCGGCTGCGCTGGACAGGGCGCCTCGTCGGGCTCGTCTTCCTGCTGTGGCTGTTCGGTCTGGTCCTCGCGGGCCTGGGCCTGCTGCCGCTCTCGGACCTCCCGCTGGCGGGCGCGCTTCGCGGTGCCGCGGAGCCTCCGTCGCTCACCTCCCTGCCCGACCCGAAGCCGACGTCGAAGGCCGACCTGCGGCCCGCCGTACCCGCGGTGCAGGTGGCGCCCACTTCCGCCACTGCCACGGGCTCCCCGACGACCCCGGCTCCGGCGGCGGATCCTGCGCCGCGGGCCCGGCGCCCCGCGACACGGCCGGCACGTCCCGGACGCGGCAACGCCACGGTGACGACCACCCCCGCGCCCGCACCCGGCGCCTCGGGGAGCGCGCCGGGACAGACCAAGACGAAGACCACGCCCGCCCAGTCGCAGACCGCGCCCGGGCAGACCAAGACGACGCCGGGCCCGTCGCCGACCGCGCCGGGACAGACCAAGACCACGCCGAGCAGCGGCGCGGGGAACGCCGACAGCGCTCCCGGTCACGACCCAACACGGAAGACGGGTCATGGGCCTCCGTCAGGCTGAGGACGGCGGGACCGCTCGCCGCCGCGTGCCCTGGCGGATCTGGAATCCGCCGGGTCACTGGCGGCTGCTGGCGTTCTGCGCGTTCGTCATCGCCGTCGTCCTGGTCTTCCAGGGCGTGGCGACGCACACGATCGGCGCCTCCGCCGAGCCGCCGCCCGCGGAGGGCGCGCTGGCGCCGCTGGCCGGTCAGCGGCCGATCCTGGCCGCGCGGGGCGACAGGCTCGTCGCCGTCCAGCCGCCGCCGGGGCGTCGCGTCGCGCTGACGTTCGACGACGGCCCTGATCCCACGTGGACGCCGCGGATCGCCGCCGTCCTGCGGGAGGCGCACGTCAAGGCGACGTTCTTCGTCGTGGGCAGCCAGGCCGCGCGCCATCCGGACCTGATCCGCATGCTCGTGCGCGACGGCCACGAGCTCGGCGATCACACCTTCACCCATACGTCGCTGGTCAGCGGGCCCCTGTGGCAGCGCCGCCAGCAGCTCGGCCTGACCGAGTCGGTCCTGGCCGGCATCACCGGCCACTACGCCCGCTTCGTGCGCCCGCCCTACTCGGCGACGCCCGATTCGGTCACGCCGGAGGGGGAGCGCGAGCTCGCCGCGCTGGCGGGCCGCCGGTACCTAATCGCGCTGGCCGACTTCGACGGCGAGGACTGGCAGCGCAAGGGCGTCCCGCGGATCGTTGAGCGCTCCACGCCCAAGGGGACGACCGGCGGGATCGTCCTGCTCCACGACGGAGGCGGAAACCGCGAGCAGACCGTGGAGGCGCTGCGCCAGCTGATCCCGCGACTGCGCGCACGGGGATTCCGCTTCGCCACCCTGTCGGACATGGCGGGCCTCGAGAGCGGGGTGTCGGCCCCGAAGGTCTCCGGCGCCGAGCTCTTCCGCGGCCGCGTCTTCGAGAGCAGCGTCCGCATCGCGTTCACGCTGATCGACGTCTTCTCGGCGGTGCTGCTGGGCATCGGCATCCTCGTCGCGCTGCGCGCGCTCCTGCTCGTCACGCTCGCCTCCCATCACGTGCGCAGCACACGACGGCGCCCGGCCGACCTCGCGTACCGCCCGTCGGTCGCGGTCATCGTGCCCGCCTACAACGAGGAGGTCGGCATCGAGGCCTCGATCCGCTCGCTGGCCGCGAGCGACTACCCCGACCTCGAGATCGTCGTCGTCGACGACGGCTCCCTGGATCGGACGGCCGAGATCGTCATGGGCCTCGATCTGCCCGGCGTGCACCTGGTGCGCCGCGACAACGGCGGCAAGGCGGCCGCCCTGAACTCCGGCATCGCCATCACCGAGGCCGAGATCGTCGTGATGGTCGACGGCGACACGCTCTTCGAGGCCGACACCATCACCCGGCTCATCGGTCCGCTGGCCGACCCCGCCGTGGGCGCCGTGGCCGGCAACACCAAGGTCGGCAACCGCCGGGGCCTGCTCGGGCGCTGGCAGCACATCGAGTACGTGATCGGGTTCAACCTCGACCGGCGGATGTACGAGGTCCTGCAGTGCACGCCGACCATCCCCGGGGCGGTCGGCGCCTTCCGTCGCGACCTGCTCGAGACGGTCGGCGGCGTGCCCGGTGACACGCTGGCCGAGGACACCGACCTGACCCTGGCCATCGGCCGCCTCGGCGCGCGCGTCGTCTACGCCGAGGACGCCCGGGCGTGGACCGAGGCGCCGGGGACGATGAGTGCCCTGTGGCGCCAGCGCTACCGGTGGTCGTTCGGCACCATGCAGGCGGTCTGGAAGCACCGCTCGGCGATGTGGAGCCGCGATCCCCGCCAGCGCAAGATCGGCCGCCGGGCGCTGCCCTACATGCTGACGTTCCAGATCGTGCTACCGGTCGCCTCGCCGCTGATCGACCTCTTCGCGCTCTACGGGATCCTCTTCACCGACCCGGTCCGCGTGATCGGGGCCTGGGTCATCTTCAACCTCCTGCAGCTCGCGGTCGCGGTGTTCGCGTTCCGGCTCGACCGGGAGCGCATGGGGCCCCTCTGGGCGCTGCCGCTCCAGCAGTTCGTCTACCGCCAGATGATGTACCTGGTGATCATCGAGTCGACGGTCAGCGCCATCCAGGGCCTACGCGCCGGGTGGAAGCACCTGCCGCGAACCGGTGACGTCGTCGTCGGCCGCTAGAGGCCGGCCACTCGGTCGAGCCCCAGCCAGGAGGCCATCAGCTCGAGCTCGGCGCGCAGCTCGCCGGCGGCGTGGTCGGGAGCGTGGTCCTCGAAGTGACAGGACTGCACCCGCAGGATCCCGGCCTGCCGGTCGGCCTTGAGGTCGACGCGGGCGACGAGCCGGTCGCCGAGCAGGAACGGCAGCACGTAGTAGCCGTGCACGCGCTTCTCGGCCGGCACGTAGATCTCGATGCGGTAGCGGAAGCCGAAGATGCGCTCGGTCCGCGCCCGCTCCCAGACCAGCGGATCGAACGGGGCGAGCAGCGCCCGTGCCTCGACGCGGTTGGGGATCCGAGCCGCCGGGTCCAGATACGCCGGTCGGCCCCAGCCCGCCACCGTGACGGGCAGCAGGTCGCCCGCCTCGACGAGCTCGGCCAGCCGCAGCTTGGTGTCCTCGGCGGGCAGACGGAAGTAGTCGCGCAGGTCGGTCGCGGTGGCGACGCCCATGGCCCGGATCGACAGGCGCAGCAACTCGCGCTGGGCCTCCTCCATCGACGGCACGGGCTGGGCGAGGATCGCCCTGGGGATCACGCGCTCGGGCAGGTCGTAGGCGCGCTCGAAGTTCGACAGCCGCCGCGCCGACGTGATCCGTCCCGTCCAGAACAGCCACTCGAGAGCGCGCTTCTGGTCCGACCAGGCCCACATCTCGCCACGGACCTTCGGGACGTGCGAGGACAGGAACGACGCGGTGATGGGGCCGCCGTCGCGGACGGCGGCGTACATCTCCTCGACGAGCTCGGGCTGCTCGGTGGCGACGCGGAACATGCCGCCCCAGGCGTCCATGTTCGCGCGCTCCATCCTCCACTGCATCAGCGGCCAGAGCGCGACCGGCAGCAGCGAGGCCTCGTGGCCCCAGTACTCGAACAGGCGCCGCGGGGCGTAGTGCGACAGGCGGTCCAGTGCCGTGGTGTCGTAGGACCCGATGCGGCTGAACACCGGCAGGTAATGGGCGCGCTGCAGCACGTTGACGCTGTCGATCTGCAGCAGCCCGGTGCGCGAGAGCACGCGGCCGAGCGCGCGGCCGTCGGCGCGGCGTGGATCGGCGAAGCCCTGGGCGCCGAGCGCCAGCCGGCGGGCCTGGTCGGCCGAGAGGCGTTCGCGAGCGGGCACCCCTAGGTTCTACCGATCATGCTGGTCGCCGTGACCGATCACGCCGCCGCGCGCTTTCGCCAGCGCGTCCGCGGCACCCTCGACGAGAAGACCGAGATCGCCTCGCGGGTGGCGCGCGCGCAGCAGGCCGGGCGCGTCGAGGAGGGCGAGCGCGGCACGATCCTCGTCCGGGACCTCCAGCGCCGCGACGTCGTCTACGTCTGCCGTCGCGAGGGCCACGAGCTCGTCGTCATCACCCTGTGGGAGGAGGGCGAGGACGCCGCGGTCCCCAAGCGCTTCACCGACGCGCTGCGCGATACCGACCACCACGTCGGCGACGCGAAGCGCCCCGAGGACTAGGCGCCGGCGCGCAGCCAGTCGACGATGCCCGCCACCGCGGTCCAGTCCTCCCGGTCGCGGGCCGCGAAGAGGTCGTGCAGCGCCCGGGGCTCGATCGACAGCAGCGCCTCGGAGCCCGCGGAGACCCAGCGGACCAGCGCGTGGTGGACGAGGTCGTCGACCGGCACGGTGGTGGCGGCGGAGAGGTTCTCGAACGTCGGGCGCCAGTCCTGGGCCAGCGAGGCCTCGACCTGCTCGGCGAACGCACGGTGCTCTGGAGGGACGCTCATGGGCGAACCCTAGGCCGGGTAGCCCTCGTCCGTGCTCGCCGCACTGACCGGATACCTCCTCGGCGCCGTCCTCCTCGCGGTGGGGCTGTCCATGGGGCTGACCGGGCTGTGGGCGCCGGCGCTGCTGCTCGGCCACGGCGGGCTGCTGCTGTGGGGCTGGGCCATGGTCCTGCAGGCGCCCGCCGAGGACTAGGACACCGCGGGCGGCGGGGCATCCGGCGGGTATTGTCGCGGCATGGTCGACCGGCTGCTCGCACTCGAGGTCTCGGCGCTCAGCGACGCAGACAAGAGCCTGCCGATCGCCGACCGCGCGATCCGCCCGATGGTGCCCGGCGCGAAGTTCGCAGGCCCGGCGTTCACCGTCACGGCGCCCGGGACGCTGCTGCCGGTCTATCGCGCGCTGGCCGAGATCGGGGCGGGCCAGGTGCTGGTCGTCGACACCCAGGGCACCGACGCGGCCGTGCTCGGCGAGATCTTCACCACCGAGGCGCGCCGGCGCGGCGTCGCCGGCATCGTGATCGACGGCTGGTGCCGCGACCTCGCCGGGATCCGCGAGATCGGCCTGCCGCTGCACGCGCGCGGCGCGGTCCCCAACGTCGCCGCCGGGCCCGACGCCGGCGCGTCCGGCGACACGATCCGCTTCGGCGGCATCGACGTCGCCCCGGGAGACATCGTCTTCGGCGACGACGACGGCCTGCTGATCGCCGCGCCCGACCGCATCGAGGCGGCGCTGCCGGCGGCCGAGGCGATCATCCTCAAGGAGCGCGAGGTCCTTGCGGCGCTGGCCACCGGGGCGGCGCTGCACGAGCATCTGGTGCTCGGCGCCGATGCCTGACTTCTCGCGGCTGTTCGCCCAGCGCGTCGCCGATCGCGGCGACGCCGAGATCACGGCGATCCTGGCGGGCGTCCCGCCCGGCGTCCTGTCGGTCACAGGCGGCTTCCCGAACCCGGCGACCTTCCCGACCGAGCTGCTCGACGAGCTCGTCGCCGGCGTCCTGCGTGACGAGGGCGCCACCGCGCTGCAGTACGCCCCTTCGGAGGGCATCCCCAGCGTCCGCGAGTTCCTCGTCGAGCGCCAGGAGCAACTGCAGGGCCGCCGGCCGGAGGTCGCCGAGCTGATCGTGACCAGCGGCGGGATGGAGTGCATCACGCTCGCCTGCCAGGCCCTCGTCGATCCGGGCGACGCGATCGTCGTCGAGGCGCCCACCTACCTCGGCGCGCTGATGGCCTTCCGTGGCTATGGGCCCGAGATCCACTCGATCCCGATGGACGACGAGGGCATGCTCGTCGACGTGCTCGCCGAGCGGCTCGACGCCGGCCTGCGCCCGAAGTTCCTCTACGTCATCCCGGAGTTCCAGAACCCGTCCGGGCGCACGCTGCCGCTGGCCCGGCGCGAGGCGCTGGTTGAGGTGTGCCGCCGCCACGGCGTGCTGATCCTCGAGGACGTCGCCTACCGCGAGATCTCCTTCGACGGCAGCGCGCTGCCGTCGCTGTGGTCGCTGGCGCCCGACATCGTCGTCCAGGCCGGGACGTTCTCGAAGATCTTCGCCCCCGGGGTCCGGCTCGGCTGGGCCGTCGGGCCGCGCGAGGTCATCGCGCAGCTGGGCGCCGCCAAGCAGACGACCGACCAGTGCGCGGGCGCGCTGGGGCAGAAGCTCGTCGAGGCCTACGGCCGCGCCGGGCACTTCGAGCGCCAGATCCCCGCCGCCCGCGAGCTGTACGGCTCGCACTGGCGCACCGTCGAGCGCGCGCTGCGCGATCACCTCCCCGAGGGCTGCACATGGAGCGTGCCGGCCGGCGGGTTCTTCACCTGGCTGACGCTGCCCGAGCACGTCGACACGATCGCCATGCGCGCCGCGGCGGTGGAGGCGGGCGTTGCCTACGTCGCCGGCGCACCGTTCTACGCGTCGGAGGGCGGCGGCAACGAGCTGCGCCTGTCGTTCAGCTACCTGCCGCAGGACCAGCTGGCCACGGCGGTCCAGCGGCTGTCGGGCGTGATCGCCGACACCCTGGCCGCCTAGGCCTCGATCGGCACGTGCCCCGGCTGGCCGACCACGCGCTCCAGCCACGCCCCGATGGCCGGGTAGCGCCCCATCTCGAAGCCGCCCTCGTGCGCGACGTGGGTGTAGCCGTAGAGCGCGATGTCGGCGATGGTGAACCGCTCGCCGACGAAGAAGCTGCGCGTCTCGAGGTGGCGCTCCATCGCGTCGAGCGTCACGTAGCCCGCGGTGCGCTTGGCCTCGATGTCGGCCTCCGGCACCCGCTCCTTCGACCAGCCGACCCAGAACCGCACGACCGCGATGTTCGGCTCGTGCTGGTACTGCTCGAAGAACAGCCACTGCAGCACCTGCGCGCGCTCGTAGCGGTCCTCCGGCAGGTACTCGGTGCCCTCGGCGAGGAAGAAGATGATCGCGTCGGACTCCGCGAGCGGGCGGCCGTCGTCGAGGACGAGCGTCGGAACCCGGCGCGCCGGGTTGAGGTCGCCGATGACCTCCTCCCGATCCGACCGGTCCACGACGTCCATCTCCCGCCGC
The DNA here is from genome assembly GCA_045805505.1 of Solirubrobacteraceae bacterium. Taxonomy (GTDB): domain Bacteria; phylum Actinomycetota; class Thermoleophilia; order Solirubrobacterales; family Solirubrobacteraceae; genus BP-464. The sequence continues at coordinate 10,973 of JBJMLA010000084.1, forward strand.
TCGAACGGGATGCCGAGGTGGGCCAGCAGCAGCCGGACCTTGTAGCAGTTGCCCGAGACCGGGGAGTCGTAGAGGAGCATGGGCCGACCCTACGCGGCGACGAGCTCGGCCAGCCGTGTGTGCCGCGTGCGGCCCGTGGCGGCGCGCAGCGCGGTGTCGAGCGCGCGCGGATGGCAGACCAGCAGGCAGACCTGCTCGGCGCGCGTGACGGCCGTGTAGAGCAGATTGCGCGTGAGCATCACGTGATGGCCCGTGTCGAGGACGACGATCACCGCCGGCGCGCTGGAGCCCTGGGCCTTGTGGACCGACATGCAGTAGGCCAGCCGGATCGTCGAGAGCGCGTCGACCGGCATGGCCAGGCGCCGGCCGTCGTCGGTCGCCAGCGTCGCGCGGTCGCGCTCACGGTTGAAGTCGGCCAGCACGCCCGTCTCGCCGTTCATCAGCTCGAGCTCGTGGTTGTTGACGGTCTGCACGACGCGGTCGCCCACCCGCAGCGGCGTGCCCGCGATCGGCTCGCCGTCGGGGTTCAGCCGCGCGCGCAGCTCGGTGTTGAGCGCCTCGATGCCGACCGGTCCGCGGTGCATGGGGGAGAGCACCTGGATGTCGCGCGCGGGGTCGAGCCCGTAGTGGGCCGGCAATCGCCCGGCGGCCAGCGACACGGCCTCGGCGAACAGCTCCGCCGGCGATTCGCGGCCGACCAGGAAGAAGTCGCGCAGCCCGTCGTCGGAGTCGGGCTTGGTCGGCGGGGCCTCGCCGTGGTTGATGGCGTGGGCCGCCCGGACGATCAGCGATCGGCGCGCCTGGCGGAAGATCTCGGTGAGCCGGACGGCGGGCACCGCGTCGGACTCGATCAGGTCGTCGAGCACGCGCCCCGCGCCGACCGGCGGGAGCTGGTCCGAGTCACCGACGAGCAGCACGTGCGTGTGCGGCCCGACGGCGCGGAACAGCGCGTCGGCCAGCCGCAGCGAGAGCATCGACGCCTCGTCGACGACGAGCAGATCCGCACCCGGGATCGGGTCGGACTCGTCGCGGGTGAAGCCGCCCTCCTCGCCGGACCACTCGAGCAGGCGATGGATCGTCGTGGCCTCCGCGCCGGTCGACTCGCTCAGCCGGCGCGCCGCCTTGCCCGTCGGCGCGCACAGCCGGACCTTGCGGCCCTGGCCGCGCACCGCGTCGACGAGCGCCCGCATCGTCCAGGTCTTGCCGGTGCCCGGGCCGCCGGTGAGGATCGACAGGCGGTGCTCGAGGGCCTGCGCCACCGCCTGGCGCTGCTCCTCGGTGAGGTCCTCCGCGTCGAGCTTCTCGGCCGCCTTGAGCTCGGCGTCGGCGGCCAGCAGCTCGCGCACCCGGCGGGCGAGCCGGCGCTCGATCGCGTCGACGAGCGGATCGACGATCCGCTCGGCGTCCTCGACGAGCCGCCCCGAGGCGACCAGCGACCCGATCCGGTCGGCGACGTCCATCCCGAGGAAGCGACCGGCCCGGAACTCGAGCTCGCCGCGCGGCAGGTTGCAGTGCCCGTCGTCGCCCGCCTCGCGCAGCGCGTGGACGATGCCGGCGTCCAGCCGGGCCGGATCGTCGGCCGGGACGCCGAGCGCGCGCGCCAGCGCGTCGGCGGTGGCGAAGCCGATGCCCTCGACCTCGGTCACCGCGTAGGGATCGGAGCGCAGCTGCTCGATGGCGCCGGGTCCGAGGGCCCGGATCAGGCGCGAGGCGGCCGCCGCGGGCACGCCGTGCTCGTCGAGGAACAGGCGGATGGCCCGCTCGCCTCCGCGCCGCTCCCAGGACGCGACCGCCTCGGGCAGCCGCCGCTTGCCGATCCCCGGCACCTCGCCCAGGCGGCCACCGGGATCGCGGTCGATCGCGTCGAGCACCGACGTCCCGTAGCGCTCGAGCAGCCAGGCGGCGCCGCCCGGACCCACGTGCTTGACCGTCGCCAGGTAGGTCAGCAGCGCGTCCTCGGAGGCCGGCGCAGCGGTCCGCACCCGCTGGACCGTGAACTGCCGGCCGTGCTTGGGATGGTCCTTCCACTGGCCGCCGACCTCCAGCGTCTCGCCCTCGTGGACGTGGGCCAGCGGCCCGGTTAGCGTGACCTCCTCGCCGTCCTCGGTGATCGCAGCGAGCACCGCGAAGTCGTCGCCCGACCAGCGCACCGCCATGACCTCGGCTCGAAGCTGCTCCACCACCGACGACGCTAGTCAGCAGGGCCGATGGATGCGCCCCCTGCGATACTGGCGCCTTCCATGGCCGCCCTCGGCACCCTCCTGACCGCCATCATCACCCCGTTCGACGAGCAGGGCAACGTCGACGAGGACGCCTACGTCCGCGTGCTCAGGCACGTCTGCGCGCACGGGTCCGACGGCGTCGTCGTGGCCGGCAGCACGGGGGAGGCCTCGACGCTGACCGACGAAGAGCATCTGCGCGTCGTCGAGCTCACGGTGGCCGAGATCCCCGACGGCAAGACCGTCATCGCGGGAACGGGTTCCAACGACACGCGCCACGCCGCCGAGATGACCGAGAAGGCCTCGGCGCTGGGCATCGACGCGATCCTCAGCGTGACCCCGTACTACAACCGCCCGGACCCCCGGGGGCTGATCGCGCACTACGAGACGATCGCCCGGGCCACCGACAAGCCCGTCCTGCTCTACAACATCCCCAGCCGCGCGGCGCTCGACATCCCCAACGACCTGCTGGCCCGCCTGGCCCAGATCGACGGCATCGAGGGGGTCAAGCAGGCCAACGACGACAACCTCGCCCACATCGACGGCCTGCAGCTCTACGCCGGCAACGACACCACCTTCGCGCGCGTCCTCGACATGGGCGGCGCCGGGGGCATCCTCGTCGCCAGCCACGTCGTCGGCGACGAGATGCGCCGCCTGGTCGACGAGCCAGACCGCCGCGCCGAGATCGACGCCGGCCTGCAGGATGCCTACGAGGCGACGGGCTGGCACAACCCCATTCCCATCAAGAAGGCGTGCGAGCTGATCGGACTGTGCTCCGCCCGGCTGCGGCTCCCGATGCTCGAGGCTGATGACGAGCGCACCGAGATCCTGCGTACCGCCCTTTCCAACCACGGAGTACTGAGCACCGCGTGAGCCAGAAGATACGCGTCCTTCCCCTCGGAGGCCTCGGGGAGATCGGCAAGAACATGACGGTCGTCGAGATCGGCGACCGGATCCTCGTCGTCGACGTCGGGTTGCGTTTCCCGACCGCCGAGATGATGGGGATCGACCTCGTCCTCCCGGACTTCACCTACCTGCGCAGCCGCATCGACGACATCGAGGGGATCGTGGTCACCCACGGCCACGAGGACCACCTCGGCTGCCTGCCGTTCCTCCAGCGCGAGCTGGGGGCCAACATCCCCGTCTACGGCGGCAAGCTGACGATGGCGATGGCGCGCTCCAAGCTCGACGAGCACCGCCTCAAGGACGTTCCGGTCAACGACCTCAACCCGGGCGAGCAGCTCAAGCTCGGGCCGTTCGACATCGAGACGATCCACATGACGCACTCGATCCCGGACGCCACCGCCGTGGCCATCCACACCGATCTGGGCGTCATCCTGATCACCGGCGACTACAAGTTCGACCAGACCCCGGTCGGCGGCGTTCCCGCCGACGTCGGCCGGCTCGCCGAGCTCGGCCGCGAGGGCATCCTGCTGCTGTGCGGCGACTCGACGAACGCCGACCGCCCGGGCTTCAGCGCCAGCGAGTCGATCGTCGGTCCGGAGCTCGAGCGCGTCTTCAGCCGCTGCGACGGCCGCATCGTCGTCACCAGCTTCGCGTCGAACATCCACCGCGTCCAGCAGGTCGTCGACGCCGCCGAGGCGCTCGGGCGCCGCGTGGCGCTCGTCGGCCGCTCGATGCGCAAGAACGTCAACATCGGCCGGACGCTCGGGCACATCACGGTGCCGGAGGGCATGCTCGTGCAGCCGCGCGAGATCTCCGACTTCCCCGACAGCAAGCTCGTGATCATGTCGACGGGCTCCCAGGGCGAGCCGATGAGCGCGCTGCGCCGGATGGCCCACAACGACCATCCGCAGGTCGAGCTGCACGACGGCGACACCGTCGTCTTCAGCGCCACGCCGATCCCGGGCAACGAGCGCGCGGTCAACGAGACGGTCGACCGCCTGTTCCACATCGGCTGCGACGTCGTCACCACGCGCGACGCGCCGATCCACGCCTCGGGGCACGGCTTCGCCGAGGAGATGAAGCTGATGCTCAACCTGACCAAGCCGCGCTACGTGATGCCGTTCCACGGCGACTTCAAGCGCATCCGGCTGCACGGCCAGATGGCCGAGTCGGTCGGCGTGGAGGCCAAGAACGTCTTCCGCGGCGACAACGGCCTGCCGCTGGAGATCACCGCCAAGGGCGCGCGCTTCGGCAGCAAGGAGCAGGCGGGGATGATCTTCGTCGACGGCGTCGAGATCGGCGACGTCACCGACGTCGCGCTGCGCGACCGGCGGATGCTCTCGAGCGACGGCATCTTCGTGGTCGTCGCCACGGTCTCCGAGCAGGACGGCTCGAGCGTGGCCGATCCCGAGGTGATCTTCCGCGGCGTTCCCTACGCCGACGACGCCGAGAAGCTCCTCGACCAGATCCGCGACTGCGTGGAGTCCTCGCTCGACAAGGCCGCCGACGAGGAGGTCCGCGAGATCGACCTGATCCAGAAGATCCTCCACGACGACCTCGCCGAGCTGGTCTACGCCAAGCTCAAGCGCCGGCCGATGGTGCTGCCGGTCGTCGTCGAGGTCTAGACCGGCAGCTCGACGACGAAGCGCGTCCCGCCGCCGTCCGGGGTCTCGAGCCGGACGGTGCCGCCGTGGGACGTCGCGACCGCGCGGACGATCGACAGACCGAGGCCCACGGATCCGCCGCGGTCGCCCTCGGCGCGGACGAAGCGCTCGAAGATATTCTCGCGCAGCTCCGGCGGGACGCCGGGGCCGTCGTCCTCGACCACGAGTCGGGCCGTGCCGCCGCCGTTGCTCACCGACGTGCGCACGTGGGTGCCCGGGGGCGTGTGGCGGATCGCGTTCTCCAGCAGGTTGAGCGCGAGGCGGTGCAGCTCGTCGCGCGCGCCGTCGATGACCGCCGGCGTGGCCTCGACGGTGATCTCATGCCCGTTGGAGACCGGCTCGAGCTCGGCGGCCACCTCGACGATGACGTCGGCCAGGTCGGTGGGCGCGTGCGGGGCGTCGCGGCCCACATCGGCGCGGGCGAGCAGCAGGAGGTCGCCGACGAGACGGCGCATCCGCTGCGACGAGCGCAGCGCGCTGCGAGCCGCCTCGCCCTGGTCGCCCTCGAGCTCCTCGGCGAGCAGCTCGAGGTTGGCCAGCACGCTGGTCAGCGGCGTGCGCAGCTCGTGCGAGGCGTCGGCGACGAACTGGCGCTGGCGCGACAGCATCTCCTCGGTCTCCTCGCGCGAGCTGTCCAGCGCGGCGAGCATCTCGTTGATCGTCGCCGCGAGCTCGGAGACCTCGTCGGTGGCGGCGGGGACCGGAACGCGGCGCTCGGGGTCGCGCGTCTTGCCGATCTCGCGGGTCGTCGCGGTCATCCGGGCGATCGGGCGCATCGCGTTGCGCGCGACGACCAGGCCGGCGGCGAGCGCGAGGGCGGCGCCGCCGAGGACGCCGATGATGAGCAGGAAGCGGACGCGGTCGAGCGTGGTGTCGACCTCCGACAGCGGGCGCCCGTACTGGGCGATGACGTTGTAGTCGCCCGGCAGCGGGACGAACCGCGTCTCCACGCGGTAGCCGCCGGCCACGGTTGCCTCGCCGGTGGCCAGCGAGCCGAAGCGCGGCGCCTTGTCGGTGGCGAAGACCACCGTGCTGCCGTCGATCTGCACGAGCCGGATGACCGCCTGGTCGGCGTCGGCGAAGGCGCGCAGCGTCGGGACGATCTTGGCGAACTCCCATTGGCCGCTGGTCAGGTCGAAGCGGACGCTGCGCTGCACGCGCTCGCGGACCTCGTCGGCGCCCTGGGAGACGCGCAGCTCGAAGTCGTCGCGGATGCCGCGGCTGGTCAGGACGCCGACGGCGACCGCGAAGATCAGCAGGATGACCAGCGTCAGGACGGCGGAGCCGCCGGCGAGACGCCAGCGGATCGGCAGGCGCCTAAGCACGCAGGACGTACCCCGCGCCGCGGATCGTGTGCAGCAGCCGCGGCTCGCTGTCGGCCTCGAGCTTGCGGCGCAGGTTCGAGACGAAGACCTCGATGGTGTTCGTGGTGGCGAAGGGGTCGTAGCCCCAGACCTCCTCGAGCAGCCGCTGGCGGGGCACGACGATGCGCTCGTTGCGCATCAGGAACTCCAGCAGCTCGAACTCGCGCTGGGTCAGCTCGATCTCGCGCTCGCCGCGGCTGACCTCGTGGGTGTCGGGGTTGAGCTGCAGGTCGGCGCAGACGAGGCTCGCCGAGCCCCGGGGAGGGCGGCGGCGCAGCAGGGCGCGCAGACGGGCCAGCAGCTCCTGGCGCTCGAACGGCTTGACCAGGTAGTCGTCGGCGCCGGTGTCGAGGCCCTCGACGCGCGAGGCGACCTCGTCGCGGGCGGTCAGCATGAGGATCGGCGTGTCGTCCTCGGCGCGCAGCCGGCGGGCGACCTCCATGCCGTCGAGCTTGGGCAGCCCGAGGTCGAGCACGACGAGATCGGGCACGAACGAGCGCGCGTCGGTCAGCGCGGCCTCGCCGTCGCCGCTGATGCGCACGTCGTAGCCCTCCAGGCGCAGCGAGCGCTGCAGAACGCCGGCGATCTCGTCGTCGTCTTCGACCACCAGCACTCGGGGACTGCGGGAAACGCTCATATGCAGGGGAGATCCTAGATCGCCTTTATGAAGCTGGGTTCAACGTCGGCGGGCGGGGCAGGGGCGCGTCCGATCGCGTCGAAATGCCCTCAGAGCATGCCTGCCGCCAAGAAGAAGCCCGCGCCCGCACGGAAGAAGAAGCCGGCGCCGCGTAAACGCGCGACGCGCCAGCCGACCTGGAAGCAGGGCTTTCCAGCGCTCGAGCAGCACCACATGGACCTCATCGGGCTCGCGCTCGTCTGTCTCGGGGTGTTCCTCGCCTTCCCGCTGTACATGGACTTCGACGGCGGCCAGGTCGGCGCCTGGATCGTCAAGGGCTGCCGCTACCTGGTCGGCGAGGTCGCCTTCGCGGCGCCCGTGGCGTTCGTCATCGCCGGCGCCCTCGTGGTGCTGCGGCCGGTGCTCCCCGCCGTCAAGCCCTACCGCTCGGGCGGGCTGTGCCTGCTGATGGGCTCGACGCTGGCCGTCGCCGCGGGGACCCTGGGCTTCGGGCCCGGCCCGGCGACCGTGCAGTGGAAGCCGATGCTCTTCGAGTTCCGCGGCGGCCTGCTGGGCGACGCCCTCTACTACGTCACCCACGGCGCCTTCGGCTCGCTGGGCACGCACCTCATCGTCGTCTTCCTCTTCCTGGCCGGCGTGCTGCTGGTCACCGGCGCGTCGATCGCCGGCGTGCTGAAGGCCACCTCGACCGCGGCGGCCGACACGACCCGGGCGCTGCGGACGCTCAAGCCGTCGGGGGCCGCCTCGTTCGATCCCCCGGAGCCCGAGTGGGACGAGCCGGTGGTCAAGCGCACCCGCAAGACGGCCGAGCCGACCCTGCCGCCGCTCGACATCTTCGCCAACGACGGAGAGCCCTTCCCCGAGGAGCCCGAGCCCGAGCCGGAGCCGATCGCGGCGTCGGTCGAGCCCGAGGCGGATGCGGATCCCGATCCGGAGACCGAGGTCCTCGAGGTCGTCGACCGCCACGAGCTCGAGGAGCACATCGAATGGGCCGTCCCCGAGCCCGAGAAGGTCCTCAAGTTCTCCTCCGCCGAGGGGCTCAAGCCCGACACGCGCAACCAGGAGCAGATCACCGCGCGCCTGCTGGAGGCGCTCGCGCACTTCGGCATCCAGTCGCAGGTCATCGGCGCGGTGGCCGGCCCGCACATCACCCGCTACGAGCTGCGCCTGGCGCCCGGCGTGAAGATGAGCAAGGTCGCCGGCCTCAAGGACGACCTCGCCTACGCGCTCGCCGCGACCGACATCCGCATCCTGGCGCCGATCCCCGGCAAGCAGGCCGTCGGCATCGAGGTCCCCAACGCCGTGCGCAAGATGGTCACGCTCGGCGACTGCTTCGCGGCGCGGCCCAAGGACTGGTCGCCGCTGACGGTGTGGCTGGGCAAGGACGTCTCGGGCAAGGCGATCGCGGCCGACCTGGCCAAGATGCCGCACATCCTGGTCGCCGGTACGACCGGCGCCGGCAAGTCCGGCTGCATCAACGCGATGCTGTCGAGCATCCTGCTGCAGGCCCGCCCCGACGAGGTCCGCCTCGTCCTCGTCGACCCCAAGCAGGTCGAGCTCAACCACTACGAGAACGTGCCGCACCTGCTCACGCCGGTGATCACCTCGCCGCGCAGCGCCGCCAACGCGCTGCAGAACCTCGTGCGCGAGATGGAATGGCGCTACGGCGTGATGAGCGTCAAGCGCACGCGGTCGCTCATCGAGCTCAACAAGCTGCGCGTGCGCGAGGGCGAGAAGGCCCTGCCCTACATCCTGTGCGTCATCGACGAGCTGGCCGACCTCATGATGGTCGCGCCCGCCGACGTCGAGGACTCGATCATCCGCCTGGCCCAGAAGGCGCGCGCGGTGGGCATCCACCTCGTGCTCGCCACGCAGTCCCCGCGCGTGGACGTCATCACCGGCATGATCAAGGCCAACGTGCCGTCGCGGATCGCGTTCGCC
>JBJMLA010000085.1:0-31842 GCA_045805505.1 Solirubrobacteraceae bacterium
CGGTCGGCTCGTCGCAGGTCGACCCGTACTCGGCCGTCGCCGCCGGCGTCGCCGCGCTCTACGGCCCGCTGCACGGCGGCGCCAACGAGGCCGTCCTGCGGATGCTCAAGCGCATCGGCACCAAGGAGAACATCCCGGACTTCATCAAGGGCGTGAAGGAGGGCAACGAGCGCCTGATGGGCTTCGGCCACCGCGTCTACAAGAACTTCGACCCGCGCGCGACGATCATCAAGAAGGCCGTCGAGGACGTCTTCGAGGTCACGGGCAAGAACCCGCTGCTCGACATCGCCACCGAGCTCGAGAAGATCGCGCTCGAGGACGACTACTTCGTCAGCCGCAAGCTCTACCCCAACGTCGACTTCTACTCCGGCCTGATCTACGAGGCGCTCGGCCTGCCGGTCGAGATGTTCCCGGTCATGTTCGCCATCCCGCGGACCAGCGGCTGGATCGCCCAGTGGCTCGAGCTCGTCACCGACAAGGAGCAGAAGATCGCCCGCCCGCGCCAGATCTACACGGGCGAGCGCGAGCGCGACTACGTGGCGATCGGCGACCGCGGGTAGCGTGACGCAACGCACACTTGCCCGCGGTGGTTGAGCGGACAATCGTCGTGTGCTGCTTCCGCCCTATCGACTCGCAGACGGCACGCAGGTCATGCTGCGGCCGATCCGCGCGGACGACAAGCGGCACCTCGACCAGGCGTTCTCGCATCTCTCGCCCGAGAGCGCGCGGCTGCGCTTCCTCGGGCCCAAGCCGCGGCTGACCAGCACGGAGCTGCGCTACCTCACCGAGGTCGACGGCGACAACCATGTCGCGATCGTCGCGGTGCTCGCCCACCGGCGCGACTTCATCGTCGGCGTCGGGAGGTTCGTCCGCTGGCCCGACCGGCCCGAGGCCGCCGAGGTGGCGATCGTCATCGGCGATCCGTGGCAGGGCCAGGGCCTCGGCCGCCACATGGGCCTGGCGCTCGCCGACCTCGCCCGCGCCCACGGGGTCACGCGCTTCACCGCGAGCATGCTCTCCGACAACCACGCCGCCCATCGCCTGTTCGAGCGCATCTCGGCGCGGCTGCACTTCCATCACCATCACGGCATCGAGGAGCTCGAAGCCGAGCTCGCCGCGTAGAGTCGCGGCATCGCCGCCTACCGCGTCACGTTCCGCCTGGGCCCCAAGGTCGAGTCCGAGAAGTTCGGCGAGCTCGACGACGCGCTGATCGCCATCGAGGCGAAGCTGCGGACGGTCGGCACGCCGCACCGCGAGTCGCGGTCGTTTCTGGGCATGGAGTTCGAGCCCGGCCAGCAGGTCGCGCTGCGCGCCGAGCTGAAGGGACCGAAGGGACTGCGCGCCGGGGTCGACGTGCGCGGCGACGGCGCGGCCACGGCGTGGACCGGCCGGCTGACCAAGCGGCCCATCGAGGAGCAGCCCGGCGAGGACGTCCACGCGGCGCTGCGCCGCGCCCTGCTCTAGACGAGCCGCAGCTGGCCCGCGTACGGGCCGCGGCCACACAGAGCATGGGCGCCGCACCGCGAGGCGAGCGACAGCGCCTCGGCCATGTCGCCGGTCTCGGCGAGCCCGAACGTCAGGCCCGCCGCGAAGGCGTCACCGCAGCCGTAGGCGTCGACCGGCTCGCCCGGCAGCGGCTCGGCCGCCCACTGGCCGGTCGTTCCCTCCGACGCGGTCCACTCCCCGCCCTCGGCGCCGCGGGTGCGGACCATGAAGCGCGGCGCGGGATCGAGCAGGCCGGGCGGGACCGTCTCGCCCGGATCGACCGCGGAGCCGACCAGGACGTCGAGCTGTATGCCCGCCTCGCGGATGACGTCGAGCGCGCGCGGCGTGGCCACGAGCCAGCGCGCGCGGCGGGCGTGGCGCAGCGCCGCGACGTCCCCGCCGGTGAAGTAGACCGCGTCGACGTCGTCGAGGTCCTCCCAGGGCAGCTCGTCGGATCCGTGCGGGACGATCCGCTCGCCGAGCACCGTGATCGTCCGCTCGTGGTCACCGGAGAGATGGGTGAAGCAGCGGCGCGTCGCCTCGCGCCACGCCGCCTCGACGGTCATCCCGGTGGCCGCGAGCTGGACGGCGCTCGCGCGGCCCGGCGCGTCGTCGCCCAGGGCCGTGAAGAAGCGGGCGGTCCCGGCCAGGTGGGCGAGCTGCGTGGCGGCAACCGCGCCGCCGCCGGCCGCGAGCGAGAACATCTCGCGGGCGTGGACGATCTCGCCGGCGGCGGGCAGGCGGTCGACGACCGCGAACTCCCCCCACTCGACGTGGCCGACGACGGCAACCCGGGTCACAGGACCAGGGTTGCCCCGTGCCGCCGAAGCCATGCCTTCTGCTCGCGGTAGCCGGGACGGTGCCGCTCGAGCAGCGCCCAGAAGCGCGGCGAGTGGTCCATGTGGCGCAGGTGGCAGGCCTCGTGCCAGACCACGTAGTCCAGGACGTCCTCGGGCGCCAGCAGCAGACGCCAGTTGAAGCTCATCGCGCCGGTCGACGAGCACGAGCCCCAGCGCGTCTGCTGGTTGCCGATGCGGATCGTCGTGTACTCCACCTCGAGGTCGGCGGCCGCCTCGTCGAGGCGCCACTCGAACTCCGCGCGCGCCATGCGCCGGTACCAGCGCTCGATCGCCGGGCCGGCGTCGCCGCCCGGCACCAGCAGCGCGTCGCCGCGCCGGTGCGCGCGCGTGCGGCCGGGTTCGGCGACGAGCCGCAGCGCCTCGCCGAGGAACGGGACGGTGTCCCCGCGGTCGGCGATGCGCGCCTGGACCTCGACCGCCTCGGCCAGCCGCCGCTCGATCCACGGGCGCAGCTCGGCCACCGCCGCGGCGGCCTCGCGCTCACGCGCGCGGCGCGGGAGCACGACCTCGACGTCGCCCTGCGGATGGACGGTGACCCGCACCCGGCGGGCGCGGTCCGAGCGGCGGATGGTGTACTCGATCGTCGGCGCGGACATCGGCCTTCGCAGCGTACGAAGGGCTCCGGCGTATCCTCGGCGGCCCGTGGCCCGCTCCCTCGTCCAGCTCCCTCCGGACATCCGCCAGCCGTTCGAGGTCTACATCAACGGCGTGCGCCAGGAAGCGGGCACCGACTACCGGATCGAGCGCGGGGCGCTGGTCTTCGACCGCGAGTTGCGCAAGGACAAGATCAGCGGCTGGCGCTGGTTCCTGGGGGCCTGGGGCGTGGGCACCTACCGCCAGCACGACTCGGTCGACGTGCGCTACGAGACCCCCGACGGCAGCCCCCGTCTGGCCGAGGGTCTGGAAATTCATCCCGGATCCTGACTTGAATCTCCTCAAGTCGAACCCAATTGTGGTCGACTATCCGTCTATGTCTCCTCGACGCCCCGGAATTCTTGCTGCCCTGACGGCGGCCGTTTGCCTGTTCGCCGCCCCCGCCGCCTTCGCGGCCGGGCCTGATCTGAAGACCTCGGTCTCGGCCACGCCGAACCCGGTCGCCGCCGGCCAGTACATCTCGCTCGAGATCATCACCGACAACGTGGGCAGCAGCACCGCGCACAACGTCGTGGTCAAGAGCTTCCTGCCGGCCAAGACGCAGTTCGTCCACGCGACGAGCGGCTGCGCGCTCAACGGCAACACCGTCGAGTGCCCCGTGGGCGACGTGCCCAGCGGCGGCAACGTGGTCACCGAGGTCGTCCTGCGGCTGATCGACTTCAGCTTCCACGGGACGTTCCAGAACTTCGTCACGGCGCACATGTCCGATCCGGACGCCGACGGCTCCAACGACGGCTCGCACGTCAACGTGCAGGTCTACAACAACTCGCACGACCACCACGTCACGGTGTCGAAGAACGAGCTGTCGTTCAGCCTCCAGGGTGGCCAGACCATCAAGAGCTACAAGCTCGACTGCTCCAACCCGAACGACATCGCGACCGACGGCAGCGTCCGCGTCGACAACGTCGATCAGGACACGGGCACCCTGAAGTCGGTCTCCGTCCTCTCCCAGCACGCCGAGGGCGACGGGTACCGCTTCATCCTCTCCAACTACGCGTCGGGCCAGGCGCAGGGCCACCTGTTCGTGACCTGCATCTCCAAGACGACGCAGGGCGCCAACGCCGACAGCAACGGCGGCTACCACACGCACGACGTGCAGGTGGGCGCGCCCAAGACGGTGACAATGCCCGTCGTCGCCGGTCAGCACTTCAACGCCAAGGTGTCCTGTGACGCCGGCCCCGGCGACTACGTCGCGGTGGTCGCGCCCGGCTACGACGTCTTCGGCGCCGAGGGCTACCTCAACTACTCGATGCCCGGCTACGACGCCAACGGCCGTCCCGCGTGGGACTTCGGCTTCCAGGCCACCCAGAGCGGCGACGTCACGTTCAGCATCCGCTGCATGAACCGCTGGCTGACGACCGCCGAGAGCCACTCGCACCTGCTGTGGCTGTCGCACCCGGACAAGTACTTCACGGTGCATCCGAACGCGCCGGCCGCCGGTCAGTACGACATCGACTGCAGCGACGAGGCCAAGGGCATCACCGCCGGCTACGACCTCGAGGACGGCCTGTACATGGTCGGCCACGATCCGCAGCCCAAGCGCCGCTCCTTCAAGCTGCTCAACGACTCGGGCTCGGACAAGACGGCCCACGTCGTCCTGCTCTGCGTCGGCGACCGGACGGGCACCGACCCGCCGCCGCCGGCCGCGCCGACCGCCGTGTCGAACACCGCCAGCGTCGGCGCCAAGGGCGCCAGCGTTCCGGTCAAGCTGGCCTGCCCGACGGGCGGCTGCGGCGGCACGATCGAGCTCCTGGCCTCCGGCTCCGGCACCCGTGCCGTCTCGGCGGCCGCCAAGGTCATCGGCCGCGGCGTCTTCAAGGCGACCGATCGCGGAGTCGTCGTGACCCGCGTCAGCATCGCCAAGAAGTACCGCAGCGCCATCGCCTCGGGCAAGATCCGCAAGGTGACCGCCGTCGTGCGCAAGCAGAGCGGCAAGGTCGCCAAGCGCCAGTCGATCCGCCTGAAGCGCTCCTAGCTACGAAGCACGCGCCAGCCGCTCCCACGGCCGGGTCAACCTCAGCGCGCTGAGGATGGCCCTGGTCGCCGGGGAGCGGTTGAGCGTGTAGAAGTGCACGCCGGGCGCGCCGCCCGCCAGCAGCTCGGCGCACTGCAGCGTCGCGTAGGCCACGCCGAACTCCACCACGGCCTCCGAGTCGCCGGCCCGGGCCTGCAGCTCGCGACTGAGCGCCTCGGGCAGCGATGCCGCGCTGAGCTTGGTCACACGCTCGATCTGGGCCACGTTGGTGATCGGCCAGATGCCCGGCACGATCGGGACGTCGATGCCGATCTCCCGGGCGCGGTCGACGAACGCGAAGTAGCGGTCGTTGTCGAAGAACAGCTGCGTGATGAGGAACTGCGCCCCCGCGTCGACCTTGGCCTTGAGGTAGGCGAGGTCGTCCTCCGGGCTGCTGGCGTGGATGTGCGTCTCGGGGAAGCACGCCGCGCCGACCGAGAAGTCATAGCCCTCGCGGATCATCTCGACGAGCTCGCGGGAGTACTCCAGGCCGCCCTCGGTCTTGGTCCACTCGTCCTCGCCCTGCGGCGGGTCGCCGCGCAGCGCCAGGACGTTCTCGTGCCCGGCGGCGGCCATCGCGTCGAGCGTCGAGCGCAGCTCCTCGGTCGTCGCCCCCACGCAGGTGAAGTGCGCCATCGCCTCGAGGCCGTACTCGTCGCGGATGCGGCTGACGATGTCGAGCGTCTTGTCGCGCGTGGAGCCGCCGGCGCCGTAGGTCACCGACACGAAGGCGGGATCGAGCGCTCGCAGCTCGCCGAGCGCGGCGTACAGGTTGCGCTCGCCCTCGTCGGTCTTGGGCGGGAAGAACTCGAACGAGAACACGGGCTCCGTGCTCGTCGCGTAGGTCTGGTCGATCCTCATCGGCGGGCGGGGACGCTACCACAACCTTGACACGCTTGTGTCAAGCTTGAGCCCAGCGCTCCGCGCCACCGTCGTCGCCGGGGATGCGCGTCACGCGCCCGAGCTGCTCGAGGTGGGTCAGGCACGACAGCGTCTCGTTGATCCGCCAGTTGGCGTTCAGCGCGTTGATCGCCTCGCCGTAGACGCGCGGGATGGCGTCGAAGACCGTCGTCGGGCCGTGCTCGGTGACGACGTCGAGGACCGCGGCGATGCGCTCGCCGACCAGCGTCCGGTTGGCCTCGATGTGGGCCTGGACGTCGGTGAACGTCCGGCCGTGACCCGGCAGGCACAGGCGCGCGTCGAGCGCCTCGACGACGTCGAGGGACTGGAGGAACTCGCCGGCCGGATCGGGCGTGTAGCCGTAGTCGAAGTAGATCGAGACGCGGCCGAGGAGATGGTCCCCGGAGATCAGCAGCCGGCGCTCGGCCTGGTAGAGGCAGACGTGCGACGGCGCGTGGCCCGGCGTGTAGTGCACGCTCCAGCGGCCCAGGTCGGTCTCGATCTCGACGCCCTCGACGAGGTCGCGGTCGGGCTCGACGATCCGCGCGATGCCGGTCGACATCCCCTTGCGCTGCGCGGCGAAGCGCTGCAACGGCTCCTCGGGGACGCCGGACTGGCGCGCGACCTCGATGCGGCGGCGCAGCCACTCCTCGGGGTCCTCGGCGGTCCGGGTCATGTGCTCGTGGTTGGGGTGCATCCACAGCTCGCAACCCGTGGCGTCGACGATCGTCGCCGCCTGCCCGTAGTGGTCGGAGTGCGCGTGGGTGCAGACGAGCAGCCGGACGTGCTCGAGCTTGAGGTTGACCATCGCCAGTGCGCGCTCGAGATGGCCGAGCGAACCCTCGTCGTGGTAGCCGCAGTCGAACAGCACGATCCCGTCGCCGGCGGCGACGGCCCAGGCGTTGCCGTGCGGCACGCCGGGCCACGGCAGCGGCAGGCGCAGGCGCCAGACCCCCGGAAGGACCCGTTCGCCGCGGCCGACCTCGCGCTTGGTGGTGGGACCGGGCACGGCGAGTGAGCCTATTGTTCGGCTCGTGGCCGAGTCCCCCAAGCGCCCGAGCAAGACCGCGACCCGCAAGGTCGCGCTCGACTACTTCGAGGCCATCAACGCCCATGACCTCGAGGCGGCGACCGCCTGCTGGGCCCAGGGCGGGCCCGACTACCTCCACGGCCAGCGCGTCCTGGTCGCCCGCGACGGGATCTTCGCGTTCTTCGGCGAGCTCTTCGGCGCCGTGCCCGACGCGCGCCTCGACATCCACGACGTCACCACCGACGGCGAGCGCTGCGCGGTGCGCTACACGCTGCGCGGCACGTTCGCCGGGCCGGGCGCGTGGACGGGCATCGAGCCCAACGGGGCGAAGCTCGAGATCCCGGGCTGCGACGTCGTCGTGGTCCGCGACGGGCTGATCGTCGAGAACAACGCATACCTGGACTCGATGACGGTCGCGCGGCAGATGGGCCTGCTGCCGGCCCAGGACTCGGCGACCGAGCAGCGCATGACCAAGCTGTTCAACACGCGCACGCGCGTGGCCGACAAGCTGCTCGGCACGCAGTTCGGCCAGATCGCCGAGGGTGTCTGGCGGTTGCAGGGCAACCCCGCACGCTGCAACGTCTACTTCATCGCCGAGCCCGGTGGCGTCCTGATGTTCGACGCCGGCGCGCGGACGATGACGAACTCGGTCGCCGCGACTGCCGCCCGCCTCGGCGGCCTGACGCGGATCGTGCTCGGCCACGGCCACACCGACCATCGCGGCACGGCGCCCGCCTTCGACGTCCCGATCCTCTGCCACCCCGACGAGGTCGTCGACGCCGAGGGCAGCGGCGGCTTCCGCTACTGGGGCTCGCTCGACGACCTGGGCTGGCGCAGGCCGGTCCACCGCTGGCTGCACCGCCGGTTCTGGGACGGCGGGCCGGTCAAGATCACCGGCACGCTCCAGGAGGGCGATGAGATCGCCGGCTTCCGCGTCGTCCACCTCCCGGGCCACGCGCCCGGGCTGATCGCGCTGTACCGCGAGAGCGACCGGCTGGCGCTGACCACCGACTGCTTCTACACGCTCGACGAGTGGAGCCGCGACTGCGATCCGCACGTGCCGATGGCCGTCTACAACCTCGACACCGAGCAGGCCAAGGCGTCGATCCGCAAGCTCGCCGCGCTCGAGCCCGCCGCCTGCTGGCCGGGCCACGCCAACGCGGTCGCGGGCACCGACGTGCGCGCGGCGCTCGAGAAGGCGGCCGCGGGCTGATGGGCAAGCGCGCGCGGGCCAAGGGCAAGATCGACAAGCTGCGCGCGCCCGAGAGCGAGTACCGCGATGCCGAGGGCAACGTGCTCGTGCTGCGCGGTTCGATGTCGCCGGTCACGCGCCACCGGTACAAGGCGGTGCTCCACGACCAGAGCAAGCTGACCGAGGACTCGTGGCACCGCGCCGTCGAGTTCCTGTTCGAGCGGCTCGTGGTGCGCTGGGTGATCTTCGACATCCCGACCGAGAGCCAGAAGGAGCTGCTGGCCCGCTACCGGATGGCCACGCAGGACGAGCGCCGCTGGATCCGCGACGTCCTGCGCGAGCACCTCACCGAGCACTTCCCGGACCTCGAGACGCCGTGATCGAGCCGCGGCTGCTGCTCGGCTCGGGGCCCAGCCCGGTCCCCCAGCGCGTCCTCGACGCGCTGTCTGAGCCGACGATCGGCCATCTCGACCCGCAGTTCGTGGCGATCATGGACGAGGTCGGCGACCTGCTGCGCGCGACGTTCCGGACCGCCAACCGCGTCGCGTTCCCGATCAGCGGAACCGGCAGCGCGGGGATGCAGGCGATGGTCGACACGCTCATCGAGCCCGGCGACCGCGTGGTCTGCGGCGTCCACGGGGTCTTCGGCGGCCGCATGGCCGACTGCCTGCAGCGCGCCGGGGCCGACGTGGTCAAGGTCGAGGCCGAGTGGGGCCGCGCCATCGAGACCGAGCGCCTGCTCGACGCGTGGACCCCGCAGTCCCGCGCGCTGTTCGTCGTCCACGGCGAGACCTCGACGGGCGTGGCCCAGCCGCTCGAAGGACTGCGCGAGGGCATCGGCGAGGGACTGCTGCTCGTCGACTGCGTCACCTCGCTGTCCGGTCATCCGCTCGACCTCGACGCCGCCGGGGTCGACGCCGCGTTCAGCGGGACGCAGAAGTGCCTGAACTGCCCGCCCGGGCTGGCGCCGTTCACCGTCACCGAGCGCGCGACGGAGCGGCTCTCGCGGCGCTCCTGGTACTTCGACCTGGAGGCGATCCTGGGGTACTGGTTGGGGGGCGACGGCGCCCGCGCCTACCACCACACCGCGCCGATCAACATGGTCTACGCGCTGCGCGAGGCGCTGCGCATCGTGAACGAGGAGGGGCTCGAGGCGCGCTGGGCGCGCCACGCCGAGGCCCACGAGTCGCTGCGCGCGCAGCTCGCCGAGCTGGGCTTCGAGCGCCTCGCGCCCCAGGGCGAGCAGCTCAGCTCGCTGCTGTGCGTGCGCGTGCCCGAGGGCATCGACGAGGCGGCGGTCCGCGGGCGCCTGCTCAGCGTCCACGGCATCGAGGTCTCGGGCGGCCTCGGCCCGCTGGCCGGCAAGGTCTGGCGGATCGGCGTCATGGGCGAGGGCGCGCGGCCCGAGGCGCAGGCGCTGCTGGTCGAGGCGGTCACCGAGGAGCTCGGGGCGTGAGCATCGACGCCGCGCGCTTCGCCGATCTCCTCACGGGCTACTGCCTCGACGTCAAGCCCGGTCAGACGGTGCTCGTCCGCTCGTCGGTCGCCGCGCAGGAGCTGCTGCTCGAGCTGCAGCGCGCGATCCTCGAGCGCGAGGCCTGGCCCTTCCTGCGCGTCGAGCTGCCCGGCGAGACCGCGGCGTTCCTCGAGCACGCCCGCGACGTCCACCTCGACACGAAGCCCAAGCTGGCGGTCGACGAGGCCAAGCGCGCCGACGCGACGCTGGGCATCCAGGCGCCCACCGACCTGTTCGAGCTCGAGGGCGCCGACCCGCGCAAGATGGCGCGGATGGCCAAGGCGCGGACGGAGATCCGCGAGCGGATGATGGAGAAGCGCTGGTGCACGACGCTGTGGCCGACCGAGGCCGCCGCCGCCCGCGCCGGGATGACGTTCATCGACTTCTGCGCGGTCGTCGAGCGCGCGCTGTTCCTCGACCAGCCCGACCCGGTTGCCGCGTGGGGCGGCCTCAGCGCGTTCCAGGCGCAGCTCATCGACCGGCTCGGCCCGGCCCGCGAGATCCGGATCGAGTCCGAGGGCACCGACCTGACGCTGAGCGTCAAGGGCCGCGCGTGGGTCAACTCCGACGGCAGGCGCAACATGCCCAGCGGCGAGGTCTTCACCGGTCCGGTGGAGACGAGCGCCGAGGGCACGATCCGCTTCGACATCCCCAGCGGCCCTCCCGGCCGCGCGGTGTCCGGTGTCGAGATGACGTTCCGCGGCGGTGAGGTCGTCGCCGCGCGGGCCGAGCAGGGCGACGAGCACCTGCAGGCCGCGCTGGCCACCGACGACGGCGCCCGCCGGCTCGGCGAGCTGGGCATCGGCACCAACTTCGGCATCGACCGGCCGATCGGCGCGATCCTCTTCGACGAGAAGATCGGCGGCACGGTCCACCTGGCCATCGGTCGCTCCTATCCCGAGACGCGCGGCACCAACACCAGCGCCGTGCACTGGGACATGATCTGCGACCTGCGCAAGGGCGGCCGCATCACCGCCGACGGCGAGGTCGTCCAGCAGGACGGCAAGTTCGTCCGCTAGTTCGCATCGAGTGGACACTTCGCGGGCTGTGAGCCCGTCAACTGTCCACTCGACGCCGGGTCAGGGGGCGGTGATGGCCGCGAGCAGGTCGTCGACCGCGGCGCGCGCCATGGCGCGCAGCTCGTCGTCGGTGCGGTCCTGGACCGGGTGGTCGACCAGCACGTAGCGCAGCGCCGGGGCGCCCAGCAGCACGACCTGCTCCGCCGCGGCCTGCGCGAACGCGCCCGAGGCGACGAGCACCCCCGGCCGGCCCAGCGTCTCCATCTCCATGACGTCGCGCAGACCGCACGACACGCAGGATCCTCAATCGGCGAGCGCTTCGATGACCGCGTCGCAGCGGGCGGCGATGTCGCGGCGCAGGTCGTGCGGCGCGGGGCGCGTGAAGGTCGGCTTGGCCTCGCGCAGCACCTCGTGGCCGCGCTCGCGCAGCAGCGCCTCGAGCTCGTCGAGGAACACGTCACCGCGCGGCTTGCGGATGTCGAGCAGCGCGATCGTCCTGGGCGTCCCGCGCGGGGCGAGCGGCCGGTCGGCGGCATCGCGCTCCGCGGTCGGGTCCAGGACCTCGGTCACATCCACGGCTGCACGCTCACGGTCACCGGCGAAGAACCTATCTCGCCCGCCGCCCAGCCGCCGAAGACCATGCTGAACAGGCCGGCGTCGCCGCCCGCGTAGGCCACGAGGATCCGCTCGTCGGCGGCGAACTTCCCGACGGGCATCACCGGATCCGAGACCCACTGCGGGTCGAGGCCCTCGGGCACCCCTCCGGCGCCGCGGACGAGCTCGCCCGCCGGCGACTTCGTGGCCTCGAACAGCTCGGTCTGCACGCGCTCGCGCGACCAGCCGGCCTCGCGGAAGACCCGGCCGTGCTCGGGGCCGACGAGCAGCATCGCGTCGAAGGCCAGGCGCAGCCGCGGGGTGGCGACGTTCTCGAGGGCGAGCGCCAAGGAAGCGCAGAGCCCCTCCGGCTCGCGGGCGAGCTGGTCGATCAGCACGCGCGGCGCCTCGAGCGCCATCACGGTCACGCCAGTCTCCTCCGGGCTCACGCCGCGCGCCTGCGCGAGCCCCTCCCACGGCGCGTCGCCGTCGAGCCGCTCGGCGAACGCGAGACCGACCTTGGCCGGCGAGCCGTGCGTCGCGCGGTCCTCGCGGCCGGGCCGGCCGCCGCCGACGTTGCGGACGACGAGCTGCAGCGCGCGGCCGATGGTGCTGTTGGCGCGGTTGCCCTGTCCGAGGCAGTTCCCGCGGCTGTTCATCCCGATGCGCTCGGCGTACGGGCCGGAGACGACCACGACCGGGCCGGCGGGATGCGTCGTGGCCAGCAGGCCGTGCAGGGCGAAGCGCTCGTCGCAGGCCGCCTCCACCGCCGCGAGCACCACCGGCAGCGCATCGTCCGGGCAGCCGGCCATCACCGCGTTGATGGCCACCTTCTCGACGGTCGCCTCGCCGTCGTAGGGCGGGACGAGCGCCACGACGTCCTGCGGATGACGACTGGTGTGGGCGAGCATCGCGGTGACGCGCTCGGCCGTCGGCGGCACCACCGGCAGCCCGTCGGTCAGCCCGCGCTCGTAGAGCGCCTCGAACGGATCCTCCAGCCCGCCCAGCGCAATGCTGCGCGACCGCAGCCGGCCGTCCTCGCGTGCCCGGCGCGCATCGATGCGCGCCGCGATGTCGGGGTCGCGCGTGCGTGACGCGCATCCGGGCCGCACGTCGGGCAGCCCGTCGAGATCGAGCACGACGCCGGCCTGCCGCGCCAGCGCCTCGAGCCGCTCGCGGTGCAGGCCCTCGACGCGGCCGGTCTCGTTCGTCCCGTCGAGCAGCAGCACAGCGGGGACGGCCTCGGGGTCGTAGTGCTCGGACAGCGCGAGGTCGGTGTCGACCTCGGGCACGGCGATCAGCCCGAGCCGCCGCGCCTGCTCCGCGGTGTCCGCTTCGCTGGACTGCGACACGACGCGCACCCCGGCGGCGTCGAGTGCCGGGAGCACCTGGTCGCAGACCGGGCAATCGTGCTTGACGAGCGCGAGCAGCTCCATGACTACATCCGCAGGAACGACGCGCCGTTGACGTCGATGACGGTCCCGGTGGCCATCGCGGCGCCGGGCGAGGCCAGGAACAGCACGGCCGCGGCGACGTCCTCGGGCTGCGAGACGCGGCCCACCGGGCTCTCGGCGCGGCGCCGCTCGCCCTCCTCGCCCTCCAGGTACGGCGCCGCCATCTCGGTCTCGACGAACCCCGGCGCCACCGCGGTGACGTAGATGCCGTACGGGCCGAGCGCCTGCGCCAGCGACTGGCTCAACGAGATCAGCCCGGCCTTGCTCGCGCCGTAGGCCGTGTGGTCGGGCTCGCCGCGAAACGCCCCGCGCGACGCGACGTTGACGATGTGGCCGCCACCCCCGGCGATCATGTGGCGGACCGCGCACCAGGTCACGTTCGCCGCGCCGACCAGGTTGACGTCGAGCGTGTCGCGCCACGCCCGCTGCCACTCCTCGTAGCTCGTCGCGGTGATCGGGTGCGGCGCGTAGGAGCCGGCGTTGTTGACCAGGACGTCGATGCCGCCGAGCGCGGCGGCGGCCGTCTCGACCATGTCCTCGATCGCCGCGGGATCGGCGAGATCGGCGCCGACCGCGACATGGCCGCTGCCCGGGAGCGCGGTCGCGACCGTCTGCGCGGTCTGCGCGTCGTGGCCGTAGTGGACGGCGACGCGGTCGCCCTGGGCCGCAAAGCCGCGGACGACCGCCGCACCGATGCCGCGCGAGCCGCCCGTCACCAACACGGAGCGGCTCGGAGGCGGGCTCATGGGCGCCAGCCTACGGGAGCGCGAGGAACCCCGTGACATCGCGCAGCCGGCCGTCCTCGGCGACCGTCGCGAAGTCGGTGCCGATGGCCACCGGACCGTCCGGGCCCTGCAGGTGCCACGTGAAGCGCACGCGGTCGTGGTGGGCGTCCGGCCCGTCGGCCAGCTCGAAGCGGTGGCCGGGGAACTGCCCCTGCACGCCGCCGATCATCTCGGCGATGCCGTCGGTGCCGGCGCCCTCGAAGTGCGGGTCGAGGTAGCGGGCGTCCTCGGCGAAGGCCTGCCCGACGAGCGCGCGGCGCCGTGCGGCGTCACCCTCGTTCCAGGCGGCCAGGTAGTCGTTGACGGTGCTGGTGATGTCGTTCATGGGCGGCATGGTGCGCTCGCCGGCGAGGCTCCGCAATTCCCTGTGAGGTAATGGCCGCGGCTCCCTCCCGCCGCTACCGTCGCGGCATGACGGTCGGTCCTCTCCTCCGCGACTGGCGCGTGCGCCGGCGCATGAGCCAGCTCGATCTCGCGCTCGAAGCGGGGGTCTCGACCCGCCACGTGAGCTTCGTCGAGACCGGCCGCTCGCGGCCCAGCGCCGAGATGGTGCTGCACCTCGCCGACCGGCTCGACGTGCCACTGCGCGACCGCGACGCGCTGCTGCTCGCCGCGGGGTACGCCCCGGCCTTCGGCCAGCGCGACATGGAGGCCCCGGAGATGGCGCCGGTGCGCGAGGCGATCGACCTCGTCCTGCGCGGCCACGAGCCCTACCCGGCCGCGGTCGTCGACCGCGGCTGGAACCTCGTCGCGGGCAACAGCGGCATCGGGCTGCTGACCGCGAGCGTCGCGGCGCACCTGCTCGAACCGCCGGTCAACGTCCTGCGCGTCAGCCTGCACCCCGAGGGCCTGGCGCCGCGGATCGCCAACCTCGGCGAGTGGCGCGAGCACCTGCTGCACCGCCTCGCCCGGCAGGTCGCGCTGACCGCCGACGACGCCGCGGCCGCCCTGCTGGCCGAGCTCGAGGCCTATCCCGGCGGACCCGATGACGAGGAGCGCCCCGCGCACAACGACATCGTCGTGCCGCTGCGCCTGCGCGACGGCCTGACGTTCTTCAGCACCGTGGCGACGTTCGGCACGGCCGTCGACATCACGGTGTCCGAGCTGTCGATCGAGTCGTTCTTCCCCGCCGACGCCGCGACCGCCGAGGCGCTGCGGGGGTGAGCGTCGTCGCCCGGCGCCGCGCGGCCGCGCTGCTCGTCCTGGCCGCGGTGGCCTACGGCGGCTGGCGGCTCTACGAGCGGTTCTGGCCGTTCGGCGACATCCACAGCGGTTCCGCGCGGGCCCACGGCGCCCAGATCCTGCGCTACGACATCCGCTCGCGCTTCGCCCGGCGCACGCTGCCCCAGACCGCCATCGCCCCCGACGACGGCGCCGACGGACGCCCCCTGCTCGTCTTCCTGCACGGCCGCGGAGGAGGCGGCAACGAGGGACTCGCCAACGAGGACTTCCTCGCGGCGCTGGCCGACCTCGGCGACCGGGCGCCGGCCGTCGTCTTCCCCAGCGGCGGCGATCACTCCTACTGGCACGCCCGCGCCGACGGCGACTGGGCGTCCTACGTCCTGCGCGAGGTCATCCCCGAGGCCGTCCGCCGGCTGCACGCCGACCCGCGGCGCGTGGCCATCGGCGGCATCTCGATGGGCGGCTACGGCGCCTACGAGGTGGCGCGCGTCGCGCCGGGGCGCTTCTGCGCGGTCGGCGGGCACTCCGCGGCCATGTGGCTGAGCGGCGGCGAGACGCCCGCCGGCGCCTTCGACGATGCCGCGGACTTCGCCGCGCGCGACCTCGTGGCGCTGGCCACACAGCAGGGCAGCGCACCGTGGAAGGGCGCAAGGCTGTGGCTCGATGGCGGCGATCGCGATCCGTTCCTGCGTGCCGACACCACCCTGGCCGACGGCCTGGGCATCCGGATGCACGTCTGGCCCGGGGGCCACGAGAGCGCGTACTGGCACGCCCATTACGCCGCGTACCTGCGGTTCTACGCCGGCGCTCTCGCGCGCTGCCGGCGTGAGTAGCCTGCGCAGCCGATGCGCCGCACGAAGATCGTCGCCACGATCGGCCCCGCCTCACGCGATCCCGAGGTCCTGGTCCGCATGGTCGAGGCCGGCATGGACGTCGCGCGGCTGAACTTCTCGCACGCCGACCACGAGGTGCACGCCGACACCGCCGCGCGCGTGGCGCAGGCGGCCGAGCGCGCCGGCCGCCCCGTCGCCATCCTGCAGGATCTCCCGGGACCCAAGCTGCGCATCGGCGAGCTCGTGGAGGGAACGGTCGACCTCAAGCCGGGCGACCGGGTGACCTTCGAGTGCTCGCCCGACGCCGCCCCGGGCGACGCCCGGCGGATGAGCGTCAACTGGCCGGGGCTCGTCAACGCGATCGAGCCCGGCGAGGTCCTCTACCTCGCCGACGGCGCGGTGCGCCTGCGTACCAGTGCGGTGCGCGCCGGCGACCGCGAGCTCGATGCCGAGGTCGAGGTGGGCGGCAGCGTCTCGACGCGCCAGGGGCTCAACATCCCCGGCCCCGCCGACGAGCTTCCCTCGGTGCCCGAGGAGGACCTCGAGCACCTGCGCGCGGGGATCGCCATGGGCGTCGACATGGTCGCGCTGTCGTTCGTGCGCAGCGCCGCCGACGTCGAGACCGTCCGCGAGCACACGCGCCTGCCGCTGATCGCCAAGATCGAGAAGCCCCAGGCGGTCACCGACGCCGAGCAGATCATCCGCGCGGCCGACTGCGTGATGGTCGCCCGCGGCGACCTCGGCATCGAGCTGCCGATCGAGGAGGTCCCGATCGTCCAGAAGCGCCTGCTCGCGCTGGCCGGTTCGTGCGCCCGCCCGTCGATCACCGCCACGCAGATGCTCGACTCGATGGTCAAGTCCTCGCGGCCGACGCGCGCCGAGGTGGCCGACGTCGCCAACGCGATCCTCGACGGCACCGACGCCGTGATGCTCTCCCAGGAGACCGCGATCGGCGCCTATCCCGTGGGCGCGATCGAGATGATGGCCGCGGTCGCCAAGCAGGCCGAGAAGATCTGCCCGTACGAGCGCTGGGTCGAGGAGCGCGTCGAGCGCGACAGCCGCGACCCCGGCTACACGATCGCCCACAACGCGGTGACGGCGGCGCGCGACCTCGCGCTCGACGCGATCATCGTCCCGACGCTGTCGGGCCGGTCCGCGCGCCTGGTCTCCGCGCATCGCCCGACGGTGCCGATCTACGCCCATTCCCCCGGTCGCGAGACCGTGCGCCGCTGCAACCTCATGTGGGGTGTGCGCGCCGCGCCGATGCGCCGCCATGAGGTCACCGAGGAGCTGATCGCCGACGCCGCGCGGCTCGTCGTCGAGCTCGGCTGGGTCAAGCGCGGTCAGCGGGTCGGCATCACCGCGGGCCTGCCGAGCGGCCGTCCCGGGACGACCTCGCTGTTCCAGGTCCAGACCGTCTGATCGCCACCAGGCCCCCGACGGCCATCACCACCAGGACGACGAGCGCGGCGATGACCTCCGGCGAGCCGAGGTTGTCGAGGTTCCCGCCCAGCGCCGTGTAGGCGAACGCGCGGGGCGCGCAGCCCACCAGCGTCGCCAGCGAGAACGCGCCGAGCGTCACCGGCGACAGGCCGGCCGCGTAGTTGACGACGTTGTAGGGCACGCCGGGCGCCAGCCGCGCATAGAGGACGGCGAAGAACCCGCGGGCGCCGATCCAGGCGCGCAGGCGGGCGATCCGCCCGGTGGCCAGCTCCTCGACGGCATCGTGGGCCCACCACCGGCCGAGCGAGAAGGCCAGCACCGCGCCGAGCGTCGCCGAGGCGATCGAGACCGGCGTGCCGAGCGCCGTGCCGAACAGCAGCCCCGACGCGCCGGCCAGCAGCGGCCCGGGGAACATCGACACGGTCATCAGCGCCGAGGCGGCGATGAACACGAACGGGCCGGCCGCGCCGAGCCCGTCGAACCACTCCTGCACCCGGTCGGCCGACAGCGAGCCGCTGAGCGCGAAGAACGCGAACAGCCCGGCGAGGACGACGGCCAGCGAGCCGATCCGCAGGTGTTGCCGGCTCACCGCTTGGAGGCGAGGAAGGCGGCCTCCTGGCGGCCGAGCTCGGTCACCGGCTCGTCGCCGTAGACCCATTCGCGCGCGATGCGATGGAAGTTCGCCGTCGCTCGCAGCTGGCTGATGACCGCCAGGGTGAGGACCTCGAGGCGGCGGCCGAAGAGGTGGTCGGGCGGCAGCGTCTCGTGGCGCATGGAGGCGAAGTGCCGCGAGCGGGGATCGCCCATCTGGATGAGGATCTCGGTGGCCAGCTCGGGCTCGAGCGTGATCTCCTCGTCGCGGGTGTACCACCACGTCATGTCGTCGACCATCGCCAGGACCTTGTCGTCCGGGTAGAAGGACGGGTCGCCGATCCAGCCCGCCTCGTGCATGTGGTCGCGCAGCTCGGCGGCCCGGCGCTCGTGGGCGTAGCGCTGGGCCTGCAGCTCGAACTCGGCGGCCTCGAGCGGGATCGTCTTGAACAGCCCGAAGTCCAGGAACGCCATCCGGTCGTCGTCGAGCAGGATGCAGTTGCCCGGGTGCGGATCGCCGCTGAACTGCCGGTGGCGGTACATGCAGCCGAAGTAGAAGCGGAAGATGATCTCGCCGAGCCGGTCACGCTCGTCCTGGGGCAGCTGCTTCATCTCCTCGAAGCCGCGCCCCTCGACGAAGTCGCTGACGATCACGCGCTGGTGGCAGAGGTCGGTGTGGACCTCGGGCACGACGATGAACGGATGGTCGCGGAAGATCCGCGCGAGGCGGCGCTGGTTGGCGGCCTCGAGCTCGTAGTCGAGCTCCTCCTCGATGCGCTCGCGGATCTCGGTGCCCAGCGCCTTGGCGTCGAGGCCGGGAGCGACCCGCTTCATCAGCCGCAGGATGATCGTGAGGTTCTGCATGTCCGAGCGGACAGCGGTGTCGACGCCCGGGTACTGGACCTTGACCGCGACGCAGCGGCCGTCGTGCAGCCGCGCCTTGTAGACCTGGCCGATCGACGCGGCGGCGATCGGGACGGGATCGAAGCTCTCGAAGACGTCGTCGACCTTCTCGCCGTACTCGCTCTCGATGACCTTCTTCATGTCCTTGAAGGAGACCTTCGGCGCGGCGTCGCGCAGTTCGGCCAGCTTGGCCTGGAAGTCCTCGCGGAACTCCTCGGGCACCAGGCCGACGTCGAGGAAGCTCATGACCTGCCCGAGCTTCATCGCCGCGCCCTTCATGGTCCCCAGGACGGCGACGATCTGCTCGGCCGTCTCGAGCTGCCGGCGCTCCATCGCCTTCTGGCCGGCCTCCTCGCTGCGACCGACGTTGGCGGCGCGCGTGCCCAGCTGCTTGGCCGTCGTGCTGGCGGCCACGCCGCCGATCTTGCTCAGCCGCCGGATCCGTGACGTGGGGATCTTGTCGTCGGCCATCACAAGGAGAGTACGTCTAGGACTTGAGTTTGGCCCACTTGTAGGGCGGCGGCGCCTCGCCGCGGGCGCTGCAGTCGATGAGCTGCTGCATGCGGCGCTCCCGCGTGGCCTCCTGCTTCGCGCCGGTGACCCAGGCGATGCAGCTGCGGCGGTAGGACGGGATCTGGCGCTCGAAGAACGCCCAGGCGTCGGTCTCGGCGCGAAATCGTGCCTCCCAGTCGGGCGGCAGCGCGTCGGGGACGTCGCGCTCGTAGGTGTAGTCGGCGTCGGTGCGCAGCTCGAACGCAGCGAGGCCGGCCGGCCGCATCCGCCCCTCCTCGGTGAGGACGCGGACGCGCTCGACGTTGCGCTTGGACCAGTTCGAGCCCTTGCGCCGCGGAGTGATCCGCTGGCGGCGCCACTGCTCGTCGATCGGCTTCATGTGCCCGTCGATCCAGCCGAAGCACAGGACCTCGTCGACGAGCTCGGGCCACGTGATCGACGCGATGCCGCTGTCCTTCTTGGCCAACCGGACCCACAGCTCGGTCGCCGACGCGTGGTGGGCCTCCAGCCACGCGCGCAGCTCCTCCGGCGTCGCGAAGGGCGTCGAGTCGGATTCAGCCAAGCGGATCCGTGTGGTGGCCGATCATCTTCCAGCGCCCGTCCTCGAGCCGGTAGGTGCTCGTGGCCCTGATGTCGACGGGCGTGGTCGTCCCCTCGATCTGCACCGAGCCGCGCTCGAACCCGACGACCGAGCCGAGCGATGGTGAGTCGAAGTGCCGCAGCTCGGCCGGGTCCACGCGACCGCCGAGCCGCTGGCCGGCCTGCGCATGCCACGACGCGCGCACCGGCTCCCAGCCCACCAGGAGCTCGCCGAACGGGCTCATGTAGGTGACGTCGTCGGCGTGCGACCAAAGGGTCAGCATGGGCTCGGCGTCACCGCCGAGGACAGCGTTGAGGGCGTCGTAGAAATCGTGGGTCGCATCCTCGAGACTCGGCATGTCGCGCTCCTTCGCAGGCTGGTGCCGGACCGTGGCGCGACCCTACGCCTTCTGCACCTGCGAGCCCGGCACGATGTCGTCGGCGCCGTCGGGCCAGCGGACCCATGCCTTGTGGCCGCCGTCGTAATCGTCGCCCCACAGGATCAGCGTCGCCTCCTGGTCCCCGAACACCGTGCAGGCCTCGGCGCCCTCGTCGTCGAGCCCGCGCCACAGGCGGACGAAGGGGTTGTTCTCGAGCTCCTCGGCGACCGTCGTCGGATCGGTGTGGCCTGGACGGATGACGGTCTCGGCCGGCAGCTGCAGCAGCTTGTCCATGATCGACTCGCGCAGGTCCTCGAACGTGGTGTGGCCGGGAGCGCGAACGCCGCCGACGGAGTTCTTGAACAGCGTGTCGCCGGTGAACACCTGGTCCTCGATGACGAACGAGAGCATGCCCGCGGTGTGGCCGGGCGTGTGCAGCGCGCGGACCTCGAGCCCGGCGTAGGTCCCGTCGGCGAACGGCTCGGTGCCCTCGATCCCCTCGCGCGGATCCGCGTAGACGGGGATGTCGGGCCAGCGACCGGTGATCGCGTCGAGCTCGCAGATGTGGTCGTGGTGGTGATGGGTGAGCAGGACCGCCGTCGGGGTCAGGCCATGGCGCTCGATCGCCTCGAAGAGCGGGCCCATCGGGCCGCCGGCATCGATGAAGAGCGCCTCGCCCCCGTCCTCGGCCGCGAGCAGGTAGGTGTTCGACAGGAACTGGTCGGTCATGGAGCGTTCGATGATCATCGCTTCAGTAGCTTCCCACGCATGCAGCTCATTCATACGTGCTACCGCATCGGCGACATCGATCGCAGCGTCTCCTTCTACGAGGCGCTCGGCTTCGAGGAGGTCGGCCGGATGCCGATCCGCGACGAGGCGATCAACGTGTTCATGGGGCTCCCGGGCGACGGACCCCGGCTCGAGCTGACCTACAACCACGGGGTCGACTCCTACGAGATGGGCACGGGCTACAACCACATCGCCGTCACCGTCGACGACATGACGGGCACGCTCGAGCGGCTCGCCGGCGTGGGCATCGAGCCCGAGAAGCCGCCCTACAGCATCCGCGAGGGCGGCTCGCTGCTGTGCTTCGTCCGCGACCCCGACGGCTACCGCATCGAGCTCATCGAGCGCGATCCGGGCCGCGAGTAGCTCGGCGCTAGCGCGTCAGCGTCGCGGTGTAGGCCGTCTGCTTGCCGCCGGGCGCGCCCGCGCCGAGGGTCAGCGTCGCGGTCTTCGCGGTGCGCAGCGCCGCGAGCGCCTTCTTCGTCAGCGGGATCGAGGCCACGGCGCCCTCGGTGTAGGGCCGGAAGACCGTGACCGTGCCGGCGGGGATCCGGGTGCCGCCGACCTTGACGACGGCATCCAGGCGCACCCGGCCGGGCGCCCGCAGGCGCAGCGAGACGTCGATCCTGCCGGCCTTGACCAGGGGACCGAGCTGTGTGGCCGTGGCCATCGCGCAGACGCTCGAGCGCCCGCTCGTGGCGCCGAGCGCCGGGGCATCGACGGCGAAGCGCGAGATCGCGAACGCGGTGCCGTTGTCCTGGGCGACGTGGGCGGTGCCGTCGTCGCCGGTGACGATGTCGAAGTTCTCGAGGCCGAAGCTGCTCGTCCCGCCGAGCGCCCCGCGGAAGCCGAAGCCGGTGTCGCGGGCGCCGACCGCCGAGTAGCGGACAAGGCCGCTGCCGGAGTAGCCGCCCGGGTCGAGCGAGAAGCGGGCGCTGATCAGCAGCGAACCGTCCGGGGCGACCGCGATGTCGTTGGGCTCGGTGATGTCGGGATCGAGCACGAACCCGCCGGTCCCGAAGCCGCCCGAGGGCTTGCCGTCGGTCCCGTAGCGGGCGAGCACCGCCTGCCCGGCGCCGGTGATGTTGCTCCCGGCGCCGACCGCGATGACGCCGCCGCCCGGGGCCGCCTCGAGCGCGCGCAGCATCGCGGTCGCCGGCGGCCCGTCGCTGCTGACCGAGAGGATCGCTCCGGTCGCGTCGAGGTGCAGCAGCAACGGCAGGCCGGTGCCGCCCGCGGCGAAGATCGAGCCGTCGTCGGCGACCACCAGCGCGCGCAGCTCCGACGGCTGCTTGCCCGGATCGGTGACGAGCCCATCGGTGCTGAAGGACTCGTCGAGCGCGCCCGCGCCGTCCAGCCGCGCCACGAAGTAGCGGTTGTCGCGCTGGCCCGCGACGAGGATGTGCCCGTCGGCGGTCAGGGCCAGATCCTCGACGCGCGCGGACTTCGCCGCGGGGATCGCGCCCTGGACGATCCCGCCGTTGCCGAAGCTGTCGTCGAGCGTGCCGCCCGCGGTGAAGCGCATGACGACGGCACGGAACGTGCCCGCTTCGGACAGCTCGACCGACCCGCCGACGAGCACCTTGCCGTCGGGCTGCACGGCCAGCGCGCTGAGCGTCGCGTCGCCCGCGCCGCTCGGCCGTGGGACCTTGACCTGGACCACGCCCGTCCGCCCGAAGCCGCCGTCGAACTTGCCGGCCGCCGAGAACCGCGCCACGACGAACGTGTCGCGCACCGCCGAGTCGGCGTTCGCGCTGCTGCTCGACGTCGTGCCGGCGCTGACCAGCGCGCCGCTGGGGGCGCGGGCGAGCTGCGTGGCCTCGGTGAAGACACCGGGCTTGGGCGAGGACGGCACGAGCGTCCCGCAGTCCCCGAAGCGCCCGTCGAGCCCCTGCGTCCCGACGCCGTTGCCGGTCACTGAGGCGGCCGGGGCCGTCAGCCGCACGCTGCGCGGCGCACCGCCGACCGTGAAGTGGGCAGCGCCCTTGGCCAGCGTCAGGCTGTCGGAGTCGATGCCCTGCGCGACGGCCAGCGCGACGGCTCGCGCCGCCCCTGGAGCGACGCCGTCGACCTCGCGGAACAACCCGTCGGCCAGCACCCACGCGACGGCGCCGTCGGGCGTCAGGACGAGGCGCTTGAGCAACGAGCGCCCGAGGTCCTGCTGGACCTGGCGCCTGCTGCCGGCCAGTGAACGGACGACGACCAGCTGGGCGTACTCACCGTCACCGCTCGAGTTGACCTGGCGGAAGGCCACCCAGGTCCCGGCGAGGCGGAACGTCGAGTTGGCGGTGCGGATCTCGTCCTCGGCGCGCGGCGTGCGGTCGGTGGCCAGCAGGATCGGCCGCTGCTTCTTGCGGCAGCCGAAGTAGACGCGCTTGTCCCCGCGCTTGCCCTTGACCCAGAAGATGCGCGCCTGGGAGTTCGAGGCGACGGTCCTGGAGCCCTTGAAGTCGCAGCGTTGCGCCGCACTCGCGGGCGCGATGAACAGCAGGCTGGCCAGAAGGACGAGCAGGGCCGCGGGGCGTGGCATCCTCACATCATGCCCCGCCTGGCCACGATCGGCGCCTACGGCTTCACCGCGCAGGAGTTCCTCGCGACGCTCCTGGAGGCCGAGGTGACCGTCCTGCTCGACGTCCGCCAGCGTCGCGGCCTGCGCGGAACCGAGTACGCGTGGGCCAACGCGAAGCGCCTCCAGGCCGCGCTCGCCGAGACCGCCATCGAGTACCGCCACCTGCCGGAGCTCGCCCCGACGACCGAGCTGCGTCAGCTGCAGTACGCGGCCGACGACCTCAACGGCGTGGGCAAGCGCAGCCGCGACGTGCTGGCGCCCGAGTACGTGGAGCGCTACGAGCGCGAGATCCTCGCCGGCGCCCCGCTGCCCGAACTGCCCCAGCGCGGGCTGGCCGCACTGTTCTGCGTCGAGCGCGACCCGGAGGCCTGCCACCGCTCGCTGATCGCCGACGCCATCGCCGGCCAGGACGTCCTGCACCTGCGGCCGCCGGCTACTTGACGCGGACGACCTGCGTCATCTGCACGGGGTGCAGGGCGCAGAACAGCTTGTAGGTGCCCGGGCGGTCCAGCGTCTGGGAGAACGTGCGACCGCCGGAGAGGTCGTCGGAGGAGAAGCCCAGCGGGCCGTCGGCGAGCGTGACGTCGTGGCGGACAGCGTCGTTGAACGTCCACGTGACGGTCGAGCCGCGCGGGACCACGAGGTTCGGCTTGTTGAACGAGAAGCCGCTGACGTCGACCGCCGCGTCGCCGGGGAAGGTGGTCCACGGGCCGGGCGGCTTGGCGATCTCCACCGCGCGGCCCTGCTTGTCGAGCCCCGTCAGCGGCACGCGGAACATCGGCGGCCGGGCGCGCCCGCGGGTCTTGGTGCGCAGCGTCTTGATGTCGGTGGGCATCGGGCCACAGCCCTCGGTCACCGAGTCGTCGCGGGCGATGTAGGCCACCATCAGGCCCATGACGCGGGTGTGGGGGCGTTGGGCGTCGTAGTTGGAGCGCAGCTCGAGCGGCTGACCCTTGACGACCGGGATGCCCTGCTCGCTCGTGAAGCGGCTCATGTTGATCGGGCCGGGCTCGTGCAGGATCGGCTTGACGTTGTAGAAGGGGTGCGAGGCCAGGCCCCACGTCGGGCGCGACGCGTAGATCACGCGGTTCTCGCAGGTCGGCTCGACGAGCTGCAGGCCCTTGGCGCCGCCGTGGACGTGGCCGAGGCCCGCGACGATGCGGCCGCTGACCGGTGACGGCCGCGTCATGGTCCGCGTGTCGGTGGCGCCCTCGGGCTCGCCGCCGGGGACGTCGTAGACGAGGCCCGAGCGCAGGTGCGAGGCGTCGAAGCCCACGGGCACCACGGGCGTCAGCTGGTCCTGCGCCTCCCAGGTGATCCGGTAGCGGATCATCACCTCGTCGGCCTGGACCCGGTGGTTCATCAGCATCCACACCATCAGCCAGCGATCGTCGGCGGCCACGGGATAGCCGTAGCCCGCGGGAAGGTCGAGTCGCGCCCGCTCCTCGCCGTCGCCGTAGAACGCGTCGGCGACGCCGCTCGCCTTCGACCCGTTGCCGGCGTTGATGAACAGGATGTGGTGAAGCATGATCCTGTTGATCGGGACCGGCTTGCCGGTCGACGTGTCCACCACATCGGCCGACATGTGGGTGATGAAGCCGGCGCCCTCGGGCCGCGGGATGCTCGCGGTGGCCTCCTGGCGCACGGCGTAGCCATCGACCGCGACGGGTCCGTACGTGAAGGTCTTCGTGACCGGCGTGGCGAGAGCGCTAGCGGGCGTCCATGCCGCGCCGGCGACGAGAACCGCGGTGAGCAGCGCGCGTCGCATCGGTGGGTGCGGGCGACACTACTCCTGGAACGGCGTGTGCGCCACGTACTCGCGCGAGACCGCGTCGACGACCTCTTCCTCGGTCTCCTCGGCGTTCTCCTCGTGCTGGCCGTCGCACAGGACGCGGAAGTTGCCCGTCGTCCCGCCGTCACCGTGGATCGTGATGCCCGGCAGGATCGTCTCGCCCTCGTCGAAGCCGAGCCGCTCCATGTCGAAGTACGCCAGTCCGATCCCGTAGGCGGTGTGGTCGGGGTTCTCCCGATCGTGCGCGTTCAGGGCGATCTGAAACGCCTGCAGGTTCTTGGCGACCTTCGACGTGTCGGCCATTCCGGACAGCCTAAAGGGGTCAGACCCCTTTAGGTTCGCGGCCCGGATTCGCCGGCCCCAACCCTCGACCACCCTCAGAAAGGGGTCAGACCCCTTTAGGTTCGCGCGCGGATGCGGGCGACGAGGTCGGCGATGGTCGGCGCGTCGAGGTTGTGGCGGGCGGCGGCGCGCAGGACGGCGCCCGGGATGGCGTCGAGCTCGGGCTCGTTGCCATTGGCGACGTCGCGGTACATCGAGGAGGTGGACTCCGCGTGGACCTCGGCGAGCTCGGCGAGGACGGCGCTCGCCTCGATCCCCGCGCCCTCGGCCTGCGCGACCGCGGCGCCCTCCTCGACGGCCCCCTCGAGCGCCAGGCGGTGGCGGGGATGTGAGCGGACGGCGCCGATCGGCTCGTTGAACGCCGTCGTGGTGCAGGCCAGCGCGTTGAGCCGTACGAGCTTTCCCCACATCACGTCGGGCTCCGACGGCGTGACCTTCGTCGGGATCTCCGCGGCGCGCAGGAGGTGCGCGGCCGCCTGGGTGTCCGGCGTGTCGGGCGCGATGTCGATCCGCAGGAACGGGCTGGTCTGCACGACCATCCCGGCCTCCGGGCGATCGGACTCGACGCGGATCACGCCGGCGGCGACGCGGTCGGGCCACCGCTCGCGCAGCGTCGTGAGGTGGTCGATGCCGTTGAGCAGCGGCACGACGAGCCGCGGCGCCCCGGCGACGCGGTCGAGCGCACCGGCCAGGCCGGTCGCCTTCGTCGCGACGATCAGCAGGTCGACCGGCTCGGTCAGCCGGGCGACGGCCCGGACGTCGACCTGGAAGTCGCCCATCCGCACCGAGTGCACACGCAGGCCGTCGCGCTCGAGCCGGGCGGCGGTCTCCTCGCGCGCGACGACCGTGAGGGGCGTGCCCGCACGGGCGAGCGCGGCGGCCACCAGCCCGCCGACGCCACCGGGCCCGAGGACGGCGACGGTCTTCACTCGTCGGGGGTCTCGGACTGCAGGACGCCGAAGCTCGCGCCCTGGGGATCGATGAGGACGGCCGTGCGCCCGACGCCGTCGATGTCGAACGGGCCCATCGCCAGCTCCGCGCCGAGCTCCTGCGCCCGCGCCGCCGTGGCGTCGGCGTCCGCCGCCCCGAACCACACGAGCCAGTGCGGCGTGCCGCCGTTCGCGCTGCCGCCCGCCACCGGGCGCCCGCCGACGGTGAACACGGTGTAGGGATGCCCGCCGGCCTCCTCGGCGACGGCCGACCAGCCCAGCACCGCCTCGTAGAACGGCGTCGCGGCGGCGAGCTCCTCGCTGTGCAGCTCGTTCCAGATCAGCGCGCCCGGCGCGTTGACCAGCTCGGCCCCCGTATGCCGCCCCGGCTGCCAGAGCCCGAACGGCGCGCCCTGCGGGTCCTCGCAGATCGCCAGGCGCCCGAGGTCGGCGACGTCCATCGGCTCATACGCGATGCGGCCGCCGTTCTCGGTGACCAGCGCGGCGCTCACGTCGGCGTCGGTCGTCGAGAAGTGCGTCATCCAGATCGGGCCGCCCATGGGCGTCAGCCCGGCCACGTGCCGTCCGTCGAGCAGGAGGTTCTGATAGCCGCCGAACTCCTGCACGGGATCGGTGGCGGTCCACCCGAACAGCCCGCCGTAGAAGGCCAGCGAGGCGGTGGCGTCGGGCGTCGCGAGGTCGACCCAGACCGGGGTCCCCGGGGCGAAGTCGGTCATGGCCGCGATCCTCTCAGACGAGCACGCCGGGGTTCAGCACGCCCTGCGGATCCACCGCGCCCTTGGCCGCCCGGAGTGCGGCGGCGAACGGCTCGGGGCGCTGCCGGTCATACCAGGGCCGGTGATCCCGGCCGACGGCGTGGTGGTGGGTGATCGTCCCGCCGGCCGCGCTGATCGCGTCGGAGGCGGCGCGCTTGATCGCCCACCACTGCTCGACCTCCTCGCCGCGCCGCGCGGGGAAGATCACCGTGAAGTACGGCGCGGGACCGTCCTGGTAGGCGTGGGTGAAGCGACAGGTGACCAGGCCCGGTCCGCCCAGCGCCTCCCGCGCGGCGCCGCTGACGTCGGCATGGAACTGCGCGAAGCGCTCCCACGTGATGGCGGTCTCGAACGTCTCGGCCACCACCCCGAGCTGCAGCAGCATGTCGCGCAGGTGCGGCGCGCGCAGGAACGTGTCCTTCCAGTCGCCCGACGCCTTGGCCTCCCCGACCTCGCCGCCGTGCTCGGCACACAGCGCGCGGGCGCGGGCCATCGCCGCCTCGATCGGCGCCGCGTCCTCGTCGACGCTCTCGAAGCCGAGCACGAGCAGCGCCGCGCTGCCATCGCCCGCGCCGGTGAAGCGCGCCTCCTCCGGATCGATGAGCCGGCAGTTGCTCGGGTGCAGCCGCGCCTGGACGACCGCGCGGACCGCGTCGGCCCCGGCGGCGAACGTCGGAAAGCGCACGGAGGCGCTGAGCCGGTGGACGGGCTTGGGCTGCACGCGCACCCACGCCTCGGTGATGACGCCGAGGATGCCCTCGCTGCCGAGCAGCATCCGATCGGGCGAGACGCCCGCGCCGCTGCCCGGCAGGCGCCGGCTCTCCCAGCGGCCGGTGGGCGTGACCGCGCGGACGCTCTCGACGAGGTCGTCGACGTGGGTCCACAGCGTTGCGAAGTGCCCGCCCGCGCGCGTGGCCACCCAGCCGCCGAGCGTCGAGTGCTCGAACGACTGCGGGAAGAAGCGCATCGTCATGCCGTGCTCGGCGAGCCGCCGTTCGACGGTCGGGCCCGCCGCGCCCGCGCCGATGCGGGCGCTGCGCGAGACCGGGTCGACCTCGTGCAGGCCGTCTAACAACCCGAGGTCCAGGCTGATCGCCGGCTCGTCGAAGCGCGCCTCGATGCCGCCGACGACGCTCGTGCCGCCGCCGTAGGGGATGACCTTGGCCCCGGCGCCGGAGGCCCACTCGAGCACCGCCTCGATCTCGCGCTCCTCGCGCGGGCGGGCGACGACGTCAGGCGGGTTGGGGAACGACCCGCGCAGCGCTCCGACGATGTCGGCCAGCGCCTTGCCCTGCGCGTGCGTCGCGCGCTCGTGGACGCCGGTGTCGCAGATGTCGACCAGGCCGGCCGGGATCTCGATCCGCGGCTCGGGCAGCGTGACCGCGGCGAGCGGCACGGGCTCCTCGACCTCCTGGGCCTCGAAGCCGAGCTGCTCGCGCAGCAGCGGCGCCATCCCGCGCAGGTTCTCCGCGCTCTGCTGCTCGTCCTCGAAGCCCCAGCCCCAGTGCTTGCGCCGCCTCATGGCGGCGCAGCATCACAGACTCAGAGCCCGGCCTGCGGCTCGCGTGCGCGCTCACCGTTCTTGTCCTCGCCGCTGCCGACCTCCTGCGGCGAGTCCTCCACGCGCGGCTCGACGTCGTCGGCCGCTTCCTGCTGCTCGGGGGACTGACCCCGGAGGTAGTCGAACTCCTTGTCGTCGTCCATGCCGACGACGTACCCGGCTAGCAGGATTGCCCATGCGGGCATCCGGCCCGCATCTCGACTAGGTCGCCGACCCTCCGGGTGGCGAGACCTTCACCGGCAGCCGGCGATCGATGCGCGGCTGCGTGGCCCGCGGGCCGCCGACGTGGCCCGAGCCGGGGCCGACGATGCGGTTGCCGGGCTCGGCCTCGTCGATGATCACACGGTCGCGGGAGAGCTGGCCGCGCTTGTCCTTGGAGAGCTTGGCCGCCCACAGCGCGACGAGCGCGAGCAGCGCATGCAGCACGTTGTCGGCCGGGTTGATCGGGAACAGCCCGAAGATGTCGTCGCCGTCGGCGAGCCCGACGATCGTCACGACCAGGTAGGTCAGGCCGAAGAGCTGGCACACGCGGCGGGCGCGGCGGTTGCTGCCGAGGCCGGCGAGCAGCAGCAGGCCGCTGGCGACGTGGACGATGTTGTGCCAGCCGTTGACCTCGAGCCCGAGCAGCCGGTGACCGTCGATCCCCGCACCCGTGTGGAACGACGTGTCGACCGCCAGGCCGATGAGCCCGGCGATGACCAGGACGGTGCCCAGCACGCCGGCGACGACCTGCGCGGGAGCGATGGGCTGCGGGGCGAGGCGGGGCTGGTCGGACATCGATCGCGGATCGTAGTCATGGCGCCCGGTAACGTCACGTCGGATGAGCGATCAGCCCGGGATCTTGGCCCGCGGCCCCTGGACGGCCGAGCAGGTGCGGGCCGTCTGGCGCGACGAGCACTTCGAGCCCTCCGGCGGGCACGTCACCGCGGCCGACGACGCGATCACCGCGCTGCGCGATCGCGGCTCCCCCAGCCACGACGGCGTCGCGGCGCGGCTGGTCTCCCACCGCGTCGACGAGGACGGCACGCTGCACCTCGAGCTTCAGCCGATCCGCTGGGCGCTGCGGCTCGTCGAGGGCGATGCGAGCGACAGCATGGCCGGCCTCTGCGTCATCCGCGACGGCGACGGGCGCTGGCTCGCGGGGCGCCGGGCAGCGTGGCTGTCGTCGTGGGCGGGCCGCTGGGCGCTCGGTGCCGGTGGCGCCGTCGACCCCTTCGAGAGCCCCGCGCACACGCTCGCGCGCGAGATGCAGGAGGAGTGGCAGCTGCGGCCCGAGCGGCTGCAGGTCGAGGCGCTCGTCCGGTTGCCGCACAACCTCGTGATGCTCGTCGGCCAGGCGTGGGTCCCCGCGGGCTCAGACGTCGTCCGCGACCCCGAGCACGACGCGCACGCCTGGTGGCCCGCCGACCCGGCGGACTGGCCGCCCGAGGCCGACGAGCCGCTGCGCCGCATGGCCGCGATGCTCGCGTGATCACGTTCCGCAACCTCAAGCGCGCGTCGTTCGCGCACTCGACCGTCTACGCCGCGCTGCTGGTCTCCTGGGCCGCCGCCTGGCAGACCGGCGAGACCATCTTCGGCTACGCCCACGGCGTCGGCTGGTTCGTCATGTGCGGCCTCGCGATCGCCGGCCTGCGGCGCCGGGTGATCCCCCTCTACGTGGCCGTCTGCGTGGCCGTCATCGGGGCGGTCGGACCCTTTGTCGGCACGGCGGCGTTCATCGTCGAGGAACGTCGCTGAATCGGCGGTATTGTCCAACGTCCACATGGCTGCCGTGAACACGACCGTCCCGGTCACGATGCCTGCGATGGGCGAGTCCGTCACCGAGGGCACGATCCTCGAGTGGCGCGTCAAGGAAGGCGACACGATCGAGACCGACGACATCCTCGTCGAGATCTCCACCGACAAGGTCGACGCCGAGGTTCCCTCGCCGGCCAGCGGCACCATCGTCAAGATCCACGCCGCGGAGGGCGACACGGTCGAGGTCGGCCAGCTGCTCGTCGAGATCGCCTCGGGCGACGGCGCCGCTCCCGCCGCTTCCACCAACGGCGACGCCCCGGCGGCGCCCGAGGCCCCTGAGGCCGAGTCCGAGGGCACGGGCGAGATCCTCGACATCGTCACCCCCGCCGGTGGCGAGTCGGTCACCGAGGGCACGATCCTCGAGTGGGCCGTCAAGGTCGGCGACAGCGTCGAGGACGGCGACACGATCGTCGAGATCTCCACGGACAAGGTCGACATGGAGCTGCCCGCTCCCGCCGCCGGCACGATCACCGAGATCGTCGCCGCCGAGGGCGAGACCGTCACCGTCGGCCAGGTCATCGCGCGCATGCAGGTGGGTGCCGGAGCCGCGAAGCCGGCCGCGCCCGCCTCCAATGGCGCCGCCGAGTCCGCCGCCGCCCCGGCGCCGGTCGCGAACGGCGACGCGAACGCCACCCCCGTGGCCGCCAGGGTCGCCGCCGCCGAAGGCGTCGACCTGGCCAAGGTCGAGGGCACCGGCCCGCGCGGCAAGATCACCAAGGCCGACGTCCTGGCCGGCGAGAGCACCAACGGCGCCGGCAGCGCCGCGGAGCGCCAGCAGCTCAAGGGCGGCGCGGCGATGCTCGCCAAGTACATGGACGAGAGCCGGTCGATCCCGACCGCCACGTCGTTCCGCACCATCACCGTCACGACGATGGACGCCCGGCGCAAGGAGCTCAAGAACGCCGGGCAGAAGGCGTCCTTCACCCACCTCATCGCCTACGCCATCGCGCTCGC
Source organism: Solirubrobacteraceae bacterium (assembly GCA_045805505.1). GTDB lineage: Bacteria > Actinomycetota > Thermoleophilia > Solirubrobacterales > Solirubrobacteraceae > BP-464. The sequence continues at coordinate 31,434 of JBJMLA010000085.1, forward strand.
CGTCGAACAGCAGATGCCGGTCATGGCCCACCGCTTCGAGGAGGACGGCGGCAAGGGCTTCCGCGTCGTCGACGGCCAGGTCAACCTGGGCATCGCCGTCGACGTCGAGAAGAAGGACGGCAGCCGCACGCTGATGGTCCCGGTCATCCGCGACGCCGGCAAGCTCAGCTTCACCGGCTTCAAGGCCGCGTTCGACGACCTCATCGTCCGCGCCCGCGACAACAAGCTGACCGCCGACGACCTCACCGGCGCGAACGTCTCGCTCACCAACCCCGGCGGCATCGGCACGATCGCCTCCGTCCCGCGGCTGATGGTCGGCCAGGGCACGATCGTCGCCACCGGCTCGATCGCCTACCCCGTGGGCCTCGGGAACATCGGCGACATGATCGGCGCCGAGAAGGTCATGACC
>JBJMLA010000086.1:0-82486 GCA_045805505.1 Solirubrobacteraceae bacterium
CCAGCAGCAGGAACGCGGCGAGTGCGGCGGCCGCGGTCGCGCCCGCGGCGGCCAGCCGCGCGGGCGCGCGGTCGCTCCGGGCCCGGGCGGCCTCGAGCGCCACTCGCGGCGACGTCGTCGTGAAGCCGTCGAAGGTGCGCTGGAGCCCGGCATCGACCCGGGCGATCCGCGCGACCTGCTCGTCGAGGTCCCAGGCGTGCAGGTCGGCCAGCGGCAGCGGCGCGCTCCAGTTCTGCGTGCGCGACAGCGAGTCGAGCGGCGCCAGCCCGTCGACCCCGGCCGGGTCGGCGGCCAGCAGCACGGGCGCGCGCGCGTCGACCTTGCCCGGCGCGAAGTCGGCCGGGCTGGTCGTGTAGCCGATGGCCGGCTGCGCCGTGACGAGCCCGCGGCCGACCACGTGCACGTTGATCCCGCGGTCGGCCACGAGCTCGCCCGCCGGCGCGGGACCGGAGACGTGCAGCACCTCGCAGCGCGCGGGCAGGCACGGCCCGCGCGGGAGTCGCCCCGAGAGCACGCGGACGGCGGGGGCGATCGGCGCGATGGCGCCCAGGCGGATCACCGCGCGCCCGAAGTCGGTCGAGACCAGCGTGATCCCGCGCGTCACCGTGCCGGCGCCCATGGCGGCCAGCGCGTCGCGGGCCTCGCGGTCGGTCCTGGGCCCCGCGCCGTACGCCCAGGTCACCGCGACGCCGCCGCGGGCCGGTCCGAGCGCACTCAGCGTGTCACGGGCCGCGTGGTCGCCGGCGACGACGGCCGCGGCCGACAGCGCGGTGAACAGCGCGACCGCCAGCGCCAGCGGCAGCGCGACGGGCAGCCACCGCCCCGGCGCCGTCAGCGCGCGACGCAGACCCAGCCCCGCCGCCGCCCGCAGGCCGTTCACCGCGCGGCCTCGACCGCGTCGACCGCGTTGGTCACCGGGCAGCGCCCGGCGTCGTGCCCGCACGCGTGGACGTCGCAGAGGCGGCAGATCTGCCGCGCCTCGAGGCGGCTGCCGGCCAGCTCGCCGAGCACGGTCGCCGCCAGTCCGGCGAGCGCGGTCCGCCCGTCGGGCGAGAGCCCGGCGAGCGCCTCGTCGAGCACCGTTGCCCGAGCGGCCGCGACCCGCCGGGCGCGCCGGCGGCCGGTTGCGGTGAGCTCGACGCGCACGGCGCGGCGGTCGGCCGGATCGCTGCCGCGTCGCGCCAGCCCCTCGGCCTGCAGCTGATCGACCACGCGGACCGCGCGGGAGTGGGTCACGCGCAGCGCTCCGGCGAGCACCTCGATCGGCCGGCCGCCGGCGAACTCGTGCAGGCTGACCAGCGCCGCGGGCAGGACGCCGGCCAGCCCGGCGGCCTCCTCGGTGGCCGCGCGCAGGCGATCGCCGAGCGCCAGCGCCATCGCGCCGACCACGTTCGCATCACCGGAGAAGTGTGCCTCAGGCATACACCTGGGCGGGAACCTACCTCAGCCGAGGACGGCTCGCTCGACCGCGGCGATCTCCGGCTCGCAGGGGACGACCGCCCCGGCGTTGTCGAGCGCGGTGCGCGGGTCCTTCAGACCGTGGCCGGTGAGCACGCAGGCGATGCGCTGGGCGCCGCCGGCGCCGTGGGCGATCAGCCCCGCCACCGAGGCGGCGCTGGCCGGCTCGCAGAACACGCCCTCCTTCGCGGCCAGGAACCGCCAGGCGTCGAGGATCTGCGCGTCGCTGACCGCCGCGACCTGGCCTCCGCTCGCGGTCATGGCGTCCATCGCCTGCTCCCAGCGTGCCGGGTTGCCGATGCGGATCGCGCTGGCCACGGTCTCGGGGTTCTCGATCGGGTGCCCGTGCACCAGCGGCGCGGCGCCCGCGGCCTGGAAGCCGAGCATCTTCGGTTTGAGGCCGATCTCCTGGAAGCCGCGCCAGTAGGCGGTGATGTTGCCGGCGTTGCCGACCGGGATGCACAGGCCGTCGATGTCGGGGAGCTCCTCGGCGACCTCGAAGGCCGCGGTCTTCTGCCCCTCGATGCGGAACTCGTTGACGCTGTTGACCAGCGCGATCGGGTGCATCTCGCACAGCTGGCGGACCAGGCGCAGCGCCTCGTCGAAGTTGCCGCGCAGGGCGATCACGCGCGCGCCGTGCATCAGCGCCTGGGCGAGCTTGCCGGTGGCGATCTTGCCCTCGGGGACGATGACCGCGCCGCGGATCCCCGCGCGCGCCGCGTAGGCGGCCAGCGACGCGGCGGTGTTGCCGGTCGAGGCGCACAGCACGGTCTCGGCGCCCTCGCGGACGGCGGCGCTGACCGCGCAGGTCATGCCGCGGTCCTTGAACGATCCCGTCGGGTTGGCGCCCTCGGTCTTCAGCCACACCTCGGCGCCGACACGCTCGCTGAGCACGGGCGCGGGGACGAGCGGCGTCGAGCCCTCCTCCAGCGAGATGACCGGATCGCCCTGGGCGAAGGGCAGGCGGTCGCGGTAGCGCTCGATCAGGCCGCTCACTGGCCGAACTGCTCCTCGATCACGCGGATCGCGCGCGGTTTGGAGCGGACGAAGTCCAGGCCCTCGACGAGGGCGACCGCGGCGAAGAAGCGCGACTCGAGCAGCGGGTGCACGACCATCACCAGCCGGGCGTTCTGGCCGAGGCCCTTCTGCACGACCGACTTGATCGACGCGCCCTGCAGGCCGAGGATCTCGGCCACCTGGGCGAGGACGCCGGGCCGGTCGGCGACCTCGAGGTAGAGGTAGAAGGCCGACTCCACGTCGTCGACGATCGGCAGCGACTCGCGCGCCGGCGGCGTCGAGGCGGGCGGGATCATCGCGCTGATGACGTCGCCCAGGACGGCGCTGGCCGTCTGCGGCCCGCCGGCGCCGGGGCCGCTGAGGGTGATCTCGGTGATCGCCTCGGACTCGATGGTCACCGCGTTGAACGGGCCGTCGACCGAGGCGAGCGGATGACCGGCGTAGAGGAACGCCGGGTGGACGCGGACGCTGATGCCGCCCTCGACGCGCGCGGCGGTGCCGATCAGCTTGAGGCCGAGCCCGAGGTCGCGGGCGTACTCCATGTCCTCGCCGGTCAGTCGCTCGATGCCCTCGTAGCGGACGTCGTCGAGGTGCACCGGCGTGTTGAACGCGAGGCGCGCGAGGATCGCCATCTTCGCGGCGGCGTCGCGGCCGTTGACGTCGTCGGACGGGTCGGCCTCGGCGTAGCCGAGCTCCTGGGCCTGGGCGAGCGCCTCCTCGTAGGACAGCCCGCGCGCGGCCATCTCGGTGAGGATGAAGTTCGTGGTGCCGTTGACGATGCCGTGGATGCGCTCGACGTGCGCGGCGCCGAGCGACTCGTTGAGCACGCGGATGACGGGGACGACGCCGGCGACCGCGGCCTCGTAGCGCAGCTGGACCTCGTGCTCGCGCGCGGCGCCCCACAGCTCCTCGCCGTGCTGGCTGAGCAGCTGCTTGTTGGCGGTGACGACGTGCTTCCCGGCGGCCATCGCGCGCAGGACGTAGTCGCGGGCCGGCTCGATGCCGCCCATGACCTCGACGATGAGGTCGCTGTTGGCGACGACGTCGTCGAAGTCGCCGCGCGAGCGGGTCAGCACGCCGGTCAGCTCGGGGCGCAGGCCGGTGGCGTGCTCGACGGCATCGGCGCGGTCGGCCAGGAGCGTGGCGAACGCGGCGCCGACGGTGCCGTGGCCGAGGAGGCCGATTTTGAAGGTCTCAGACATCGCGGGCGAAGAGGTCCTCGTAGGTCTCGCGCCGCACGACGACGCGCGCGTCGCCGTCCTTGCAGAAGACGACCGGTGGCCGCGGGATCCCGTTGTAGTTGTTGGCCATGGAGAAGCCGTAGGCGCCGGTGACCGGCGTGACGACGACGTCGCCGACCTTCGGATCGGCCAGCTGGGCGTCGCGGACGATCACGTCGCTGGACTCGCAGTGCTTGCCGACGAGATGGCACGGTGTGTTGTCGCCGAAGCGATCGACGATCTGCGCCTCGTAGCGCGCGCCGTAGAGCATCGGGCGCAGGTTGTCGCTCATCCCGCCGTCCACTGCCACCCAGGTCGAGACGTTGCGCTTGATCGTCTCGACGGTGTAGAGCGTCACGCACGAGTTGGCCACGAGCGCGCGGCCCGGCTCGTCGACGATGCGGATGTCGTCGCCGTAGACCTCCTTGACGACGCCGATCTTGGCGTCGGCGTACTGCTCGATCGACGGCACGTCCATGTCCTCGGTGTAGGCGACGCCGAGGCCGCCGCCCAGATCGATCTCGGGGAAGTCGCCGAGGTGCGCGACGGCCCGGACGGCGCGGCGGAACGGCGCGAGGTCGCGGATCTGCGAGCCGATGTGCATGTGCAACCCGCGCATGTCGAGCAGCGGGTGGGCCTCGATGCGCTCGATCAGCGCGGGCGCGTCGACGAGCTCGACGCCGAACTTCGAGTCGGCCTGGCCGGTGGAGATGCCGTCGTGGGTCTCGCCGCGCACGTTGGGGGTGACGCGCAGGTAGACGCGCTGCGGCGCGGTCACCAGCCGCTCGAGGCGGTCGAGCTCGTCGGTGCCGTCGATGACGATCGTGCCGACCTGCGACTCGACCGCGTAGCGCAGCTCGGCCTCGGACTTGGCGTTGCCGTGCAGGACGACGCGGCCGGGATCGAAGCCGGCGCGCAGCGCGCTGGCCAGCTCGCCGCCGCTGGCGACGTCGACGCCGATGCCCTCCTCGGCCAGCACGCGGTAGACCGCGGTGCACGGGAACGCCTTCGACGCGAAGAGCAGCTCGGTGTCGGCGTGGCGATCGGCGAACGCGGACACGAACTGGCGTGCGCGGGCGCGCAGGTCGTCCTCGGCGACCACGTAGGCGGGCGTGCCGAACTCGCGCGCGAGATCGATCGCGTCGCAGCCGCCGATCTCGAGGCGACCGGCCTCGTTGATGCGGCTGCCGGCGGGCCAGACGTGGGAGAGCTGTCGTGTCTGCAGGGACAAGGGGCTGCCAGTATGCCCGCATGCCTTGGCGCAAGCGGACGATGCGGGTCGTGGACGTGGCCCAGCCGGCGGATGCGGGGACCATCGACGGCCTCGCCTACGCGCTGTACCGGCCCGACGAGCGGGTCGAGGGGGGTGTCGTGATCTGCCACGGCGCGGGGTCCTCGAAGGAGAGCCACCTGGACTTCGCGCGGGCCTGCCGCGCCCACGGGATGGCCGCGGTGGTCTTCGACCAGCGCGGCCACGGGGCCACGGGCGGGGTGCTCGACGCCCGCGCGATCGACGACGTGGCCACGATCGCGTCGCTGCTCCCGCCGGGGCCCGTGGGCCTGCGCGGATCGAGCATGGGCGGCTGGCTGGTGCTCGCGGCATCCGAGCTCGTCGATGCGGCGGCCGTCGTGGCGATCTGCCCCGCCGACGGCGAGGCGATGCTGCGCGGGATGCGGACCGGGCGGCTCGACCTGCCCGTCGACGCCGACGGCCTGGAGGCGGCGATGACCGCCCACGACGCCGACGCGAGCGCGGCGGTGCTGGGCGAGCGGCTGCTGCTCCTGCACGCGGAGGGCGACGAGATCGTGCCCGTCGAGCGCTCGCGCGCGCTGCACGAGGCCTCCCCCGGCAGCCGCTTCGTCGAGGTTCCGGGCGGCCACCACCGCTCGATCCAGCACGACCCTGAGCTGCAGGCGCTGACGCTGCGGTTCCTGGGCAAGCGCCTGCGGGCGCTCTAGCTACTGCTGGGGCGTCAGGCCGCGCAGCAGGCCGCCCACGGTCTGGCCGGCGCCGTCGACGAGGCCGCCGACGAGGTCGGTGACCGGAGCGGCCGTGGGCAACAGGCCGCCGACCGAGCGCACGACCTCGGCGGTGCCGCCGGTGGCCGACTCGACGGTGGAGGCCAGCGCGTTGCCGCGGGAGGTGACGGGGTCGAGGATCGGCGCCGCCGGCGTGGCGGGTGTCACGGGCGGCGTGACGGTCGTGCCGGGGCCGCCCGGTGTGCCCGGCCCGGTGGCCGGGCCGCCCGGATCCGGGTTGCCGTCGGCGGGGGTGCGCCGCGCGGGCGCGCCACCGCGGACGCCCGCGTTCGCCGCGGGGGCGGCCGCGGGCAGAGCCAGCGAGACGGGAACGGACGGCGCGGACGCAGCGGGCGCCTGGGCGACGGCGAGGCTCTCGACGGCGGGATCGGCCGTCTGGGCCGGCCACTGGTCGAAGGCCAGGACGCCACCCGAGACGACGAACGCGGCGCCGATGGCGGCCAGCAGCGAACCGCTGACTCCGAAGCCGGCGAAGATCGTTCGTGCGTGTGCTCCCGCGCGCATGGTCGAATACCCCTTGGGAGACGCATCGGCGTCCCAGCCGGAAGCTTGACCGATTTGGCGCGTTTGCGCTACTCAGATAAAGGGGTCTGACCCCTTTATGTGGCGGCCGCGGGGCGTAGGCCTCCGCGGCGGTGCGCCAGCGCCAGCCACAGGAGGCCGGCGGCGAGCATGGCGAGGCTCTCGAGCTGCGGCGTGGTGAGGCCGAGGGCGGCGTCCTCGTTGCGGCGCAGGAACTCGACGAGGAAGCGCTCGAGGCCGGCCGCGATCAGGTACCAGGCAAAGAGCACCCCGGTGCGGACGCGGTCGCGGAAGCGCCACAGGACGTAGGCGACGAGCCCCATGGCCAGCGTCTCGTAGATCGGCGTCGGGTGGACCTTCACGCCGGGGTCGGTCGGGACGGTGCCGTTCTCGTAGCCCATCGCCCAGGGCAGGTCCGACGGTTTGCCGTAGTCGCCGTCGCCGGACAGCTGGCAGCCGATGCGGCCGATCGCGTAGCCCAGCGCGAGCGCCGGGGCGCAGAGGTCGAGCAGGCCCAGGCCGAACATGCCGCGCCGCTTGGCCCACAGGCAGACGGCGATGGCGCCGCCGATCGCCCCGCCGTACCAGACCAGCCCGGTGCCGCCGAACAGGCTGCCGAGCGGATCGTCGGAGAACTGGTCGGTGTGCTGGAAGAGGTAGTACAGACGCGAGCCGACCAGGCCGCCGAGCAGCCCGGCGAAGATGATCTCGTAGGCCCAGTCGACCGGCTTGCCCTGCTCCTTGAGGCGCCGCGCGAGAACCGCCCCGGCGGCGAGGAAGCCCAGCGCGAACATGACCCCGAAGGTCTTGATCGGTAGGCCGAGGACATCGATCTCGGGCTGCACGGCCCAGAGCCTACGGTGCGACCTAGAGGTAGTTCAGCGGGTTGGTCACGGCGCCGTTGATCCGGACCTCGAAATGGAGGTGGTCGCCGAAGCAGCGGCCGGTGCAGCCGCTGTAGCCGATGACCTGGCCCTGGCTGACGCGGGCGCCCATCGAGGTCGCAAAGCGCGACTGGTGCGCGTAACACGTCGACAGCGACGAGCTGTGGGCGATGCAGGTGAAGTTGCCGTAGCCGCCCGAGGACGCCTCGCTCTGCATCAGCGCGACGGTGCCCGCCGCGGCGGCGCGGATCGGCGTGCCGGCCGGGACGCCGATGTCGATGCCGGGATGGCAGGACTCCCAGGCGCGCTGCTCGCAGAACGGCGAGGTGATCGGGCCGTTGACCGGCCAGATCATCTGGCCGCCGCCGCGGATCGGGCCCGCGAGCAGCGTCGGCAGCCCGTTGGCGGCCGCCAGCGCGTTCTGGATCTTCTGCTCCTCGGCGTGCAGGTTGTCGAGCTCGCCCTCGAGCTCGTGGCGCTCCGAGCGGGTGCTGGCCAGGACGGAGGCACGGCGCGAGCGCTGGCTCTCGTAGCCCTGGCGGCGGTCGACGAGCTCGGAACGCGCGTCGGCGACCTGGTTGCGCTGCTCGAAGACCTCGGCGGTGATCTTGCGCTGCTTGGTCTCGAGGCCGGCCAGCCGCGCGGCGGAGTCCGTCGCGTCCTTCTTGGCGTTGGCGACCAGCTCGATGATCTGGCGGTCCTGCTCGCCGATGCGCGAGATGAACTCCTCGCGCTCGATGAGATCGGCGAAGCCCTTGCTGTTGAGCAGGACACTGACGAGGTCGGGACGGTCGGATTGGTAGAGCTCGACGAGGCGCTTGGCCAGCGTCCGGCGGCCGAACTTCAGCCGCGTCTTGAGCCGCACCATGCGGGCGCGCTGGTAGCGCAGGTCCGACTGGATGCGGCTGAGCAGCGCCTGCTTCTTGTCGAGGTCGGTCTGCAGGCGGGTGACCCGGACGGTCAGCGACGTGATGCTGCCCTGCAGCTCGTTGATGCGCGCGTTGTAGCCCGAGATGACCGTGGTCAGCGCGCGCTCGGTGCCCTTCTTGCGGTCGATCTTGCCCTGCGTCGAGTCGATCTTCTTCTCGATGTCCGACAGGCTGGCCGCGCCGAGGCTGCCCACGGGCAGCAGGACCCACAGGCAGAGGGGGACCAGGACGCCGGCCAGAAGGGCTCGAAAACGCATCGGCGGCCAGTGTAGAGAAGTTGCTCTGCAATTTTGCCTGCATTTACCGGGGTTTATGGAGCGCTGAGGAGCCTCCGTATCCTGATATGGACCATGGCTCGCCCCACACCCTTCGGCCGGGACACCGGCTTGCAGACCCGCATGTTGCTGACGATGTTCCTGCTCGGGCTCGTCTACGTCGTCTTCATGGGCGTCCTGTTCGCGGCCGGGGCCGGCGTCATCACCATCGTCCTGTTCGCCGGCGTGCTGTTCGCCGTCCAGCTCTTCGCCTCCGACAAGCTCGCGCTGCGCGCGATGGGCGCCCGCGAGGTCTCCCCCGCCGACGCGCCCGAGCTCCACGCGATGATCGAGCGCCTGTGCATCCAGGCCGACCTGCCCAAGCCGCGGATCGCCATCGCCGACACGCCGATGCCCAACGCGTTCGCCATGGGGCGCTCGAAGAAGAGCGCCACCGTCTGCGCGACGACGGGGATCATGAACCTGCTCTCGCCGTCCGAGCTCGAGGGCGTCATGGCCCACGAGCTGACCCACATCGCCAACCGCGACATGGTGATTATGACCGTGGCGAGCTTCTTCGCCTCGGTCGCGTCGATGATCACCCAGTTCGGGTTCTTCTTCGGCGGCGGCCAGTCGGACTCCGACGACGACGGCCCCGGCTTCCTCGTCGTGGTGCTCGTCTCGATGGTCGTCTACGTCATCAGCTTCCTGCTCATGCAGGCGCTGTCGCGCTACCGCGAGTTCGCGGCCGACCGCGGCGCCGCGGTCATCACCGGCCGCCCGAGCGGCCTCGCGTCGGCGCTGATGAAGATCAGCGGCGTCAACGAGCGCATCCCCGCGCAGGACCTGCGGGTCGCCTCGGAGATGCAGGCCTTCTTCATCTCGCCGGTCGGCAAGAGCGTCGCCGGCCTGTTCGCCACGCACCCGCCGCTGGAGAAGCGCGTCGCCGCACTGCAGCGCCTCGAGTCCCAGCTGCAGGGCCAGCGCACCGCCGCGATCGCCGCCTAGCGCGTGGGCTTCCTCGACGCGTTCCTGGGCAAGCGCAAGGTCGCGCCACCGGCGGCGGCCGACCGGCTGTTCGCGCTGACGACCGCCTACGTCGACCTGGAGATGACCCAGGGCATCAAGACCAAGGGCGCGGCCGGGATCGTCTTCCAGCAGCTGGCCACCGCGGACTTCGCCCAGATCGTCACGGAGACCGAGGAGCTCGTCCAGGGCACCGGCGCCGAGACCGGCACGACGATCACCACCGAGGACGACAAGTACGGCTACAAGTGGGTCGTCGTGCGCGACGAGGACGTCGACGACCTCGTGGTCGCCGTCAACACCGTCGCCGACAACCTGTCGATCGGCGGCTATGCGGATCGGATCCTCGCCGCGGTCTTCGCGTTCGCCGACATGCAGGGCCGGCCCGTCTACCTGATCTACAACTACAAGCGCGGCAACTGGTACCCCTTCGCGCCGGCGGGCGGCGAGCAGCAGCGGGCCGGCGAGCGCGAGTTCCAGCTCAAGGCCCAGGTCGGCGCCGGCCTGCCGTTCGAGGAGGATCTGGCCCGCTGGTTCCCCCTGTGGGGCATCCCGATCTAGCCCCGGTTGCGCAACCCGTTGGTCGGGTATCGCGCACGACGTGAGCGCAACCCAGGAGCAGATCCGGTTCGGCGGCACGACGGCCCGCGAGCCGGCCACCATCGGCGATCTCGACGTGCTCGAGGGCTCGCCGATCTCCCGGTACTCCGACCTGATCGGCTCGCCGCAGGACCGCGTCCTGGTCAACGTCTGGGACTGCACCGCCGGTCGCATGCAGTTCGACTACTGGGCCGACGAGACCGTTCACATCCTCGAGGGCGAGGCGACGGTCGTCGACGAGCACGGCCGGGTCTTCGAGCTGCGAGCGGGCGACGTCGCGCACTTCGTCAAGGGCAGCCGGCTGACGTGGACGGTGCCCAGCTACGTCCGCAAGCTGGCGATCTACAGCATCGAACCCGCCTGGCGCCGGCGCCTGGAACGGCCGGCTCGTGTGCTGCGGCGGATCGCCCGCCTGGGCTGATCCGCCGCCGAGCTCCCTTCTAGAGCCCCGCCAGATCGGTCCAGCGGGTGGTGCTCGCCGCCGCGTAGGTGACGGTCCCGGTGGCCAGGTCGACCTCCCCCAGTACGTACTTGTTGTCGGCGAAGCGCAGCCCGTCGAAGCGCAGCTTGCCCGCCGCCGCGTCGTAGGTGAGGTGGTAGGCGTCGAGCTCGGCGTCGGGGCCGATGAGGACCGTCTCGGCGTCGGTGGCCGTGTCGTGCAGCACGAGGACGCGGTGCTCGTCGGCGTCGACGCCCGCCATGGCGATCGTCGTGCCGGCCAGCTCGGCCACGGAGATGCGTCGCACCGCCGAGTCCGGCACGCGGACCTCCGGGAAGTACTGGACCAGGCGCCCGCCGTCGGCGGCGCCGGCGATCGCGAACACCCGGCCGTCGGCCGTGCTCACCGACTCCGAGATCCGCCCGCCGGCGTACCGGCAGAACGCCTCGCGAGCGCCCGCGTCCGCGTCGGCGCACAACCCCGCGGCGCTGTCGCGGTCGATCCACCACTGCGGATCGATCGTGTCGTCGGCGGTCAGCAGCCTGCGCACCCCGACCTGCTCGCCGGCGTCGATCCCGGCGTACGCGTTGCCGTCGGGGAACAGCCGCAGGAAGCTGGCCGAGACCGACCAGATGCTGTGAACCCGGCCCGACGGCTCGATGCGCCGCAGCCACCGGGCTCCGGTCGAGACCGTCGCGCCGGTGACCAGCACGTCGCCGTCGCCGAGCACCAGGAAGTCGTCGATCAGCACGTTGCCGTCGCTGATGTAGTCGGTGGTGACGCCCGCGATCGAACGCCGCAGCGAGGTGCCGTGGGTCCGGGTGTAGCCCATGTAGTAGACCGCGCCGGTCGCGTCGAACTGGATGGAGTCGTTGGCGCCGCGGTAGGTCGTCGTCCGGATCGAGGACAGCTCGTCGTCGACGCAGGTCGGCTCGCGGCTGGCGGGATCGAGCTCGGCCAGCAGGCAGTACCGGACGGGCGTGTACTCGGGCTCGGGCACGCACGGCTCGTCGTCGGCGTCCTCCTCGTCGGCGCCCTCGTCGTCGACCGCCCGGCTGTCGGCGTCCTCGTCCTCGTCGATGTCGTCGCCGTAGTCCTGGTCGTCGTCCTCACAGCCGGATTCCGTACCGGGGATCGGCTCGCCGCCCCCGATCGCCGTCGGGTAGGTGAACAGGGCGTAGAGGCGGCCCGACGGCGCGGTGTAGATCCGGCTGAGGTTGGCGGTGCCCGACGTCACGGCGTCGCGCAGGCGCCCGCGGGGGCCGATCACGTCGAGGTTCGAGAGGTTGCCGGCCCGCGGATGGGCGCGCCCGTGGAGGGCCACGCCGGCGCCGCGGCGCAGGTCGAAGCGCAGCGGGCCGCACGCCCGCCCCTCGGCCGCGGCCCGGCGGCGGAACGCCCGCGCCGTCGCGCGGTGCCCGGCACGGCGCGCGTTGGCCGCCCGCTGCGCGTGGCTGACGAACCAGAACGAGAGCCGCCGGGTGCCGGCCTGCCAGTGGCCGTCGACGCGGCCGCAGACGATCGTGCTCCCCACCCGCTTGAAGTCCGCGTGGGACAGGTGGACCGCGCCGCGCGGCAGCGCCTGCGCGGTGCACGGCAGCAGGACGAACGCGAGCAGGGCAAGACGACACGCGTGGCGCACGAGCAGGCTCCTTCTGGAAGAGGTGACGGACCGGCGCGGCGCCCCCTCGGCGCCGCTGCACCCCCAAGACGGGCCGAGCCCGCGAAGGTTGCGCGGTATCGCTCAGGAAGGGCTGAGCCGCCGCTGGCGGTACTCGCGCACCTTGTGCCGGTTCCCGCAGACCTTCATGTCGCACCAGGTCGCGCTGCGGTTGCGCGACTGGTCGTAGAACGCCCACTGGCAGTCGTCGGCCGGGCAGATCTTCAGCCGCGTCCAGCGGCCCTCGCTGTCGGCCTCGTGCGCGATGGTCAGCAGGCGTCCGAGCGCGCCGTCGAGCCCGTCGGCGGCCGGCTCCAGGCGCGAGACCCCGTCGTCGTCGAAGAGCACCTGCAGCTTCGCGCGCTGTGACGCGTCGGCGAGCACCTCCTGGCCGATCTCCTGGTCGGGATGGCCGTGGTGGGCGCGCAGGGTGGCGCGCAGCGCCTCGCGGACCGCCAGCGCGCGCTCGTGCTCGGCGCGGGTGACCTTCGCGCCCGCGTCGAGGAGCTCCTGACCGGCCAGCCAGTCGCGCAGCGCGTCCGGCGAGGCGATGGCGTCCGTCTCGTCCTCGGCGTCCCAGGTGTTGACGAAGCCGCGGACCCGCTCGAGTGCTCCGGGTGCTGGATTCGACATCGTGTAAGAACACCACCTATTCCGTTTGACAGGTTAGCTCACCGTCTATACTGTTTGACAGGTTACAACGACCGGATCGGAAGGACAAGGACCCATGATCACTCCCTCGCACCTCCCCCACGTCAACCGGCGCGTCACCCCGCCCCGCCAGGCGGCGGCGCTCGCGCCGCTTCCGCGCCGGCACATCGATCCCGCGGCCGACATCGCCATCCGCATGGCCGGCGCCAACGACGCCCCGGCCCTCGGCGAGCTCGAGCAGCTCGACGGGCGCTCGCTGCCGATCGGCCGGCGTCTGCTGGCCGAGCTCGGCGGCGTACCGGTCGCGGCGATCGCCGTCGCCGACGACACCGTCGTCGCCGATCCGTTCGCCCGCACCGGCGCGGTCGTCGACCTGCTGCGCGTCCGTGCCCGCCAGCTGCGGTTGAGCGCATGAACCCGCACGTGGCCGTCGGCCGCCTCGGCGAGCTGCCGCAGATCCGCGGCGGCGCGCCCGACGAGCCGGCCGCCTGGACGCCGCTGCGCTACCTGCTGGGCGTCAAGGCCTTCGGCGTCAACGCCTGGCACGGCGACGCCGGCCAGCTCGTCATCGAGGAGCACGACGAGCTGCCGTCAGGCGGCGAGCAGGCCCACGAGGAGCTCTACCTGGTGATCGGCGGGCACGCGCGGTTCGTCGTCGACGGTGACGACCTCGACGCCCCTCAGGGCACCGTCGTCGTCGTGCCGCCGAACCTCACGCGGGCGGCTCATGCCGAGGCGAACGGGACGACGATCCTCACGATCGGCGCCCCGCGCGGCGAGGCCTTCTCGCCCAGCCCCTGGGAGGAGCGGGCGATCGCGAAGGCCGGGCTGTCCTAGTCCGGGATCAGGCCCTCGCCGGTGAACTGCTCGCCGGCTTCCTCGAACGTCAGGTCCGGCGGCGGCAGGATCAGCGCGGACTCGTGCAGATCGTCGTCGCCGAGGACCGTCCCGTGCTCGCGCACGAGCGCGAGCATCTGGTCATAGGTCGCGTGGAACGCAGCCTCGTCGCCGGACTCGACCGCCTCGACGCACTTGTTGTCGAGCGCGTTGAGCTCGTCGACGGAGGACTCCTCGACCTCGAACTGGCCCTCGGTGGAGATCCGGACGATCACGCCTTCCCCTCCTCGATCTGGGGCGCCTCGGGCGTCCCGGTGCCGAGCTCGGCGCGCATCTTGGCCAGCTCGTCGTCGACCTGCGTGCCGGTGGTCAGCTCGCGCAGCTGACGATCGATGTCGTCGCCGCCCTCGCCGAGCTGGGTGAGGTCCTCGAACGTGCCGGCGGCCTCCAGCTCGGAGACCGCGTCGGCGCGGGCCTTCATGTTCTCGGTCTTGTCGACCGCGCGCTGCATGGCCAGGCCGACGTCGGCCATCTCCTCGCCCACGCCGGTCGCGGCCTCGGAGATCCGCACCTGGGCCTCCGCGGCGGAGTACTGCGCCTTGATGACCTCCTTCTTGGTGCGGAAGGCCTCGATCTTGGCGCGCAGCTTCTTCTCGGACTCGGTCAGGCGCTCCTGCTGGGCCTCGAGCTCGGTGACCTGCGTGTCGAGCCCCTGGAGCTCGGCCTGCAGGCCCTGCTTGCGCTCGAGCGCGGTGCGGGCGAGATCCTCCTGCCCCGCGGCCAGCGCCTGGCGGGCCTGGGTGTCGAGCTTGACGACCGACTGCTCGAGCTTGTCGCTCTGCATCTGCAGCCGCTTCTTCGCCGTGACGACGTCGGCGATGCCCTTCTTGACGTTCTGCAGCGACTCGAGCTGCTTCTGGTAGCTGTAGTCGAGCGTCTCCGCCGGGTCCTCGGCCCGGTCGAGCATCTTCGAAACCTTGGACTTGATGACGGTGGAAAAGCGGCCGCCGATACCCGGCATGTGGCCTCCTGAAAGCGTTGGGACGGACGTGGGTGCAAGCCTACAGAGCCATGAGTGCCCGCCCCGCACGGATTTCACGATGACCCGCTGCTGGTGGTGCGGAGACGACCCGCTCTACGTCGCCTATCACGACGAGGTCTGGGGCCGGCCGATGCACGGCGAGCGCGCGCTGTTCGAGATGCTCACGCTCGAGTCGTTTCAGTCCGGCCTGTCCTGGATCACCATCCTGCGCAAGCAGGAGCACTTCCGCCGCGCGTTCGGCGACTGGGACATCGAGGCGATCGCCGCCTACGGCGACGGCGACTTCGAGCGGCTGATGGCCGACGCCGGGATCGTGCGCAACCGGGCCAAGATCGAGGCGACCATGGCCAACGCGCGGGCGACCGTGGCGCTGCACGAGGCGGGCGAGACGCTCGACCAGCTGCTGTGGAGCTTCGCGCCGGCGCCCGGGGACGCGCCGCGCGCACGCGACGAGATGGTCTCGTTCAGCGCGGAGTCCAAGGCGATGGCCGCCGAGCTCAAGCGGCGCGGCTTTCGCTTCGTCGGGCCGACGACCGCGTACTCGCTGATGCAGGCCGCCGGCCTGGTCAACGACCACGTGGCCGGCTGCGACTTCCGCTAGCGGGCTAGTAGCCGACGGGGTGGCGCGAGACGAACCCGCGCGTGGTGCGCGAGACCGGGCGCCAGCGCGGGCCCCTGAGGCCCGACGGGTCGCCGGCGCTGCTGGTGTCGAGCCGCAGCCCGGCGATGATGATGAACGCATGACCCTGGTTGGTCCAGATGGTCATCCAGGAGCCCTTGCCCTTGGCGCCCCAGCGCATGAAGCTGCCGGAGTCCAGCGGCGACTTCAGCAACCGTGCGCCGTGCAGGGCGTAGGAGACGGTGCCGGAGCAGTCGTAGCCCTTGGACCTGAAGGTCGGGTTGTGGCCGCCGCCGTAGACGTAGGGCCGGCCCACGATCTCGTTGGCCGCCCAGATCGCGCGCTGGACCTCGGCGGGGGCCATGGACGGCGCGGCCGCGGTGCCGTCGGGCAGCATCTTGGCGACGAACCCGTCGACGACGGGGTACTCGGCCGTCGAGGCCTGCGAGCCGCTGGTCGCGCCGAACGCGGCGCCGCCGCTGGCGTCGCCGTCGGGATCGGTGTCCGTCGCGGGCTCGCTGCTCGTGCTCGTCGCGGTCGCTTCGCCACCGGAGTTGGGGGCACCGGTGCCGCCCCCGGCCGGGTCATACGGGTCATCGGCGGCCCAGGCGGACCCTGCCATGCCCATCATCAGCATCAACGTCGCGGCAAGCGCTTTGGCCCGCAAAGAAACTCAGCTCTCTTTCGTCGGCCTACGGGGTTAGCTGACGGGCTAGCGCTGAAAGAGCCGCGCTCTCCACCAAGCGGTGAAGTTCGCCCCAACAATTGGGTCCCCCGGTCCTCGGTGTCTCTCCGAGGATTCGGCGTTCGGGTGCAACAGTACACAGTCGCAGGACGGATTGCGTCGTACTTATGCCAACTCGGGTTTGGCCCCTGCAACATCGGGCCCGAACGATCTCGCCCCGTTTTCCAGGGCATTTGGCGCGCGAAACCCCAGCGGCCAGGCGCTCGATCGGGTGCGGTGGACGTTCGGATGATGCGCGATCGCGCCAGATTCGCAACGGTGCGCGGGACACGTGTGGCAGGGGTTTATGAGCCCGGTCGTTAGGCTCGGGGCGATGCCGCCGATGCCCCGTATCGCCGCCGCGCTGTGCCTCGCCGCCCTGGTGGCGACCGGCTGCGGCAAGGGTGCCGAGACCCCCGAGGTCAAGCCCGTGAAGTTCCCGACGGTGGGCACGGGCGGCGAGCAGAAGGAGGCCGTGGCCGAGCTCGGCTTCCCGGTCTTCGCGACGAAGAACACCACGCGCGTGGGCGGCGCCGACCCCGTCGCCGACGCCGCGGCGGCGGCCCGTGCGGTCTTCCCCGCGGTCAGCCCGGAGACGCGGCCCGCCGCCGTCACCCTCGTCGACGCCGCCGACTGGCAGACCGCGCTCGCCGCGTCGGTGCTGATGTCGGACCCCATCCGCGCACCGATCCTGCTCACCGAGGGCACCGAGCTTCCGAGCGCGACCGAGGCCGCGCTCGACGCCCTGGCCCCGACGGGCTCCGAGCCCGCCGGCGGCGCGCAGGTCATCCGGGTCGGCGACGTCGCGCGACCCGCCGGGCTCAAGAGCACCGACCTGGTCGGCGCCGACCCTGCGACGCTGGCCCGCGCGATCGACGCGTTCCACGCCAGCGCGCGCGGCGCGTCCTCCGACAGCGTGGTCGTCGTCAGCTCCGAGAAGCCCGAGTTCGCGATGCCGGCCGCCGCGTGGGCGGCCAAGAGCGGCGACCCGATCCTGTTCGCCGACCGCGACACCCTGCCCGAGGCCACCAAGGCGGCGATCGCCGCCCACCAGCAGCCCCACATCTACGTCCTCGGGCCCTCGAGCGTCATCTCCCCGAAGGTGACGATCCAGCTGCGCAAGCTCGGCACGGTCACCCGCGTCGGCGGCCAGGATCCGGCCACCAACGCGATCGAGTTCGCCAAGTACGTCGACACGACGTTCGGCTGGGGCGTCGTCGATCCCGGGCACGGCCTGGTGTTCGCGGACCCGCGCCGGCCCGCCGACGCCGCCGCCGCCTCGCCGCTGTCGGCCAGCGGCACGTGGGGCCCGCTGCTGCTGCTGGGCGACGACGGCGAGCTGCCCAAGTCCGTCGAGGACTACCTGCTCGACATCCAGCCCGGCTACCGCGAGGACCCCACGCGCGGCGTCTACAACCACGGCTGGATCATCGGCGACGACAAGGCGGTCTCGATCGGCGCCCAGGCCCGGATCGACACGCTCCTGGAGATCGCGCCGGCCAAGAACTCCCTACCCTCCCAGCCGTGAGCGAGGCAGAGCACCCCGACCGAGCGCGGGCCCACCGCGACGTCACGCTGGAGGACGTCCGCCAGCTGATGGGCGCCTCGACCCCGCACTTCGCGCTGCAGCTGCGCAACCGCATCGCCAAGCTCGTCGCGCCGCTGCCCGCCGACCATCCCGCCCGCCTCGAGGGCGAGCGAGAGATCGCCCGGCTCGAGGGCCTCGGCCTGACCGGCGAGGTGCGCGGCCATCAGGGCGAAGAGGGCTTCGCCCCGCTGCCGTCGGTCACCGCCGCGCCCGACGGCACCCCGCAGGGCAACCTGCACGGCTGACCGCTCAGACGGCAATCGTCTCCCCCGGCACGAGCCGCCGGACCGCCACGCCGCGCTCGGTGGCCGCGGCCTCGAAGCGCTCCGCGGCGCCGGCCACCGGCTCGTAGAGCCCGCCGACCTCGTAGCCCTCGTCATGGATGGGGATCGCCAGCCGCGCCCCCAGCAGCTGCGCGGCGACCGCGGCCTGCTGCGGATCCATGGCGATCGGCAGGGGGCTGGCCGGCGCGCGGTGCGGGAAGCCGACGACCGGGCCGTTGACGGGGGCCAGGACGACGTCGAACGGCCCGTGGCGCAGCGCCATCCGCCACCAGTGGCCGTGGAACATCGTGTCGCCGAGGTGCAGCACCTTCACGCCGCCGGCCGCGACGAGCCACGAGACCTGCGGGTCCCCCACCCCGTCGACGGCGGGCAGCGCGGTCAGCGTGAACGGCCCGGCGCTCGCCGTCTCCCAGGGCGCCATGCGGCGCCGCGTCAGGCCGGCGGCGGCCAGCTCGTGCTCGCTCTGGGCGAGCGCGAGCTCCTCGAGCCCCTCGCCGTTGCCGGCCGGCGGCTCGAGCACGGGCGCGCCGGCGACCAGCGCGCCGGCGAGGGCGCGCGCGTCGGCGTGATCGCGGTGCAGGTGGGTGACCATGCCCGCGACGGCCCGGCCGGGGCTCGGCGCGACCACGGACGGGGCGACCACGCCCGCGGCGCGCTCGCCCAGCACCGCGAACACCGCCCCCGCGTCGTCGAGCGGATCGATCACCGCCGTGACGCCCTCGGCCTCGAGTTCGACGCCGGCCCAGCCCAGCCACGTGAGGTTCATGCGCGGAGTTATACAGAACGATCGTTCGGTCCGTATAATCGAGCCCATGCCCCGCCGCTCCGCCACTGCCGTCGCCGAGAGCCGCGCGTCCGCGGTGCAGGCCGCGGTCGACCTCGCCTCGGTCGAGGGCCTGGAGGGGATCACCATCGGGCGCCTGGCCGGCGACCTGGCCATGAGCAAGAGCGGGCTCATCGGCCGCTTCGGCGACAAGGAGGCGCTGCAGCGCGCGGTCCTGGCGGCGGCGATCGAGCGCTTCACCGACGCGGTCTGGCGCCCGGCCGGCACGGCGGCGCCCGGGCTGCCCCGCCTCGAGGCGATCGTCGAGGCATGGATCGCGCACCTGCGCAGCGGCGTCTTCCCCGGCGGATGCTTCGTGACCACCGCGTCGGTCGAGTACGACGCGCGGACCGGCCCGCTGCACGACGACGTGGCCGCCGCCGTGCGCCGCTGGCTCGACGTGCTCGAGGCCGAGGCGCAGATCGCGCGCGAGGCCGGCGACCTGCCCGCCGGCCGCGAGCCGGCCGACGTCGCCTTCGAGCTGCACAGCCTGGCCTCGGGCGGCAGCGTGGCCGGGCGCCTGCTCGGCGACGACCGCGCGCTGGAGCGCACGCGCGCGGCGATGCGCCGGGCGCTCGGGTAGCTTCGCGCCATGCCCTTCCCCCGGTCCGTCCTCCTGGCCGCCGTCGCCGCGGCGCTCCTCGCCCCGGCCGTCGCCGGCGGGGCCTACGACCCGCCGGAGGGCGTCGGGCACACCGCGCAGGGCGGCGTCGTCTTCCAGATCCACTACGGCGACAACGTCTACTCCTACGACTTCCACTTCGTGACGAAGTGCGGGACCGTGCGCATCCCCGGCAAGCTCTTCTGGGGCGAGTCGGAGTCGAGCTTCAGCTACCGCAGCACCGACGGCCGTGTGGCGATGTACACCTACAACTTCACGGGCCCCGACCGCGGCGGCTACGGCTGGGTCAGCGACCGTCGCGCCAACGGCTGCCGCACCGGCCGCCTGAAGTTCAAGCTCGACCAGGGCTGAGGCGCGCTACTTCGGCATCCCGCTCGGCTTGCACGCCCTGGAGGCGTGGCCGAGGTGGCGCAGGCACAGCTCGACCTCGGCCGGCTTGCCCTGTGCGGTGTAGTCGCCGTTGGTCTTGACGTAGCCGATCTTGGGCAGCCAGTTCCACCAGTAGATGCCGCGGAACCAGCCGCCCTGGCGGGCCACGCCGCTCCAGAAGTCGAACGACGCGTGGATCGGGCGCTCCTGGGCCTGCATGTTGATCTTGCCGCCGGCGCCGGCCTGCTCGTAGTCGCCCTTGAACGGGCCGGCTGACGTGCCACCGCGGCTGACGTAGCCCAGGCCGGTCAGCAGCACCGGCTTGAGGTACTCGTCGTGGAGCGCGCGCAGCGCAGCACCCGGCGGCATCCCGCCCTGCAGGAAGTTGAACGTCCAGCCCTGGCGCAGGCGGCTGATCGACGGGTTGTCGTGGTCGGGGTCGTTGCCGTTGATCAGCGGCCAGAAGCCCTCGACGCCGATGTAGTCGAGGTCGTCCCAGAAGAACAGGGGCTGCTCGGGGTCGTAGGCGTCCTTGTAGATCGCGTCCCAGCGCGTCGCGTAGGTCAGCTTGCCGGCGAACCCGCCCTTGCCGTCGGCCATCAGGTCGCCCGTGCGGATGTCGGCGATCATCGCCCGCCACTCCTCCTGCTCGGCGGGGCTGTCGGTCATCTTCGTCAGGCCGGTGCCGACGACGAGCATGTCGGCGCCGACGTCGCGCGCCAGCGCGGCGTAGCGGCCGAGCATTACCCGGTAGGAGGCGAACCAGGCCGCCCGGTCGTCGGGATCGGCGAAGTTGATGTACTCGCGGCCGGCCTGGGCCTGCGGGTTGCGCCCGACGTCGACGAGCGGCTTGATCTCGATCTTCATGCCCAGCTTCTTCGCGTAGAGCATCGCCTTGCGCGTGGCGGCCAGCGACGGGGTCTGGCACTTCGTGTAGTCCGTGCGCGGCCGGCCCTTGCAGTCCTTGGGCGAGCCGTAGGCCGGGTTGATGTCGGTCGAGGCGAGGTCGTCGCCGCGCAGCGGGTCCTTCCAGTACTGGATCCAGCGCATGGCGAACATCGCGTGATCGGCGTGCGCGCGGCCGTGGAGCTGGCGCATCCAGTAGTAGAAGCGGTCGCCGCCGAACTGGTCCCAGCGGAACGCCGCGACGTTCATGCCCTTCTGCCAGGACTCCGGCAATGGCTTGATCGTCCGGGCCTGCGCGGTCGGCGCGGCGAGCGCGAGCAGGACCAGCAGCGGGATGAGGCGGCGGAGCATCGACATTCCAGACACTCATTCGGCGCGAACGTCGCGGTCCTTCAACCGTGACGCAGGGGTACCGCTCCTGTACCTGTAGGGTACGCGACCTTCCGTGTCGCTGGTCAGCCGCCACCCCGACCTCGAACCGCGCCTGGGCGCCCGCCGCGACGACGTCGCCCAGGGCCAGCGCGCGCGCCTGCTGGCCGCCATCGCCCACGTGGTCGGCGAGCGCGGCTGGGCGGCCACCACCGTCGCCGAGGTCGTGCGCGAGGCGGGCGTGTCGCGCTCGACGTTCTACGAGCACTTCGCCGGCAAGGACGCCTGCTTCCTCGAGGCCTACCGCCACGGCATGGAGGTCCTCGACGCCGAGGTCGACCGCGCGGTCACGCAGGCGGCGCCGGGCGACTGGCGCGCGCAGCTGCGCGCGGGCATCCGCGCCTACCTCGGCGTGCTCGAGGCCGACGAGGCGACGGCGCGCACATACCTGCTCGAGATCCACCACGCCGGCGAGGCCGCGCTGGCCGAGCGCACCGCGGCGATGCGCCGCTTCGCCGAGCGCTACCGCGCCAGCGGCCGCGCCGCCGGGGCGCGCGAGGCGCACCCGGAGTCGCTGTTCGTCCTCTGCGCGGGAACCGAGCAGCTGTGCGCCGAGCGCCTGCGCGCGGGCGCCAGCGTCAGCGATCTCGAAGACGTGTTCATGCTCACCGCCGAGGCTGTCCTTCTCGGTACCAATCCAGATCAGGAGGAGTCCTAGTGGACCTCACGTTCACCGAGTCCCAGCTCGCGTTCCGCGACGAGCTGCGCGAGTGGCTCGAAGGCAACCCGCCCGGCCCCGAGCCCGAGGGCGAGGACGCCGGCTACAACTGGCGCCGCGACTGGCAGCGCAAGCTCAACGAGGGCGGCTGGGCCGGCGTGCACTGGCCGACCGAGTACGGCGGCCGCGGCGCGTCGCTGATGGAGACCGCGATCTTCTTCGAGGAGATGGGCAAGGCCAACGCCCCGCTTCCGGCCAACGTCCTGGGCCTGCTGCTGGCCGGCCCCACGATCATGATCTGGGGCACGCCGGAGCAGAAGGAGCGCTACCTCCAGCCGATCCTGTCGGCCGAGGAGATCTGGTGCCAGGGCTTCTCCGAGCCCGACGCCGGCTCCGACCTCGCCGCGCTCAAGACCCGCGCGGTCCGCGACGGCGACGAGTGGGTCGTCACGGGCCAGAAGGTGTGGACCTCCGGGGCGCAGTACTCGAAGTGGTGCATGCTCGTCGCGCGCACCGACCAGGACGCGGCCAAGCACAAGGGCCTGTCCTATTTCCTGATGGACATGGACCAGCCGGGCGTCGAGGTCGTGCCGCTGAGGCAGATCACCGGCGATCCGGAGTTCAACGAGCTGTTCATCCAGGAGGCGCGGATCCCGCACGAGAACCTCCTCGGCGGCGAGGGCAACGGCTGGAAGGTCGCGCTGACGACGCTCATGAACGAGCGCGCCGGCCTCGGGTTCTTCCTCCAGGTCCGGCTGCGCCAGCTCGTCGACGAGCTCTACGACGAGGCGGGCCGCACGGGCGCCCTCGACGATCCGCGCGTCGCCGACGCGCTCGCCGACCTGCACATCCGCACCGAGATCCTGCGCCTGACCGCCTACCGCGGCCTGAGCGTGATCGAGCAGTACGGCCAGCCCGGGCCCGAGGGCTCGCTGGTCAAGTGGCTGTGGTCGGAGACCAACCAGATCCTCACGCAGCTCGCACCGGGGATCGTCGGGCCCGACGCGCTGACGGCCGGCACCCGCTGGTCCTATGAGCTGCTGCGCGCCCGCGGCAACACGATCGAGGGCGGCACGACGGAGATCCTCAAGAACATCATCGCCGAGCGCGTGCTCGGCCTGCCCCGGGCCGGGAGGTAACGAAGATGCGTTTCACGCTGTCGGAAGACCAGAACGAGATCAAGCGCACGGCGAAGGACCTCCTCGCCGCGCGTGCCGGGACCGCGGCGCTGCGCGAGCACGCCGAGGCCGGCACCTACGACGACGCGCTGTGGAAGGAGCTGTCGGAGCTGGGCTGGCCCGGCATCGCCGTCAGTGAGGAGCACGGCGGGCAGGGCCTCGGCCTCGTCGAGCTGTGCGTGCTCGTCGAGGAGCTCGGCTACGCCTGCGCGGCGGTGCCGTTCCTCGGCAGCGCGCTGGCCGCGCTGGCCCTCGAGCAGGCGGGCGAGACCGAGTGGCTGCCCAAGCTCGCCTCGGGTGAGGCACGCGGGGCGTTCGGCCCCGCCGGGGCGCTGATCCCCGACGCGGCGGGCGCCGACGTCGTCGTCGTCCTCGACGCCGAGGGCCACGGCACGCTCGTCCCGGGCAGCGCCGTGGAGACGGTGGACGCGATCGACTCGACCCGGCGCTACGGCACGGTCGCGGCCGCCGACGGCGAGCCGCTGGGCGACGTCTGCGCCGCCCTGGGCCGCGCGCTCGTCGCCGTCTCGGCCGAGCTCGTCGGCGTCAGCCAGCGCGCGCTCGACCTCAGCGTCGAGTACGTCAAGGAGCGCAAGCAGTTCGGCGTCGCGGTCGGCACGTTCCAGGCCGTCCAGCACAAGGCGGCGCAGATGCTGCTCGACACCGAGGGCGGCCGGTCGGCGACGTACTTCGCCGCCTGGACCGCGGACGCCGAGCCCGACCGCCTGGCGCTCGCTGCGGCCGGCGCCAAGGCCTGGACGTCTGACCGCGCGCGCGACGCGACGGCCTCGGCGATCCAGCTGCACGGCGGCATCGGCTTCACGTGGGAGGCCGACGTCCACTGGTGGTACAAGCGCGCCCAACTCGACGCCGCCTTCCTGGGGGGCGGCAGCGAGCACCGCGCGCGGATCTCACAGCTCGTGTCACGAGACCGCGCCGGAACCGCCGCCTGACCGCAACGCGAACCTCAAGGGGTCTGACCCCTTGAGGTTCGCCCCGCGGCGGGGCGCTGCGGATAGTGTCGCGCGGTGAGCTCCCACCGCCGCGCTGCCATCGTCCTCGCCGCCCTCTGCTGCCTCGCCGCCGGAGCCGTCCCGTCGCCGGCCTCCGCGGCGCACGTGTGCGACACGCTGCTGGGCAAGAGCACGTGCCTGGCCCCGTTCCCCAACGACTGGTTCACCGTCGCCGACAAGCGCACGGCGACCGGCCGGCGGGTGGCGATCGCCCGCGCGGCGATGCCCGCCAACGGCACCGGCGTCCACATCGATCCGGCGGAGTGGAACCGCAACGACGGCTTCAGCCCCGGCATCACGGTGATCGCCCGGATCCCCGGCCTCGAGACGCAGGCGGCGTTCGTCAAGAGCGGCCTGGTCCCGAGCACCGACATGGGCCGCTACGCCAACCGCAAGCAGGCCGCGGTCGTCCTCGACGCCAAGACGGGCAAGCGCCACCCGATCTGGGCCGAGCTCGACGCGCTGGCCAAGGCCGACGCGGACCGCAACCTGATGCTGCGCCCGGCGCGCAACTACCGCGAGGGCCACCGCTACATCGTGGCGCTGCGGGGCCTGCGGGGCGCGAACGGCAAGCTGCTGAAGGCGCCCGCGGGCTTCCGGGTCTTCCGCGATCGGCTGGCCTCCAAGGACAAGGCGGTCAACGGCCGGCGCGGGCACATGGAGTCGCTGTTCAAGGCGCTCAAGAAGGCCGGCATCGCCCGCAAGGGCCTGTACGCCGCGTGGGACTTCACCGTCGCGAGCGAGCGGTCGCTGTCCGAGCGCATGCTCCACATCCGCAACGACGCGTTCGCACAGCTCGGCGACAAGGACCTCGCCGACGGCAAGGTCGCCGGGCGCGCGCCGGCCTTCGCCGTCAGCAAGGTCACCGACTTCGAGCGCTGCACCGCGCCGGAGGACCAGAAGTGCGCGGCCGGGACCGACCGCGAGCTGCGCCGCCAGATCGAGGGCACGTTCGAGGTGCCGTGCTACCTCGACCAGCCGGGCTGTCCGCCGGGCTCGGGCTTCGACCTCGACGCCAAGGGCCTGCCGGTCCAGACCGCGGGCAACGTCGAGCAGGCGCCGTTCGTCTGCAACGTCCCGTGGGCCGCCACCGACGCGTCCGGCACGGTCAAGCTCCTGCCCGCCCTGTACGGCCACGGCCTGTTCGGCGACATCGGCGAGGCGCGCCGTTCGCGCAACGTCCACCAGCTCGGCGACGAGAACCGCGTGCTCGTCTGCGCGACCGACTTCAAGGGCATGTCCGACGAGGACGTGCCGCAGGCCGCCCCGGCGCTGCTGGACCTCTCGAAGTTCCCGCCGATCGTCGACCGCCTCCAGCAGGGCCTGCTGAACTTCACGTTCCTCGGCCGCCTGCTCAACACCCCCGACGGCTTCGCCGCCAGCGACGCCTTCAAGCTCGGCGGCGCGACGTTCGTCGACACCTCGGCGGTCACCTACTACGGCAACAGCCAGGGCGGCATCCTCGGCGGGGCGCTGACGGCGATCTCGCCCGACGTGACGCGCTCGGTGCTCTACGTGCCCGGCATGACCTACTCGGTCCTGCTGCCGCGCAGCGTCGACTTCGACGACCCCGACCCGACCGAGGCCGACTTCGCGGGCCTGCTCTACGGCACGGCGGGCTACCCGGACGAGGCCACCCACCCGCTGGTCCTCGACATCATGCAGATGCTCTGGGACCGCGGCGAGCCGTCGGGCTACGCGCAGCACATGACGACCGATCCGCTGCCCGGGACGCCCGCTCATCACGTGCTCATGGAGATCGCCATCGGCGATCACCAGGTGGCCAACATCCAGGCCGAGGTGATGGCGCGCACGATCGGCGCCCGGCTGCGCGTGCCGTCCTATGACGTGGGCCGCAACCTGGCGGAGAACCCGGCGTTCGGCCTCGGGATCCTCGGCGGCCTGCCGATCGACGACAACGCGATCATCCCCTGGGACATCGGCCCGCTGCGCCAGCAGGACGGCAAGACGATGGGCACCGACCCGCCGCCGCCGACCAACGTCCCGCCGACCACCGGCCAGGATCCGCACGACTACGTCATCGAGCAGTCGCCCGCGATCCGCCGCCAGATCTCGGAGTACCTGCGCCCGGGCGGCAAGATCGTCGAGGTCTGCAACGCGATGCCGTGCCGCACGCCGGACTGGGCGGGACCGCCGGCCGATCTAGGCTGAGGGGGTGGCCGGAGAGATCGCCCCACGCCCCGAGGGCATCGCGGGCTCGCCGCTGGCGGGGCCGTTCCCGGTCGGCGCCTACGCCGAGAAGCTACGCGACGAGCTGCGCAAGCGGGCGCGGCTGCAGCTGTGGGGCGAGGTGTGGAACCTGCGGGTCCCGCCCAAGGGCGCCAAGATCTACTTCGAGCTGCGCGACTCCGACGGCGCGCTGCCGTGCTCGATGTGGCGCAACGAGTTCGAGAAGACCGGCGTTGTCCTCGTCGACGGCGCGCAGGTCGTCGTCGGCGGCGGCCCGAGCTACTACCCCGGATCGAAGACCTCCTCGCCGTCCTTCTCCTTCGAGGTCACCGGGCTGCGGCTGGCCGGCGAGGGCGACCTGCTCGCCCAGCTCGAGGCGCTGCGCCGCAAGCTCGACGCCGAGGGGCTGTTCGAGCCCCAGAAGGCGCTGCACCGGCCCGAGCTGCCCAAGTGCATCGGCGTCGTGACCGGCGAGGGCGGCAAGGCGCGCGACGACGTGCTCGCCGGCCTGCAGCGCCGCGGCTGGGCCGGGCGGCTCGTGTGGGCCTTCGCGCCGGTGCAGGACCGCCACGCCGCGCCGCGCATCGGCCAGGCGCTGCAGGACCTGGCGGCGATCGACGAGGTCGAGGTGATCATCGTCGCGCGCGGCGGCGGCTCGCTCGCCGACCTGTTCGCGTTCTGCGACGAGACGCTGTGCCGCACGGTCGCGCTGCTGCGCACGCCCGTCATCGCCTCGGTCGGCCACCACACCGACCGCCCGCTGATCGACGACGTCGCCGCCGTGCGCTGCTCGACCCCGACCCACGCCGCCGAGACCGCGGTGCCCTGCCACGTCGGTGAAGCGCGGGCGTCGGTCGGGCGCTGCGCCGACCGCCTGGCCCACCACGGCCGTACCGCGATCCTCGGCCGCGCCCGGCACCTCGCCCAGCTCTCGCGGGCTCCCGCCGCCGTCGTGGCCCGCCACCGCCGCGACCTGCACCAGAACCTGCGCGAGATCCGCGCCAGCGCGCGCGGCAACATCGCCACCGGCCGCGACCTCGCCTCCGTCCAGGCGCTCGTGCTCTCGCGCAAGGCCGCGGCCGGCGCGGGCCCGGAGAACACGGCGCGCCGCTCGCGCCTCGAGGGCCTCGCCGCGGCGCTCGCCGCCCATGACCCCGAGCGCGTCATCGAGCGCGGCTACGCGATCGTCGACGACGGCGAGGGCAACGTGATCACGTCGCGCGAGGCGGCCCGCAGCGCCGGCGAGGTGCGGCTGTTCTTCGGCGACGGCGACGTTCGTGCGAGGATCGGCGAGTGAGCGAGCAAGAGCGCACGTACGAGACCGCGACGGCCCGGCTGGAGGAGATCATCCGCCGGCTGGACTCGGGCGAGGCCGGTCTGCGCGAGACCCTCGAGCTCGTCAAGGAGGGCCGCTCGCTCGTCGAGTTCTGCGCGGCGGAGCTCGACGCGGTGGGGCGCGGTCTGGAGGAGCTCAAGCTCGACGAGCTCGTGGCCCGGCTTGAGGCCGGGGCGGCGCCGCAGCAGTAGGGCATAGGCTCGCTCGTGTGAGCCTCTTCGACCGCATCGCCGACCTGCCGCTGATCGTCGAGGAGTACGCCCTCGACCGTCTCGAGCGTGACGTCTCCTCGTCCTTCACCCGCGTGAGCACCGTCGTCAAGCTCTACGGCGCGGGCACCGAGGGCGTCGGCGAGGACGTCGTCTACGACACGATCGACCACGACCTGCTCCAGGAGGCCGGGCCGGTCCTCCCGCTGGCGGGCGACTGGACGCTCGGGGCGTTCTGCGACCACGTCGAGGGCCTCGACGCCTTCCCGCAGGAGCCGCAGATGCCGGTCTCGCGCCGCTACCGGCACTGGACGTTCGAGTCCGCGGCGCTCGACCTCGCGCTGCGCCAGGCGGGCAAGTCGCTGCACGAGGTCCTCGGCCGCGAACCGCAGCCCGTGCGCTTCGTGGTCTCGATGCGCCTGGGCAGCCCGGACTTGCCGTCGTCGATCGAGCCGCTGCAGCGCCGGCTGGAGAAGTACCCGGCGCTGCAGTTCAAGCTCGATCCGACGCCGGACTGGGACGACGCGCTCGTCGCCGAGGTGGCCGCCACCGGCGCCGTCGAGAGCGTCGACTTCAAGGGCCAGTACACCGGGACGCCCGTCGACGTCCCCGCCGATCCCGAGCTCTACGAGCGGATCCTGCGCGCCCTGCCCGACGCGTGGATCGAGGATCCCCACACGACGCCCGAGATCACCGCGCTGCTCGAGGCCCATCAGGACCGCGTCAGCTGGGACGCGATCATCCACTCGGTCGCCGACATCGAGAACCTGCCGTTCACGCCGCGCATGGTCAACATCAAGCCGTCGCGCCTGGGGCCGCTGCGCGAGCTCTTCGGCGCCTACGACTACTGCGAGGCCAACGGCATCGGCATGTACGGCGGCGGCCAGTTCGAGCTCGGGCCGGGCCGCGGGCAGATCCAGTACCTCGCCTCGCTGTTTCACGCCGACGCGCCCAACGACACGGCGCCCGGCGGCTTCAACGACCCCGGGGTCCCCGACGGCCTGCCGTCCTCGCCGCTGCCGGCCCAGCCCTCCGACGTCGGCTTCCGCTGGGGATGAGCACGCCGTTCGTCCACGCCGAGCGCATCCGCTTCGGCCATCTCGACGCGATGCGCCACCTCAACAACGTCGAGTTCCTGCGCTTCTTCGAGACCGCGCGGATCGAGTTCCTGCGCACGGTGATCCCCGAGCACGACCCGGCCGATCCCGACGACTTCGGCCTGATCTTCGCCGAGTGCCACATCAACTACCGCTCGCCGGGCCAGTACGACGACCTCGTCGAGACGACCGTGCGCCCCATCGACATCAAGCGCTCGAGCTTCCGCGTGAGCTTCGAGATGCGCGTCGGCGAACGGTTGCTGGCCGAGGGCTGGGGCGCGCTGGTGGGCTACGACTACGGCAGCGCCAAGTCCACGCCGCTGCCGTCGCGCGTGGCCGACGCCCTGCACGCCGCGAGCGCGGCTTGAGCGCCATCCGCCCGTCGCTCATCGGGGGGTTCTCGCCGGCCCCGCCATCGCATTCGCTCTGCCTGAGCCGCTAGAACCTCTCCCGTGACATCGATCCTCTTCGCGAACCTGTGGAGGCGTCCCGGCCGCACCGCCTTCACCGCGCTGGGGATCGCGCTGGGCGTCGCGACCATCGTCGGGCTGCTGTCGCTGGGTGAGGGGCTCAAGCAGACCGCGGGCCAGCTCGTCCGCCTCGGCCAGGCCGACTTCGCCGTCCTGCAGCACGGCGTCGAGGACCCGTCGGCCTCGTTCCTGCCGCAGTCGGTCGTGGACCGCGTGGGCAAGATCGACGGCGTCGCCAGCGCAACCCCCGTGATGCTGCTGGCCGACCGGCTGCCCGATGCGCCGGGCTCGCTCGTCTTCGGCACCACGCCCAAGGGCAAGGTGTCCACGCGGCTGGTCGTCGTCTCGGGCCGGCGGATGGAGGGCCCCGGCGAGATCGCCGTCGGCGACCTGCTCGCCGAGCAGCTCGGCGTCAAGACCGGCGACACGATGACCATCGACAAGCGCAAGCTCGAGGTCGTCGGCACCTTCCACGCGGGCCAGTTCTTCGTCGACGGCGGGGCGATCATCGATGTCAAGCTGGCCCAGAACATGGTCCAGCGCCCGGGCGAGGTCACGACCATCGCGGTGCAGGTCGCCGCCGACGCGCACACCAAGGACGTCCGCAAGGAGATCCTCGCCGACGTCCCCGGAACCGACGTGATCTCCAACCCCGACGAGGCCGCCCGCGCGGGCGCCAACGGGCGGCTGATCCGCAAGACCGTGCTGCTGCTGGTCGCCGTGGCCCTGATCATCGGCGGCATCGGCGTGGCCAACACCATGGCCATGGCGGTGCTCGAGCGCTCGCGCGAGCTGGCGCTGATGTCGGCGGTCGGGTGGTCGCCCCGCCAGGTCAGCGGGATCGTGCTGCTCGAGGGCGTGGTGGTCAGCGTGATCGGCGCCGGTGTCGGGCTGCTGGCGGGCGCCCTCGGGGCCGGCGCGCTGGGCGACGCGCTCGACGTCGCCAGCGTGGTCAAGCCCTCCGTGACGCCGTGGAGCATCGGGCGCGGGCTGATCATCGGGGTGGTGATCGGCGTCCTCGGCGGGCTCTACCCGGCCTGGCGGGTCAGCCGGCTGCCCGCCGAGGAGCTCCTCGCCCGCGGCGCCTAGGCGTCGATCGCGACCCAGCGGAAGTTGACCGCGGGCGCGTCGACCGGAGCGCCGGTCAGGTTGCAGGCCACGATCGAGAACGACGTGGCCGACTGCACCACCGCGGTCGCCGTCGACAGCGGGTAGCCCGGGCCGGGCGTCAGGACGATCGCGTCGTTGGTCAGGTCGACGCCGGTCACGTTGACCGGTGCGGGGACGCACGCGCCGTCGGGCACCGACGGGAAGTCGACGGGCGCGTTGCCGGCCACGTCGAAGTCGCCAGCCGTCACCCCGTTGGCGGCGATGTCGCCCGTCGCGATGGCGCCGTCGGCGATCTTGGCGCTCGTCACCGCGCTGTCGGCGAGGTCGCCCGCGGCGACCGTGCCGTCCTCGATCTTCACCGACGTCACCGCGTTGTTGAGCAGCCGGGTGGTGCTGACCGCGCCCGGATCGATCTTGACGCCGGTGACCTGACCGTTGCCGATCTTGGCGGTGGTCACGGCGTTGTCGGCCAGCAGAGCGGTGAAGATCGAGCCGGTGGTCAGGGCCGTCTGCAGCCCGGTGAAGAAATCGGGCGACGCGTCGGCGCGCGCGAGTGAGCCGTCGGCGACGTCGACGCTGCCGACCGCGCCGTTCTTGATCTTGGCGCCCGTGACGGCGTTGGAGGCCAGGCGCGAGTTCGAGACCGCACCGAGGGCGAGCTTCTTGCCGGTCACCGACCGGTTCTTGAGGTTCTTGCCGCTGATGGCCGAGGCAGCCCAGCCCGGGCCGCCCATGGAGGCGAACACAGCGACGATCGACAGGGCAAGCGCGGCGTTGCCGCGCGAGGGGGAAGACAGAGAACGCATGTCCCTGGAACCCGCCGCCGCGGGTCAAGGTTGCGTCAGGCCAGCACGCCGTCGAGCATCCGCACGACGCGGTCGGCGCGCTCGGCGATGGCCGGGTCGTGCGTGACGACGATCATCGTCGTCCCCCGCCGGGCACGGGCGTCCTCGAGCAGCTGCAGGATCCGGGCGCTGTTGTCGGAGTCCAGCGCGCCGGTCGGCTCGTCGGCCAGCAGCAGCCGCGGCTCGTTGGCCAGGGCCCGGGCCACCGCGACGCGCTGGCGCTCGCCGCCGGACAGCTCGCCGGGCAGATGGTCGGTCCGGTCGGCCAGCCCGACCTCCTCGAGCAGCTCGAGGGCGCGCTCGCGGCGCTCGGCGCGGCCCCGGCGCGCCGCGACGAGCGGGACCTCGACGTTGGCCTGGGCGGTGAGCATGGGCAGCAGGTGATGCAGCTGGAAGACGAACCCGACGACGTCGCGGTGATAGCCCGAGAGCCCGCCGTGCTCCTTCGGAGGCTTGCCGTCGACCAGGATCGACCCCGCGTCGGGCTCCGACAGCCCGCCCATGACGCCGAGCAGGGTGCTCTTGCCCGAGCCGCTCGGGCCCATCAGCGCCACCCATTCGCCCGGAGCCACGCGCAGCGAGACGTCGTCGACGGCCACCACGTCGCCACGAACGCGACGGATGCCCTGCAGGACGACTTCGGCTCCCGTGTTCATCGGTGCGGACTCTAACCGCCGCCCCGATGCAGGCCGAACCGTCCTGGCGCCCCGGCAACCGCAAGATTCGGCCTTCCGCCACGTTGCAGCAGGCATGCGATTCCGCCCGATGTTGCTCCTGCCCGCCCTGCTGGTCGCCCTCCACGCCCCCGCGGCGCTGGCCGACCCCGCGGTCGTCACGCCCCCCTATGACCCCACGTGGTACAAGGCCGCCGGAGGCGACTGGACCCAGGCGACCATCGCCTCGGCAGACGGCACCAAGCTCCACGCCGACATCCTGCGCCCCGCGGGCGCCAAGGCGAGCGACAAGACACCGGTCATCCTGTCGATCGGGCCGTACTTCAACCACTCGGGCCAGACCGGCCCGGCCGGCCCCGCCGAGAACTCCTCCTACACGCCCATCGGCACCGAGGGCGTCGGGCCGTCGGATCGCTTCGCGGACTTCGTCGCCGGCTCGGGCCTGCTGAAGAAGGGCTACTCGTTCGTCATGGTCGACCTGCGCGGCTTCGGCGGCTCGGAGGGCTGCCTGGACTGGGCGGGGGCCGGCGAGCAGGGCGACGTCAAGGCCGCTGTCGAATGGGCGGCCAAGCAGCCGTGGTCGACCGGCCTCGTCGGCACCTACGGCAAGTCCTACGACGCCCTCACCGGCCTGATCGCCGCGACGCTGCACCCCAACGGGCTCGGCGCGGTCGTCTCGCAGGAGCCGGTCTACGACGACTACCGCTACCTCTACGGCGACGGCATGCGCCGCGAGAACTCGCTCGCCACGCCCGCCCTGTACGACGCGATCGCGTCCACCCCGGGCCCGCTGGCCGACGACCCCGCCTACAACCAGGCGTCGCTGAACACGCCCGACTGCACGGGTCAGAACTACCTCGCGCAGGCCGGTGACGACAACCACGCCAGCGACTTCTGGAAGCAGCGCAACTTCATCGAGAAGATCAAGGGCTCGGCGGTCCCGATCTTCTTCACCCAGGGCCTGACCGAGAACAACACCGCGCCCGACGGCCTGGCCGAGTTCCTCGGCAACCACGCGGGCTTCCAGCGCGCCTGGTTCGGCCCGTGGGAGCACGTCCGCGGCAACGAGACCTGCGCCGACGGCGACGGCTCGACCGGGTGCTCGGACTTCCCCGTCGGCCGCCTGAAGATGGGCCGGCGCGGCTGGTTCGACGAGGTCCTGCGGTTCTACGACCTGTTCCTGAAGAACCAGGAGCCGTCCGTCCAGGATCCGCCGATCGCCGTCCAGACCAACGACGGCAAGTGGCGCGGTGAGGCCAGCTGGCCGCCCGCCGACGCCGCCGCGTTCACGACGAAGCTGCGGGCCGGGACCTACACCGACCTCGCGCAGTCGTCGGGCTACGGCGACAACGGCGCTCCGGGCGCCCAGCCCGGCGCCTGGACGATCTCCAAGGTGCTGCCGTACGAGGTCGACCTCGCCGGCGCGCCGGTCGCCACGGTCGACGTCACCACGGTGGCGCCGAACGCCAACCTCGTCGTCGACGTCTACGACCTCAACAGCAAGGGCGTCGGGCCGCTCGTCTCGCGCCAGGGGTTCCTGGTGCGGTCGCCCGGCGCGAAGCAGAAGATCACGCTGAGGATGATGTCGGCGGACTGGCGCTTCGTCGCCGGTCACCGCATCGGCGTGCGCGTCACCGACAACAACCAGGAGTGGTGGATCGCCGCCCAGCCGAGCGGTCAGACGGTGGTCGTCAACGGCGGCACCATCGCGCTGCCGTTCCTCAAGTTCGCGCGGCCCACCACGATCGAGGGCGACTCGGGCGTCCAGCTGAAGTCCTACCTCGCGGAGACAGAGGACGCGGGTGACCAGCTGGCCACCTCGGTGTCCTCCGCGTTCGTCGTGCCGCCCGCGCTGGCCCAGCCCTCGCCGGGCGATCCGGGCACGCCGGAGGCCATTGCGGCGGCCCAGCGCCACGCCAAGGTGCTCGCCGGGAGCTCGGTGACCAGCGGCGCGTCCTACACGGCGTCGGGCGCGCCGGCGACCGCCGGTTCGAGCGGCACGAGCAAGCTCAAGCGCATCACGGTCGGCATCGGCCGCGTCAAGCACGCCCGCCACGCGTTCCGGGCCTCCGGCAAGGCCCCGGCCGGGGCCCGCGTGCTCGTGCGGCTCATCCGCAACCTCAAGCCGGTGGCCAAGCACTGGGTGCGGGCCAACGCGAAGGGCCGCTTCACCACGGTGTTCAAGAACGTGGCCAAGGGGCGCTACCACGTCCGGGCCTACCTGAAGCTCGACGGCCAGAAGTACCACGCCCGCAGCGGGCGCTGGCTGCGGATCCGCTAGCCGGCGTGGAGGGGGCGGCGTCGCGCCGCCCCCTCTCGCCGATGCCTCAGACGCGCTGGATCAGCGTGCCGGTCCCGAGACCGCCGCCGCAGCACATCGTCACGAAGCCGATCTCCTTGTCGGAGCGCTCGAGCTCGTGCAGGAGCGTCGTGATCAGGCGGGCGCCCGTGGAGCCCAGCGGGTGGCCGAGGGCCATCGCGCCGCCGTTGACGTTGACGCGGTCCATGTCCGGGCTGTGGACGCGGCGCCAGGCGGCGACCACCGGCGCGAACGCCTCGTTGACCTCGAACAGGTCGATGTCGTTGATCGACATCGAGTTGCGCTCGAGGATCTTGGCCGTGGCCGGGATCGGGCCCTCGAGCATCTTGACCGGGTCGCAGCCGACGGTCGTCTGGTCGACGATGCGGGCGCGCGGCGTGAGGCCGAGCTCGCTCGCCTTGTCGGCGCTCATCAGCAGGACCGCGGCGGCGCCGTCGGAGATCTGCGACGCGTTGCCGGCGGTGACGACGCCGTTCTCCTTGAACACCGTCTTGAGGCCGGCGAGGGTCTCGAGGTCGGTGCCCGGGCGGATGCCCTGGTCGGTGACGTAGGTGTCGCCGTTGACCTGCATCGGGATGATCTCGCGCTCGAAGCGACCCTCCTCGGTGGCCTGGTGGGCCAGCGCGTGGGAGCGCACGCCCAGCTCGTCGCAGTCGGCGCGGGTGACCTCGTACTCCTCGGCGATGAGCTCGGCGCCCATGCCCTGGCCGACGATGTTGTGCTGGGCCATCAGCTCGGGCGTGAACGCGTAGCCGAAGTCCTCCTGGGTCTTCATGCCGGCCGAGAACGGCAGCATGCCCATGTGCTCGACGCCGCCGCCGATGACGACGTCATGCACGCCGGAGGCGATCTGCGACGCGGCCAGGTTGACGGCCTGCTGGGCGGAGCCGCACTGCAGGTCGATGGTCGTGGCCGACGTCTCGATCGGGTAGCCGGCCTGGAGCCAGGCGTTGCGCCCGACGTGCAGGCCCTGGGGCCCGAACTGCTGCACACAACCGGCGATCACGTTCTCGACCTGCGCAGGATCGATGCCCGAGCGCTCGATGACGCCGCGGTAGGCGGCGCCCAGCAGCACGTTGGGGTGCGTCTCCTTGTAGTAGCCCTTCTCCTTGTGCCCACGGCCGATCGGCGTGCGCGCGGCCTCCACGATGACGACCTCACGGCCCTCGAGTGCTCCCATTGACAGCTTTCCTTTGACTCGGTGTCGAAACTCTGAGGTCGACTAGCTTATTGGCGCATGGACGAGCGGCTGGGCATCGCCGGAAGCGGCGCGATCGCGTGTGGACTGGCGGCAACGGCCGCCCGGCACGCCGACGACGTCGTGCTGTGGGCGCGATCGGAGGCCAGCGCCGAGCGGGCGCGCGGCACGGTCGAGAAGGTCTGCGGCCGCCTGAGCGGCGAGGTCCAGGCCAAGCACGTGCGCGTGGTAACCGACATGGCCGAGCTCGCGGCCTGCACCTACGTGGTCGAGGCCATCGCCGAGGTCCACGACGCCAAGGCCGCGCTGATCGAGGATCTCGACCGCCACGTCGCCCCCGAGGCGATCGTCGCCACGACCACGTCGTCGCTCTCGGTCGAGGCGCTGGCCGCCGCCGGCGCCCATCCCCACCGCTTCGTCGGCCTGCACGTCTTCAACCCGGTCCCGAAGATGAAGCTCGTCGAGGTCATCTTCCCGGCCGAGGCGAGCGACGACACCCGCGACCGCACGCTCGCCCTGTGCACCGCGCTGGGCAAGACCGCCGTGGTCATCCCCGATTCCCCCGGCTTCGTCGTCAACCGCCTGCTGTTCCCGTTCCTGTTCAGCGCAGTCGAGCTCCAGGAGTCCAGCGGACTGGCTCCCGAGGCCATCGACGAGTGCATGAAGCTCGGCGCCAGCCACCCCATGGGCCCGCTGGAGCTGCTGGACTTCGTCGGCCTCGACGTGGCCGAGGCCATCGGCGACGAGATCGGCGTTCCGGTGCCCGAGCGCATCCGCACCCTCGTCGCCGAGGGCGCAACCGGGCGCAAGGCCGGCCGCGGGCTGTACGACTACGCGGTGGCGTAGGGCGCCGCGAGCCCTAGACCGCCGCAGCCGCCACCGGAACCTTCGCGGTCACGTCGAGGATCGTCCGGGCCACGAGCGCCGGGTCGTCGACCATCGGCACGTGGCCCAGGCCCTCGAGCTCGACGTAGTCGGCGGCCGGGATCAGGTCGCGCAGGCGCTTGGCGTAGCCGGCGTGCGGGAGGACGCGGTCGGCGGTGCCCCAGACGATGCGCACGGGGCAGTCGATGCCTTCGAAGGCCGTGGGCGGGCCGTCGCGCAGGATCGCCTCCATGAGGTCGAGGTAGATGTCGCACCCGTAGGAGCCCTGCATGATGTCGAGCGCCTGACGCGCCGTGTAGCGCTCGGCGTGCGTGCTCAGGTCGCGCAGCGCGAGCTTGCGGAGCCCCGGTCGCTTGGCGAACATCGCGGCGCGCGGCCCGGCGAGCTGGAGCACCTTGTGCGTGCGCAGGAAGAACGCGCGCAGGCGCGCCTCCTCGGCGCTGCCCCCCTCCCAGCCTCCGGCCGGCGCCACGGCGACCACCGAACGCGCCCGGCCGCGCGCCGCCAGCTCGAGCGCGAGCCAGCCGCCCAGCGAGTTGCCGCAGACGTGCGCGGTCTCGAACCCGGCGGCGTCCATCTGCGCCTCGAGGTCGTCGACGAGCGCCGGCACCCCGCACTGCGCGCCCTCGGCCAGCGCCGCGCCGCCGCAGTGCCCGAGGACCACCGGGCTCAGCAGGTCGTGATGCTCGGCGAGCAGCGGAGCGATCGGCTCCCACATCGCCGGCACACCCGAGAAGCCATGGACGAGGACCAGCGGTGAGCGCTCCATGTCGCCACCCTACGCCGGTCGGTCGAGCGTGTGCACCTGGACGCCGCGGGGCCAGCGCGGGTGGTCCATGTCGCGCCAGTGGGCGAAGCCGAGCTTGCCGGCCACGCCCAGCGAACGGTCGTT
This sequence comes from Solirubrobacteraceae bacterium, assembly GCA_045805505.1. Taxonomy (GTDB): domain Bacteria; phylum Actinomycetota; class Thermoleophilia; order Solirubrobacterales; family Solirubrobacteraceae; genus BP-464. The sequence continues at coordinate 37,019 of JBJMLA010000086.1, forward strand.
GTCGCGGTCGATGATGCAGACGAGCCGCTCGAGACCGCGATCTTCGAACGCGTGGCGGACCGCCTCGGCCCCGCCCTCGGTGGCCAGGCCCTGGCCCCAGTGCGCCCGGGCCAGCCGCCACCCGACCTCGACCTCCTCGGCCACCGCGGGCAGCGACGGATGCGAGAGGCCGACGAACCCCGCCAGCTCCCCGGTGCCGAACAGATCGGCCATCCACAGGCCGAAGCCGTGATCGTCCCAGTGGTCGATCATCTTGCGCAGCATCAGGTCGCTCTCGCCGCGGAACAGGCGCCCCTCGGTGGTGATGAAGCGCATGACCTCGGGATCGGCGTTGATCGCGGCGAACGCCTCCGCGTCGTCGAGGCGCGGGCGGCGGAGGGTCAGGCGAGCGGTCTCGGGCACGGCCCGAAGGTTTTTAGCAAGCGTTGAGAAAACGCCGGAAGATGTGTTCCGACGTACCTCGCACTGCAACTCCTCGAAACGCACGAAGGGCCCGCGCAAGCGGGCCCTTCGTGTTTCTACGGTGGACCCACCCCGATCCACCCATATGTGTGGCGCAGCACCGGTTCCTATCGGCAACGCTGCTGCGCCGTGAGCCTCGCCGTCCCACCGAGCGAGTCTCGACATCCACAACGATGCGGCGCGCGAGAACTTGCGGCTATTCGTCGGAGCTGGGCGCGGGCGTCGCCGGGCGGCGCCGCTCGCGGATCCGGACGGCCTCGATGCGGTTGTCGCGCACCGACTCGACGCGGATCGAGTAGCCGTCGGCCATGACCGTGTCGCCCCGCTTGGGCAGCCGTCCGAGCTCGGCGAACACGAAGCCGCCGACCGAGTTGTAGGCGTCGGTGTCGATCGGCAGCTCCACCTGGTAATCGAGCAGGTCGGTGACCGCCACGTGGCCGCGGACGAACCAGTCGCCGTTGGCCAGCCGGCGCACCTCGCCGCCGGCCGGATCCGTCTCGTCGTCGATCTCGCCGACGACCTCCTCGATGATGTCCTCGACCGTGACGATGCCGGCCACGCGGCCGTACTCGTCCACGACGACGGCCATCGAGCTGCGCTGGCGCTGCAGATCGGCGAGCAGGTCGTCGAGTGGCTTGGTCTCCGGGACGATCGGAGCCTCGTTGACGATCGGCTCGATCGAGGCGTTCGCGCCCTCGCTCATCAGGAGCTGGGCGAGCGAGTTGCTGTGGACGATGCCCCGCACGCGGTCCTGGTTGTGGTCCTCGGTCACCACGAGACGGGTGTGGCCGGAGGAGACGCATCGGCGCAGTGCCGTCTCGACGTCCTCCGACGTGTCGACGGTGATGACCGCCGGGATCGGCGTCATGACCTGCCGGGCCTCCTGCTCATGCAAATGGAAGACGCCGACGAGCATCCCGGCCTCGCCCGCGTCGAGCTGGCCGCCCGCGCGCGCCTGGGAGATGATGATCCGCAGCTCGTCGGGCGTCGTGCCCTCCTCGCTGGCGGCCGACGCGTCGACGCCCAGCAGCCGCAGCAACCCGTTGGAGGCCGCGTTGAGGCCGCGGATGAAGATCCGCATCGAGCGGTAGAAGATCTCCAGCGGGCGCGCGAGCCGGGCGGCGGTGGTCTCCGCGTGCAGGATCGCGAAGATCTTGGGCACCTGCTCGCCCGTGGTGATGTGCAGCGCGGTGACGAGCACGTACGCGATCGCCACGGAGATGAAGACCGAGAGCCCGTGGGAGACCGAGTCGCCGAACGCCGGCTCGATCAGCTCGGCGATCGCCGGTTCGCCCAGGAAGCCGATGCCCAGCGAGGCCAGCGTGATGCCGAACTGGCAGGCCGACAGGTACTCGTTGATGTTGTTGTGCTGGTGGACGGCGCGCTTCGCACCGCGGACACCCTCGTTCTCGAGCTCCTCGAGACGGGCCGGCCGGGACCGCACGAGCGCGAACTCGGCGGCGACGAAGAAGCCGTTGACCGCCACGAGGACGATCACAGCTACGAGCAGGAGCGCCGTCACGAGCTGGACACGTGCGGCGTGCCGCTACTTCGGGGAAGGTCGTCGTCGGCCATGAGGCTCAGGGGCGAGAAGGTAGCAAGCGTGCCGGTGCTCTCGAGAAGAAGACCTGCGCCGGCCCGTCGCGCTCGTCTTCCCAAGCCGCGATCACGAAGCGGCCTGACACGGTCACGGCCGGGCGCCACTGGTTCCAGCCCTTCGTCCCGGTGTCGTCCACACGGACGGGCTTCCCGGCCGACGCCCCGCTCACGCGCGCGGCGTAGATGTCGCCCGTCCCGTCGCGATGGTCCTGCCAGGCGACGACCGCGGTCCTGCCCGCGGCCGCGACGGCCGGCGCGAACGCCTCGACATGCGCGCCCCCGGTGCCGTCGATGCGCCTGGAGCCCTTGCCGGGCTCCGCCACGGCGATGTCGTAGAGGGCGCTGGGCTCGCGGGGGGCGGCGTTGAGCGAGGCCCAGTCGGTGTAGGCGACGAGCGTGCCTCCGCGCAGCAACGCGGCGCGCGGGGTGTCCTCGATCGCCTCGTCGGCGTCCTTGGTGTCGTTGACGATCCGCTCGGCCGCCCACGTCGTGCCGCCGTCGCCGGACGCGCGCGCGTAGGCGTTCCACTCGTAGTCGCGGAAGTCGGTCCAGGTCAGCGCGAGCGCGGTGCCGCGCGCGGTCAGCGCCGGGGCCCACGCGTTGTCGAGCGTCGCGGCGAACTCGGTGGGCTTCGGCGTGGAGTCCAGCCGCCGCGCGCCGCCCGCCTTGCCGTTGGTGACCTTAACGCCCCACAGGCCGGCCTGCGGGAGGTCGTCGCCGGCGAAGCGCGCACGGTCGTCGACGAACGCGACGTAGGCGCCGCCGCGCGTCGTCGCCGCGATCGCCGGGCGCAGCTGCTGCACGCCCTTGCCGGGACTCGCGTCGACCGCCTTGCCGACGCGGTCCTTGCCGTGGGCGACGTAGACGCGCTGGGTGCCGCTGCGGTCGTCGCTCCAGGCGATCCACGCGTCACCGTCGGGGCCGATGGACACGTTCGGCCACCAGCGATGCGCGCCGCGACCCAGCGGCCGCGGCCTCCCCCACGAGCGCCCGCGGTTCGCCGATCGCGCGATGTACACGCGGTCGCCCTCGGCCGTGCGCTGCTCGAAGACCGCGACCACCCGCGCGCCCCGCGAGGCCAGCGCCACGTTGCGCTGGACGCGCGCGGACGCCGCCAGCGGCCGGTTGACCGCGAACGGCGTCGGTCCGAGCTTGCGGCGCTTGGCGCGCGCCACCTTCGGGTGCCGGCCGACCTGCACGTCGGCGTAGATGACGTCCTCGACCTGGCCTCCGCGGCAGGCGCCCCGGGTCGCCGGCGTCGCGCACGCCTCGTTGCCCTCGACGGCGAGCGTCTTGTCGCCGAGCGCGCCGAGGCGGTCACGGCGCTGGGCGATCGTCTCGCCGGGGCTCAGCGGGTCCGGCGCGATCCAGTCGCCGACCACGGCGAAGCCGGGCGCCGGGGGCTGACCGACCAGGAAGCCGCTGGGCTGCGCGCCGCGCGGCTTGGTGACGATCGCCTGCTGGTTGTCGGCCGACAGGTCGAACAGGTTGCCGGTGAGCTCGGGCAGGACCATCGACTCGAACGAGGGATGGCGCAGGACGTCTGAGTACCCGGCGCCCTTGATGTTGTCGGGCGCCCACGGGCCCTTCGCCGAGATCGTGTCGCCGACGAAGAACTCGGGCTGCACGAGCAGGTCGACGTGCTGCTGGTCGAGCCGCGCCGTCACATCGGGCATCCAGGCGTCCTTGGAGGTGACGAAGCCCAGCGTGCCGACCGGCGTCCGGACGGCCGAGAGCCCCGTGAACACCTCGCCGGGCAGCAGGTCGAGCTGGCCCGGCAGCTCGATCGGCGTCAGGTAGGTCTTGATCTGCCTGGAGACGAGCTCGCCCTTGGGGTTGAACAGCAGCGCTATGTTCGAGGCGCGGTCCGTCGTGGCCTCGTAGGCGTAGGTGCGCGCCGGCTCGTCGGTCGTCTGCAGCTGCGCGACCTTGACCGCGTTCTCCTCGTCGCAGGTCACGCCGCCGGGCAGCACCGGCATCGTCGCCTTGGACTCACAGACGACGTGCCAGTCCTGGGCCATGTTGACCCCGGCCTCGAGCCAGACCCCGTAGGTCTGGGCGATCTCGGCGTAGGTCTCGACCGCGACGCGCGCGAACGTGTCCGTGGCGGCGAGCGCGAGCACGCGGGTGGGCAGGCCGCGCGAGGCCAGCGCCGGGAACGTCGCGCCGTAGTAGGCGGTCTGGGGCGCGTAGGCGCCGAGCACGTTGACGATGGAGGTCGTCACGTCGGCCGAAGCGCGGGCCTGCTCGCCGCGGGTGCCGCTGAAGATCGCCATCAGGCCGAGATCCTCGGGCAGCGTCACCAGGTTGCGCTCGCCGGGCAGCAGGTGCGAGGCGACGTCATCGGCCTCGGTCTGCACATCGGCCCCGCGTTTGGCCTTGTCGACCAGGCCGACGAGGTGGTCGTGGAAGTGCGCGCGGGTGTCGACCCACTGCAGCGTGAACTTCGGCCCGACGGCGAAGGCCCGGACGGTCTTGGCCGGCGCGGGGGCGGCGGCCACTGCGCTCGCGCCCGCCAGGAGCAGCCCGGCGAGGGCGCAGGCGCGCCTCACAGCTCGTCGATCGCGGCGGCCAGCGCGTGGTCGGCCTCGGTCAGGCCGCCGGCGTCGTGGGTCGAGAGGGTGAGCCGGACGTTGTTCCACCCGTGGATGAGGATGTCGGGGTGGTGGTTGCGCGCCTCGGCCAGCTCGGCGACCTGGTTGACGAACCACATCGCCGCCGTGAAGTCGGGAAACGCGTAGTCGCGCTCGAGCGCTTCGTCGTCGTTGAGCTGCCAGTCGGTGGGTGCCATCTATCCTCGGATGCCGTGCGGATCGTGAGCCTCGTGCCCCACGCGACTGAGCTGCTCTTCGCCCTCGGGCTGGGCGACCAGGTCGTCGGGGTGACGCACGAGTGCGATCATCCCACCGAGGCGGGCGGATTGCCCCACGTCACGCGCGACGTGCTGCCCAAGGGCCTGTCGGCCGCCGAGATCGACCGCGAGGTCAAGGAGCGCACCCAGCGCGGGGAGGCGATCTACGCGCTCGACGAGAAGGCCGTCCGCGCCCTCGAGCCCGACCTGATCGTCACCCAGGAGCTGTGCCCGGTCTGCGCGGTCTCCTACGACGAGGTGGCCAGCATGGCCAAGAAGCTGCCGACCTGCCCGAAGGTCGTCGCCCTCGATCCCAAGACGTTCGGCGAGACGCTGGGCGACGCCAAGACGATCGCCGCGGTCACGGGCGCGAGCGCCGCCGCGCGCGAGCACGTCCTGCGCACCCGCGCGCGTGTCGACGCGGTGCGCCGCACCCTGCGCGACGTCGCCCGCCCGGTCGTGCCGGTGGTGGCCATCGAGTGGTTCGACCCGATCTTCATCGCCGGTCACTGGACGCCGCAGCTGATCGAGTACGCCGGTGGCTTCGACGTCCTCGGCCTGCCCGGCGAGCACTCCGCGCAGGTCATGTGGGAGGACGTCACCGCGGCCATGCCCGAGGTCGTCGTCGCGATGCCCTGCGGCTTCGACGCCCAGACCGCCTACCGCGAGGCCGAGCTGCACCTCGACGCGCTGCGCGCCACCGGCGCCTCGCGGGTCGTCGCGGTCGACGGCGGCGCCTACTTCTCGCGGCCGGGCCCGCGGCTCGTCGAGGGCCTCGAGCTGCTCGCCCACATCCTGCATCCCGACCTCTTCCCGGACGCTCCGGGCGAGGTCATCGAGGTGCCGCTCTAGCCATGGGCGCCGCGCGTGCCGAGCACGCCGAGGTCATCGCGGGATCGCCGGAGGAGTGCCTGGCCGCGCTGCTGGACTTCGCCACGTACCCGGACTGGCAGTCGGCGGTCAAGACGTGCGAGGTGCTCGAGCCCGGCAGCGATCCGGTCGTCGAGTTCCGCGTCGACGCCAAGCTCAGGACGATCCGCTACGTCCTGCGGTATCACCCGGAGCCGCCGTCGCGGCTGTGGTGGGAGTACGTCGAGGGCGACGTCCGCTCGGTGGCCGGCGAGTACGACCTCGAGGACCTCGGCGACGGGACGACCCGGGCGACCTACAAGCTGGAGATCGACCCCGGGCGGTTCGTGCCCGGGCCGGTCAAGAAGGCGCTGACCGACGGCGTCATGCGGGTGTCGGTCCGCGAGCTCAAGGCCCGCGTCGAGCGGTCGTCCTGAGCCCGCGCACCGTCCTGTACCTGCACTCGTCGGCCCGCCACTACGGGTCCGATCGCCAGCTGCGCGCCATCGCCACCGGGCTGGACCCGGAGCGCTACGCCCCGCTGGTCGTCCTGCCCGAGCGCGGACCGCTGGCCGTCGACCTCGCCACGGCGGGAGTCGAGGTGCTGATCCGCCCGCTCGCCGTGCTGCGGCGGGCCCTGATGTCGCCCCGCGGGCTGTCGCGGGTCGGCGCGGCGTGGGCGTCGGACGCCGGCGGGCTGGGGCGACTGTCCCGCTCGCGCGACGTGGCCCTGGTGCACACCAACACCTCGGTCACGCTGGGGGGAGCGGCGGCCGCGCGCGTCGCCGGCATCCCCCACGTCTGGCACGTGCGCGAGATCTACGCCGGCTTCGACCGCTGGTTTCCCGCCTACCGGCGCCTGCTGCTGACCGCCGACGCGCTGCCCTGCGTGTCGGCCGCCACCGCCGCGCAGTTCGGCGGCGACCCGCGCGCGACCGTCCTGCACGACGCGCCCGGCATCGCACCCGGCCGCGAGGACCGCGCCGCCGCGCGCGCCGAGCTGGGCCTGGCCCCCGACGCCTTCGTGATCGCCCTGCTCGGCCGTATCTCTCCCTGGAAGGGCCAGGACCTCCTCGTCCGCGCGCTCGCCCGGTTGCCCGAGGACGCGGTCGCGCTGATCTGCGGCGCGCCGTGGCCGGGTGACGAGCGGGTCCAGCGCGAGCTCGTCGAGCTGGCCGGCGCGCTCGGCGTGGGCGACCGGATCCGGTTGACGGGCGTGCTGGACCGGCCAAGCGTGGCGTTCGGCGCCGCCGACGTCGTCGTCGTGCCGTCGACCCAGCCCGACCCGTTCCCCAACTCCGCGCTCGAGGCGGCGGCCGCCGGCTGCTGCGTGGTCGGTGCCGATCACGGCGGCATCCCGGAGATCATCACCGCCGGCGAGACCGGGGTGCTCTTCGAGCCCGGCAGCGTCGACGCCCTCACCGCCGCTCTGGCGGCGCTGCGCGAGGACCGGGAGCGCCGCGCCGCGCTGGGAGCCGCCGCCGCGCAGGACGTAGCTCAGCGCTTCTCCCCCGGGCGCATGCTCGGCGAGGTCCAGGACCTCTACGACGGGCTGCTGCGCTAGCCGATGCCGCTGCTGCCGGCAGCGACGATGCCGATCACGGCCGCCACGGCGGCGACGGCGACCGCCCCGGCGTAGGCCAGCGCGGGCTGGCGCAGGCGCCCGGCCTGCTGGTAGGCCAGCGCCACGAGGCCGCCACCGATCAGGCCGCCGATGTGTCCGCCGATGGAGATCCCGCTGATCGCGAACGAGAAGACGAGGTTGATGAGGATCAGCCCGCCGATGCTGCCGAACGCGCCGCCGGCCATCGGGTCCATGCCGCGGTGGCGCATCTCGAGGAACGTGGCGCCCATCAGGCCGAAGACGGCACCGGAGGCTCCGACGGTGACCGCGTCGGGCGTGACGACGAGCGCCCCGGCCGAGCCGGCCAGCAGCGCGGCGAAGTACAGGAGCCCGAAGCGCACCGACCCCATCGTCGACTCGAGCATCTGCCCCAGGATGTAGAGCAGGTACATGTTGAAGCCGATGTGCAGGAAGCCCGCGTGCAGGAACCCGCCGGTGATCAGCCGCCAGTACTCGTGCTGGATGTCGATGCTCGGCCCGAACAGCGCGAGGTCGTAGTACAGCCGCGAGCCGTTGCCGCCCTGGACGCCGAACTGCCCGCTGGCCAGGAACAGGATCACGTTGATGGCGATCAGCGCGAACGTCACGCGCGGCTCGGCGTTCATCGAGCCGATCGTCTTGACCTTCGTCGTCTGCTGCGCGCACTCGGGGCAGCGCATGCCGACCGCCGTCGGCGTCATGCAGTCCGGGCAGATCGGTCGCCCGCAGTTCGAGCAGGAGACCCCGGTCTCGCGATCGGGGTGGCGATAGCAGGTGGCCATGGTCAGTCGTCGCGGTCCAGCAGCCTGCGCGCCTCGTCGGCGAGGTCGCGCAGCGTGCGCTCGGCGAAGTCGAGCGGGTCCGACGCCTGGGCCCGGTGCTTCTTGTTCTTCGCGCGCGTGCGAAGCAGGACGAGGCCGATGCCGGCCGTGGTGCCGACCGCGGCGGCGACGACCGGGCGATGCCAGTTGCGCGGATCCTTCATCGCCGACATCTCCCACGCGTCGAGCTCCTCGGCGGCGGCGTCGGTCAGCGTCGAGAGGGTCTCCTCCAGCCGCTTGGACAGCCGCTCGGGCGGGTCGACGGGCGTGAACGCCTGGCGCAGCAGGCCCTCGAAGTCGAAGTCGGAGCGCGCGGCCTCGCTCACAGGACACCCGCCTCGGTCTTGACGATCTCCTCGAGCTGCTTGATCGCGCGGTGGATCAGCACCTTCGTGGCGCCGTCGGTCTTGCCCATCGCGCGAGCGATCTCGCGGTTGTCCATGCCCAGGGCGAAGCGCATGATCAGCGCCTCCCGCCGCTCGTCGGGCAGCTGCGTGACGCCCTCGAGGATGCGCTTGAGCTCATCGCGGCCCTCCGCGATGTCCTCGGTCGTGTGCGTCGTCGCGATCGGCATCGAGTCGGTCAGCTCGGACTGCGGCTTGCGCGACCGGTCGCGGTAGTGGTTCGCGGCGAGGTTGTGCGCGATCCGGATCAGCCACGGCCGCAAGGGCCGGCCCTCGCTCTCGCGCTGCGCGCGCTCGAAGTGCCGGTAGGCCTGCAGGAACGTCTGCTCCGTCAGGTCCTCCGCGTCGTGGTGGTTGCCCACCCGGTAGTACGAGTAGCTGTAGACGTCCTTCAGATGGGCTCGGTACAGCTCGGAGAACTGTGCGTCCAGCTGCGCCTTGTCCACGCATCAGACACTACCTCCCGGCAGATGAGCGACCAGAAATTCCCGCGCCGTCGGCGACGCGGGTGATTCCCGCTCGATCATCTAGGCGGCGCGCCGGCGGCCGGGCGGTGCGGTGACCCCGTTGGCCCAGGCCTCGGCGTCGGCGCGGCCCGCGACGACCTCGGCGAGGCCGGCGGTGATCGGCGCCTTCACGCGGTGCTCTCGCATCGCGTAGGCCAGCAGCGGCAGCGCGTCCAATCCTTCGACGGCCTGCCCGAGCGCCGGCTCGATCTCGCCGACGGGACGGCCGGCGGCGAGCAGCTCGCCCGCGCGGCGATTGCGGCTGTTGGCGGCGACGACGGTGCCGACGAGATCGCCCACGCCGGCCAGGCCGGCGAACGTCTCGGGGCGGGCGCCGAGGCGCTTGCCCAGCGCGTCGATCTCCGCGTAGACCTTGCCGGCCGCGGCGCCCGCGGCGTTGGGGCCGGCGGCAGCCGCGGTGGCGGCGGCGATGACCGCGGCGTTCTTGGCGGTGCCGGCCAGCTCGGCGCCGGTGACGTCGGTGGTGATGTGGGTGTCGAGCCCGGCGCGGTCGAGGACCTCGGCGACCTGGGCGGCGAGCGCGCGGTCGCTGCTGGCCACGACGAGGCTCGCGCCGTGGACGAGCGCGTCGGCCGGGTGGCCGGGCCCGGCGAGCGTGATGACGCCGCGGCCACGCACGCGCTCCGCGACGAACTCGGTGGGCAGCGTGCCCAGCGGCGGGACCATGCCCTTGCTGAGCACGAGGACCGCGGCGTTCTCGCCGATGCGGTCGGCGTGGGCGGCGACGGCGGCGGGCAGCGCGCGGGTCGGGACGGCGAGGATCACCAGGTCGGTGTGCTCGAGGTCGAGCTCGGAGGCCTTGACGACGGGCAGCTCGTGCGGCATCCGCACGCCGGCGAGGTGACGGCGGTTCTCGCCGTGGGCCAGCAATGTCTCGGCCTGGTCGCTCGTGCGGCATCCCAGCGTGACGTCGACGCCGGCGCGGTGCAGTGCGATCGCCATGCCGGTGCCCCAGGAGCCGGCGCCGATGACGGCGGCGCGGCGGATCGGCGGCATGCCGCCCAGCCACTCCCACTGCAGCGCGACCATCGGCCAGAGGCGGTCGGTCACGGCCGAGGCGAGCTGCGGGCTCGGGCTCTCGACCTTCGGGAAGTGCAGCGGGCGGCCGGCCCGGATGCGGACCTTGTGCGGGCGGATGCGCAGGCCCTTGCGGATGCGCTCGGTGCCGATGACGGCGACCGGGACGACGGCCGCGCCGGTCTCGAGGGCCAGGCGCCCGACGCCGCGCTTGGGCCGGCCGAGGCCGCCCGGGCGGGTCCGCGTGCCCTCGGGGAAGATGACGACGACGTCGCCGCGCTCGAGGATCTTGCGCGCGGTGTCCATGGCATCGCCGTCGGCGTTGCCGCGGTCGATCGGGAAGGCGCCGAGCGAGTTGAGCAGCCACGCGGCGAAGCGGTTGGAGAACAGCTCCTTCTTGGCGACGAAGTAGCACGGCCGCCGCACCATCATGCCGACGATGAACGGGTCCAGGAACGAGCGGTGGTTGGCCGCCAGGATCACGCCGCCCTCGGCCGGGATGTGCTCGCGGCCGATCCGGCTCATCCGGAAGTAGAGGTGGAAGAACGGCTGCAGGATCGCCCGCGCCATCCAGTAGACGAGGGGGTTGACTCCCCGGTCTCGCGTGCGTTCCAGGAGGGCTTGGCGTTCCACGTACAGCGATACCCGTACCAGAAGCGCCGGTTACCACCCGCATGCGCTTGTGCGTGCCGGGTAGAGTCGCGCCATGCCCTTCGACCAGGCCACCACTGCCCGCGGCGCCGTCGCGGGCGTCCTCGCCGCCGGCCTGTGGGCCGCCCAGCAGCCGCTCGACAAGAAGCTCTTCGCCGTCGACTACGACGACACCGAGCTGCTCGGCAAGACCGTCACCAACGGCCGTGCCTGGCCGGTCGTCGGCCTGGCGATGCACCTGGCCAACGGCGCGGTGTTCGGCGCGATCTACGCGAACGTCGCCCCGCGCATCCCGCTGCCGTCGTGGCTGCGCGGTCCGGCCGCCGGCATGGCCGAGCACGTGACCACCTGGCCGGGCATGGCCGCGGTCGACCGCTTCCACCCGTACCGCAAGGACCTGCCGACGCTCGCCACCAACCCGCGCGCGTTCGCGCAGGCAACCTGGCGCCACCTGCTCTTCGGCGTCGCCCTCGGCGAGATCGAGCGCCGCCTCAACGCGCCGCCCGACCCCGACGTCCCGTCCTACGAGCACGTCGCGTCGACCAACGGCCACGGGAACCTCGAGGCCGCCCTGAGCGGCCAGTCCAGCTGACTTTTTCGGTCCGCCGGATTTCGTAGCATCGAACACATGTTCGATGCATCGGGGTTGTCGTCACATCCGGTCGACGTAGGAATTCGCAGCGAGGGAGCGATCCTCGGGGAGCTGTCGAAGCGCGGCTACAACGTGCTCACGCCGTTCAGCTACAACCATCGCTACGACCTCGTCATCGACCTCGGCGACCGGTTCGTCAGAGCGCAATGCAAGACCGGGCGCCTCAGGACGGGCGCCGTCGTGTTCGGAAAGGTGAGCACTCGCTGCAGCACGACCGCGGTGCACCGCCGGAAATACGACGAGAGCATCGACCTGTTCCTCGTCTACTGCCCGGACCTGGACGCCGTCTATGCGATCTCCATCGACGATGTCCTAGACGGCGTGTCGATGCTGCGCGTCGAACCTCCCGCCAACGCCCAGCGCAGGCGCATCAACTGGGCAAGCGACTTCGTTCTGGACAGCGGCAGTCGTGCGGTCGCCGCGCTTCCGCCGCCACAGCTACCTAGACTCGTCGCCACGCCGGAGTAGCTCAGTTGGTCAGAGCATCGACCTTGTAAGTCGAGGGCCAGGGGTTCGAATCCCCTCTCCGGCTCTCGTTATTTCCGGTCCGGGTACGGGTCGTCGACGGAGTCGCCGCCGCTCTGGGTGTTCCACTCGCCGTTGCCGCAGTTCGGGCACGGCGGGAGGCTCTTGACCGAGGCGACCTCGATCGCGTTTCCGCAGTTGGTGCAGGAGTAGGTGCCGGCGCTGACGTCGCTACCGGCGGGAACGGGTTCAGCCATGCGCGAGGGCTACCCGGGTCAGTCGTCGAGGAACACGTCCACGCGCGTGGCGCCCTGTTCTATCGACAAACCGCGCTCCTCCTGGTTGGGAACCCACTCTGCGTCGTGGAACGTCGCCGAGGGAAACGCGATGCGCACCGGCTGGGCGCTCCCGGGTGCGGTGATCGCCGCTCGCACGACGTGCCCTTCCTCCTCGATCGACAGCGTCCCGGCGAACGGCCGCAGCGACACGCCGGGCTCGACGAAGGCCACGACGAGCACCTGACGGCCGACCCAGCCGACCAGCACCGCCATCGCGTCGTCGTAGTCGAGCTCCTCCACCGGCCGTCACCGTTTCCTAGGATCAGTCAGATGATCACCGCTCGACTGCTCGCTCCGCTCGCAGCCCTGGTCCTTTTCGCCGCCGGCTGCGGCGACGACAAGGACTCCGGCTCGGCCTCCTCCGGAACCAACTCCGCGACGACGCCCGCCGAGACCACGACCACGGCTCCCGAGCCCGAGGCGACGACCGGGGAGACCCCGGCGGTCTCCAACGCCAAGGACCTCTCCAGCAAGCCGCAGGTCGCCACCCCGGCCGGCGATCCGCCCACCGAGCTGATCACCAAGGACCTCGTCGTGGGCAAGGGCAAGGCCATCAAGAAGGGCCAGCTCGCCTCGATGCAGTACGTCGGCATCTCCTGGTCGACCGGCAAGCAGTTCGACGCCTCCTGGGACCGCGGCGCCCAGCCCTTCCAGTTCCCGCTCGGTCAGCAGCAGGTCATCGCGGGCTGGGACGAGGGCATTCCCGGCATGAAGGTGGGCGGCCGGCGCATTCTCGTCATCCCGCCCGACCAGGGCTACGGCGCCCAGGGCGCACCGCCGGACATCGCGCCGAACGAGACCCTCGTCTTCGTCGTGGATCTCGTCGGCATCGGCTAGCCGGCTACTTGCGCACCTGGATGATCATCGTCATCTCCTCGTGGAGCGTGCAGATGATCTTGTAGCGCCCGGGGACGGTGAGCTTGCGGGTGAACGAGTAGCCCGCGGCTCCCGGCTCTGACCAGAAGCCCTTCGCACCAGCGGGGTGCTTGCCGAGCTTGACGTCGTGGACGTCGCCGGCGTCCGCGGGCCACTTCCAGACGATGGTCGAGCCCTTGTTGACGGTCAGGGCCGCCGGGCCGTAGTAGTTGTCGTTGACGCTGACGACCTTGCGCTGCGGCTTGGTGACGGCGCCTGCGGGCACCGCGGCCGAAGCCGCGATGCCCGCCAGGACCAGGACGCCGATGACCTTCTTCACGGCGTGTAGTGCTCGAGCGGCTCGATGCCCTCGATCGGCTGGTGCGGGTGCTTGACCCAGAACTTCTCGTGGGTGTCGTCACCGGCCGGGGCGATCATCTGGCCGAACGCGTCGTTGTTGAACGTGTTCGCGCCGGCGAACGGGCAGGCCGCGAACGTGGACTGGTCGGCCGGGATCGTGGTCTTGACCCCGGTGTTGCCCGAGATGCAGTTGCCCGTGCCGTTGCCGTCATAGGCGATGTCGATCCCGTTGAGGTCGTCGCCGGGAGTGCCGGACAGGCCGTTGGTCCCGAACGCGTTGCCGCTGAACTCGTTGCCGACCAGGTCCTTGGCGTCGGCCTGCTCGAGCGTGACGGCCTCGACCATCGCCAGGCCGATCAGGTAGTTGCCGAAGACGCGGTTCTTGGTGACCTTGGTCCGGCGGCTGCCGTACAGCAGGATGCCGGTGCCGACCGGGTAGGCCAGCTCACCGGTCGCCCCGTCGCGGATCGGGAACGGCGCACCCGCGAAGTAGTTGAAGTTGTTCCAGAAGACGTCGTTGTCGGTGATGACGTTGTCCTCCGGCGGGGCGTACTTCTCGGAGTCGAGCGTGTTCGGGACGATGCCCAGGCCGTTGTTGAAGAACAGTGACTTGGTGATCGTCACGTAGCGCATGTTCGTGCCGCTGAAGCCCAGCACGTTGCCGTAGGAGCTCACGTTGCGGACGATCGAGCGGACCGGCTTGGTCTGCGGCGGCGTCTGGCCGATGTAGAAGCCCGAGTCGTTGTTCTCCGACGCGGTGGAGTTGGTGATCGAGCCGCCGATGGAGTTGAACGCGTAGACGCCGTAGGTGCCCGTGCGCGTCGCGACGAGGTTGCGGAACGTGTAGCCCGTGGCGTTGACGACGAAGAAGCCGTTGGCCAGGTAGTTCTTGGCCTCGAAGCCCTTGACCGTCACGTGGTCGGCGCCGTTGATGAACACGCCGTTCTGCTTCTTGCCCGAGCCCTGCAGCACGACCTTCGCGGGCGTCTCGGTGTTGCCGATCAGCTTGATGTAGCGCTTCTTGGCGCCGACGATCTTGACGTTCTCCTTGAACGTGCCGTCGGGAACGATGACGGTGTCACCGGGCTTGGAGGCGTTGACCGCCGCCTGGATCGTCTTGAAGCAGTTCTTCGCGTTGCCCTTGCCCTTCGCGCAGACGGTGCGCGTCTTGAACGGGCCCTTGGGCTTGCCCTTCGCGCCGCTCGGGTTCGAGGGCGGCGGATAATCGGCGGCGCTCGCCGGGCCGGCGACGCCGAAGGCGGCGACAGCGGCGACGAGCGCGAGAGTGGTGCGTGACATGCGGTGGGACGCCTTTCGTGGGTGGGAACTACTGCTCGACGAAGTACCAGCCTGCCATGCCTGCGTCCTGATGGGAGAAAACATGGCAGTGGTAGAGCCAGCGACCTGGGTTGTCCTCGGTCCAGCGAGCGGTCATCCCCTCGCTCGGACCGATGGTCTGGGTGTCGACCGAGGGACCAACGCCGTCCTTCTTCCAGCGATGGCCGTGGATGTGGAAGTCGTGGAAGAAGTTGTCGGCGCCGAAGACGTGCAGTGCGACGTCCTGACCGACCTTCGCGCGGATGGTCGGCGTGTTGCCCGCGCCGGCGCGCCCGTTGAAGCACTGGTAGGAGGAGCGCAGCCCGGTGACGGGCGGCTGCAGCGCGTGCAGGAAGAGCGGGACCTCCACGTCGGGCGCCGTGGCGCCCTTGGGCCGCACGACGATGCAGCCGAACAGCCCGCGCTGGCTGTTGAGCGTGTGGTTGGGGCCGTGGTCGTGGTAGGGCCATGCGCCGACGGAGTCGGGCGCGCACTCCCACGTGTAGGTGAACTCCTCGCCGGGCGCGATGAAGCCGCCGGCGCGGGTGTGGTCACCGAGGTAGACGCCGTCGTAGTCGGGCGTGTACCTGACCCCGTGGGGGTGCATGGTCAGCGCCTGGCCGAGCGCCTCGGCGTTGTTGCGGAAGTGCACGACGATGGTGTCGCCGACCTCGCCGACCAGCGTCGGGCCGGGCATCGTCGCGGGTCCGGCCGCGCCGGCGAAGCCCTCCGTCATGGCCTGGTAGACGATCGCCTTGAAGCTGCGCGGCTTCGGGATCTTGTGTCCGTGCCAGTCGTCGCGGCCGGTCGGAGCGACGTCCCAGGTGATGGCCCGCGCCTGGATCCAGTACTCGCGCTTGACGCCGCCGGGCTGCGGCTGCGGCGTGCCGAACTGCAGCGCGTCGGCGGGCTCTGTCGCGGCGGCCGCCCGCGGCCGGGCGACGGCGCGTGCCGCGGCGTCCGCGCGCTGGGCGTCCTTCGCGGAGCTCAGCGAGAAGCGCTCGCCGCCGATGGTGCACAGCAGCGCGGTGCCCGCGCCCGCTTGCAGGAAGCGGCGACGGGTGGGATCCGGGGGGACGGCGTCCATGCCGCCCCAATCCTAGATGGCGGCCCAGCGGTCCCCGGTGCGCGCGAGGTCGATCTCCTCGGCGCCGCCGTCGTGGGTCACGCGCATGCGCGCACGATCCTCGTCGGTGCCGGGGCGGTCGATGACCTGCACGAGGTCCAGCGAGACCGGCGTCGCGCCGGGGTGGCGGGAGATGAAGGCCTCGCGGGCGGCGGCCTCGAGCAGCGCCGGATCCCAGCCACGGTCGGACGCGCGAGCGGCGGCCAGGTTGTGGTCGGCCTCGGCGATCCGATCGGTCAGCGCGCCGTCACGCGCCCGCCGCACCCGCGCATTGCCGGCGAGCCCGCCCAGGAACAGCAGGACGAACACCCCGACGATCACCAGCACGACGATCTCCCAGGTCTCCATGAGCCCCACACTAAGGGTCAGACCCTTCATGAAGGGTCTGACCCTTTTGGGAGGGTTGGTTGAGGGTTACGCGGTGATCGCGCGGGACTGCAGGTGCACGCCGACCTTGCGCTTGACGCGCTGGAGGGCGTTGTCGACGGTCTTGGCGTCGCAGTCGATGAGGCCGGCGATCTCCTCGTAGGAGCGGCCGTCGAGGTAGAGGGCCAGCACGCGGGACTCGAGCTCGGAGAGCGCGGTCGAGAGGCAGCCGACCAGCGCCTGCAGCTCCTCGGAGCTGATGACCTGGTTGACCGGGTCGTGGACCGTGGGGCCCGGGATGACGTCCTCGAGCGTCGGCTCGCCCTCGCCGGCGTTCGACGAGGGGCTCGCCGAGAAGGAGACGTACTGGTTGAGCGGCGTGTGCTTGTTGCGCGTCGCCGTCTTGACCGCCGTGATGATCTGCCGCGTGATGCAGAGCTCGGCGAAGTTGCGGAAGGACGACTCCCGGTCCGTGCGGTAGTCGCGCACGGCCTTGTAGAGACCGACCAGGCCTTCCTGGATGAGATCGTCGGAGTCGCCTCCGGCCAGGAAGTACGACGAGGCCTTCAGGCGGACGAAGCCGTAGTACCGGCGAACGATCCTGTCGTACGCGGTGGCGTCACCCTGCTTCGCCAAGGCGATCAGGTAGCCATCCTCGACCTGAACTTGACCCTGAGACTGTGCGGAGATCCGCGCCATAGCAATGTCCTCCCCGGCGACCACGCCGGATCTGGTCCGGCATCAACCGGAACCGTTTCTTTGCCTGGCGGCGGACCCCTCCCAGGGCGCCGTCCTTATTCATTCCTGAGCTTTCCTCAAGCTCAGGTCCACCGTTCGACCGGGAGTTTCCATATTCGCGCCCCCCATGTCAAGCGCGAGTTTTCTCCTGCAAGATCCCGTACATCAGCGCGGCGGCCGCCGCGGACACGTTCAGGGACGCCACGCGCCCCCGGATGGGCAGCGCGATCAGCTCGTCGCAGGCCTTGGCCACCCGCGGGCGCAGGCCCTTGCCCTCGGCGCCCAGCACGAGCACCAGCCCCCCGCTGTAGTCGCCCTGTGCGTACGGCCGGCCCTCCGCCGCGGCGCCGTAGCACCAGCAGCCGAGCTTCTTGGCGTCCTCGAGGAAGTCGGCGAGGTTGCGCACGCGCGCGATGCGCAGGTGCTCGACCGCGCCGGCCGACGCCTTGCACGCCGCGGGCGTGACCTCGGCGCTGCGGCGCTCGGGCAGGATCAGCCCCGTGGCGCCCGCGCACTCGGCCGTCCGGGCGATCGCGCCGAGGTTCTGCACGTCGGTGACCTCGTCGAGGGCCACGAGGAACGGCTCGTCGGGGGCCAGAAGCTCGCCCGCCGAGACGTAGGGATAGCCGACGGTCTCGGCGCACACGCCCTGATGCCCGTCGCTGCCGGCCTTGGTCGTCAGCCAGTCGCCGTCGGCGAGCTGCGCGCCCGGGAACTCCGCGGCGGCGCCCTTGGTGGCCCAGATCGTCGAGACGGGCCGCCGCCCGGCCGCCAGCAGCTCCCGGACCGGCTGGCGCCCGTAGACGATCACGACGGGACGAGCTCGTAGCCGCCGGCGACGTCGCGCACCGTCCACCCGGCCGCGGCGATCGCGTCGCGCAGGCGGTCGGACTCGCCCCAGTCCTTGGCCTCGCGTGCGCGGGCGCGCTCGTCCGCGAGGGAGACGACCTCGGCCGGCGCGCCCTCCGCGGCGTCGAGCAGCGTCTCGAGGCCCAGCACCGTCAGCATCTCGCGCAGGTCGTCGGAGCCGTCGCCCTCGGAGGCCTCGCGCCGCCATTCGGCCAGCGCCTCCAGGGCGCGCGGGGTGTTGAAGTCGTCGGCGAGCGCGGCGAAGAACCGCTCCTTCAGCGGCGCCAGGCGCTCGGGCGACGGGCCGCTGCCCAGCCGGCGGCCGAGCTCGCGCAGGCGCTGCACCGTCGTCTCGGCCGAGGCCAGCGCCTCGTCCGTGAACGCCAGGGGCTGGCGGTAGTGGCCCGTCGAGAAGAACCACAGCACGGTCTCGGCGCCCCAGCGCTCGAGGACCTCGTGCAGCAGCGCGACGTTGCCGACGCTCTTGGCCATCTTCTCCGAGCCCATCTGCAGCATCCCGTTGTGCATCCAGATGCGGGCCAGCTCGGCGTCGCGGGCCATCCGCGTCTGCGTCGCCTCGTTCTCGTGGTGCGGGAAGACGAGGTCGTTGCCGCCGCCGTGGACCTCGAAGTCGACGCCCAGCAGCGCCTCGGCCATCGCCGAGCACTCGATGTGCCAGCCCGGCCGGCCCCGGCCCCACGGCGCGTCCCAGGCGGTGTCCTCGCCCTCCTTCTCGGCCTTCCAGAGGGCGAAGTCGAGCGGATCCTCCTTGCGATGGGCGCCCTCGACGCCCTCCCCCTGGTCCATCTCGTCGACCGAGCGGCCCGACAGGTCGCCGTAATGCGGGTCGCTGCGGACGCGGAAGTAGACGTCGCCGTCGACCGCGTAGGCGCGATCACGGTCGATCAGCGCCTGGATGTGGTCGATCATCGGCGTCATGTACTCCGAGGCCAGCGGCTCGTGGTCGGGCCGGCCGAGGCCGAGGCCCGCGGTGTCGTCGAAGTAGGCCTGCGTCATCTCGGCGGCCAGCTGCTCGCTGGGCACGCCCTGGGCGCGGGCCGCGTCGTAGATCTTGTCGTTGACGTCGGTGACGTTGATGACCAGCGTCGCGGTCAGGCCCTCGTGCGCGAAGAAGCGCTTGAGCAGGCCGAAGACCACGAACGGCCGCGCGTTGCCGATGTGGATCCGGTTGTAGACCGTCGGCCCGCACGCGTAGATCCCCACCTGGCCGGCCGTTCGGGGCTCGAGCTCGAGGAGCTGCTTCGAGCGCGTGTCGTGCAGGCGGATCGTGCGCATGGACGGCGCAGGCTATCCCGCAAACAGCGGGTATTCCGACGCTCACATATCTGGGTAGGTCAGTACTGTGCCCCACCAGTTGCCCGGCCCCGCCCCTCACGCCGGCCGCCTCGCGCTCGTCGAGGACGCCTTCAGGACGCTTGCCGATCGTTACCTCGGAGCCGAACGCGGCTTCGACGCGAGCTACCGCGTCGTCCTCGGGGACGTCGGCCACACGTGGGAGGTCCGCTGCACCGAGCACGGAGCCCGCGTGCGCAAGGGCGTCACGTCGCGCCGCCCGGACGTCACGATCGGCACCGACGCCGAGACCTGGCTGCAGCTGCGCCAGGGCGAGCTGTCGGGCATCGAGGCCTTCAGCCAGCGCCGGCTCTACGCCCGCGGCGATCTCGATCTGGCCGTCGGCTTTGAGGGCATGTGGCGCCTGCCGTCGGGCCGCCCGCCGCTGCTGCGGATGCACAACGTCCGCCTCCCCGGCCGGACCGTCTCCACGCTCACCATGGGCGAGGACGGCCCCGACGTCCTGCTGCTGCACGGCCTCGGCGGCACCAAGAGCTCGTTCTTCGACACCGCCGCCGCGCTGAGCCGCGACGGCTACCGCGTCCACGCGCTGGACTTCCCCGGCTTCGGCGGCTCCAGCAAGCCGGCCACCGCGCCCTACAGCGCCCGCTGGTTCGCCGAGACGGTCGCCGGCGTGATGGACACGCTCGAGATCGACCGCGCCCACCTGGTCGGCAACTCCATGGGCGGCCGCGTCGCGCTCGAGGTCGGCATGCGCTTCCCCGATCGCGTCCGCGCGCTCGGCCTCCTGTGTCCCGCCGTCGCGTTCATCAAGCGCGACTTCCACCCGATCATCCGCATGGCGCGCCCCGAGTTCGGGCTGCTGCCGCACCGCTTCACGCGCGGCATGGTCGCCGGGCAGTTCTGGTCGATGTTCGGCGATCCCGACGCCGTCGACCCGGCCGTCGCCGACGTCGCCGTCGACGAGTTCCAGCGCATCTACTCGAGCGCCGGGGCCCGCTACGCCTTCCTCTGCGCCGCGCGCAACATCTACCTCGACAAGCCCTACGGCCACGGCGGCTTCTACTCGCGGCTCGCCGAGCTCGAGGCGCCGGCGCTGTTCGTCTGGGGCAGCCAGGACCCGCTGATCCCGGCGGCGTTCAAGCGCCACGTCGCCCGCTGGCTGCCCGGCGCCGAGCAGATCGTGCTCGACGGCTGCGGCCACGTCCCGCAGGTCGAGCGTCCCGAGCAGACCAACGGCCTGCTCACGCGCTTCCTCGCGCGCGCCGACGGGGTCGGCGCACCGGCGCGCCTGCGGCGCATCGCCGCGTAAGATCGCCCCATGGCCGAAGCGCCCATCGCTTCCCACGACCACGCCCGCAACGGGCACAGCAAGAACGGCCTGAACGGGTCGCTGCCCGACGACGCGCACGACGAGCCCGCCGGCTCGGGCGGCGCCGGGCTGGCCGGTCTGGCGACCAAGGCCCTCGGCGCCCTGGCGGGCGCGGTCAGCAGCCGGATCCCGGTCGCCGACCTCGACGAGCGCGATCCCGACTACATCCGCGAGCGGCTCCCGGGCCTGTGGCTACTGTCGAGCCTGTACTTCCGCGGCGAGGTCCGCGGCCTGGGCAACATCCCCGAGGAGGGGCCGGTCCTGCTGGTCGGCAACCACTCGGGCGGCAACCTCACGCCCGACACCAACGTCTTCACGCTGGCCTTCTGCGCGTACTTCGGCGTCGAGCGGCGCTTCTACCAGCTGGCCCACAACCTCGTGCTCTCGATGCCGGGCCTGGGCATGCTGCGCAAGTTCGGCACCGTGGCCGCGTCGCCCGAGAACATGCGCAAGGCGCTCGACAGCGGCGCCGCGCTGCTCGTCTACCCGGGCGGTGACTACGAGGTCCACCGGCCGTCGTGGGAGGGCAACCGGGTCGACTTCAACGGCCGCAAGGGCTTCATCCGCCAGGCGCTGCGCCACGACGTGCCGATCGTCCCCGTGGTCTCGGTGGGCGGCCAGGAGACGGCGCTGTTCCTGTCGCGCGGCGAGGGCCTCGCGCGGGCGCTGATGCTCGACAAGTTCTTCCGGCTGAAGGTCCTGCCGATCTCGATCGCCGCGCCCTGGGGCCTGAACGTCGGCGACATGATGGGCCACATCCCGCTGCCGGCCAAGATCACCGTCGAGGTGCTGCCGCCGATCCACCTGCGTGAGGAGTTCGGCGAGGATCCCGACGTCGACGAGATCTACGACCACGTCCTGCGCCTGATGCAGGACACCCTCGACGCGCTGGCCGCCGAGCGGCGCTACCCGGTGGTCGGATGAGGGTCGCGGCGCAGATCGACATCTCGGCCTCGCCCGAGCAGGTCTGGGAGTTCATCACCGACCCCGAGCGGGTCCTGCACTTCATGAGCGGCGTGACGCGCTGGGAGTGCGCCGGCGACCAGCCGCGCGGCCTCGGCGCGCGCTACCGGATGCTCATGCGCGTCGGCTCCGCCGAGGTCGGCGGCGTCGTCGAGGTCACCGAGTTCGACGAGAACCGCGACATGGCCTGGAACAGCGTCACGGGCATCGACCAGCGCGGGCGCTGGCGCGTGCGCAACCGCGGCAACGGCCGCACCCATGTCGAGTTCCGCCTCTCCTACGGCGTCGCCGGCGCGGGCGTCCTGGGCTGGCTGTCCGAGCGCTTCTCGGCTCCCACGGTCCAGGGCAACATCCGGCGCTCGCTCCAGCAGCTCAAGCGCGCCGTCGAGCACGAGCAGCTGCGCCGCGCCGCCGCCGAGCGCCGCACCGCCCGCGCCACCGCAACCTGAAGGGACGGACCCTTAAGGTTCGGTGCTTCGTGCACGCGGAGGGAACCCTCGACATCCTGCTGGTCGACGACGACGCGCCGCTGCGCGAGATGCTGTCGCGCTCGTTCACGCGCGAGGGGCACATCATCACCGCGGTCGCGAGCGGCGCGGAGGCCCTCGACCGCGCCGAGGGCGGCAGCTTCGACATCGTCCTGCTCGACGTCGCGCTGGGGCCGGGGCCGTCGGGCCATGACGTCTGCCGCACCCTGCGCTCGCGGCGCAACATGGTCCCGATCATCATGCTCACCGCGCTCGACAGCGAGGGCGACATCGTGCTGGGCCTCGAGGCGGGCGCCGACGACTACGTCACCAAGCCGTTCGGGCTCGCCGAGCTGCGCAGCCGGATCCGCGCGGTCATGCGCCGCGCCGGCGCCCGGGCCGGTGGCGAGGACGTCGTGAACATCGGCCCGGTCACGCTGGATCGCCGCAGCCGGATCGTCTCGCTCGACGGCCGCCCGGTGAAGCTGACCTTCAGCGAGCACGAGCTGCTCTCGTGCCTGATGGCGCGGCCGGGCAAGCTGCTCAACCGCCAGGAGCTGCTGCGCGCGATCTGGGGCGACAGCGCCTACCGCGACCCGCGCGCCATCGACGTCCACATCCGCCACCTGCGCGAGAAGCTCGAGCCCTCCCCCGAGCAGCCGCAGCTGATCATCACCGTACGCGGCGCCGGCTACCGCTTCCGGGAGCCCTGATGTTCGGCCTGCGGCCGCGCCTGCTCGTCGCGCTGCTGGCCACCAGCCTCGTCACGCTGGGCGCCGCCGCGATCGTGCTGCTGCCGCCGCTGCGCGACCGCCTGCGCGCCGAGAGCGTGCGCTCCACGCGCACGGCCACCGAGGCCCAGATCCCGGGCATCAGCGACGCCCTGGCCAAGAAGGACTGCGGCGCGCTCGAGGACCTGGTGTTCAACCTCGGCGACCAGGTCGCCGCGCTCGTCTACGTCGTCGACTCCACGGCCACCGCGCTGGCGGACCAGGGCCCGGCGGGCACCCTGATCTGCCCCGGCCTCAGCGAGGTCGACGCCCGCAACGACCTGCTCGTCCAGGACACCCTGACCACCGGAGTCGCTGCCGACCCGGTCATCAACGACGACGACCTCGAGATCGTCGTGCCCATCGGCCGCGACGACCGGACCACCGAGGCGGTCATCGTCCGCAAGCGCCTCAGCGACGTCTCGGGCGCGGTGTCCGAGGTCTACCGCGCGTTCGGCAAGGCCGCGGTGATCGGCCTGGCCGCGGCGCTGATCCTCGGCCTGTTCCTGGCCACGACGCTCGTGCGCCGCCTCGGGCGGCTGCGCAACGCGGCGCTGCGGGTGACCACCGAGGGCGCCGGAGCGCCGCGGCCCCAGGACGACGGCCGCGACGAGATCGGCGACCTGGCGCGCTCGTTCGCCGCGATGCAGGGCGCGCTCCAGCGCCAGGAGGAGGCGCGCCGCGCGTTCGTGGCGACCGCCTCCCACGAGCTGCGCACGCCGCTGACGTCGCTGTCGGGGATGCTCGAGCTGCTCGACGAGGACCTCACCGAGGGTCGCCTGGACATCGCCGACGCGCACCTGCAGATCACCGCCGCGCGCGGCGAGCTGCGGCGCCTGGGCAACCTCGCGGCCGAGCTGCTCGACCTCAGCCGCCTGGACGCCGGCGTGCCGCTGCGCAGCGAGCCGGTGGAGTTGGGCGAGCTCACGCGCGCCGTGGCCTCGGAGTTCGAGCAGCGGGCGCGCGAGCTCGGGGTCTCGATCGAGGTCGTCCCGCCGATCGGCCCGTGCTGGGCCAAGGGCGACCCGGGCGCCGTCGCGCGGATCCTGCGGATCCTCGTCGACAACGCGCTGCGCTTCTCTCCCCCGCGCGAGCCGATCCGGCTCGAGGCGCACTACAGCGGCGAGCGCGCGGTGGTCGAGGTCTCCGACCGCGGGCCGGGCGTGCCGGCGAGCGAGCACGAGCTCATCTTCCAGCGGTTCCAGCGCGGCAGCCGCACGGGCGGCGAGGGCGGCTTCGGCCTCGGCCTGGCCATCGGGCGTGAGCTGGCGGTCAAGCTCGGCGGAACGCTCGAGCTGCGCGAGCCCGACCGGATCCACCCGGGCGCGTGGTTCGCCTGCGAGCTGCCGATCGAGCTGCCGGCCGGCGGCGCGGCGGAGGCGAGCTCCACCGGCGCCGCCGTCGGCTAGCGGACTACTTGGCGGCGGGAACTTCCTCGACGTTGCCGTCGTCGTCGACGACCTTGTAGCTCGTCTCGGTGATGCCGTCGACGCCGGTGACCTTGCAGGTGAACGTCGCACCCTTGTCGGTGTTGACGTCGGACGGGCAGTCGACCTTTGCGCCGGGGTAGGCGCGCTGGATGGAATCGCTGACGGACTTCTCGAGATCCTTGGTCTCGTCGCCACAGGCGGCGAGGCCGAGCCCGAGGGCCGGCAGGGTCAACAGCAGGGCAAAGCGGTGCACGTACAGACTCCTTGTTGGTGTGGGGACGAACCCTAGGCGGCTTCGGCCGGCTGTGCGCGCAGAGCAGCGCGCGCGGTGGCGAGCCCCCCGTAGCGCGAGAGCAGCAGGACGAGGCCGACGAGGGTGATGGGAACGAAGAGGACGAAGCGCACGAGCACCACGTAGGGCAGGGCCACGGCGGACGAGCCCGCCCCGGCCAGGCGCACGCCGAGGACCACGGCCGCGTCGAAGGTGCCGATGTAGCCGGGCGCGGCGGGGACCATCGCGGCGATGTTGGCCAGCGCCATGACGTACATGCCGTCCGACAGGCTCAGCGGCACGCCGGCGACCTTGCCGAGCACCGCGTACACGCCACCCTCGGCCAGCCACAGGAAGGCCGACAGCGCCAGGAGCGCGCCGCCGCGCGGGCTCAGCAGCTCGCGGCTCGGCGCCAGCAGTCCCGCGATCAGTCCGCGCAGCCGCGGCGCCAGGACCAGCGCGACGACCACGACGAGCGCCATCCCCGCGGCGACCAGGGCGAGCGTCGTCGAGGACAGCCCCAGCGGCAGGTCGCCGGCCAGCACGACGGCGGCGAAGACCAGCCCGAGCGCCAGCGCGTCGAGCAGGCGCTCGGCGACCAGCGTGCCGAACGCGTGGCGGCGCGCGACCCCGCCGTGGTGGGCGGTGAGCATCGCCTTGAGGATGTCGCCGGCGCGGGCGGGCAGCGCGTTGTTGCCCATGTAGCCGACGGTCGTCAGCGCGTAGGCGTCGCGGCGGCTGCCGCGACGCACGAGGCGGAACCAGCGCTCGCCGCGCAGCAGCGTGGCCAGCAGGTACAGCGCGACCGCGGCAGACAAGGGGCCGACCGCCTCGTCGAACGAGGGCAGCTGCGGCATGTCCTGGCGGGAGAACCACCAGATCACGCCGGCGAGCGCCAGGACGCTGACCGCGGCCTGGAGCCCGAGCGCCCGGCCGCGGGTCATCCCTATCGCACCGCGTCGAGCGGCTCGTGCATCGAGGCGGGCTCGGGAACCGTGCGGTACGGGTTCTCGCTGTCGGCGTCGGTCTGCGTCTCGTGGTAGGCCGACTCGACGTTGACGGCCCAGATGTCGTGGTTGGTCCCCTTGATGAGGTTGTCCACCGCGCGCATCGCCGACAGCATCGAGTGATCGGAGTTGTTGTAGCGGTGCAGCCCGTTGCGGCCGACCTGGGCGAAGCCCTCCAGCGGGTCGAGCCACTCGCGGATCTTGGCGACCCGCTCGGCGTACTCGGCGTCGTACATCGGGTAGGCCTTCGGGACGCGCACGACGTAGCCGCGGCGCACCTTGTCGGCGGTGCAGAGGCCGAGGGCCTCGAGCTCGCGGCTGGCCAGCGCGACGAGATCGTCGTCGGACATGTTCCACAGGTGGTCGCCCTTGAAGCAGAAGTACTCCATGCCGACGCACGCGGTGTCGGGATCGGGGACCATCCACGGCGACCAGGACCGGAAGTTCTGGATCCGGCCGACCTCGACGTGCTCCTCGTGGATGTAGATCCAGTTGTCGGGGAACAGGTCCTCGCCGTCGATGATCAGCGAGACCGTGAGGAAGTCGCGGTAGCGCAGGCCCTTGGCGGCCTCGATGACCTCGGCCGGCGCGGCCGGGTCGGCCATGCCGACGGTGTTGCGCAGCGGCAGCGAGGAGATGGTCGCCTTCGGCTCGATGACGTCGTGGGGCGTGTGGATGCGCACCACGCGGCCGTTCTCGATCTCGATCCTGGTGGCGGCCGTCTCCATCCGCACCTCGCCGCCCATCGCCTCGATGCGCTCGGTCATCTCCTCCCACATCTGGCCGGGGCCGAAGCGGGGGTAGTTGAACGAGTCGATCAGCGACTTGATCTTGTTGCCGCGGTTGCCGAAGAACGCGGACTTCGCGGCGCTGAAGAACGACAGGCCCTTGATGCGCTGCGCGGCCCACTCGGCGCGGACCTCGGTGCAGGGCACGCCCCAGACCTTCTCGGTGTAGCCCTTGAAGAAGTGCGAGTACAGGCGCTTGCCGAAGCGGTTGGAGACCCACTGCTCGAGGTTCTCCTCCTTGCCCTTGGGCGTGATGGCCGCCCACAGGTAGGACAGGCCGCAGCGGATGACCTCGACGGGACCGAGCTTGGTGATGACGTCGGTGCCCTTGAGCGGGTAGTCGAGGTACTTGCCGCGCCAGAAGATGCGCGACATCCGCGGGCGCTTGAGGAACTCCTCGCCCATGATCTCGTGCCAGAGGTCGTCGACTTCCTGGTTCTTCGTGAAGAAGCGGTGGCCGCCGAGGTCGAAGCGGTAGCCGTCGGGATCGACGACGGTCTTGGCGATGCCGCCGACCTGGTCGTCGGCCTCGAGCACGATGACCTTCTTGCCGGCCTTGGCCAGCAGGTAGCCCGCGGTCAGGCCGGCGGGGCCGCCGCCGATGACGACGTAGGGCTTCGTGTCGCCCTCGCGGTCGAAGCGGGGCTCGGGGGCCCCGTCCCCGTTGGAGGGATCAAGAGCGGGAAATTCTGCGGTTGCGGCCATGGCAACAGGATGGCCGTACTTGGCGCGCGGCAATCCACTCCGCTAACGCTTCCTAACACTCCCTAACGACGGTAGATAACGAGCCTTACGCCCCGTGGCACGGCGGTATTTCCGATAACCGGCAGCACGCCGAGGCGTTTGAGCCGCGGCTCGTGGTCGAGCACCCGCTCCCACTCGAACGTGCGCTGCTTGACCAGCGAGGTCCACGGCGCGTCCCAGTTCGCCGTGCGCAGGATGGGGAGCATCAGCACGAGCTGCTGGCCGGGCTCGAGGGCCCCGATCAGCGTGTCCGCCACGGTCTGCGGGTCGGCGGCGCGGTAGCGGTCGAGGGCGTCGCGCCAGTCGAAGATCCGGGTGTCGGGGAACCAGCCCATGCCGCTGGCCCAGCGCAGCCCCTTGGGGAAATAGAAGTGCGCGAGCGGCACCTGCTCGGGATGCGTGGAGATCACGATGTCGCCGGGATGCACGCGGTCGCGGGCGAGGACGGCGACACGGTGCATGTCGCTCTTGTTGTTGACGCGGCCGGTCGGCGGATGCAGCCACAGCCCGGCGACGAGCGCGACGGTCACCAGCCCGAGGTTGCCCGCCCGCGACAGCACGCCGCCGCCGAGCAGCAGCATGGGTCCGATGAGGGCGGCGAAGTAGCGCGCCGACCACGCCGGGGCGACCTGGTTGAGGACGAAGGCGAGGACGAGCGCGACCAGGATCGCCACCGCGATGGTGGTCGCCGCGGTGCCCTCGGGCGAGGCCGGCTCACGCTCGGCGCCGTTGCGGCGCAGCGCCCACCAGCCGGCGAGGCCGCTGCCGCCGACGAGCAGCAGCGCCACGCCCGGCCCTGGGCCGCCGAAGATCCCCGCCAGCTCGCCGGGCAGGTCGCGCAGCGCCGGAGCGGTCGCCCACGGGGCCCCGGTATGGCCCGCCTGGTAGATCAGCGTCGGCACCCACGGCAGGTAGAGCACGCCGATCGCGCCGTAGCCGATCAGCGCGTCACGCCAGGCCACCGCCCCCGACCGCAGCAGCGGCAGCAGCGCGATGCCCGTGCCCGCGAGCATGAACAGGCCCCAGTTGTGCGTGTAGATCAGCGCGGCGCCCGACAGCACGAAGGCGGGCATCCAACGGCGCCGGCCCTGGACGAAGACCATGGCGAACGTGCCGGCCAGCAGCAGCGAGAGCAGCGTCTCGAGCGCGTACATGCGCGTCTCCTGGGCGTAGTAGCTCAGGAACGGGACCAGCCCGGCGAGGATCGCGGTGTACCAGCCGGCGCGCTCGCTGAACAGCGTGCGCGCCAGGGCAAAGCCGGCGGGGATCGTCAGCAGCGCGCAGCCCAGCGACAGTGCGTGCGTGCGCGCCTCGCCGTCGCCGAACAGACGCGTCCAGACCCCGAGCAGCAGGTAGTACAGCGGCGGCGAGCCATCCTGGCGCAGCGCGCCGGGGATGTCGAGGAGCGGGAAGCTGGCGATGTTGACCGACAGCCCCTCGTCGATCCAGAAGCGGCCGTGCAGCGCGGTCGAGCGCAGCAGGCAGGAGACGACGACGAGGCCGAGCAACCCGAGGGCGATCCGCGTGCGCTCGCCCAGCGGGATCCGGTTCAGCACGTCGTGACGATCCGCCAGGCCGGCGTGAAGGCCAGCGTATGCACCGGCTGGCCGGCCAGCGGCAGGAGCGTCGGCAGCGCGGAGGACCGGTTGGTCGTGTGGACCCGCAGGGTCGTGCCCGGGTCGGCCGGGACGAGCGCGATCTGGTCGATGTGCAGGTCGAGCTGCCAGGCGACGGCGGGCACGAGGTAGGCGCCCGTGGTCACCGTCCCGCAGGAGAGCACGCGATCGGCACCGCCCGCGCGCTCGATGACGTCGGGCAGCTGCCCGGTCATCTGCGCCTGGTAGCGCGCCGCCTCCAGCGCCGCATCGGTCCGGTCGAACCACGGCACCACGAACAGCGCGGCGAGGCCGACCGCGACGGCGGCCACGACGAGCTGGGGCGCCCTGAGCGCCCGAAGCGCGAGCACGATCCCGCTCGCGGCGAGCACGATGGCCAGCGCGGCCGGGACGATCAGGTAGCGGACGTTGCCCGAGTAGCCGCTGGCGGTCATGGCGCCCACGACGACCGTCCACGCCGCCGCCAGCGCGCCGACGGCCAGCAGGCGGCGATCGCGCAGCGCCAGCGCGCCGGCCAGCCCGGCCACCAGCCCCCAGTGCAGCCAGCTGCCGCCACCGAGCATGTCCCAGCCCTCGCGGACCACCTCGACCAGCGGGTTGGCGGCGTCGGCCGGCGAGCCGCTGATGGGGTCCTGTGCGCGGTGCGCGGCGCGCAGCCAGTCGCCCGAGCCGATCTGCTCGGGCACCAGCCACAGCAGCGGCAGCGAGATCAGCCCGGCGGCCACGGGTACGAGCAGCGCGCGGTCGCGCCAGACCAGCCACAGGCCGTAGAGGCCGAGGAACGGCCACGCCTCGGGGCGCAGCAGGGCCAGCCCGAGCGCCAGCCAGAACGCGGGCATGCGCCGGCCGGCCAGCCCGCGCTCGACGGCGGCCAGCGCGAAGGCGACCTGCAGGCCCTCGGAGTTCGCCAGCGCCGCATTGCGGACGTACCACGGGGCGACGAGCAGCGAGACCGCGGCGAGCGCGCCCGCCCAGGGCCCGGCGAGACGGCGGCCGAGCACGAAGGCGTAGACGAGCCCGGCGAGCGCGCCGGCCCGTGCCACGACGACCCACAGCGCGGGCGCGATGCCGCCGAACAGCGAGAAGACCGTGGTCAGCGCGACGGGCAGCGGCTTCCACGACGGGCCGAAGCTCGTCGAGAGCTCGCCGTGGGCGATCTCGCGGCCCCACAGGATCCACGACCACGGGTCATAGGTCGGCTGCGAGGGAGCCAGCAGCGTCAGCGCGGCGACGACCACGCACGCGCCGAGCGCCCAGGCCAGGCCGCCGGGACGGGTGCGGTCAGCGGCCGGGACGGGGACGGCGGGCGCGCGCGCAGGCAGCGTGGCGGCCGATCCGGACATCGGTCGGAGCGTAGTGAAGCTGACACTCCGGGCGGTCCGCAGGCGACCCGTCAGGCGGCGGCGACGGTCACGACGGCGAGGGCGGCGATGCCCTCCTCACGGCCGGCGAAGCCGATCTCCTCGCCCGTGGTGAACTTCACGTTGACCTGCGCGCCGAGCGCGGCCTCCAGCGCGGCGCGCATGGCCTCGCGGTGCGGTCCGAGCTTCGGGCGCTGGCAGACGATCGTGGTGTCGGCGTACTCCGGCGCCCAGCCCGCCTCGCGCGCCATCGACACCGCCTCGCGCAGGATGCCCAGCGAGTCGGCGCCGGCGAACTTCGCGTCGGTGTCGGGGAAGTGCTGGCCGATGTCGCCGAGCCCGGCGGCACCCAGCAGCGCATCGATGACCGCGTGGACCAAGACGTCGCCGTCGGAGTGCGCGACGGTGCCGCGGTCGTGCTCGATGGCCACCCCGCCGAGGATCAGGCTGTGCCCGGCGTCGAGGCGGTGAGAGTCCCAGCCGATGCCCGTGCGGCTCATCCGATCGGCTCCAGGCGCAGCTTGCGGTTCTCGAAGACCGCGAGCTCGGTCACGCCGTGGTCGGCGAGGAACTGCACGGCCTCGTCGTAGCGGTAGCCGAGGTGGTCGGTGATGTGGGCGTCGGAGGACAAGGCGATCGGGTTGCCGGCATCGACGATCATCTCGAGGAACGCGCTCGAGGGATAGATCTCGCCGACCGGCTTGCGCAGCCCGGCCGTCGACAGCTCGACGGCGATGCCGCTCTCGGCGATCTGCTCCATCGCGATGTCGTAGTAGAAGCGCAGGTCCTTCTCCGGCCAGGGCCGCTCCTGGCCCCAGTGCTTGACCAGGTCGGGATGGGCCAGCACGTCGTACATGCCGCTGGCGGCGAGCTCGCCGAGCCACTGGAAGTACGTGCGCCATACGTGATCGGGGGAGCGGCCGGAGTTCCAGACGTCGTACTTGTCGTAGTCCAGCGCGCCCTCGCCGATGAAGTGGATCGAGCCGATGACGTAGTCCCAGTCGCGCTCCTCGAGCAGCGAGCGCATCCGCTCCTCGCGGCCGGGCACGAAGTCGGCCTCGATGCCCAGCTTGAGGTCGGTCTCCTCGCGCACGAACGAGCAGTAGCGGTCGATGTCGTCGACGGCGTAGGTCTGCCACAGCGGGTGGTCCCAGACGTCGAGCGCGGCGGTGAACCGGTAGATGTGCTCGGCCACCCCGAGCTCCGCGATCCCGCGCTCGGCCGCGACCTCGCGGTAGCGCTCGGCGTTGGCCGGCGTGAAGTACTCGGCCGCGGATTGGCGGCCCGCGTCGTCAGGACGAAGATGGACGTGGTAGTCGGTCAGCACGGCCACGGAACGCTAGTAGGCGCGCCAGGCCGCTCGGCGGCCTTCCGCCCGTCGCGAACCACGATCCGGCCAGGATCAGCAGCAGGCCGGCCACCGACGCCGCGCCGAGGCTCTCGTCGAGGAACGCGACGCCCAGGGCGACCGCGATCACCGGGTTGACGTAGGTGATGATCGAGGCGCGGCCGGGCCCCGCGTCGGCGACCAGGAAGAACATGGTGGCCAGCGCGATCGCCGTGCAGGCGACGCCGAGGACGGCCAGCGCGGCGATGACGTCGGCGTCGGGCATGCTCGACGGCGAAGTGGCGATGCCGGCGGGCGTCATGATCACCGCGGCGATGCCGAGCGCGGCGGCGACCGGCCCCATCGGGTGCAGGTCCGACATCTTCATCCGGATGAGCATCGGACCCGCCGCGTAGCCGACGGTCGCGACGAGCATGCACGCCGCGCCGAGCAGCTCGCGCGGCTTGCCGGCGACGTCGATGCCCATCAGCATCACGACGCCCGCGAGGCCGACGAACAGGCCGCCCAGCCGCGCGCCGTAGATCCGCTCGGACGGGTTGAAGCGGATCGTCATCAGCGCGATGGTCAGCGGCACCGCGGCGATGAGGATCGCCGCCAGCGACGAGGAGATGTACTCCTCGCCCACCGGGATCAGCGTGAAGGGAATCGAGATCTCGATGACCGCGAACGCGACGACCACGGGCCAGCGCTCGCGCATGCCCCGGAACGCGCCGACCTTCCAGGCGATCGGCAGCAGCACCGCCGCTCCCAGCGCGACCCGCGCCCAGGCCACGAAGAACGGCGAATGGTCCTCGACCGCGACCTTGATCAGGAAGTAGGGCACGCCCCACAGCACCGAGCAGGTGGCAAAGGCGATCCAGGCGCGACGCGACACCGCGCCATGCTCGCATCAGGTTCCTTACCGCGCCACGAAACCTGCTGATGGGGCTCCAAGCGGCGCTGATACAACGAACGGATGGACACGCGCGCGCTGGGAACCGGAGGGCCGGCGGTCTCCGCCATCGGCCTGGGCTGCATGGGGATGTCCGACCTCTACGGCCCGGCCGACGAGGACGAGGGCATCGCGACGATCCACGCCGCGGTCGAGGCCGGCGTCACGCTGCTCGACACGGGCGACTTCTACGGGATGGGCCACAACGAGATGCTCATCGGCCGCGCGCTGCGTGAGCGCTCGCGCGAGGAGCTGCTGATCAGCGTCAAGTTCGGCGGCATGCGCGGCCCCGACAACGCGTGGATCGGCTACGACGCGCGGCCCGCGGCGGTCCGCAACTTCCTCGCCTACACGCTGCGGCGCCTGGGCACCGACCACATCGACGTCTACCGCCCCGCCCGCCTGGACCAGAGCGTGCCGATCGAGGAGACGGTCGGCGCCATCGGCGAGCTCATCGACGAGGGCTACGTCCGCCACGTCGGGCTGTCGGAGGTCGGCGCCGAGACCATCCGCCGCGCCCACGCGGTGCGGCCGGTCGCCGATCTGCAGATCGAGTACTCGCTGATGTCGCGCGGCATCGAGGCCGAGATCCTCCCCACCTGCCGCGAGCTGGGCATCGCCGTCACCGCCTACGGCGTGTTGTCGCGCGGCCTGCTCTCGGGGCACTGGTCGCCCGATCGCGAGCTGGGCGCCGGCGATTTCCGCGCCCACAGCCCGCGCTTCCAGGGCGAGAACCTCGAGCGCAACCTGGCCCTGGTCGAGGCGCTGCGGGGGATCGCCGACGAGCAAGGCGCGACGGTCGCGCAGCTGGCCATCGCCTGGGTGCTCTCGCGCGGGGAGGACATCGTTCCCCTGGTCGGCGCCCGGCGCCGCGACCGGCTCGAGGAGGCGCTGGGGGCGCTGGACGTCACGCTCTCCCCCGCCGATCTCGAGCGCATCGACGCGGCGGTCCCGGCGGGCGCCGCCGCCGGTGACCGCTACGCCGCGCCGCAGATGGCGATGCTCGACAGCGAGCGCTGAGCCGGCCGGCGCGCAACCGGCCAACCTTTTCCGCTGGCGCGCGTCAAAACGGTCCAGAGCTGTGGAGACCGTCGAATTCGACCTCGTAGTGACGGGTGGCCTGACCTGGGCGCGTATCGCCGTGCTCGGAGAGCTCGATCTCTCCACAGCCGACGAGCTGCGCGAGGCGCTCGACCAGGAGATGCGCAACGGGCGCTCGGTCATCCTCGACCTCAGCCAGGTGGCGTTCGTGGACTCCACGGGCCTGACCGTGATCCTGCGGACGATGCAGGCCGCGCAGGAGGGCCGCTGGAACTTCGGCGTGGCCGCCGAGCTGTCGCCTGCGGCGCTGCGGACGATCCGGGTCGCCGGCGTCCTGCCGCTGCTGCCGCTCGTCGAAGAGAGCTAGCTAGCGGTCGCCCAGCAGGAGCTCGGCGAGCCGCAGGTCCAGCGGCGTCGTCACCTTGAGGTTCTCGCGCGGCGCCTCGACGATCCGGACCGTCCCGCCCATCGCCTCGACCAGGGAGGCGTCGTCGGTGGCGGCGGCGAGCACGTCCTCGTCCTGCTCGAGCGCCCGCTCGAGGACGACGCGGTGAAAGGCCTGCGGCGTCTGCACGGCCCACAGCCCCGAGCGGTCGAGCGTCCGCACGACCTCGCCGTCACGCGCCTCCTTGATCGTGTCGGTCACCGGCGCCGCCGCGATGGCCGCGTCGGCGTCGATCAGCCCACCGAGGACGGCCTCGACGAGCTCGGGTGTCAGCAGCGGGCGAGCGGCGTCGTGGACCACCACGGGGTCTCCGGCGACGGCGCGCAGCGCGGCCTTGACCGACAGCGAGCGGTGGGCGCCGCCGACCACGCCGATCGTGCCCGCGGGGGCGTTCACGCCCGGCGGCAGGGCGATCACGACGTGCTCGATGGAGGAGGCGGCGGTGAGGGCCTCGATGGCCCATTCCACCATGGGTCGCCCGGCGAGCGGGGCGAACGCCTTCGGGACGTCGAGTCCCAGACGTTCGCCTCGCCCGGCGGCGACGATCAGCGCTACGGCTACGCGGCGCTCCCGACCTTGCCGGCGGCCGACTCGGTGAGGAGGGTGTCGAGGTACTCCTCGGCCTCTTCCTCGTTCTTGTCGAGCGCGTACATCAGCTCGGAGGCCAGGATCTTCTTCGACCGCGTGAACATCTGCTTCTCACCCGTCGAGAGGCCCTTGTCGTACTCGCGGATGGCGAGGTTGCGGACGACCTCGGCGATCTCGTAGATGTCGCCGGTCTTGATCTTGTCGCGGTTGTGCTTGAACCGGCGGTTCCAGTTCTTGGGCATGTCGGACAGGTCATCCTGGAGGACGGCCATGACCTTCTCGATGGCCTCCTCGTCGCAGATGCGCCGCAGCCCCGCCTTGCCGGCGTTGCAACAAGGCACCATGACGGTCATGTCGTTGTGCAGGATCTTGATGGTGAGGTACTCGCGCTCCTCACCGAACATCGTGCGCATCTCCTTCTTGAGGACCTTGCCCGCCCCATGATGGGGATAGACGACTGAGTCGCCGACCTCGAACTCGATGTTCTCGGGCTCGGGGATCTCGAGGTCCGCCAGGAGCTGCTCTTCGGTCACGTCCGGAATGGTGCTTCCTCCTTGTGGGGTGGGCCGGGTGCCGGCCCCCATGGTCTGTCTCACTACGTCTGCAGGTAGCGATCGACGAGGTTGATCTCCTGCAACCGGCGCAGGCCCTCGCGGATCTCCTTGGCCCGGATCTCGCCGACGCCCTCCACCGCTTCCAGCTCGGTGTCGGTGGCGGCGAGCATCTCGTCCAGCCCGCCGAACGCGCGCACGATGTGCGCGACGACGATCTTCGGCAGGCGCGGGATCCGTCCGAGGATCCGGAAGCCGCGCGGCGAGACGGGATAGTCCAGGGTGTTCAGCTTGCGGTCATAGCCGAGCAGCTCGGCGAGGCGCCCGAAGTCCAGGAGGTCCTGGTGCGGGAGCCGCCCGATCTGCTCGAGCGCGGCGGCGAACGACTCGTCGGAGTCCTCCGCCAGGTAGTCGTGGACGAGGGCGGCCTTGTCGGCCGCGGTCCCGACCATCGTCTCCTCGAGCTGCATCTCGATGAGCCGGCCCTCGGTGCCCAGCTCGACGATGTAGCGCTCGATCTCGACGGCCATGCGCATGACGAGCTCGGAGCGCTGAAGCACCGTGAGCACGTCGTGCAGCGTGGCCCCGCCCTCGAACTCCAGGGCGGTCAAGCGTGTGGAGACCTGGTCCAGGCGCGTGCGGTACTTGTCGAGCGTGGCCAGGGCCTGGTTGGCCTTGGCGAGCACCACGGGGATGTCCTCGAGGATGTACTTCGCGCCGTCGACGTAGAGCGAGACGACCTCGCGCCGCTGGCTGATGGCGATCACCAGGGCGTCGGTCTGCTTGGAGACGCGCTCGGCGGTGCGGTGCCGCGTGCCCGTCTCGAGGGAGAGGATCGTGGGGTCGGGCGTCAGCTGGACGTTGGCCCACGAGATCTTCGTGGCGTTGGCGTTGCACGCGATCGCCCCGTCCATCTTCGCCACTTGGTAGAGCAGCGCGGGGGTGTAGTCGATGTCGAGCTTGATGCCGCCCGAGAAAAGGAACGCGAGCTCATCGGGGTCGCCGATGACGATCATGCCGCCCGTCCGCGCGTGCAGGATGTTGTCGATTCCCTCGCGCAGCGCCGTGCCCGGCGCAACCATCTCGAGAGATTTGACGAGCCGGGGCTCCTGACGCTCGAGGTCTGAGACCTCATCCCCGGTTCTGGCGGCCATTCGACCTAGATTCTAACAGATCTTTAGGCCCTGTTTACCGGTTCAAGGGCCCGGATTTGCTGGCGTTTTCGGGCTTGACGCCGTGTCGATCGTACGCTACGGACCCGGGGTCCATTAGGGTCGCCCGATGCATGTCATCGGGGGGTTCGTGACGGTGCTGGCGCTGGCCGGGATGGCGGTGCCCGCCCAGGGTGCCGTCACGGTCTCCGTGAGCGGCAATTCGGCCGTGATCGCCGGCGGCGCCGAGGCCGAGCAGCTCCAGATCTCGAGCCTCGACGTGGAGGGTTCGACGATGGGCCTCCAGGTCGCCCCGCTCAACGGCTCCCTCACGCGGGCGACGGCCGGAGCCGGCTGCAGCGCGTTCGCGGGCGTCGTCCGCTGTTCCGTGCCGCTCGGCGGCAGCGTCCTGACGACGATGGGCGGCGGCGGCGATCAGGTCGAGCTCTTCGCCGACCCGGCGCTGTCCTGGAGCGTCCTCGGCGAAGCCGGCGACGACACGCTCACGGGTCGGCGCGGGTCGGCGCAACTCGAGGGCGGCGCAGGCAACGACGCGCTGCTGGCCGGCCCCGGTGACGACACCCTGCTCGGCGGCACCGGCAACGACCAGCTGCTCGGCGAAGGCGGACGCGACGCGCTCGATGGCGGAACCGGCGGCGATTTCCTGTCCGGGGGCGACGGCGTCGACCAGCTCGTCTACGAGCGCGACGGCCTGGTGGGCAGCAAGGCCGAATCCCGCGCGAGCGGCGTCGTCGTCATCGCCGGCGACGGGCTCTGCAACGACGGCGGCCCCGAGGACGCGCTGGTCGGCGGCCTGCCGCCGGTTCGCACCGGAAGCCACTGCGCCGACAGCGCGAACCGCGACGAGGTCGCCGGCGACTTCGAGTCGATCGCCGGGACGTCGAAGGCCGACGACATCGTCGGCTCGGCCGGTGGCGAGGGGCTGCGAGGCGGCGCAGGCGACGACCGGCTCGAGGGGGCCGGCGGAACCGACTCGTTCGTCGGCGGTCCCGGAGCCGACCTGATCCTCTCGCGCGACGACCTCAAGGAGAACGTGCAGTGCGACGGCGACTTCTTCGAGCCGAAGTTCCCTGGTGATCGCGCGGTGGCCGACTTGCTCGACGGCGTCGATGACTTCTGCGACGTCATCGAGCGCGGCGGTGCCGGCGCGACCGGCCCGGCGGCCCCCGGCGACGGCGCCCAGCCGCCGGCGCCGCCGGCCAGCGCCGAGGGCTCGGGGTTCCCCGCGCCCGCCACCGCGCCGGGGCCGGCGCCGGCGCCCGCTTCCGCGGTCAACGGCGGCGACGGGGCCGAGGGAACCGGTCCCGGTGGCGGCGACGCGGGGGTGACGCCTCCGGAGGTCCAGGTCGTCGATGCCGTTGCCCTCGTGTCGCGCTCGGGCCGCGTCGCGCTGCTCATCCGCTGCGTCTACAAGGCGAAGGCCTGCC
Organism: Solirubrobacteraceae bacterium; assembly: GCA_045805505.1. GTDB lineage: Bacteria > Actinomycetota > Thermoleophilia > Solirubrobacterales > Solirubrobacteraceae > BP-464. The sequence continues at coordinate 74,475 of JBJMLA010000086.1, forward strand.
GGGGGACCGTGACCCTGAGCACCGCGGCCAGGCTCGGCAAGCTGCGCAAGGCCAAGCGGGTAGGCCGTGCCACCCTGGAGATCCCGTGGGGCCGCAGCGAGCGCGTCTCGGTTCCCGTGAGCAAGGCGTTTCGCCAGGCGCTGCGACGGGCGAGCCGTCCGGCCCGCGTGAAGGTCGCCGTTGCCGCGGCCGACAGCGGCGCCGGGAGCGGCGCGGCCGTCGGCCGGGCTTCGCGCGTCATCCGGATCGGCTGAGGCCGATCACGACGTCGTGGTGCCCGACGGCGCCGTGCCCGTGGGCGGGCCTCCGCGGCCCATTCCCTGGTCGACGCCCGTCACCTGGAAGTCCTCGGAGACCTGGACGTGGAGCTCGCCGCTGCTGGTGATGACGTGCACGACGTAGCTGCCGTCGTCGAGCGCCATGACGGCTTCGACCGTGCCGTCGTACTTCGCGGTGGCTGCGGCCGAGGCCTGCTCGGCGGCTTCGCCGGTGGCCGGCGTGCCGAAGCCGGGCGGGACGGAGCCCTGCGGGGGAACCGAGCCCTGCTGGGGCGCGGCGCCCTGCACGGCCGCGGTGGGCTGACCGATGGCCGCGGGCGTGGTGGCCTTGCTGTCGTCGCCCGCCGCCGAGGTGACGCCGAAGACGACGGCGCCCCCCGCCAGCATCGCGGCAACGATGGTTGCGATGGTGTTCTTCATGGAACCGAGGATCGGTTCCCTCGCTCGGCGCCGCGTGTGTTTCGGCTGGGCGTTCGCTGGGAGCGTCAGGCCGCGCGAGCGGCAGGCTCGCTGCGGCCGAGCGCGGCGGCCAGCGCCTTGCGCAGCGTCGGCGCGCCCTCCGGCGAGATGACCGCGCCGAGGCCGAATTTCGCCGCCTCGGTCTGGCGTCGGTCGGCGTGGGCGACGGGCCGCAGCTCGCCGGTCAGGCCGACCTCGCCGAAGCAGGCCAGCGGCAGCGTCCCGTTGCCGGCGGTCACGCCGCGCGCGGCGCTGGCCACGGCGACGGCGATCGCCAGGTCGGCGCCGGGCTCGTCGACCCGCACGCCGCCGACGACGTTGACGAAGACGTCGGCGGTGCCGACCGACACGCCGGCGTGTCGCCCGAGGACCGCGAGGACCAGCGCGAGCCGGTTGCGATCGATGCCGTTGCAGACGCGGCGCGGCGGCACGAGCTCGGACGGGGAGACGAGCGCCTGGACCTCGACGAGCAGCGGCCGCGAGCCCTCCATCGACGCCAGGACGACGCTCCCGGGCGCGCGCGTGGCCTGGCCGACGAAGCGCGCGCTGGCGTCGAGGACCTCGACGAGCCCGCCCTCGGCCATCTCGAAGACGCCGACCTCGTTGGTCGAGCCGAAGCGGTTCTTCAGCGCGCGCACGGTGCGGTAGGTGCGCTCGCGCTCGCCCTCGAAGAGCAGGACGCAGTCGACGAGGTGCTCGAGGACGCGCGGGCCGGCCAGCGCGCCCTCCTTGGTGACGTGGCCGACGAGCACGACCGCCGTGCCACCGGACTTCGCCACGCGCATCAGCCGCCCGGCGACCTCGCGCACCTGCCCGACGGAACCGGGCGCGCCCGTCAGGTCCGCGGCGTGCAGCGTCTGGACAGAGTCGATGACGCAGACCTCCGGGCGCTCGGCCTCGATCGTGGCCAGGACGGCGTCGAGGTCGGTCTCGGCGATGACCGGGACGCGCAGCGCGGCCTCCCCCAGGCGCTCGGCGCGCAGGCGCACCTGCGACGCGGACTCCTCGCCGCTGACGTAGAGCGTCTTGCGGCCGCCGGCCTCGAGGTGCCCGAGCGCCATCCCCGTCAGCGTGGACTTGCCGATGCCCGGCGAGCCGCCGAGCAGCACGAGCGAGCCAGGAACGAGCCCGCCGCCGAGCACCCGGTCGAGCTCGCCGATCCCGCACTCCAGCCGCGGAACCCGCTCGACGGGGACGTCGCGCAGCGCCACGGGCCGCAGCGCCGCCGACCGCCGCGCCGTGCCCTTCCCGCCGCCGCTCGCCACCGGCGCCGACCGCTCCTCGACCAGCGTGTTCCACTCACCGCAGCCGGGGCACTGCCCCATCCACCGCGGCTCGGAGTGCCCGCATCCCGAGCAGACGTGAATCGTGGTCGTTCGGGCCATGACGGTCGCCGAGACTAGGCACCGCGCCGGACGATCTCGGCCCCGCCACCCCCAACCCTCTTAAAAGGGTCAGACCCCTTTGGGAGGGTTTGGAATAATCTTCTAGTCGTGGTCGACCCGCACCGACGTGAGGACATCCTGGTGGCGGCGCTCGGCGCGTTCGAGGCGAAGGGGATCCTGGGCGCGACGCTGGAGGACATCCGGACCGGGTCCGGCGCCAGCATCGGCTCGATCTACCACCACTTCGGGGACAAGGAGGGCATCGCGGCCGCTCTGCACGCCGCGGTGCTAGCCGACTACCAGCGGGGCTTTGCGGCCGCTATCGAGGACGCCGGCGCCGAGCAGGGCGTGCGCGCCGTCGTCGACGCGCACCTGCGCTGGGCGCAGCGTCATCCGCCGCAGATGCGCTACCTGCTCGCCGGGCCGCCGGCCGGCGACGACGTCGGGGCGCTCAACCGCGACTTCTTCCGCACAGTGCGCGCCTGGTGGGCGCGCCACCCCGAGCTCATCGAGTTCGACCTGGCCACCGCGCACGCGGTCTGGCTGGGCCCCGCCACCGAGTACTGCCGGCACTGGTTGTCGGGCCGCGCCCCGCGGCCCGACGCCCGCCGGCGCGCCCTGTTCTCCGACACCGCCTGGAGGTCGCTATGCCGCCGTCCACCTACGCCGAGCTGATCGCCGAAGGGCGCGCGGACGAGCGCGTCCTCGTGCGCGTCGAGCGCCGTGAGGAGCGCGCGATCGTCACGCTCGACGACCCCGCCAAGCGCAACGTCCTGAGCGCCGGCCTGTGCCTGCAGCTCCAGTCCGCGCTGCAGGAGCTGACCGCCGACCCCGCGCTGCGCACGATCGTCCTGACCGGCGCGGACCCGGCGTTCAGCGCCGGCGGCGACCTGCGGATGATGCAGGCGGGCGTGGCGTCCCTGGACGGCGAGGGCGGCGAGGGCTCCACCCTGATGTGGCGCTGGATCCGCCGCCAGTTCGGCGGCATCGTCCGCCAGATCGCCGGCGCCGACCAGACCATGGTCTGCGCGCTCAACGGCGCCGCCGCCGGGGTCGGGCTGGCCTTCGCGCTCGCCTGCGACGTGATCCTGGCCAGCGACCGCGCGACGCTGGTTCCCGCGTTCGGCCGCATCGGGCTGATCCCCGAGGTGGGCACGAGCTGGCTGCTGACCCGCCGACTCGGCCACCAGCGCGCCTTCGAGTTCTACGTCAGCGGCGAGCACGTCGACGCCGAGACGGCCCACGCGTGGGGGCTCGTCAACGCCGTTGTCCCCCACGCCGACCTTCCGGCCGCCACCGACGCCTGGTGCGACCGCCTCGCCGCGCTGCCGCCGTACGCCCCGGCGATGGCCAAGGCGCTGCTGCGCCAGGCCGGCTCGATGAGCTGGGAGCAGGCGCTGGCCACCGAGGAGTTCGCCGAGCCGTCGTGCTTCACCACCGCGCCGTTCGACGCGGCGGTCAGCGGGATGCTGCGTCGAGCGCCTTCGTGACCTCGGCCAGCAGGTCGGCGGTGTCCTCGATGCCGCAGGAGAAGCGCACGAAGCCCTCGGCGATGTCGTCGGCGCCCCAGCGCGCGCGGCGCTCGCCGCTCGTGTGGACGCCGCCGAAGCTCGTCGCCTCGATGATCATGTCGCTGCCGGCGAAGAACCGGGCCACCGTCTCGGCGTCGGCCAGCGTGAAGCAGACGACCGCGCCCATCTCGGGCCAGCGCACGTCGACGACGTCGCCGCGCGCGCGCAGCAGGTCGGCCAGCGCGGCGGCGCTTTCCGCCTGACGCTCGACCCGCAGGCCGAGCGTGGCCAGCGAGCGGTGCGCCAGCCAGGTCTCGACCGGGCCGGGGATCGCGCCCGTGAGCTGGCGCCACGCGCGCATCCGCTCGAGCCACGCCGCGTCGTTCGTGGCGACGTAGCCCATCAGGAGATCGCTGTGGCCGCTGAGCGCCTTGGTCGCGCTGGCGAGCGTGGCCGTGGCGCCGAGCTCGAGCGGGCGCAGCGCCAGCGGCGTGGCCAGCGTGTTGTCGACGATCAGCGCCGCCTCCGGGGCGACCGCCCGCAGCGCCGGGATGTCGATCACCTCGAGGCTGGGGTTCGACGGCGACTCGCAGACGACGATCGTCGCCCCGACCGCCGCCTCCTCCATCGCCGCCTGCGTGTTGGGCACCAGGCGCACGTCGATGCCGCGCTCGCTGATGTGGCCCTCCGACAGCGCGCGCACCCCGAAGTAGCCGTCGACCGGCGCGACGAGGACCTCGCCCGGCGCCGCCGACAGGAGCACCGCGGTCGCCGCCGCCATGCCCGAGGCGAAGATCACCACGTCGCCGCCCTCGAGCTCGCCGAGCGCGCGCTCGTAGGCCTCCCAGGTCGGGTTGCCCTCGCGCAAGTAGCCCGTCGCGGCGTGCACGTCGTCGCCGGCCAGGTGGTAGGCCGACGCGAGCACGGGACCCGGCAGGAACGGCCGGCCCTGCTCGGCCGGCGGCAGCCCCGCGTGGACGCTGCGGGTGCTAGGACCGCGCGGCACGGACGCAGCTCTCGAATCCGGCGGACTTGTGGGCGGCGTCGCAGAACGGCTTGGTCTGCGACTTCCCGCAGCGGCACAGGGCGACGGGGCGGCCCTCGGCGACCTCGAAGACGCCGCCGTCGGCGTCGACGATGCGCACCGGCCCCGTGACCTTGTAGGGCCCGTCGTCACGCACCTTGATCTCGACCGGTCCTTCGTGCGCCGCCGCGTGTTCCATCGGACGCAAGCTACCTGGGAGGTGCCGTATGCGGCGTATCACGCCGTCGTTCGTTGTTTCAATCATGGCTCTCGTGCTCGCTGCCGCGGGCACGTCGGTCGCCGCGATCAGCTTCGCCAAGAACGCGGGAGCCGTCGACGGCAAGAGCGCCACCGGCGCCGCTTCGTCGCAGGCCAAGGCCGCGGGCAAGCTCGTCGCCACCGCCAGCGAAGGGTCGCTGCGGGGCAAGATCCCCGCGCGGTTCGTCGATCTCTCCGGCGTCGTCGCCGGCGCCAAGGGCACGTTCGGCCAGGGCATCGACGTCGTCGACAACGCGACCAGCGCGCCCGTCGGCATCGGCGGCTACCCCGGTCTCGGGCTGGTCAGCGCCACGTGCGCCGATCAGGACAAGACCGCGGCGAAGGAGGACCCGCAGGTGTCGGTCACGTTCGCCAACGGCTCGGGCCAGACCGTCAACTTCACCCGCACCGTCGGTGGCGGCAACCCCGTCGTGACGACCGTCGCCGCGGCGACGCAGAACACGTTCACGGTCAACGGCTCGAACACGTTCGAGCTCTACGCCCAGACGGGTCCGCTGCACTACGTGCTCCACGGCGTCATCCGCCAGGAGGGCACCGGCAGCGCCACCGGGACCTGCGTGGTCTACGGCTACGCGCTGGCGCTCTAGCCGGCGCTGCGCTGACGCACCACGTCCTCGAGAGCCTGAACGGCCTGGGGCGCCTGCTTGCGAAGCTTGCGGACGTCCCAGCCGGTCAGGGTCACGAGCATCATCGGTGATGTCGCGGTGACCGACGCGTTGCGCTGCTGGCGTTCCAGCACGCCCATCTCGCCGACGACGTCGCCGGGCCCGAGCTCGGCGATGATCTCGTCGCCCGAGTGGACCTTGGCCGTGCCCTCCTCGATGGCGATCAGGTCATAGGAGAAGTCGCCCTCGCGGACGAGCTCCTTGTCGGCGGGAACCGAGACCTCGGCCGCCAGCTTCGAGACCGCCTCGAGCGCGTCGTCGTCGAGGTCGGCGAAGACCCCGATCGTCTTGAGTCGTGCAGCGTCCATCAGTCTCTCTCACTCCCCGTCGGTTGACTCGGCGCAGCATTCCAGAACCGGCGCGGTCGTGTGTGCGAACCGTCACGATCGCGAATCCCCCCGAACGGCGGTATCCGGCGGCGTTGCGTTCTGGGACCCTCGGTGCATGAGCCGCGTCACCCCCGCCCCGCCCGAGGTCTATGAGCCGCTCTTCGGCGCGGACGCGCCGGTGTCGATGCAGATCTACGCGCAGGCCGGCGCGGTCGCCGAGCACCTCGGCGGGTTCCTCGGAGCGGTCTACACCGGCGGACAGCTCCCGCCCCGGCTGGTCGAGCTCGTGCGCATCCGGATCGCCTGGCACAACCAGTGCCGCAGCTGCATGGCGACGCGCTACGGGTTCGGGACGGAGGCCGGCGTCGACGAGGAGCTCGTCTGCGCGCTCGAGCATCCGCCCGAGGCCGGCGCGCTCGACGACGCCGAGCGCGCCGCCATCGCCTACGCCGACCTCATGGCCCGCGATCACCTGGCGATCGACGACGCGACCTACGACGGGCTGCGTGAGCACTTCGACGAGCAGCGGCTCGTCGAGCTCGGCGTCCTGTGCGCGATGTGCATCGGCCTCGGCCGGCTCGCGGCCACCTGGAACATGGTCGAGGACCTGCCCGAGCGGTTCCGCGAGCCGGGCGTCGTCACCCCGTGGGGCGGCGACGAGGTCGTGCACGCCTGACCGGCGGCGTCACTGCTCGCCGGCGAGGATGCGGTAGAGCCCGCGACGTGTCTCGGCCAGCAGCGTGGCGGCCTGCGCGCTCTGCTCGGGCGTGCCGCGGCGACCGAAGCTCTCCATCGTGATCTTGACGATCTCGACGGCCAGGTCGCGCAGCTCGCGGTCGGACTTGGGCATGTCGCCCATGGCGTCCTTCCACGGCTCGCCGAACGCCTCGCGCTGCTCCTCGACGTGGGCGGTGCCCGCGTCGGTGAGCTCGAACGTGCGGCCCGAACCGCCCTCGCGGACGCGAACGAGGCCCTCGTCCTCGAGCAGGGACAGCGCCGGGTAGACCGAGCCGGGGCTCGGGCGCCAGACGCCGTCGCTGCGCTGCTCGACCTCCTGCATCAGCGCGTAGCCGTTGCGGGGCTCCTCGGCGAGGAGCAGCAGGATCGCTGCGCGGACATCGCCGCGCCCGGCGCGGCGGCCCCGTGGGCCCGGCCCGCCGAAGCCGTGTCGCCCACCGGGCCGCGCGTGGCGCAGGCCGCGAGGCCCGCGATGGTGCGGCCGATGGGGGTGTGAGTGGGAATCGTGGTCCATGCCGTGCATGGGGACCTTCTTTCGTCGTACGTGCATTACGAGCTATCACGATATATCGTTGACTGTCGCTTGTCAAGCACGACGCTTAACGACGAAGGGCGCCCGCAGGCGCCCTTCGCGAAATACCGGTCGATGAGCGAGCGCTACTCGACGTCGCCGCCCTCGGACCGCGGCTGGTCGGGCTCACCCGGCAGGATCTTGTCCTCGGGGGCCTCGTCGGAGGCCTCCTCCTCGGGGGCGCCCACGGCCGCCGGCACCTTCGCCGGATCGGGCTGGATGATCGTGAGCCGGACCTCGGGCTTCTGCTCGCCGTCGTTGGCCCCGCCCTGCTGCTCGCCTCCATCGGGATCGCGGTCGACCAGGACCGTGCCGCCCGGGGGCAGCTCCGAGCGCAGCACGAAGTCCGCGAGCGGATCCTCGATGTAGCGCTGGATCGCCCGGCGGAGCGGACGGGCGCCCATGGCGGGATCCCAGCCCTTCTCGACGAGCAGGTCCTTGGCGTCCTCGGTCAGGTCGAGCTGGAGCTCACGCTCGGCCAGCGACTCGCGGATCCTTCGCAGCAGCAGCTCGACGATGGTCTTGACCTCGTCCTTCTGCAGCTTGTGGAAGACGATCACGTCGTCGATGCGGTTGAGGAACTCCGGCCGGAACACCTTCTTCAGCTCGCCCATGACGCGACCCTTCATGTCGTCATAGGTCATGCCGTGATCGTCGTCGCCGACGGTGAAGCCGAGCGGCGTGTTCCGCGCGATCTCCGAGGCCCCGATGTTCGAGGTCATGACGATGATCGCGTGGCGGAAGTCGACCGTGCGCCCCTGGGCGTCGGTCAG